>JBBQRH010000185.1:0-1952 GCA_038215035.1 Gemmatimonadales bacterium | reverse complement strand
AAAAACCCGTTCGTCCACACAGTGGACTGAACGGGGGTAGTCGCGCATGACAACAGACGCCGCGAGGGCGCTGCCGTTGGGCACGATCACCCCGCTCCCCTCCCTCGAGGGGCCTGCTGCGGGCGTGATCAGGGCCGGTCTCCTGGCTCGAAACCACCGAGTTGCCTTCCCGCGGCGCTACTCGCCGCAGTGGCGTCACACTCGATGTCGCCGACTTGCGTCAGCAGTTCCTTACAGTGGCGGGGCCGCGCCGGTGTTTCACCGGACTTCCGGATGGCCAGATCACGTCAGAATTGTTCAGGCAGCATACCGCGCTCCGGCACGCGTGGCAAGGAAGGCCGTCGCGACACCATGCAGCGCAGTCCGGACATTCGGCGTAACGTTCTCATACCATTCGCTCGTCTCCGCCGCGCGCCCGTTTCGGTTCCGACCCACTGGTGCGGTTCACCTTCCAGAGTGTCCCATGCGAAACCTGGGTTTAGTCATCCGCCGCGTAGCTGCGGCGATCGTTGTTCTGCCTGCGTTAGCCCTGGCGCAGGACGGCTACCGCCAGCCCCCCGAACCGATCCGCAGCATCCTCGACGCCACGCCAACACCACGCGTCGCCGTCAGTCCCGACAACACACAGCTGCTCCTGCTCGACCGGCCCTCGCTGCCCGGCATCGCCGAAGTCGCTGCGCCGTACATCGCGATGGCCGGTCAGCGACTCAATCCGAACACCAATTTTCCGACGCGTACGGCCACCAGCACCGGTCTCACGATCATGGCGATCGCGACCGGTGCCACTCGCACCGTGTCGCTGCCAGCCGGCGTCAAGGTTGGCAATGTCCGCTGGTCGCCCGACGGCAGGCGTGCGGCATTCCCCATGATCACCGATCAGGGCGCCGGAATCGGCATCCTCGATGTCACCTCGGGGCTCGTGTCTCGCGTGGGCCGGGTGCTCGTCAACGGTGCCTTTGGTGATCCGTGCCTCTGGACGCCGTCGAGTGATGCCCTGGTGTGCAAGACGATCCCTGCATCGCGAGGTGCCGCGCCACAAGCGCCGTCGGCACCAGGTGGTCCGGTGACACAGGAATCTTTCGGCCGGAAGTCGCCGGAGCGCACCTATCAGGACCTGCTCACCGACGGCACCGACGACGCGCGATTCACGTACTTCGGCACCAGTCAGATTGCCGTCGTGTCGCTGTCGGGCACGGTGCGCACCATCGGGAGTCCGGCGGTCTTCACGTCGGCGACGCCATCACCCGACGGGCGCTACGTGCTGACGTCGGCGATCCACACCCCGTACAGCTATGTGGTGCCGTTCTCGCGCTTTCCGCTGCTCACCGAAGTGTGGAGTGCGGAGGGCCAGAAAGTGCGCACGGTGCATGATCGTGCGCTGGCGGCGGAACAGTCGACCGCCTTTGATGCCGTCGATGCTGGTCCGCGCAACATCGCGTGGCGCGCCGATGCGCCGGCGACGCTAGCCTGGATCGAAGCACTCGATGGCGGCGACCCGGCCCGCACTGCTGCCGAACGTGATCGCGTCGTCACCCTCGAGGCGCCGTTCACCGCCGTTCCAACGCCGCATGTCGCCGTCGGCACACGTGTTCGCGGCGTGACGTGGGTCCGCAGTGATCTGGCGATGGTTACCGAGTACTGGTGGAAGTCGCGTCAGACGAAAACCTGGATGATCAATCCATCCACACCCGGCGCCGCAAAGCGCCTGCTCTTCGATCGTTCGGCCGAAGATGCCTACGGTGATCCGGGCTCGCCGGTGATGACGATGACGGCGCAGGGCACGATGGTCGCAAAGACCTCTGCCGATCGCGGCGCCATCTTCATGACCGGCGACGGCGAAAGCCCGACAGGTGCACAACCTTTCCTCGATCGCATCGACATCGCGACGGGCAAGGCAACACGACTCTGGCGTTCGCAGGGCGAGCAGTACGAGGAGCCGGTCGCGATGCTCG
>JBBQRH010000184.1:0-2044 GCA_038215035.1 Gemmatimonadales bacterium | reverse complement strand
CATCGCGCGAAGCGCGGGATCGGCGGCCAGCGTGCGACCTGGAAAATCGTTCGGGCGTCCACTGTTTTCGAATCGGGGGTCTGTCTTGGGGACAAACAATCTCGTCTGCTTCGTCCGTCCATCAATCGCCAGAATCGACCGGGGAATTTCGAGCCCTGAGAAATACTCAAAGTCGTCCCGCTGCCGGAACGTCTCTCCGCCGCTCGTCCCTTCGTTGGATGGCACGAGCAAGACATCGTTCGCACCGAGCAATGCAAGCGCGCGCGCGTGCCGTGCGACGTACTCCGCCGCGGGAAATGTCGGGCGCGTCAAGTCAGCAAAACGCTCGGCATGTTGGGCCCGCGCCAAGGCCGGCGCGGTAATGGCCACAACAAGCAGAAGCGACAGTGCGCGCGTCACGCGGCTACTCCGGGTCATCGGTCCGCCTGGTGGTCGACGATTCGTCGGTGTGCGTCAGATGCCCCTCCGGCTGATGGGGGGCGACTCATGCATCGAGAGCAGGGCGCGAGAAGAAGAACGGCCTTCGCGCACCAGGACGCAAGCCGTCAGTGCGTCGGACCACCGACGAGAACCGTCACGACGTGCGGACATGTTCTGGAACGGCTTCGCATGGTTCACGCCCGGGGAAGGTATCGCCAGCTCTCCTGCCAACCCGTATCGTTCGACTCGGTCAGCGCCGAATCTGATAGGAATAGTTCTGACGTTCGAGTGAAGGCACTGCGCAGCCGCCACTCGTCGCCGCACGGTACGAGGATGTCTCCACTGCACGCGTCATCGGGCGCACGAAGTCACGCCAGCCAGCTTTCGTGACCTGAATGGAGGATGATACCGCCTTGCCATCGGAGCCGACGACGAACCGCACGGCACCCTCGGTGCTCACAGCTCGTTGCCGCGCAGCCTCTGGATACTCCAGCTGACCGGACTTCAGCACCATGGCAGGTGACTCGGCGATGTAGCCGATCAGTCGCGCACGCATCAGGGGGAGTTGTGGTGAGGATTGCTGCGGCAGCGCGACGAGATCGACGGCCAGCGTATCGTCATCACGTGATTCGGTCGCACGGATGATTCCGTCGAAGTCACCCGCCGCTTCTGCCGCGCGCACCGCCTTCACGATGGCGTTGCTGAGCGAGGCCGCCAGCGGGTACGCCTCCCATGCGACCACGCGCGTTCGCCCATCGCGCTTGACGATCAGAATCAGTCGGCCGCTGACGGCACTCGACGTACCGTCGTCCTGTTTCCCCGCGTGAAACGGCGGCACGAGCACCAGTGGCGCCAGATCGCCGAGTGAGGACGGTGGCATGAAGTGTTGGCGAATCGCATTGGCGTAGAAGAGCACCTGTTGGCGTGCCGCGGCGGAATAGGTCGAGTCGCGAAACGGGCGCACGGCATCGAGCGCGACCGTGACAACTGCGGTGTCGAGCAGCGGCGCCCGGCCGGCCGGGCAGATCGGTGCAAGGGGTGACGCCTGGGCTGTGAGCGACGCGCCGGTGCCAGCACTCAGCCCGAGGACCATCATCGCTGCACGACAGGTACCAGGAAGCATGCATCTCTCCAATGGTGTCTTCTACATACTAATCCATGCGTCTGCTCCGTCCACTCCCGCCGCCGAGTGCCCCAACGCAACACGCGGACCCCGCCACCCGGAGTCCCCGCATTTACCGCATTACCACCACCGCTGTTGCCAGATCAGATGATCTCGCACGCCCCGCCCGCACACGCCACCGTCTCCTTCAGCGACGTGTAGTCCGCCGCCTCGCTCATCAGCGCGTAGTTCACCGGCTCATACGTGAGCGCGTTCCACTTGGCGATGTCGGCCGCCGTGGTGACTTCCTCGTTCGGGGCCTGCTGGTAGTCCTTGTCTCCGGTGGCGGCAAGCAGGCTCACACCGGTGAAGTAGGCGCGGTTCTCCCAGATGAAATCGGCCACCTGCTCCCACTCGTTCTCGCGCACCGTGACGGTGTTGCTGACGTTGTGACGGAGGCCCGGGTTGTACTTCTCGTGCGCCGTGCCAGGCACCACCCAGTTCTCCTGCACCAGCTTCACC
>JBBQRH010000183.1:0-2642 GCA_038215035.1 Gemmatimonadales bacterium | reverse complement strand
GGAACGCTCCATCTTGCAGGTCGTGCGTTCACGCTGGGCGCAGACGACATCCATGTCGCGCGGCTCGCGCAGGATGGAACCTGGACGACGGAGTCCTGATCCATGTGTGGCATCTGCGGTATTGTCATTCCCGAACGACTGCAGCGGCCGGTTGACCAGGCCCGGCTCACGCGCATGCGCGATTCAATGGTGCATCGCGGCCCGGACGGCGCGGGCCTGTTCATCGATGGTCCGATCGGACTTGGCCATCGCCGGCTCAGTATCGTGGATGTCGTGCACGGCGCGCAGCCGATGACCACCGATGACGGTCGCAGTACCATCGTCTACAACGGCGAGGTGTTCAATCACCCGCAGCTGATGGCGGAACTGCAGGCCGAAGGTGTGCCGTACCACACGCACTGCGACACCGAGACGGTGCTGCACCTGTATGCGCGTCACGGCCGCGAGTTCGTGAACCACTGCCGCGGCATGTTTGCAATTGCCATCTGGGATCGCGCCGATCGCACGCTGACCCTCGCGCGCGATCGGTTTGGGGTGAAGCCGCTGTACTACGTTCTGTCCGATGACGGCACGCTGTCCTTCGCGTCGGAGATCAAGGCCCTGCTGGCATCGAGCGCCATCACCGCCGCGTTGCGGATGGCGTCGTTCCCTGATTTCCTCGCCAATCACGCCCCAAGCGGAGACGAGACGCTCTTCGCTGGTGTGAAGCGGCTCCCGCCCGGGCACACCCTCGTCTGGCGCGACGGCACCATCGAGATCAGTCGATACTGGGATCTGTCCTTCGTACCAGACGCGACGCTGGCGCGCGCAACGGATGCGGACCTGGTGGCGGAATACACCACTCGCTTTGAAGAAGCGGTCCGGTTGCGCCTGATGGCCGATGTACCGCTCGGCATGTTTCTGTCCGGCGGGATCGATTCGGCGGCGATCACCGCCGTGATGAGCGGAATGGTGGACGGTCCGATCAAGACGTTCTCGGTGGCCTTCGCCGAACGCGAGGCGAACGAGCTTCGATACGCCAGAATCGTCTCGGAGCGCTATCGGACGGATCACCACGAGATCGTCGTAACGCCTGAGCAGTTCTGGGATGCGTTGCCGACGCTGATCTGGCACGAGGACGAGCCGATCGCACATCCGAGTTCGGTGGCGTTGAACTTCGTTTCGCGACTGGCAGGTGAACATGTGAAGGTCGTCCTGACTGGCGAAGGCAGCGACGAAACACTGGCCGGGTACAATCGCTATCGCGTGACGGTGGCCAACATGCAGTTGGGCGGCCTGTGGGAGAAGGTCATGCCCAGCGGCGTGCGCCGTGCGCTGAGTGATGCCATCGGCGACGCCGGCAGCGCGGGCGTTCGCGGTAAGCTCGCGCGCACGTTCCTCGCCCGTCCGGCGAACCTCGACGCGATGTATTTCGACAACTTCGCCGTCTTTGCACCGAACCGGCTGTCAGCACTGCTGTCGCCTGCAGTGCGTGAGGCGGTATCGGGCGTGGATGCCTATGCGGCATACCACGACGCAATCGCGCGGACCGATGCACCGACCATGCTCGGCAAGCTGCTCTACGCCGACACGAAGACGTACCTGCATGAACTGCTGATGAAACAGGACCAGATGAGCATGGCGGCATCGATCGAGAGTCGGGTGCCCTTCCTCGATCATCCGCTGGCGGAGTTTGCCGCGCGCATGCCGGAGCGGATGAAGCTGCGCGGGCTGACGACCAAGTGGGTGCTGCGCCAGGCGATGAAAGACCGGCTACCCGAGGAGATCCTGTCGCGCAAGAAGATGGGGTTCCCGGTGCCGGTCGGCAGCTGGTTCCGCGGCAGTTGGCGTCACCTGCTGGACGAGTTCGTGGTCTCGGAACGTGCGCTTTCGCGTGGACTGTTCACGCCGGACGTCGTGCGCCGGTTCGTGGCAGGCCATGTCGCCGGCGAGAATCACACGGAACGGCTGTGGGCGCTGCTCACCCTCGAGATCTGGCAGCGGATCTTCCTCGATGGTGAGGATCCGGCGTCGATTCGCATGCGGCCCGCGTCTACCACTGTCTCGCCGGCGCGACCGGTCGCGGCCTGAACCGACTCGGCATGCACATTCTCTGGATCAAGACGGAACTGCTGCACCCGGTGGACAAGGGTGGACGCATCCGGACCTATCAGATGCTCCGCGCACTCGCTCGGCAGCATGACGTCACCTACCTGACGCTGGACGACGGCACCGCCGCGCCGGACGCGATCGCGAAGGCCACGGAGTACTGTGCGCGGGTGGAGGTTGTGCCGTTCGCGCCGCCGGTGAAGGGCAGTCTCGGCTTCTACTCGGCGCTGGTGGGCAACCTCGTGTCACCGTTGCCGTACGCGATTGCGCGCTATGAGGTCCCCGCGCTGCGGGACCGGTTGCGGGCGATCTGTGCGACGCGCAAGGTCGACGTCGTGGTGTGCGACTTCCTTGCCCCGTCGATCAACGTGCCCGATGACCTTGGCGTACCGGTCGTTCTCTTCCAGCACAACGTCGAGGCGATGATCTGGGAGCGACATGCGCAGGTGGCAACTCATCCCGTGAAGAAGGCCTACATGCACGAGCAGTGGCGCCGCATGAAGCGGTTCGAGGCTTCGGAGTGCCGCCGTGTGAGCAGTGTGGTTGCCGTGTCG
>JBBQRH010000182.1:0-2808 GCA_038215035.1 Gemmatimonadales bacterium | reverse complement strand
ATGGGGATGCTCGGCGTGGTTGGCGGCGATGGCCCGGAGTTCTTCTTCGCACCGACTCGCAAGCACAGCGCCTCCAGCGAATTCGATCTGTCCACCGTCACCGCGCTCAGCGACGTCGATCTGGTCTACGCCTATCCCGGCGGCACAGGGCGCACCTATGACCGCAAGCCGGCCGGTGTGGTCGTTTCGCGGACCGGATTTACCTGCGCTGAATCGGCGGCCTACCAAACGCTGGCACGCAGCGGGGTGGTCGTGGTGACGGTCTTTACCAGTGGCGAGGATGTGAGTGACCCCGCACCTCCAAGCGACAGCGGGCCCGGCGGCATGCGTCGGTCGTGCCCGGCGCTGGACAGCGCCGGCCTTTTCCGCGCCCCGTGGGTGCCGAACGTCGCCGTCCAGCACCTCACGCCGCAAAAAGCCCGGATTCTGCTGATGCTGGCCCTGACCAAGTCTCGCGACCCGCGCGAGATCCAGAAGTACTTCAACACGTATTAGCGGGTCACGAGGGTCGCGCGGCACGCAGCGAGCGCGCAATGCCGGGAGTGCTGACGCCGCGAATCGACGCCGTCGCGCAACCCTTTCGGGGGTCGCTCTGTCCGAGGGGCGCACGAGGCCATGTCGGCCGCTGACCACGCAACCCCTCCTCCCGTGGACGACCAACAGCTGATCGCGCAGGTGCTGGCCGCCGACCCGAGGGCGGAGCGCGCGTTCTACGACCGGCATGTCGACAAGGTGTACCGCCTGGCATATCGCCTCGCTGGCGACGATGCGCTGGCGCAGGATTTCACGCAGGAAACGTTCGTCCGTGCCTTCGACCGCCTGGCGCAGTATCGCGGAGAGGCCGCGTTGTCGACCTGGATCTGTTCGATCTGTGTCACCGTGTCGCTCAACGGCCTTCGGACGCGCACCACGCGATACAAGCGCGAGGCCGGATACGACGAGGCGCTGACGTTCGCGGTGACGTCACGCGAATCTGAGCCGGATCTCAAGGTGCGAATGCAGCACGCGATTGATGCGCTGCCCGAGGGATACCGCACGGTGTTTCTGCTGCACGACGTGGAAGGATACACTCACGAAGAGATCGGCCAGATCACCAACGTCGAAGTTGGAACGAGCAAATCACAGCTATTCCGCGCACGGCAGAAGTTGCGCGTTGCGCTGGCTGCATTTGAAGGAGAATGGGCATGACTGACGAAACGAACGAAGACGATCTCACCTTACCCGCCGCGGAGGCACATGCAGCGGCGGCGTATCATGCGCCGCCCGACTCGGTGCCGCGTGACGCGATGTGGCAGGCGATTCAGGCGCGACGCGCGGCCGAACGAACGCTCGACGCGGCTCCGCTGCCCGTCGTTGTCCAGAGACTACCGGTGACGGTCGCGCACACCACGCGTGGCGCGCTGCGTCGACTGCCGCGATGGGTGAAAGCGACGGGCGCAGCGTTTGCTGCCGCCGTGGCGGTTGTGATGGTGGTGCCGCGTGCAATCACCTTGCCTGGGGCGACAGTGGCTGCAGTGGCGGACAGTACGGCGGGCGCCGTGGCATGGAGGGTAGCCAGCACCGAGCACTTCGGGCTGGCGGAAAGCATGCTCACGACGCTGTCGTATCCGAGTCAGGAGCAGGGCGATGCGCAGTTGTCGGCGTGGTCGCGCGATCTGCTCGAAAGCACGCGCCTCCTGATGGACTCGCCGGCGGGGCGCGATCCGAAACGTCGCGTGCTCCTGATGGAACTCGAACTGGTGCTGGTGCAGCTCGTCGAATCGGGTCCGACGATGCGAGCCGAAGACCGAAGTGTGATGGACGACCTGATGTCGCGATCAGCGCTCTTGCTGACTCGCATTCGGACCACCGTGCCGGCCAGCGTCTCGGCCGAGTATCAATAAATCTGAGAGAACTGACATGACATGGATGATTCCGGTGTTACTCGCCGCGCAGCTGGTGATGCCGGCCGTCGCGAGGACGGTTGCCGATGTGCCGTCGACCAGTGTGGCAATCTCGTGGCGCGCCGACGCAGATCCCGCCGACTCGGTCCTGAAGGCTGCCAGCGCACGTATGGCGCGCGGCGACTATCGCGGCGCGGCGGAGTTGTTCCGATCCGTCACCCGTCGCTTCCCGACGTCGATGCGGCTGAGCGAGGCGATGTACTACGAAGCGTTCGCGCTGTACCGCGGTGGTGATCTATCGCAGGCCCGAGCGGCACTCGACCTGCTGCGCTCGCGGTTCCCGCAGCAGGCCGCGCGTGGTGATGCCAACGCACTACGCACCAGGATCTGTGGCGAACTGGCACGCGAAGGCGACAGTGCCTGTGCCGAGGAAGTGACGCGGGTGTCGGCCAGCGCATCGTCGCCGTCGGCAGGCCAGCGTGGGTCGACGCGGACCGGCAGCGGGTGTCCCGATGGCGACGAGGATGACGAGGATGATTCGCGCATCGCGGCACTGAATGCGCTGCTACAGATGGACGCCGATCGTGCGATGCCGATTCTGACGACCGTCCTTGCCCGACGCGACAACTGTTCGGAACGCCTGCGCCGGAAAGCGGTGTTCCTGGTGGCACAGAAGCGGTCGACGGAGTCTGCGAATATCCTCCTCGCCGCGGCAAAGAACGATCCCGATGCGGAAGTGCGCCAGCAGGCAGTCTTCTGGCTGTCGCAGGTCCGTGATCCGCGGGCGGTGGACATGCTGGTGGATATCGTCACCAGCAACGGCGAACGCGCACTGCGTGAACGGGCCCTCTTCGCGCTCTCACAGCACTCGAGCTCCGCCGCCGGTGCGGCGCTCCGGACGTTCGCCGAAAATGAGCGCGAACCC
>JBBQRH010000181.1:0-3020 GCA_038215035.1 Gemmatimonadales bacterium | reverse complement strand
ACCATACCGATACGCATCGAACCGCTCCCTGGATAGTTCTGTGTGATTCCGTGGACTGCGCCGTCGGAGTGACGGTGTCAGCGGCGCTGATCTGCAAGCGCGAAGCGTGCCGCGCCGAACAACGGTGCTTCGTCGGTCATGATGATATGGACTGGCATGGCCGAGAGCAGTGTGCTCAATCTGCCTCTGTCACGAAATCGGCTCTGGAATCTGGTCAGAGCCTGCGGCCGTCACGCCGAACATGTCGCGGTGGATGCATTCGAAGAGCGTGTGGGCGATGGCGCCGCCCGGCCACGCGCCGCCGGTCGCCGTTATGGACAGCGCCGAGTTTGCAGCGGACGCGCCGCAGACTCCGAGGGACGCAAGGTCAGCGCGTGCCTCGAAATCGCTCTGGATGCTACGCGCCACTGCCGAGCAGTGGCTAAGTGCCGAGCCCGCTAAGGGCAGAGATCCTGTCGTGCCGGGCGTGAGAAGTGCCACGTTGGGCGAGGTGTCGTCAATATCTGCGGCGATGCTTGTCGATCGTTCAGCGCGAGCAACGCGGAAGGTGCCGGCGGGCGGGCGCCAGCCGGTACCGTAAAGAAGCGGATGAACGTGGCCGCATTGACGAATCTCAGCTCATCGGCCCTCTGAAGCGTCTGACCGCCTCTAGGCGCGGCTGGGTCGGCGTGTCGCCGATGGACAATGCATGCGCCAGTCGCGTGAGGAGAATGCTCAGGCGCTTCAGTCACGTGCGCAGCAGCTCGCCCGGCACGGTGTCCTGCGTGCGGAACTCGTCGTCGAATACGGTCAGGCGCATACAGTCGGCGAAGACCGTCTTCGTCAGGTGAGACGATCGTGGTACTATGTGCGCCGCACAACAACGGCCCAGCGCACGACGGCTTCGCCGAGCGCTCGACTGAAGGTGGCGCAGCCGATGGATGGGTCGGGCCATTCCTGAACTACGGCACACGTGCTGGCACCGGTGGCGACTTCTGCCCGGCGGAGACCTCGGCCAACATGAGTTCCATGAACAGCTTCTGCACCTTTGCGCCGACCGGCCCATTCATGTCTCTCCCGTCGGCAATCATCGCCCTGATGATTCGGCCCTGCCGGCCGTCGGCGGTTGCCGCGCCGTACATCGCGAACCCCTTGAGGCCATCGGTCGAGACGTACACTCGGGCGAACTGCGCCGACTTTTCGTCACCCCCTATCAGTTTCCCGGGTTCGAACCAGCGCGTCCCGGCAATCGGCGGGTCTGCCTGCGCCATCCGCGTGAGCCACGCCCCGAGTGATGGCGCGTCGATCACGCTACGGCTGGATTCACGCACGGTCACCATTGCGAGGAGTGTACTGGCAGGGTCGATGAAGAGACGCTCTCCATCTGGGCTGGACCGTGGCGTCACGCGCCAGCCTGCTTCTGCGGTTTGCGCGTTGACTACGCTTGTCGCAGATGCGGCGGTGATCAGCAAAATCGAAACGAGGAGTAGTGGCGGGCGCATGGATCCGGTGGGTTGACGCTGCC
The DNA here is from genome assembly GCA_038215035.1 of Gemmatimonadales bacterium. Classification (GTDB taxonomy): domain Bacteria; phylum Gemmatimonadota; class Gemmatimonadetes; order Gemmatimonadales; family Gemmatimonadaceae; genus JACMLX01. Next base: position 1,516 of record JBBQRH010000181.1, on the reverse strand, counting down.
GTTGTTGCGGCACCGTATGGTGATCGCGCAAATGACTTGCTCAGTGAGTGCCGTATCTGCACCATGGCTCGATGTCAGGAAACAGCACGTGCTCGGAAAAAGAACGCCACACCGATGACTGCCGCGAGTGCGATCGGGGCACCCAGCCATCGCAGTCCGAAGGCGACCGGTGGAGTGTTCCCGCGACGGCAGGCTCGGAGGAACGTCTTGCCTGCGAACCATGTGGCAACCACGCCAATCAGACCGAGGCCGAACGCCAGCACGTAGTGCCAGAGCGGCGATGGCCTGCCGGGAAACATGGTCGCCACGCCGATGACGGCCTCGTACGCGAGTGTCAGCAGACCAAACACACCCGCCAGATACAGCCATGCCAGCCGGACGAGCAGATCGCGCGTCTGGTACGTTCCCTCGGCCGCGACTCCCGGTTCCAGTTCACTCACGAGAGCCTCGGGCGAACGACCGAGTGGCCCCGAATGACTCGGTGAAGATCAGGGCATCGATTCCCGCTGGCGTTGCCGGCCGAAGCGCGCGATTCGAGTATAGTGAACCTGTGCGACGTCAACACGAATGGATAGGGCCCGTCCAGAAGCCGCAGTCGCATCAACGCGACAGCGAATCATGGTTGAAGCGCTCGAAAGGCCGGTGCGTTCGCGTGACTCGACTCACGTCACGGCCGTCGGGTGGGTCACAACGCTTGTTGCGGAAGTTCGTAGAGGCCCCGTGTAAGCGTCTCGACAATGCGATCGGCGTCAGACAGCGTCAGCGGCAACGGCCCGCGGATCTTGATCACGTTGTGAAACGGCCCATCCGTACCCACCAGCACCCCGCGCTCGCGCATGCGATTGACCACGAATGTCGCTTCGTCAGGTGCCGGCTCCAGCGTGTGGCGATCACGCACCAGTTCCACACCGAGGAACAGCCCCGAGCCACGCACATCACCAACGATCTCGATCTGGTTCACCAGCGGCTTCAGTCCGCTCAGCAGCCGGTTGCCAACCGTGAGCGCGTGCTGCTGCAGTTCCTCCTCGATCGTCACCCGCAGCGTCGTCAGGCCCGCGACACAGGCCGCCGTGCTCCCTCCGAAGGTGCTGAAGTACTCCATCCCGTTGTTGAAGCTGTCGGCGATTGCGCGAGTCGTGATCACCGCACCCATCGGGTAGCCATTTGCGATCGGCTTGCCGAGGACGACGATGTCCGGCGTCACATCGTGCGCTTCAAAGGCCCAGAAGTGGGTGCCCATGCGCCCGAAGCCCGTCTGCACTTCATCGGCGATGCACAGGCCGCCGGCGGCGCGCACGCGGGCGTACACATCGCACAGGAATCCGTCAGGCAACAGAATCTGTCCGCCCACACTCGGGCAGGCTTCGGCGATGTAGCCACACAGCTTCCGTCCGCCGCCGATGATGGAATCGATCACCTGACCCACCTGCGATGCGAACCAGGGTCCGGGTTCTGCCTTTGCCTCGCGCATGCGATAGACATCAGGAATCGGTGACGTATGCACCCAGTCGGGCGC
>JBBQRH010000180.1:0-3169 GCA_038215035.1 Gemmatimonadales bacterium | reverse complement strand
CCACTGCGCACCTTGAAGTCGTCGAGCAACTGGTCGCCGGCGGGGAAGCTGTAGTCGGCGCCAAGCACGATCGGGACCCGCGTCGTCACCCGTCGGCCGTACGCCACGCCGAACGCGACGCCGTAGTCCAAGCCGGCGTTGACGCTGATCGTCGATGCCGGCCCGGTGCGAAACGAATTCCAGTTGATGTTCTGCGCGCGCGCGATCGAGCAGGCGCCGAGGCAGGTCAGTATCGCGAATGCAACCCTGTTCATCGGTGCTTACCTCAGTCCGTTGAGATAGGTCAGCGCGAGCGGGAAGAAGTTCGCAAAACCGCGCGGGAACGACATCATGTCATGCCCGGTATCATTGATTCGTTCGAGCTGCACGTTTGGAAACGCACCGGAAACCTTCCGCGCGTGTGCTTCGCCGTACGCTCTGTTGTTCTGACTGTACACGAACAGCACACGGGTCCTGAATTGCGCCAGATTCGTCGTCCAATCCGGCCGCTGCTTTTTGCCGAGATCGTAGAGTGCGTCAAAGACCACGGCGCCTGTGCGCCAGTATGGAAGCGACCCCTCATTGCCCACCGGACTGTCCTTCGCACCATCCGTCGCGGTCAGCAGCCCGAGCTTGTAGTCGAGGATCTGGTGCTGGTCCTTTCGGCCGGTGAAGAACTGATCCACGTAGGTGGCGTTGTTCAGCGCTTCGCTGAGCAGGCCGAAGTCTCGCGATCGCGAGACGTAGTCTTCCACATCCTTCCACACCAAACCACCGGCCTCGCCGATGATCAACCCGTTGACCACCGCCGGATTCGAGTTGACGTACGCCGTGGCCAGCATCCCGCCCCACGAGTGGCCCAGCAGAAACACCTTCTGCGCTGGCGATCGCCGGTAATACCTGATCACCGCACCGACATCGTCCTCGAGCGTCTTGAGCGTGTAGAGACCCTTCGGATGCCGCTGCGAGAGCCCGGAGCCGCGTTGGTCGTAGAACACCACGAAGTAACCCTGCGCAGCGAATGCCCGGCAGTTGAGCAGCGAGCGATAGTCGGCCCCTGGTCCGCCGTGCAGCACGATCAGAATCGGATTCTGCGGATCGCCAAAGGTTTCTGCATGTAGTTTCGTTCCGTTGACATTGATCGATGGCACGGTTGCGTCTTCGTCTGCCGTGCGCGGTACCAACCGGCCCGGATCGTTCGGCTCGAAGCCGTCATCGTCGCACGCTGACAGGCCAAAGGCTGCCGCGGCAATCGTCGCAAGCAGGAGCATTGAAAGTTTCATGACGGTCTCTGCGGGTTGTCGCGTGCGTGGCGAGGACCGCCCGGGCACGCGCTGCGTCGCACCTTGCGACGCCCCAGAGACACACCAGCTGCACGTTATCCCCTCAGCTCGGGCGCCGGCATCCGCTACGACGGCAGCTACGACACCCGCGCGAGCCCCGAAGCGACACTCGCCAGCGCCGCCTCCATCTCCTCCATCGTCGAGCCATCCCGGAACGCATGATTCCACGCGCGAAGCTCGTCGCGATCATCCGTCGGCCGGAACTTCCGCGACAGGCCACGCAGCCCCTCCATGATCGCATACGCCGTCAGCTTGCGACGCGACACACTCTCAGCCCATTCGACGAGTGTCGCCACAAACGTGAAGTGCTGCAACCAGTAGGGCCACGGCGCGACATCCACTTGGAGTCCGAGGAGCGCCGTCCACTGCGCCGCATCACACCGAAAGCGGGTCGTCCCATCATCAACCGTCAGCACGATCTCCGCCTCGGCCATCCGATCCAGCGCACGCCGGATCGCCGACGGCGTATAGCCCGTCGCCTGCGAAATCTCCGTCACCGTCGACCACGCGGCGCCGCGGGCAAGCAGGTATGCCAACGCGTCCGCGCGTGCGCCGACACCGAGCGCCATCCGGAATCGCAGCACCAGTAGCGCCGCTCTCCGAACGGGCAAGCGGCGTCCGCTGAGCACGCCGGTGACCTCTCCGGGCGCGGAGCCAGCGTCATCGTCGCCATCCTCCGCGCGTTTCGTCGCTCCGGCGCGCGTGATCACTGGCGCCCACCGGAAATCCTTTCCCCTCTCCTGCGCCGTGATCGCCAAAGCACGAAGTTCCGCGTGTACATCGAGCGAGTACGACTTCGCGATGTTCCGCGTGCGTTGTACGCTCAGGAGATCGGACCATGCGGCAACCCATTCGTGCACGAGGCGGCGCATGCCCGGGGCGCGAGGCGCCAGCCAGAGAGAAATGAGCAGGAGCGCCTCCGGGTCGATCACCAGCTCCTGCTGATCCCCGCTTGACGGTTCAGTCACGTCGAGCATCGCCCACTGCGCGCGCGCGGCCCGGGCGGCGGCGGCCGTCATGGTGGCGGCCAGGGCGGCGACCATGCGCTGGGTTTCGATGTACGCCGCAGTGCGGTCCGTGTGAGCCAATCCGGTGTCCATGAGCCCATCTGGCGAAGGAAGTCATCCGCTTATGCGTTCAAGTATCCACAGCTTTGCTGTGAAAGCAATGAGCACATGCCTTTAAAGCTACGATGCGACAGCGCCGTCGGCTCGGGAGGTCACCGCACGTCCGCCGCTGACGGCCATCTCCGGTTCCTCGGCTCGGCTAGCTAAACTGTGGGGCCGTGGCACCACCCGGCCGAACCGCGCCGGTCACTCGTCGCGGACGTTGGCCGGAATTCAGCAGCAGCGTACGCCGTACGAAACGGCGCACCCTTCCCACCGCACCCGTTTCGATCCCATGCAAATCCTCGTCATCGGCACCGGATACGTCGGCCTGGTCGCGGGCGCCTGCCTCGCCGAGACCGGCAATGATGTCGTCTGTGCCGACATCGATGTCAAAAAGATCGAGCAGCTGAATCAGAACATTCTCCCGATCTACGAGCCTGGTCTCGATGAGCTCGTCCGTCGCAATCAGGAACAGGGCCGCCTGTCGTTTACCACCGACGTCCCCACTGCCGCGGCCAAGGCGCAGGTCGTTTTCCTGGCGGTCGGCACGCCCCCCGACGAAGATGGCTCGGCCGATCTGCGACACGTCCTTGCCGCGGCGGAAACCGTCGCAAAGCACCTGACCAACGAGGCCGTCATCATCACCAAGTCGACCGTCCCGGTTGGCACGGCCGCCAAGGTCGCCGAGGTGGTCGGGCAACACGCGATGGTTCCCTTCCATATCTGCAGCAACCCGGA
>JBBQRH010000179.1:0-3466 GCA_038215035.1 Gemmatimonadales bacterium | reverse complement strand
GCCGTGATGCGCGGTCGCAGACTTGGCGTGGCACCGGAAATCAGGAGCACGGCACCGGCGGCGAAGACTGCCGCCGCCACGATCGATGGCACCAGCGACGGTCCGAGCGCGGCCGCTACGGTTCCGGTGCGCCGTGCGGTGTTGACGATGGCACCGGCGGAGCGTGTTGCCGCCGCCGCCACACGACGCACTCGGCGGCTGCGCTGATGTGTTTCGTACGTTGCGAAGAGTGCGACCGCGCCGCCGAACGGCAACAGGTAGTAGACCGCGCGATACACAACCAGTGCTGCGAGCGTCGCACCCGCGGGAAGAAACGGGCGCAAGCCGAGCACCATCAGCGTCTCGAAGATTCCCAGTCCGCCTGGCACGTGGCTGATGAGCCCCGCGGAATGCGCGAGGACGAACAGCCCCGCAAAGGCGGCGAACGGTGGGCGGGATTCGGCAGGCAGCAGCACCCACAACACCGCGGCGGCGGCGGACCAGTCCACCAGGGCAACGACCAGCTGCGCGATCGCGAGGGCCGGTCGTGGCGCATCCACCACGACACCATCTGCGGAGGCACCGATCCATCGTGCGGCGGCGTTATTGATACGGAAAGATGCGCCGCGCGCGTGGAGGCTCCACACGACGAATGCGGCGATGACGAACAGCATCGCCGTCCCGATCGCGCGCGCCGCGAATGGTGGAAGATGTAAAACCGTCAGCTCAGAGGCCGGCTCGAGCGCCAGAGCGAAACCACCAACCATCACCACGCCAAGCGTGAACGTCACGGCGGCAAAGCTTGCTGCACGCGCAATTTCGGCTGTGGAGAGTCCCCATGCTGTCCAGAAGCGATAGCGAACCGCGGATCCGGTGACGGCTGCAAAACCGAGTGTCTGGCTGACGCCATAGGCGATCAGGCCAGCGAACCCGGCACGTGTGACACCAACACCGCGTGACGCGATTCCGCTTTCGTCATCCGAGCTGCGATTGTACAGCCGGCCCACGTATGCCAGCGCGAGCAGGTCGTAGCCAGGAAGCACTGCATAGGCAAGCATCGTCCACAGCAGCGCATCGACCATTCGGGCGCGTGGAAAGCTGCGAACGGCTATTGCGATTTCACGGTACGTATGCGCCGCGAGTTCGTGACGCAGCACGACCAGCGCAACACCAAGCAGCGCGAGCGCGGTCAGCGGTCCGGTCCACCGTTGCCATCGCGCGGGACGAGGCGCCAGCGGTGCATCGGCAGGAACGCGAGTATCACCCCCGATGTCGCTCACGTCGGCACCTCGACCGTCGCCTTCCGTTCGAGCTTGCCCCAGCCAACGATGCGGCCGCGAAGCGCTGCTGCGAACGAACGAACCACAACCCAGTACATGATCTGCCGGTACGCGAAACGTTGCAGCAGGATCAGCCACGTCAGTCGACGATCCTCATCTGGCTCCATCAGGAAGGCGATCACGGCCGCCAGCCAGTCCACCAGCAGAAACACGGCATAGAACGTCAGTACCTGTTCGAGATTCGTCACGGCGTAGGTCGCGCCATGTTCGCGCCACGTGAGCCATACCGACACCAGGCTCCAGAGGAAGATCAGATCGGCCAGCGGAGAGAGGGCGGCAAAGATCAGCTGAAAGATCCAGACATTCGGCATCGCGATCATGCCGAGCGTGCCGGACGCTGGTCGCAGCAGCGCACTGCGATGCTTCCACATGCACTGCAGCGTACCGAAGCTCCAGCGGAAACGCTGCTTGGCGAGTGAGCGCAGCGTGTCCGGCGCTTCGGTGTAGGCGATGGCGGCATCAGCATACGCGATGCGGTAGCCGAGTCGGAGGATCGCGAGCGTCAGGTCCTGGTCCTCGGCCAGCGTATCGTCGCTGAAACCGCCCGCGCGCAGGACCAGCTCACGACGCCACGCGCCGATGGCGCCGGGAACGACCGTGATGCAGTCGAGTAGCGCGAAGGCGCGCCGATCAAGGTTCTGGCTGGTGACGTATTCGACGGCCTGCCAGCGTGTCACCAGGTTCGTGCGGTTGCCGACTTTGGCGTTTCCGGCGACTGCACCGACGTTCTGATCGGCCAGCGGCGCGACCAGCTTTGCAATCGTCCCCGGAACGAAGACCGTGTCGGCGTCGAGTCCGACGACGATCTCGCCACGTGCGTGTGCGATGCCGAAGTTCAACGCACTGGCCTTGCCGCCGTTCGGTTTCGTCAGGACCGTCACGCGTGGGTGATCGCCATAGGCATCGAGCGCGATCTGATAGGTGCCGTCTGGCGACCCGTCATCAACGACTACGATCTCGAGCTCGGCCAGATAGTCCTGACCGAGCAGACTGGCGATGGTCTTCACCACCACCTTCTCTTCGTTATACGCTGGCACGATCACGCTCACTGCGGGCAGATACCCGGTGATCGCGGGCGGGCGTCGGCGGACGCGTTGCACGAACGCGAGGGCCATGACCACGACCAGTCGTGCCATGCCAAGGACCACCGCAATCAGAAAGAGCCAGTGCAGCCCCCACTCGAACAGGCCGATTGCGCCAAATGTCGCGAGTTCGAGGTAGCGCGCCGCCGCGCCGGATGCCGGAAGCGCCGGCATCGCGTCGTCGCGGGTGAGTCCGACCAGTCCGGACAGCAGGACGATGGTATCGCCGCGGGCGCGGAGAGAGTCGATCAGCGGACCGAGTGCAGCCACGGTGTTCGAGCGTACACCGCCACCATCGTGCAACAGGATCACGTTACCGCGATCACGCTGACCCAGAACGGTGTCGACGATCGTGCGGGCCGACGGGTTCTGCCAATCCTCGCTGTCGATGTGCAATCCGGCGGTGAGATAGCCCAGGTCACTGGCAACCCCGACGGGTTCCAGTTCGTCCGCGGTGGTGGGTTCGGCGTCACCGAAGTACGGAGGTCGGAAGTAGGCCGAGCGATGATCGATCAGCGCTTCGAGCAATCGCTCCGTGGCATCGAGCTCGAGGCGCGTGACATATGTCGGCACGAGCGCGAGGTTGGGATGCGTGAAGGTGTGATTGCCGATCTCGTGCCCCTCAGCCCAGATGCGACGTATGATCCCCGGATGCACGAGCGCATTCTCGCCGATGACGAAGAAGGTCGCGGGCGCGTGATGTGCCTTGAGCGTGTCGAGAATCGCTGGTGTCCATGACCCGTCCGGGCCGTCGTCGAACGTCAGCGCAACCTTTTTCGGGTCTGAGGCATCGCGCGTACTGTCGCTGCCGACGCGCTTGACGATGTACGGCGTGGGGATCACCAGAATGTGCTGATCAATGATCACGCCTGATGCAGAATCCATCGTGACCCGGCGCTGACCGACGGTGGGTCGGGTGCTGATCTGGAGCAGTTCGCCGGTGCCGTCGAACTCGACGTCGTAGCCGGCGGGGATGGTGGCGAGCGCCGCCGCCGCGCCCTCGGTGCCCGCTCGCCCGAGGACGCGCCAGAGCGATGGGTCTTCCGCACCAAGTCGCCAGATGGC
>JBBQRH010000178.1:0-3613 GCA_038215035.1 Gemmatimonadales bacterium | reverse complement strand
GAGTACCGACGTTGCGCTGCGTGAATCACCGGCGAGTGCGCGCACCGTGCCGGTCAGGCCGCGCGCGGTCAGTGTCGCACCGGCCACGTCGACGCCTCGTCCATCGGCGGGAATCGTGAGCTTGCGGCGGATCCGGATCGGTTTCACCACCGAACACCAGTCCTCGGTGGCGAGCGGTGGGATCTCTTCAGCGCTCCGCACGGCGTCGCCGAGGCGCGTGAGCCATGACAGGTTGACCTGACTCACCGACGCAAACAGCTTGAACGACTCGACCGAATCGTCGCCGTCCCACTTCATCGCGACACGCTTCTCGATGCCAAGTTCGAAGATTCCCCCGGCCGCCAGTTCATTGGCTCGGCCCTTGCCGAGCTGCGAGACTGTGCCGCGCGGATCGAAGTCGAACAGGTTGACGAAGATCGATTCGTCGAGCGTGTTGGTGACGCGGAAGGCGATGCGCTCACCGGAATCGAAGGCGGGCATACCGGTGGCGTCGTCGTTCTCCGCCGCGCTCCAGCCGCCGTCGGCTCCGAGTCGCAGGATGTCGAGGGTGACTGCGCCGCGCATGCGGCTCTTCGGATCGGCATTGTCGAGCGCGAGTGCCGATTCGACGGTGCCACGCTGCTGCGTCACCGCCCGTGTTCCCGGCGTGATCGCGCCGTCGCCCTTCTCCGACACGATGCGGGCGCGCGACGTCGTGCCCTTCACGAGCGTCAGTTCGACGACACCAAGGGCTTCGATGCCAGTGGTATCCTTGGTCCCGGATGGGTAGATGGTGTAGGTCGCGCCTTTGGTGGCGCCATGTATTGCTCCCGCCGCGAGGACGATCGTGGTGCTGGCACGGTCGGTCACGTCGACGTAGGGCATCGGTGGCAGCGTGCGCAGGCCGAAGATCTCGCGGTCTGCGTTCCCCTCGATCTGTGGACGCTGGTCGCGATGCGCCGCTGTGACGGCGAGCGACGCGCGTTCGAACACATCACGCCAGGTGCTGCCAGACGCGGATTGCTGCAGTTCGCCAACCAACGCAAAGGTCAGCGCGCCGTGGTGCACCCCCTCATCACCCACGATCGCACTCTCCTTCGCGATTTCGTCATCGCGGCAGGCGGCGATGAGCGTGTAGGCATCGACGGGAGCGTCGGCGCTGCGTGCGGTATTCGCCCGACGTGGTGGCGCGCCGGCCTGCCTCGTGGTTGCAGCGGGCGCCCAGCGCTCCTTCACATCGACGTCGGCGCTGCGCGACAACGTGCCGGAGTGGCAGGCGTCGACGATCATCACCGTGAATGGCGATTTCTCGCTCAGTGCCTCGAGGCGGGCGGCAATCTCGTCGTCGAGGATATCCTCGCGCGGCGTGTCGCAGACCATGAAGGTGCTGTCGAACCCACTCGCCTCGGTGTTGTCCTCGTTCGTCGACTGCGATCCGTGACCGGCGTAGAAGATGAACGCGACATCGTCGGCCTCGGTGAGATCGACGAGCTGATCGAGTTCAGAGAGCACCGCCGCCCGTCGTGCCTGCTCATTCAGCAGCAGCGTGACGTTCGCCGGCTCGAATCCGAAGCGGCTCCGCAGGACATCAGCCATCAGCCGCGCATCGGCAACACAACCGTCGAGCGGCTTGTTGGTGTAGGTATCGACGCCGATCAGTAGCGCGCGGCGGACGCCGCCAGTAGAAGACTCAGGCATCGTCATGCGCGATCCGAATTGTGAAGAGAGTATGATGGCGCTTCAACGAGCGCGCGGAGTCTTCTTGACTGGCGTGTCACCGCTTCGGCCCTTGCTGGTCACCGGCGCAACGCCATCCTCGCGGCCTTTGCTGGACACCGGCGCAACGCCATCCTCGCGGCCTTTGCTGGTCACCGGTGCCACACCATCGCTGCGGCCCTTGCTGGTCACCGGCGCCACACCATCGCTGCGGCCCTTGCTGGTCACCGGTGCCACACCATCGCTGCGGCCCTTGCTGGTCACCGGCGCGACGCCATCCTCGCGCCCTTTGCTGGTCACCGGTGCTACGCCATCGCTACGGCCCTTGGCTGTGACTGGTGCAACGCCATCCTCGCGCCTCTTCGGCATGATGAAACCCTCGAACGTCGAATGGAGGGATCACCCCCCGGTGGTGACCGGCGCGATGCCGCGGAGTGCGGCGAGCCGTGCCTGATAATGTTGTTCGAGTATGGAATTGCCAAGCGATCTGGCCGCCCGCGCGCGAAGGGCAAGACTCGGTGCCAGATACTGCAGATGCATCAGGTGCCACCGACTGTCCAGCACCGACGCCACCTCGATCGCCTGTTGCGACGCCCCTCTCGCCTGCAAGAGAACGGCTAGCGTCAACCGCTCGGCGGCCAGTGAGCCTGCCTCGTCCCATTGATACTCCTCCGCGATCGGCGCGGCGGTGATCAATGCCGACAGCGCCCGCTCGGCACCGGACGAGTCGCCTCGTGCCAATTGCACGAAGGCATCCAGGGATTGTGCTCGCGCGCGGCTGTATACGGAGTCGGGGCTGGCCGAGCGTCGTTGTAGTTCGGCGGCGGCGGCAGCAGCAACCTCCACCGATCCGGTCCGCGCCTGCAACAGGCCAAGCTCCCAGAGGCGACGCGAGTACGGGAGCGTGAGATACGTCGCGCCGTACTGGGCTGAGTCACTTCGTGCGACCGCGCGTGCCCGTTCCAGCAGTTCGGGGACGAACGCACCACCGAGCAGAAAGAGCGAAGTTCCCGCTCCCCATCGTGTCGCGAACGCATCGATGGTGGCGGCTGCCTGCTGCGGCTGCCCGCGCGCGAGTTGTAATGCCTGCAAGCCAAGCAGCGCGGCGAACCGGCGTCCGTCAGCGGAATCGGTGGCTGCAGTATCCACCGCGAGCACTGCCCGAAATGCGGAGTCGGCGCAGGCCGGTTGTGCTGCGGCACCTGCCAGTGACTTGGCCGATGACAACAAGGCCAGCGGTGCACGAGTGGCGTGCGCGCGCCAGTCCACGCTCGCGGCGCTGCGTCGCACACACTCATCGATGATCAGCAGCGGCCCGAGCACGCCCGCGTCCGGATTTGCGGCACGAAAGCGAGTCAGGAGCGGTGCCGCCGCCGCCGTGTCGCCACGAAGCAACCGCATCTCGATCGGATGCAGCAATACGCTGGCCGACGCGGTATCGAGCTGCCAGGCACGAGTGAATGCGCGGTCGGCGAGCGAATCGGGATTGCCGGTCAGCGGCAGCAGATGGGTGTGCACTTCGCCCAGCTCCATCCAGGCGACGATCATGTCCGGGTCGGCCTTGAGCGCACTGTTCAGATGCGCGGCCGCTGAGTCGGCACGTCCGCGCACGTACTCGGCGATGCCCAACGCCAGCTCGTGATACCGCGGCGGCAACGGCTGTGCGAGCGCAACGCCAACCATCGCCGCCGCTTCGGCCGCGCGATGTTTCCAGGTGGCGGCCTGTGCGCCGCGCAGCGCCGCGAACGCGAAGGTGGAATCGATCGCGATCGCCTTTCGATAGTGATCGAGCGCGTCGCTCATCTGCACGCGCCGGAAGCTGGCCTCACCGAGAAGAAACTGCGCCACGGCGCCCGGTTCGCGATTCCTCCACTCCGCCGAGACTGTGCCGGCCCCGCCCGGAATCAGCCGTGGCAGC
>JBBQRH010000177.1:0-3635 GCA_038215035.1 Gemmatimonadales bacterium | reverse complement strand
GGCGCGCATCCAGCGAGGCTGGGAAGCGAAGTTTCGCGCCATTCCCGAACCGTCGCGGATGCGCGAAGCGATGCGACGACTCGCCGCGAGGCCGCACCACCTTGGTTCGCCGTATGGCAAGGACAACGCCGAGTGGCTGCGGGCGCAGTTCGAGTCGTACGGGTGGGACGCGAAAATCGAACGATTCGACGTGCTCTTTCCAACGCCTCGGGTGCGCGTGCTGGAACTCGTCGCACCGACCCGGTTTCGGGCCAAGCTCGAAGAGCCGATCCTGAAGGAAGATCCGACAACTGATCAGCGCGCCGAGCAATTGCCCACGTACAACGCGTACTCCGGCGACGGTGATGTGACGGCACCGCTGGTCTACGTGAACTACGGCGTCCCAGCCGACTACGAACAGCTCGAACGGCGCGGGATTTCAGTCAAGGGTGCGATCGTGATCGCACGCTACGGTGGCTCCTGGCGCGGTATCAAGCCGAAAGTCGCGTACGAGCATGGCGCGGTTGGCGCGCTGATCTACTCGGATCCGCGCGATGATGGCTACGCAGCGGGCGAAACGTATCCGAACGGACCATATCGTCCGAAGGACGGCGTGCAGCGAGGCAGTGTGCTCGATATGCCGACGTACCCGGGTGATCCGTTGACGCCTGGCGTTGGCGCATCTCCCGGCGCGAAGCGGCTCGATCGCAAGGACGCCGTCACGATCATGAAGATTCCGGTGCTGCCGATTTCATATGCCGACGCCCAGCCATTGCTGGAGGCGCTGACCGGCCCAGTGGCGCCGCCGGCGTGGCGCGGTGGCCTGCCGATCACCTATCGCCTTGGCCCCGGATCAGCGCGCGTACATCTGAAGCTCGAGTTCGACTGGAAGCAGACGCCACTCTACAACGTGATCGCCACGCTGAAAGGATCGACGTTTCCGGACGAGTGGGTGATGCGCGGCAATCACCACGACGGCTGGGTGAACGGCGCCGAAGATCCGATCTCGGGCATGGTCGCTGAACTGGAAGAGGCCCGCGCCATGGGCGAACTGGTCAAGCAGGGCTGGCGGCCGAAGCGCACGATTGTGTATGCGGCCTGGGACGGTGAAGAGCCATCACTGCTTGGCTCCACCGAGTGGGTCGAGGAGCACATGATCGACATGCGCGCGAAGGGCGTGTTCTATCTGAATACCGACGGCAACGGCCGCGGCGTGCTGGGCGCGGCGGGGTCGCACGCCATGGAGCGGTTCGTGACCGAGGTTGCCGGCGAAGTGACTGACCCGGAAACGAATGTCACGGTGCTGCAGCGGCAGCGCATGTCCGAGGTGATGAACGGCAACGCCGACGCACGCTCGGCACGCGACCTCCGCATCGAGGCACTCGGTTCGGGGTCGGATTTCACCCCGTTCCTGCAACACGCTGGTGTCCCCACGCTCAACATCGGGTTTGGCGGGGAAGATGATGGCGGCATCTATCATTCCATCTACGATTCGTTCGCGTGGTATACACGATTCAGCGATACGTCGTTCGTGTACGGCAAGGCGCTGGCGCAGGTGGCGGGCATGATGGTGATGCGTGTGGCCAACGCCGATCTGTTGCCGGCGGAGTTCGGAAGTCTCTCGGCCACGGCGCAACGGTATCTGGGCGAGGTGACGACGCTGCGCGAAACGACGGCGAAGGAGATCGATGAGCTGAATCGCCGTCTGGCCGAAGGGGCGTACACGATCACCAACGATCCCCGGCGACCGTTGCAGGCACCCGCCGCGCAGTCACCAGCACCACACCTGAATTTTGCACCGGTGCAGAACGCCACCGATTCGCTGGCTCGGGTGGCCGAGCGATACGAAAAGGCGTACGGCGGCCTTCAGGGGAGTGCCGCCAGTGCTGCGGCGCTGGCGCAGGTGAATGCCTTGCTGCGCCAGAGCGATCAGGTGATGCTGATCCCTGAGGGATTGCCGAAGCGGCCGTGGTATCAGCATTCGCTGTATGCGCCAGGGTACTACACTGGGTATGGCGTGAAGACGATGCCTGGTGTGCGGGAGGCGATCGAACAGCGCGAGTGGAAACTGGCGGAAGAGCAGATCACCAAGCTGGCGGCGGCATTGCTGCGTGAGAGTGACCTGATTGCCAAGGCCGCGCGCTTGCTTGAACAGGCGACGGGGGCCAAGCCGGTTCCGTGATGCGCATCGATCATCTCGCCATCTGGACCACTGACATCGATCGCTGCGTCGCCTTCTACACCACGTATTTCGGCGCCAGGGCGGGGGACGGGTATCGCAATCCGCTCAAGGGGTTCGAGTCCCGTTTTCTCTCGTTCGACAGCGGTGCACGTTTCGAAGTCATGTCCACGACGATGCTGACCCCGGTCGTGATCGAGCCGGGTGCGCAACGGATGGGCCTGACGCACTTTGCGATCGCGGTTGGATCCGACAATGCCGTGGATGTACTGACGGACCGGCTTCGCGCCGATGGCCACCCGATACTGGATGGGCCACGACGCACCGGAGATGGATACTACGAAAGCGTGACACTGGATCCTGACGGCAACCGTATTGAGATCACGGCGTGAAATCCGCGCGCGCTGATGCCGGACCATTGGCATGACCCCACTTTCGACCTTGTCCATGCCTGTCCAGATGATTCTCGTCGCCGGTCCCTATCGTTCCGGCACGAACGACGACCCCGCGTTGATTCAACAGAACGTCGATGCGATGACCGAGATGTCGCTACGGGTGTTCCGCGCCGGCCATCTTCCCGTGATGGGCGAGTGGTACGCGCTGCCACTGATCGAGCATGGTGGATCGAGCGGTATCGGTGATCCGGTCTTCACCGAGATCTTTCATCCGATTTCGCGCCGGCTGATGGCCAAATGTGACGGCTGCCTGCGTATTGGTGGCACGTCGGTCGGGGCCGACGAGATGGTCGACGTGGCACGCAGTAACGGCAAGGCGGTGTATTTCTCGATCGACGAGATTCCGCCAGCCTGATCCGGGTGTCGATCAGAGCATCGGCGCAGTGGTCTGGCCGCGACCTGCCGTCGGGCGCAGGCGTGGCGCATTTCCATCGAAGTACTGCCAATCGCACACGGCTCTGTCCCGTGGAGTATGAGAGTCACACGTTTCCTGAACCGGATTCCCACAGGTGGTCATGATGCATTCTTCACGAGTGATACCGCTGGCGCTTGCCGCCATGTTCCTTCATCTGTCCGCCCCCGCACACGCGCAACAGGCAGCCCGCAGTCGCTCTGATGCGTCACTGACGGATTCAATGGCCGTGAGCACCGAGTGGCTCGCCGCACACCTGAAGGATCCGAACGTCGTCGTCGTCGAAGTGACGATGAACGACAGCGCCCGAACGGAGCGCATCCCCGGATCGCGTGCGGTGATGTACCGTCGGCTGACCGTGAGCCGTGACGGTATCAGCACCGAGCTTCCCTCCGTCGACTCGCTCAGGACGCTGTTCGAAGGGCTTGGCATCTCCGACAACCAGCGCGTGGTGGTGTACGCGCCCGATGCGCCGATGGCGACGCGGATGCTGATGACCCTCGACTATCTCGGGCACGGCAAGGTGTCGTATCTCGATGGGGGCTTTGCGAAGTGGGCAGCCGAATCGCGTGCCGCTGGCGAGTCGGACCCCGTCGTGTCGAAGGGCAGC
>JBBQRH010000176.1:0-3724 GCA_038215035.1 Gemmatimonadales bacterium | reverse complement strand
ACCGGCGTATCTCTTCTGGGGAGACGACGAGTGGCGGAAGGACGCCGCCCTGCGCGAACTGCTGCGTGGAGCCGTCGATCCAGCGACACGCGACTTCAATCTGGATCAACTGCGCGGACCGGACCTGGATGCCGATGGCGTTGGAACCGTCCTTGGCATGCCACCGATGATGGCCGAACGGCGGGTGGTGGTGATCCGCGACGTGAGCGCCATGAAGAAAGGCGCGCGTGCCGCACTCGAAAGGTATCTCGCCAATCCGTCGTCGGACGTGGTGCTGGCCCTGACGATACCGTCAGGGGCAAAGCCCGAGACGGCACTGCTCAATCGCTGCTTCAGCCTGCAGGTCAACGCCGTCAGCGGCGAGGAGCTGTCGAAGTGGATCGTGAAGCAGACGGCAGAAAAGTTCGGCGCACAGATCACACCGGATGCCGTAGCACTGTTGCAAAGCGCCGTCGGTGACGATGCGGGCACACTGATGATGGAGCTGGACAAGGCTGCCAGTTATGTATTGGGCGGCACGATCGACCGAGCCGCCATCGAGGCGGTTGTTGGCGTGCGGCACGGTGAAACATCGAGCGACCTGCTCGATGCGGTGGCCGCCCGCAACGTTTCGCAGGCCGTCGCGCTCGTCGGCCCGGTGCTGGCGCTGCCGAAGACCACCGGGGTAGGGCTCGCGATGGCGTTGTCGACACAGACGGCAGCGCTGGGCTGGGGTGCGGCACAGCGTGCGAAAGGCATTCCGCTCAATCGTCTCGCGAAGGAGTACTTCGACCTGCTGAAGCGCACCGGCGCGTTTCCGGGACGTCCCTGGGGCGAGGCTACCGCGGCGTGGACCAAACATGTTCCCATGTGGACGGTCGCCGAAGCGGAATCAGGGTTGCGTGCGATCCTGCGCGCCGACGAACGGCTGAAGGACACACGCGCATCGAACGATGAACAGGTGCTCTCGTCGCTGGTGCTCGAACTCTGTACGTCGTCGGAGCGTCGGCGTGCGTAACGCACTCCGCCTTGCAGCAGTCACCCTCGCCGCGTCACTGCCGGTGACCGTGCTGTGTGCACAAAACGCCGACTCGCTCACCACTGCGCGTGCCGAGGATGTGCTGATTCGGGTGCGACGCTACACGGCGAACGACATCGCCGCGGCCCGTGCACTGGCTGATTCGCTGGTGGTGACGCTGCCGGCTGCCGCCAGGGTGATGCCCGAGGCGTTGTTCGTGAAAGCGTCGATCGCACCGAGCGCCATCGAGGCAGAGCGCGACTACGGACGTATCGTGAAGGATTACCGGTTCTCGAGCCGAGTGCCTGACGCACTGATGCGGCTGGCGCTGCTGGAGAGTGCGCGAAACAACCGAATCATGGCGCTGCGTCATCTGGATCAACTGTTGCGCGATCACAGCGACGCGCCGGTGCGGTCGCGTGCCAGTCTGCTGGCTGGGCGTCTGCGGCTGGATGCAGGGGATCTGGCGCGGGCGTGCGAGCTGCTGGCGGCGGCGCATGCGTCAGCGGGAATGACCGAACGTGATGTGAAGGAACAGGCGGAATTACTGGGGGCGAAGTGTCCTACGCCGGTTGCGACGATGGCGCAGCGAGAGCCGCCACCGCTGGGAATCGCTCGCGCTGCACGTGTGGCCGCGGCGCCGGTCGTTGCTGCGGCCACGGTACCACCACCGCGACGGAATCGCCGCGACACTACGGCGATGGCGAAACCTGCGGTGCCCGTCGTCCGCCGTGACACTGCACCGGCGCCCAAGCCGGTTGCACCGGTGGTGCGACGCGACAGTGCACCTATGCCGAAGCCGGTTGCCCCGGTCGTCCGTCGAGACACTGCACCCACGCCGAAGCCGGTCGCACCGGTAGTGCGACGCGATACAGCACCAACGCCGAAACCGGCTGCGCCGATGGTGCGCCGCGACACAGCACCAACGCCAAAGCCCGCGCCGACACCGGTTCGCGCCGAGAGCGCGCCAGTACCTGCCGCTGCAGCTGGACGATTCGGCGTGCAGTTTGCCGCCTACAATGATCGACCGGGCGCGGAACAATACGCGTCGGTGCTGCGCGGGAAAGGGATCACGGCGCGTGTCGAAGGCACGGTCGCCCCGTTCCGCGTTCGCGCCGGACGCTTTGCGTCCCGTGCCGAAGCGGAAGCGTCGGCCGCGCTCTGGCGTCGTCCCGGGCAGCCGGCGATCGTCGTCGAACTCGGACCCAGGCCGTGAGTGGTGCGTCGACACCGCTGATGGCGCAGTACCGGGACGTGAAGAGTCGCCATCAGGATGCGATCCTGCTGTTCCGGATGGGAGACTTCTACGAAATGTTCTACGAGGATGCGCAGGTCGGCGCCCGCGCGCTGGGCCTGACGCTCACGTCGCGTAACAACGGTGGCGCCAACGAAGTGCCGCTGGCCGGTGTGCCGGTGCGAGCCGCGGCGGAGTACGTGCGGCGACTGGTGCAACAGGGCTTTCGGGTCGCGATCTGCGAGCAGGTGGAAGACCCGAAACTGGCGAAAGGCATCGTCAAGCGCGAAGTGGTGGAGACGATCACGCCCGGAGCGGTGTTTGCCGATGACCTGCTGGATGGCGCGCGCAACAATTTTCTCTGCGCGGTGATCCATCTCGGTCACGAGCACGGTGTGGCGGCGATCGATCTCTCGACGGGAGAGTTCCGGCTGGCGGTGCGCAATGCCGCCGAACTGCCCGCACTGCTCGGCCGATTGTCGCCGCGAGAAATGGTGATCGCCGACACCGATCCGCTGGCACCGATGGATGGCGTGATGCTGACGCGTCGTGACGCCTGGACGTTCGATGCGGCGTGGGCCGTGGACGAGCTGACGCGGCGTTTTGGCGTTCACTCGCTGGAAGGTTTTGCACTGGGCGCCGCATCGACTCCGGCGCTCGCCGCCGCCGGCGCGCTGCTGCGCTACCTGCGCGAATTGCAGCCGGCCGGTGTGCCTCACCTGATGCGGCCGGTGATGGATGCGGCAGATGGTGTGATGCCGCTCGACGAGATGACACGTCGCAACCTCGAGCTGGTGGAAAGCCTGCGCGGTGGCGGCACCGAAGGCACGGTGCTGGAAGTGCTGGATGCCACGCAGACCCCAATGGGTGCGCGCCTGCTCAGGCAATGGTTGCTGGCGCCGCTCACCTCGCGGGCGGCGATCGAGGCGCGGCACGATGCGGTGAGCCTGTTCGTGGGTGATGGCGTGGGTCGCGCGACGTTGCGCGATGCGCTGGATGGTGTGCGCGATGTGGAGCGGCTGGCGGGCAAGGTGGCCGCCTCGCGTGCCACGCCGCGCGAAGTGCGCGCACTGGGCGACTCGCTCTGGCGCCTGCCCACGGTTCGCGCAGCACTCGAAGGGTTGCTACGCGATGGCGTGCTGCCGGGCGCCGACGCTGGTCGCGTGACGGCGGTGCTCGATGGCTGGGATGATGCGGCCGATATCGCCACACGGATCCGTGCCGAGCTGGTCGAACGCCCGCCGCTGCAGATGGGCGAGGAGCCGACCATCGCCACCGCCGTCGATCCGGAGCTGGACAGCTTGCGGGAACTGCGCGACGGTGGTCGCGATGCGATCGCATCGCTGCAAGCTGACGAACGCGCGCGCACCGGCATCTCGTCGCTCAAGGTGGGCTACAACCGTGTGTTCGGTTACTACATCGAGATCAGCAACGCCAACCGTCTGGCGGTGCCGGCGGACTATCAGCGCCGCCAGACGCTGACCGGCGGTGAG
>JBBQRH010000175.1:0-3930 GCA_038215035.1 Gemmatimonadales bacterium | reverse complement strand
CGCACTGCTGTTCGGTCGCGACCGTCGCCTCGATCGTCTGGCGCAGCGTATTGCGGCCCTTCCCCTGCCGGTGCCGACCGTGGCGACCGCGGTGGCGGTGTTGCTCCTGCTCTCACAAAGCGGCTGGCTGTCGCGCGTGGCCGCCCAGATGCAGCTGATCACGATGCCGGCGCAGTTCCCCGCGCTGGTGTACGATCCGTGGGCCCTTGGAGTGATCGTGGCGGTCGTCTGGAAGGAGTTGCCGTTTCTGCTGCTGGTCGCGCTCTCGTTGCAGTCGTTGCGCGGTTCGGCACTGATTGATACGGCGAGGACCCTTGGTGCCACGAAATGGCAGGCGACGCGCACCATCACGCTACCATTGCTGCTGCGCGGCATGGCACCAAGCATCGTGGCGGTGTTCGTGTTCGTGCTCGGCTCACTCGAACTGCCACTCGTGCTCGCGCCCAGTTCTCCACTGGCGTTGCCGATGCTGATTCAGGAGCGGCGACAGGCGCTTGGCGCCGACTCGCATGCAGACGCATACGCCATCGCGCTGATCGCAACGGCATTGGCCCTCTTCGCAGCGTTACTACACGAAAAGCTGCGGAGTGACGCGTGACCTCCAGCCGCGTGCCAATCGCCCGGTCGCTGCTGCTGCTGGCGCTTGCCATCTTCGCACTCGCGCCGCTGGCGATGCTGATCGCAACGTCGTTCGCGCGCGGTTGGTTCTATCCGGCGGTAGTTCCTGCCGCCTTTGATGGCAGTGCCTGGCGCGACCTGTTCACTGACGCTACCCATCGCAGCGCACTGATGAACAGCCTCATGCTCGGCATTGCAACGGCGCTGACCGCGACCACCTGCGCGTTGCCGCTTGGTCGGGCCGCCGCTGCCAGCACACGGCCGGTCCGTCGCGTGGTGGCTCTACTTGCATTCGCCGCGGTGGCATTGCCGCCGGTGGTGCTTGGCGTCGGCCTCCAGCTCACGGTCCTCTCGCTTGGAGTGGGCGGAACGCTGTTCGGCGTCTTCCTCTCGCATCTGGTACCTGCACTCGGCTATCTCACGCTGGTCTTCCTCGGCGTCTTCACGCGCTGGGATACGCGGCTTGAGGAAGCCGCCGCCACGCTCGGTGCAACTGACAGCATGCGGTGGCGCATGGTGTTGCTTCCGCTGCTGCGTCGACCGATCGTCGAAGCGCTTGCGCTCGGATTTCTGGTGAGCTGGGCGCAGGTGGCGCTGACCCTGTTGGTCGGCGGCGGCGCGGTGCGGACGCTGCCGCTCGATGTTCTCGCGATGCTGCAGTCGGGCCAGGATCAACGCGCCGCGGCCGGCGCACTGGCGCTGACCATTCCAGCCTTGATCGTCCTCGGCGCGTCGCGCATCGCGGCGCGCAACACGGCGGCGGTGGTGGCATGACGACGGCGCTGGAAGTGCGCCAACTGAACGTGCTGTTCGAACTCAGCGCAGAGCCCGCAATCGCAGGCGTCCCGGTCACTCGCAGCTCGGCGTCGACGCCACTCGACGAGCCCCCGGGGTTTCGCGTTGGTCTTTTCGATGTGAATCTGGCGGTGGCAGCGGGTGACTGTCTCGCGATTCTGGGCGCCTCGGGCTCAGGAAAGTCCTCACTCCTGCGGACTATTGCGGGGCTGAATCACATGCGCACCGGTATCGTGCGGGTGAAGGGGCGCGACGTGACGACGCTGCCGGCTGAACAGCGCAGCATCGTCTACCTGCATCAGGAGCCGGTACTGTTTCCGCACCTGTCCGTGCTCGAGAACGTGGCGTTCCCACTCCGGATTCGTGGCGTGTCGAAGGACGAGGCGTATCGACGTGCCGTCGATCGCCTGATGGCGCTGCAGGTCGGCAGTGTGATGGGCAACGCCCCGGATGCCTTGAGCGGTGGCCAGCGGCATCGTGTTGCACTGGCGCGTGCGTTGTGCGCCGAGCCCGATGTGCTGCTGCTCGACGAGCCGCTGGCGTCGCTGGATCCTGCCGTGCGCAGCGACGTCCGCGCCGCACTGCAGGTCGCCCGTGCCGCGAGTGGCGCGGCGATGGTGCTCGTCACGCACGACCTCGATGATGCATTGGCGATCGCGTCACACATCTCGGCTGTCAGTTGGTGTTCGCTGACCGAGGCATTCACGCCCGACGATCTGCTGCGTCTGCCGCCAAATCTTGAAACGGCGCGGCTGCTTGGGGTATATGCGGAGGTGAGCGGCGTGGTCACGGGCGGCGGAGAGTCCGTTTTCACATGGATTGGTGGGCAGCTTCGCGCTCCAGACGTGGCGCATGGTGATGCGGTCGCCTGCGTCCGTTCGCATGAGACGCAGGTGGTCGCCGCTGGCACCGCAGGACTCGAGGTGTTGTCGGTGGTCGGTCGTACGGAGCGGGCCCATGAGATATTGCTCGAGCTTCGCAACACCGCTGGCGAGACCGCGGTGATTCGTGTTGGCCATGGTGTTGCCGTGAAGCCCGGAGAGTTGGTTAGTATCGCGATCAGTCACGCGCGTTTCTTCCCGTCGCATTGACCCCGTGTTCGATCACCTGCTGCGCGGCTTCAAGGATCAACTGCTTGCCCCCGTGGCGCACCTGCTGCGGTGGGTGCCGCCGAATCTGATCTCGGTGGTCGCACTGGCGTTTGGTCTTGGCGCGGCGGCGGCTGCTGCCAGTGCAGCCTGGGGCATCGGGCTGGCGCTCTGGATTGCCAATCGGATTGCCGATGGCCTCGATGGGACCGTCGCCCGGGTGGCGGAACGGCAGACCGATTTCGGCGGTTATCTCGACATTCTGCTCGATTTCGTGGTTTATGCCGCTATTCCCGTCGGGTTTGCATTCAGCGGCATCGATCGGCCGGTGCTGCTGTGGGCGGTGGCGCTCGAGGGCGCGTTCTTTGTGAATGCCTGCAGCTGGATGTACCTCTCGGCCGTTCTCGAGAAGCGTGCATCCGGCGCCCGGGCGACCGGCGAACTCACCACGGTGACCATGCCGCCGGCGCTGGTGGCAGGGTTTGAAACGGTGGTGTTCTACGCGCTCTTTTTTCTTTTCCCGGAAAAGCTGGCGCTGCTGTTTGGCCTGATGACGACGCTGGTGGGTATCAACATCGTTCAACGGCTGCTCTGGGCCCGTCGGGTGTTGTAGGCTTCCCTTGGTCGTGGTGTCCGCCCGGTCGTCCGTTGGCCGTTTCGCTCTCCTTCTTCACTCGCCGTCGCCATGCTGATCCGCAACCGCATCGAGCCGCCGTCCTCCGAGATCACACCGGAGATCGACTACCTCAATCGCCGCCAGTTTCTGGGCGTCGTCGGCAGTATTGGCGCGATTTCGGCCACTGGTGCACTCGCCGAAGCGGTGCTCGGCGGCCTGCATCCGGTTGGGGCGCAGCAGGGTGACGAGGTGACCGATGAAGAGAAGGTCACCAGCTACAACAACTACTACGAGTTCGGTACCGACAAGGAAGATCCCAAGGCGAACTCGCAGCAGTTCCGGGCGCGACCCTGGTCGGTGAAGATTGAAGGCCTGGCGAAGAAGACGGGCGACATGCCACTCGACGACTTCCTCAAGCCGAGCCGCGTGGAAGATCGGACGTATCGATTTCGATGTGTGGAGGCGTGGAGCGCCGTGATTCCGTGGCGCGGCATTCCACTGGCCGACGTGATTCGTCGCGCCGACCCGCTGCCGTCGGCGAAGTTCATCGAGATGACGACGCTTTATGACCCGGCCCGGATGCCAGGTCAGCGTCGCGCGACGATCCAGTGGCCCTACATCGAAGGGCTGCGACTCGATGAGGCGCTCAATCCGCTCGCGTTTCTGGCCACCGGCATGTACGGCAAGACGTTACCCAATCAGAATGGCGCGCCGCTGCGACTGGTGGTGCCGTGGAAATACGGGTTCAAGAGCATCAAGGCGATCGTGAAGATCAAGTTCACCGATCGGCCGGCGAATACCACCTGGATGAAG
>JBBQRH010000174.1:0-4207 GCA_038215035.1 Gemmatimonadales bacterium | reverse complement strand
CGCTCGCACTTGGGGCAGCGACTGGCAGGACGCACCACCGACAGCCCGGCGGGCCAGCGCGAGACACACACGTTCAGGAACGAGCCGAAGCAGGCGCCGAAGAGTGCGTAGGTGATGATCGTAATGAAAGAGGCTTCCACTAGACGAGGGCTCAGCGAAAAGCGAACAGAAGGATACCGGTTGCGACGGCCACGTTGAGTGACTCGACCGTCGGGCTGATCGGCAGCGCGACCGTCCCCGCAACCAGCAATTGCACAGCAGGAGAGAGGCCAGCCCCCTCGTTGCCCACGGTGAGGGCCCACTGCGAGGGCACCTCGACCTCCGGGAGCGGTGTCCCGGCCGCGTCTGCGCCCCACAGGGGAATCCCGCGTTCCGCGAGGAACGAGGCCAGCGCATCGACGGTCCAGCTGAACGTGGGGTGAACGAAGTGACTGCCCATCGCACTACGGACGACTTTCGCGTTCCAAAGGTCAACTGTTCCCGGCAGGGCAACGGTCGCCGTAACACCGAGCGCAGCCGCAGTGCGCAGGATCGTACCGACGTTCCCCGGGTCCTGTACGGCGTCCAGCACCAACAGCCGCACCCCGGACACCGGAAGGTTGGCCAGGCTGAACTCCGGAACCGCTGCGACCGCCAGAATGCCCTGTGGCGCCTCCGTTCCGGCCGCCGATGCAAAATCGCCTTCCTCGACCGTCAGCATCGGCACCCGGCGATGCGCCGCCTGTGCGAGCAGTTCGACGATCCGTGGTGATTCGCTGGCCGCCCGGGCCACCAGCAACCCTTCGATCGCCAGACCACTCTTCAACAATTCCTCGACGGTGCGAACGCCTTCCGCCACAAAGCGCCCACTCCGTTCGCGCGCCTTCCGGCGCTGGAGGTCGCGCGCCACGGTCAGGAGAGTCAAACCCACTCCGGAGGCTCTGTCGAGCCGGATCGATGCACGCCGTGTCGCATCAGCGCAGGAGCTCAGCGCCGAGGCGTGTGGGCGGAACGCGGCGGATCCGCCGGAACGTCAGGCCAGGGGTCGTCAGAGGGTCGCGACGAAACTGGTGATCAACGACTGGAAGCGTCCTGCCGCCTCCTTCGATTCGTGCAACACTTCGGCATGATTCAGCAATGCGGCCGTGTAACCGGCCGCCGCGTTCGTAATCAGACTGACGCCAACGCACCGCATCCCCAGTGTGCGTGCGGCAATGACCTCGGGGACGGTGCTCATGCCGACGGCATCGGCGCCGAGCTTCTCCAGCATGCGGACTTCGGCCGGCGTTTCGTAGGTTGGCCCGAGCAGGCCGCAGTACACACCGACGTCGAGCCGCAGGCCCATGCGCCGCGCCGTATCGTCCAACTGTGCCCCGAGCACGCGGTCGTATGGCGCGGACATGTCGGGAAACCGCGGCTCACCCGGCTGCACCGGTCCGGCCAGCGCATGCCGGTTCATCAGGTTGACGTGATCGTCGATGCGCATCAGCGTGCCCGGCGAAAAAGTGCGCCGCACCCCGCCGGCTGCATTCGACACGATCAGCGTGCGCGCACCGAGTGCATGGAGCAGCCGCACGGGAAACACCGCGACGGCGGCCGGGTGGCCTTCGTACAGATGAAACCGGCCCGCCAGGCAGAAGACCGGAGCGTCACCGAGCATCCCGACGATCAGCGTACCTTCATGCCCCTCCACCGTGGCCGGAGGGAAACCCGGGATGTCATGAAATGGAATCCGAACAGCGTCGGACATCTGTTCGGCCAGACCTCCCAGCCCCGAGCCAAGCACGATTGCCGCGACTGGCGTTGGGATGGGGCGACCGACGAGCGTCCGCACCACGTCGGCGGCGCGCGATGCGGCTGCCGCACCGTACTGCTCCTGCAGCTCGGCCTCGCTGGCCGGCTCGGGTGTCTCCCGCGATCGCAATGGCGTCATGGCTGCCCCAGTCGAATCGCCTCGATTTCACGCACCATGCGCTCCACCATCGGCAGTTTTTCCGCGTCAGGTAGAAAGCTGCTGCGGAAGCCGTCCAGCGCCATCCCGGCCAGCTCGTCAAACGTACAGTCGCAGCTGGTGGCCGCATGATGATACTCGTCCACCAGCGTGGTGCCAGACATCAGTCGGTTATCCGTGTTCAGGCAAACGTTCATGCCGCGCGCCAGAAACTGCTTGAGCGGGTGGGTCTCATACCGATCCGTCGCGCGCGTCTGAACGTTGCTGGTGAGGCAGAGCTCGAGCGCAATGCCGCGTTCGTGCACCTCGTCCGCCAGCTCTGGGTCTTCGAGCAGGCGCGTGGCGTGGCCGATGCGATGCGCGTGGCAGTCATGCACCGCCTGACGGATGGACTCGGCACCGTCGCCCTCCCCGGCATGACAGGTGCACGCCAGACCATGCTGCGCGCAGTAGGCGAATGCCGCAGCGTGTCGCGAGGCGGGATTGCCGAATTCACCGCCGGCCAGGTCGAACCCGACCACGCCGCGCTCTTTGTACGCGACGGCCAGCTTCGCCAGCTCCATCGACAGTACCGGGTCGTAGTGCCGGAGACTGCAGATGATGACGCGTGCCGTGATGTCGACCTCGCGCTCTGCGCGAAGGATCCCGCGCAGCGGTGCGTCCACCGCCTGTTCCAGCGTCAACCCTTGCAGCGTATTCAGCGGCGGCGCGTAGCGCATCTCGATGTACCGCACCCCCTCGGCCGCGACGTCGATCGCCAGCTCGTAGGCGATGCGTTCGAGCGCTGCATCGGTCTGCATGACACTCAGCGTGGTGTCGAAGCGCAGCAGATAATCCTCCAGCGTTTGCGCATCATCCACCCGCATGTACTCGCGCAGCGCATCGACATCATCGCGCGGCATGGCAACCTTGTACTCCTTTGCCAGCTCGAGCATGGTCTCCGGCCGGACCGAGCCGTCGAGGTGACAGTGCAGCTCCGCTTTTGGCAGGCGACGCAGCAACGAACGATCAGACGCGACCAGCGCCGGACTCACGATCCGCTCTCGGCGTCGCGAGTACGATTGGCCACGGTTCGATAGATCACCCCGCCATACGCGGGCGTCTCCGGTGGCACCGCAAGGCCCCGGCTGTCGGTGATCAGGCGCGTTCCCGTGCTGACGGCCTCCGCCTCGGCGGCGTCAGCGATTCGCACGGCATCGAGGGCAGAGGCACCGGCCGGCACATCGTACCCGCGGGCATTCACGAAAACACGAACCGAAGTCATGGCTGTTGAGTCACGGTGATTACACGGTCAGCGGCGGACGGCGCAGCGCCTGTTGCGCTGCCGACGCGAGCGCCGCGCAGAAGGGAGGCTTGCGCCGCGTCAGCAGCGGCGGCTGGAACGATCCGCCAATTCACATGCGACCACGCGGCGGGATCGAGCGTACCGGCTTTGCGAACGGCGTCGATCAGCATCTCGCGGATGTCACCCTTCGATTCGAAGACCAGCGGTGCATTCGCCAGCATCGTATAGCCGCCACCACCGGTCTGCCGATAGTTGCTGAGCGCGATTGTGAAGGAATCGGTGTCGACGACCGGCTTGCCGTCGAAACTCAGGGCGGTGATACGCTGGCCGACTGCTCGTGACAGGTCGATGACGTACTCCGCACCAACGAGCATATCGAAGTTGAATCCTGGCACGGTCGGATTGACCAACGACGCCGTATCGCCGGGCGTCCACGTTTTCCAATACTTCGCGCTGTGCTCGAGATACGCGCGCAGCTGGGCGCCTGAGATGCGAACCGCGCGGAGGGTATTTTCAAACGGGTAGAGCTTGGCGATTGCAGAGACGGTGACTCTCCCGCTGTCGAGCTTCGCATCGAGCGAAAATGCCGGGCTGGCGGCCAGTTGTGCGCCAGACTCCCGGCGCATGACTTCACCAACCAGGTCCGTGACAGGCATGTCCGCGGCCCTGGCCAGATCCGAGCGCCAGACCGTCGGCGACACGCCAAGCGATTCCGCGACATATGCCAGTGCGGCGCGGTGCATCCCATCGGTGACACCCAGCACCGCCGCCGATTCAGCATGACCCGCCACCCTGACCGATGCACCGGTGGATGATTCCACCACCCATTTTCCTTTCGCGCGCACCAGGTTGAGCGTTGCAACACCGACGGTGGCCGCGTAGTTGCGCGGCTGCATCAGCCGCACTCCGTTGATCACCGTATCGATCACCTCGCGATGCGAATGTCCGAAGACGACCAGATCCACACCGGGCACTTCGTGGGGGATCCGCGA
>JBBQRH010000173.1:0-4305 GCA_038215035.1 Gemmatimonadales bacterium | reverse complement strand
CATCCATCCGGCGCGCGTCTCCTCATTCATGTGCAGCCCGATGGGACGGAATCGCACGGTGCCCGTGACGGGGTCGATGCCCTCGGCATCCTCCACGTGGTACGTCGGCACCTTGTCGGCACAGATCGCGGCCAGCGACAGTGTGTTGCTGGAGTTGTAGCCGCCCACCACCAGCATCACGTCCAGTGGCTCCTGCAGCAGTTCGTCCACCGCATCCTGTCGGTCCTGCGTCGCGGAGCAGATCGTGTCGAAGGTGCGGAAGTGCGTCTCGCGATAGGCGGCACCATGCGCGCGCGCCATCGCTTGCCCGATTTCCTCGCCGATCGCCAGCGATTCGCGTGCCAGCATGGTCGTCTGGTTCGCCACGCCGATGCGTATCAGGTGCAGGTCGGGATCAAAGCCCGGCGACGCGCGATCAGCGGCGAACTTCTCGAGAAAACTGGCACGGTCCCACTTTCCCTCGATGTAGTCGCACACCAGCTGTGCCTCCGCCATGTCGCGCACCACCAGGTATCGGCCATTCGGATACTTCTGCACCTGCGACGCCGTCGCCCGCGTCTCCTCGTGATAATGCTTCCCGTGAATCAGCGAAGTGAAGTCGTCACGCGCATACTTTTCCACCCGCTTCCAGACGTTGAGCACCGAGCCGCAGGTCGTGTCGACCATGATGCAGCCCAGTTCGCGCAGCGTCTCGAAGTCCTGAATCGTCACACCGAACGCCGGCAGGATCACCACGTCATCCGGTTGCACCACGCCGTAGTCGAAGCCCGTCCCCTTCGCCTCGAGAAAGGTGATGTCCATTTCCCGCAGCTTCTGGTTCACGTGCGGGTTGTGGATGATCTCGCCGGCCAGGTACACGCGTCGGTCGGGGAACTTGCGACGGGTCTGGTAGGCGTATTCCACCGCCCGCTCCACGCCGTAACAGAACCCGAACTCCTTGGCGAGGCGCACGGTCACGTCACCCGAGGTGAGCGTGTACTCGCTCGCCCGGAGCAGGTCCACCAGGCGGCCGGTATAATCGCCGGCAAGGGTGTCCTGCACGTCGGCCTTCAGGCCAAAACCTTTCCGGTAATACGTCTCTTCATCAATGGATGACATGCATCGAATCTAGCGCCGAATGGCGGCGTCGGCCTGCCTTGGTGCTGCCCACCTTCCCGGAATGCGCTCTGCGCGACCTCAACTGCCTGAGGCGCCGTCATCCCAGAGCCCCGCGGCGATCCAGCGCGCCAGCGCATAGGTCACCAGCGGCTCGTACGCCTGCTGGCGCGTGAGCAGGTTGCCGGTGAGCACCCCCACGGCGCCGCGTCCCTGCTTGATGTTGCTGGATTGGACGATGGTGTCCATCGCGTGCCCGAGCTCCACACCGGCGTCGAGCAGTGCGACCACGGCCGGCGGCAGCGGCATGGCCAGCGAGCCGCCGGAGCTGGTGACACCCTGCCGGTCGACGATTGCGGCCCAGGCGCAGGTCCGCACGCCACCGTCCAGCTCGCGCACCACGCCGCCCTCGATCCCGACACCCAGATCGGCCACTGAATCGAGCGCCAGCGCGGCCATGGCGCGGGCCAATGCACCGCGGCGCGTTTCCTCATCGCCCCATGGCTGATCAGGCACTCCTGACGGCACCGCAACTCCATGCACCGCAACGGATGTGGTGCACCGCGCCAGCACTGCGCGCACGGCATCGATCTTCACCGGATTCTCCGAACCGACCACGACGCGGTGCACGGCGGGGAGAAGCGTCGAGTCTGTCATGCCGGCGAATCTACCAGGTGTCGATCGCCAGTTGCTTGCGGCAAGGCATTCCTCGGGTAACGTCGAAAGGACCCCCTCCAGTGAAGGCCCCTGTGACCGCTCTCGTCGTTTCCCCGTCCGATCGCCGGACCTTCGTCTTCGTCGGCGATCGTCTCTGGCTCGATTTCGTCAACACCGACGATCTCGAACTTGGAGTGCGCCGCGACGCCCTGCGTGACTTCGGCACCATGCTGGAGTGGCTGGAAGCGGTCGGCGTAATCGACCATGACCGACGCGTTGCCATCATGCGACGCGCCGAACAGCAGCCCGCCGGCGCCACCGCGTCGCTGCTCGACGCGCGACGGGTGCGCAGTGCGCTGCGGGCGCTTGCCGAACACGGCGCTCCCTCCAACGACGCCCGCACCGAGGCGGTCGGGGAGATCAACCGCGTACTCGGACGCAGCGCAGGCACCCGACGGCTCGAACTCTCCTCCGACGGCGTCTACACTCGCAACTTCGTCGCCGGTGGAGATGCCTTCGCCGCCCTGATGATGCCGATCGTGGATGACGGCGCGGATTCGCTGATCGCCGGCGAACTTGGCCGCGTCCGCTGCTGCAGCGACCCACGCTGCCGTCGCGTCTTCCTCGACAGCACCAAGAACGGCCGTCGCCGCTGGTGCGACATGGCCACCTGCGGGAACCGCGCCAAGGCCGCCCGACACCGTGCCCGCGAGCCAATGCGCACCATCGCCCCGAACCAATCCTTCCGCCCGTTCACTGCGTCGTAGCACCGCGCAAACTGCAACAGTGTTCTCGCGCACCGCGCGGTTTGAAAAAGTGTTCTCGCGGAGTGCGCGAACGACAACAGTGTTCTCGCGGAGTGCGCAAGGAAGGCGGAGATACGCCGAGAAACACAAACTGCTGTAGGAACAGCGTCTCGCGAGCGCAGTTCCTACAGCAGTTTCTGTTGTTCCCTGCGTATCTCCGCGTACTCAGCGACCTCCGCGTGAACACTGTTGACGGAGACGGCGGAAGAAGGACTATGCAGCTTCGGGGACGTTCTTGATGTAGCCCATGTCGGTCGCATAGCCGACCAGCTTCTTCTGCAGAATTCGACGCCCGCGGAACAGGCGACTCTTCACGGTTCCTTCCGGTACACCGAGGATGTGCGCGATCTCGGCATAACGCAACTCGTGGATGTCGCTGAGCACGACTGCGGCGCGATACTCATCGGGCAGATTGTCGATCGCCAGCGTGATCTCGGCATCCAGGAACGTCTCGTAGAACCGCGCCTCGGGATTCGCTTCGCCAACCGGCTCGAACGCGCCCCACCCGTCCGTCTCGTCGGTGGCCTGAACTTCCCGCGCGTCGATGCGGCGCTTTCGACTGACGAACACGTGATAGAGAATCGTGAACAGCCAGGCACGAATGTTGGTGCCGAGCCGGTACTGCTCCCACCGCTCGAACGCCCGCAGGATCGTATCGGACACCAGATCCTCGGCATCGTCCCGCGACCGCGACAGCTTCAGTGCGAAGCTGTACATCGCGTCCAGGTGCACCAATGCTTCGGCCTCGAACCGTGCGCGACCCTCGAGCGGCGCGTCGATCCGAGCCGACGCGCTCACCACCGTTCCCGTCCGTTCCTGACGCTGCGTGGCAGCCATGGTATGCTCCGAAGTGGATCCAGTCCTGTTACGTGCATCGACGCGACCTGTGCGGCGGTGCCTGTCATTGGTGTCATGCATTCGCCAGCGCCCCGGACTTGGATGCAGTCGGTACCGGCACCGGCTCTCGCGTCGGCTCGCGCAGATGCGAACCGATGAAGCGCTTGAGGTCGTACGCGACCCCTTCCATGACGACGATGTCCCGCTTCACCCGAGACATCATCAGACCGCCCTCGAGTGCCGCAATGATGAACCGCGACAGTCGCACCGCATCCACATCGTCCTGCAGCTGCGGACGTGCCTCCCACAGCAACGACTGGATCTGGCTGGCCCAGCGCCCGAAGACCTGCGCGATCCGCACCCGGAAGCCCTCATGTGCGTCCGCCATCTCCGCTGCCAGCGTACCGAACGGCGAGCCGCCGTGGCACCCGCGCTCCGCATGCGCCGCGACCAGCGAATCGATGAACAGGTGCAGCCGCTCCAGTGGATCGATCATCGGCTCGCGCAGGATTGCCAGACCCCGTTCAGCGAACCGCTCGAACTGGCGATCGAGCACCTCGAACCCCAGCTCTTCCTTGCTCCGGAAGTAGTGATAGAAGTGGCTCTTCCCGCTCAGCCGCGACTCGCGAATGACATCGTCGATCGAGGTCGCGGAGTACCCCTGCCGTCCGATCAGGACGGCCGCAGCATCGAGGATCTGGGCGCGGCGGGTATTCACATGGCTGAATCTAGGACCGAACAGTCCTAACCGCAACCCATCCGCCCAGATTCGCCTAACCCGTTACAAGAGAGCACCTTATAATTCGTCGCGCGCTGCCAGACGGAGCATTGGCCGACACGAAACGAAAAACCCTAGAACCGACCGGTCCTACCGTCACCGAAATCGCCTGACGCAAAGGAGCAAAGTCGA
>JBBQRH010000172.1:0-4314 GCA_038215035.1 Gemmatimonadales bacterium | reverse complement strand
GCCCGGCGGTGCCACCGCTGGTGAGCCGAACCCGCGTCCATACGCCAGCGTCATCACGCCGCGCGCAAAAACCCGGAAGGGGTTGTTCAGCACGCACATCTCCGGCAGCCGCCTCTACTTCGAGATTCCGTCGAAGGAACTCGGCCGCGACATGATGCTGGTCGCGAGCCTGAAAGGCACACCGGCCGGCATCGGCATTCGCGGAACGCTCGGCAACAACGCGCTGCTGCGCTTCGAGCGGAAGGAGAACCGGATACTGGTGCGGGCGGTGAACTACCGCAACGTCTCCAGCGACTCGGCAAACCGGATCAATCGTGCGATGCCGATCATCCAGTACTACCCGGTGATTGCGGCGTTCAACGTAGAAGCGTACGGCGCCGACAGCGCCGCCGTGATCGACGTGACGCGCATGTTCACTGGCGGCGTGCAGGAATTGACGGCCTTCGGCCAGCGCGTGGCGGTGGACCCGACCCGCTCGTTCATCGAGCGCGCCGTGGCATTTGCGAACAATGTCGAGATCGAAGCCTCACAGACGTTCACGCCACAGGCCACGCCAGGACCGGCGCTGCCTCCTGGTTTCGGTGGAGCGCCTGCGGCCGGCGCAACGACCGAGCTTTATCACTTCTCGATCGTCAAGCTCCCCGACGTGCCGATGAAGCCCCGCTTCTGGGATGAGCGCGTGATCTGGTTCCGCACCGCCAAGCAGGACTTCGGTTCGAGTCAGCAGCGCGTGCCGGATCGGGTGTTCATCAATCGCTGGCGCCTCGAGAAGAAGGATCCGTCGGCGGCCATCAGCGAGCCGGTGAAGCCGATCGTGTACTACGTCGATCCCGCCACGCCGCTCTGGCTGCAACCGTGGGTGAAGAAGGGCATCGAGGAGTGGCAGTCCGCATTCGAAGCGGCGGGGTTCCGCAATGCCATCGTGGCGAAGGATGCCCCGAACGATCCTGACTTCAGCGGCGAGGACGCGAGCGTGTCGATGGTGCGCTGGTTGCCGACCCCGGTGCAGAACGCCGTCGGACCGAGCACGGTCGATCCACGCACCGGCGAGATTCTCGATGCCGACGTGCAGATGTACCACAACATCATGTCGCTGCAGCGCACCTGGTACTTCACGCAGGTCGGGCATCTCGACCCGCGCGCGCAGTCGTTGCAGTTCCCCGATACGCTGATGGGGCGCCTGATCCAGTTCGTCGTGGCGCACGAAGTGGGACACACGCTCGGCTTTCCGCACAACATGAAGGCGAGTTCGATGTACCCGCTGGACAGCATCCGCAACGCGAGCTTCGTGAAGCGCATGGGCCACTCGCCCAGCATCATGGACTACGCGCGCTTCAACTACGTTGCGCAGCCGGAAGACAACATCGCGCTGGCGGACCTGACGCCGCGGGTCGGCACCTACGACACGTTCGCCGTGAAGTGGGGCTACTCGCAGATCCCCGGCGCCGCGACGCCGGAAGCCGAAAAGCCGACCCTCGACGCGTGGGCGCGCATGCAGGATTCGATTCCCTGGTTCCGCAGCGCGGACGATCGCGGCATTCAGGGCGCCGACCCGGGTGAAGTGAGCGAAGCGGTGGGTGACGCAGACGCGGTCCGTGCCACTGAGTACGGCATCCGCAACCTGAAGCGCCTCGCGCCCATGATCGAACGGATCGGTGAGTCGGTGAAGGGCGAGGATTTCAGCGACGTGGCCGAGGTGTACAATGGCATCGTCGGGCAGTGGCGCACTGAGCTCGGTCACGTGACGCGCATCATCGGCGGCGTGGATCGTCAGACCAAGGCCACCAGTCAGACCGGCAATGTGTATGTCCCGGTGGGCGGCGCCCGTCAGCGCGCCGCGATGAAGTTCCTGCAGGAGAATGCATTCACCACCCCGAAGTGGCTGCTCGACCCGTCGGTGCTGCGCAAGATCGAAGCGTCGGGGAGCATCGACCGGATTGGTGGTGCACAGGCCTCGGTGCTGGCGCAGGTGGTGAGCAATGACCGCATGGCGCGCATGATCGAACTCGATGCACTGCCGGCCAGCGCCGATCGCTACACGTTGCCGACGATGCTGACGGAGCTGCGTCGTGGACTGTGGAGCGAGATTTACGATGGGCAGGTGATCGATGCCTATCGCCGCCGACTGCAGCGTGCCTACCTCGACGCGATGGCATCGAAGATCAATCCGGTAGCACCAAACCCGGCGCTGGCGGCCTTCGGCTTGGGCGGTCCGTCCGCTCGTACGCTGGCCGACTTCCGCGGCCTGCTGCGTGCGGAAATGAATGATCTGTCACGTGAACTGGCCACCGCGGCCGGTCGCACCAGCGATCGGGCGACGCGTGCCCATCTCGAGGATGCACGCGATCAGATCAAGAAGATGCTGGACCCGAAGTAACCCCGCGTCTTCGGCTCCGCGCTCTGCGGCGTTCAAGCTCGTCCCGACGCCCGCTCCGAATCTTTGGAGCGGGCGTCGGCGTTTGTGCCGTGGACGAGTCGGCACGCTCCTCGTCGCACGAGCGGAGAGCGGGTAGCTTCACCGATTCTCCTTCACGTTCAGACCGCCTCACAATCCGCCTGCAGTGACTCCAAAGCGCTGGCTCCTCACCATCCTCTCCTTCGCGGCCGCACTCGGTGCGTCGGCATGGGTGGTCTGGTCCAGCTGGCCGTCGGGACATGGGCGGTTGTCGTTGCCGCTGATGGCGCACCTCGTGGCGCTGGGTGGCGCGGTGGCAGAAGTGACGCTCCGCGCATTCAAGCTGACCTGGAGCGCGAAGGCGCTCGATATTCCGCTCACGCTCGGCACGGCCTTTCGCGTCTGCCTGGGTGGCGATTTCGGCGCCTCGGTCACGCCATCACGTTCCGGCGCAGAACCGGCGCGCTTTCTGATCATGGCCGAGGCAAAGACGCCGCTGGGCGGGATCGTGATGGTGCTGTGGGCGGAGATCGTGCTCGAGGTGCTGTCGCTGGCCACGGTTGCCCTGTTGATCGCGCTGTTCTTTCCAGGCAGTGACAGGGCAGTGACGATCGTACTGGGCGTCATTGCGAGTTATGCGCTCACGGTGCTGGCGGTGTCGGTGCTGGGGTTGGCGCTCTCACGCCGGAATGCAAATGGCCCGCCGCCGGCATGGGCACCGAAGATTGGCCTGAACTCCGGTCGCTGGCGCACTATCCAGAAAGCATTGCGACAGCTTCGAACCAGTGTGGCTGGAATCAGGCATGCAAAGCCGATTCCGATGCTCGGCTCGTTCCTGGCGTCGGCGCTCCACGTCATCGCTCGGCTCTGCATTCTGCCAGGCCTCGTCCTCTTCGTTGCACCGAACACCCCCGTCGCACCCCTCGTCGCCTGGCCCCTCGCGATGCAGTACGGCGCCGCGGTCGTCCCGGCCCCAGGCGGTGGCGGCGCGGTCGAACTGGTTTTCAAGCAGACACTCGGCAACGTGATCCCGGCCGAGATCTTTGGTGCCAGCCTCGTCTGGTGGCGCTTCTATACCATCTATCTCTACATCCTCGTCGGTGCGCTGGTCGCGGGGAGTACCGTCATGCGAGCCCTGAAGCCTAAGGCGCTGGCTGCCATTCGCGACGACCCCGACGCTCCAAGCCCGCCTCCGATCTCAATCACCGACTGACGCGCCATGCCGATCGCTGCTTTCTCGTCCGACTGGGCCGACGCCTTTCTCGACGCCGTCAACACCGACGACGCCTACCGGGATGCCGCCAAGGGTTGGACCAATCCTGTGGCGCTGCTGGTCGAGCCAGGCGCCGGAGTGACCGGCGGCGCTGCCGTTCAGCTCGACTTACAGGCCGGGACCTGTCTCAGCGCGGCGTCGCTCACGCCTGAGGCCGTCTCGGCACCATTCGTTCTCTCCGCCGACCTTGCCACCTGGAAAGAGATCGTCGGTGGCGCGAGCGATCCGCTGATGGCCGTGGCCCGCGGCAAGGTGAGGCTCACCCGAGGGTCACTCGCGACCCTGATGATGCACTCCAAGGGGGCGAAAGCACTCGTTGCCTGTGCGCAGAAAATCGACACGCTCTGGCCGTAGGACTGCCAGGCACTACTGCGCGCACCGCCTCGGGCTGCGGAGCGGAGCGAGCGACAAACTGGGTGACAAACCGGGTGACAAACGGGCGACAGACCGCGCGACAAACCGGGTGAAAGATCGAGCAGAAAAGCCGGGCCACTAACAGCTTTCACACAGAGACACAGAGACGCAGAGCCGCAGAGGTGAGATTGCGGTCCTGCAGGATTTTTGTTGGGGTGTCTCGAGTGCTGTTCGGTGTGGACGGTCGGCGCATTCGGCCAAGAGTGTTTTGCTCTGCGTCTCTGCGTCTCTG
>JBBQRH010000171.1:0-4318 GCA_038215035.1 Gemmatimonadales bacterium | reverse complement strand
GAACGCCAGTCCGGCGCGTGTTCGCAGACTGCGCGCGGTGCGCTCGGCGCCGATGATGGGCGAAAAGCCCTCCAGTGGTGCCGCGGGTGTGGACAGCCAGTAGCTGTCGTTTGCATTCGAGACCACGTCGTCGCGACGGATGCGCGGCATCGCGGCGGGCGGCATCGCGCCCGGCACTTTCGAGGTGGCATCCGCCTTCCACTCGCACGCCAGGTCGCCCCCGTTGAGCACCATCACCGACGCGGGAATACCCGGTGGCCGCACACGGCACTTCTCGATCATCGCCGCGTCGACATTCGGCGTCACGCTGATGTCGGCATAGAACGCCGTGCCTGTCCGGTCCGCCGCCAGGGTGTTGGTGAATGCCACACCCTGCTGACTGATCGCCGCCTCGACCTCGTCGATGGATCTGGCACGATTGAGCATGTCGTACGTGATGGCACTCTGATCATTCGCGAGGTTCACGTCGCGAACGGCATAGGCGCGTGCGGCAGTCCACGGCAACTGTTCCGACTCGATGACAGGCCCGTAGTGGGAAAGAAACACGGTGCGGGTCTCATTGCTCACGGTGCCGTTGGCGGACTTCACCGGCACGCTGACACTGACGCGGGTCATGCGCCGCCAGCTGTCGCCATAGCGGTACTGCGTCGCGTCGTCGGGGTTGAGCTCGAGGGCATACAGCGTCGAACGAAGAGCGGTGGAGACGGTATGGCTCCAGGCGACATCCTTGTTGAAGCCAATGGCGACGCGATTGGTGCTGTACAGGCCCGCGCCCATGACATCCAGTTCACCGGGAATCGTGGTGTGGATCATGTGGAAACGCGATGACCCCTGCCACGGATAGTGCGGATTGCCGAGTAGCAGTCCACGTCCGGACGCGGTGACCGCCTTGCCCATTGCTACGGCGTTGCTGCCGATGCCCTCCGGCAGTGTGAAGTCGGTGACAACGCTCCCGGTGCGGAGTTCGCCCGGTGGTGCGGCGTTCGCCATCTCCTTCTGGAATCGCCCGACGCCGTACCGGATACCGACTCCGATGGTGAGGCGGGTCAGATCATCAGCGGTCATCGCCTGCACCCAGTTGGCGCCGCGGCAGTCGGCGGGTAGCTCGCTTCGGTGGTCGCGCAGATATCGATTGTATCCGGCGACGTAGCCCACCGCGAACCGGGTGCTCTTGGCGCTCTGGGAGGCATCGAACCGTCGCACCGTCGCGGCATCGAGAATTGCGCGATGAAAAATGTCGCTCTCGCGATTGCCGTCAGCTGGGCCGAGAAACCTCGACATCTCTCCCCGTACCATCATCACTTCACGGGCGATGGTGCAGACGGCGTCGGTGGCGGTGGCGTAGGCGAAGCCGTACCCGAGGCTGCCCCAGTTGGCAGCCTTCACGTGGGGAATGCCGTAGCTGGTCCAGCGGATCTCGGTGTCGAAGCGCGCGCGCGGCTGGGCAGCGAGGCCGTGAGCGGAGACGAGCGTCAGGAAAGCGAGTGGCGTGGCGAGCGATCGGCGGGGCATCTGAGCGTGTGGGTCGGGTAGGGGAGCGCGATCTGCGTGGACCAACTTCGCCGAATGACCCGAGGAGGGGCAGAGCCTGCAGGAGGGGCCCGGGCGGCGAGACTGCGCATCCCAGCGGGCAAGGCCCTGAGTTATGCTCGGGTCGATCCCACCGTGCCCGCGTCGCGCCCGCCGCGGCGTTTCGGCAACTGGGAGAACCGCGTCGAAGTCGAGGCGATGGAATCTGCGCCGGAGCAGGTGAATCAGGGATTCGACATCATGGAAGCCCTTTCCTGGCGCACTGGCGGGAGGGGGTGCGGCATCGGCATCATGAACATCATGCGCACCAATGTCACCGAGCGCACGAGGATGCTCACCGACGATGGGGCGGAGTCCTTGCTCACTTGGCACGACCGGAGTCGGGACGCTGACCCATGAAACGGGATGTGCACCACCAGCCCGACGCTGCCGGACGTTCCCATACCACGGCTCGCGTCCCTAAAGGAGCAGCAGATGCTGCGCTGATGCGCCGTGTACGGCCGCAGTCGCGATGGTCCGGTCGAACGTGACGAGGCGGCCGCCGTGACCAACGGCCAGCGCCAGCAGATACACATCGGTGAGTTGGCGCGGACCGTGTACGCGTGACGCGTCGATGCGGCGGTCATCAAGAAGGCTCGCGTCGTCAGGCCAGAATTCATGCACCGGATGACTGGTTGCGGCCCGCAGTCGCTGCACCGTGGCAGCCACCGACTGCGCGTTGGGGTATCCGGCGTGTGACATGATCCGGATGCAGCCGTTCTGCGTGATCGGACACGACGCCCATCCCTGCGCGGCGTGCTCGGCGAACCAGGCCATCGCGGTTCGATGCGAGACATGATCGGTGTCCATCAGCGCGATCAACACATTGACATCGAGCAATGAACGCATCGTGATCGGAGCGCTGGTCTCAGTGTGCGTGTTGGTCAATACGCGTCGTCATGGCGCAACTGATCGATCAACTCGTTGGTGACGATGCCGCCGCGCGTCGGAAACGGCGTCAGCCCGTAGACCGCCGGCGCTTCCCGAACGATGGACGTCGCAACTGGCGGGGCAGTCAGCGCTTGTCGAAGCAGTGTTGAGACGACCTCGCCCGTGGTCTTGTGTTCGCGACGGGCTCGCTCCTTCGCTGCGGCGAGCACGTCAGCGTCGATATCCAGCGTTGTGCGCATGCGTCAAGTGTAAACGCATCAAACATCAGATGCAAGCAGCTCGCGGGTCGGTCGTGTCAGTGTCCAGCCGCACTGCGAAGACCAGCCCGGGCTGGAATCGCGATGGCACCCCGGCTGGTTGGCCAGAAGGGGCTGCCTCGGTAGATACGTACCGGATCCTGCCGCTCCTGTCGGCCCGCCACGCCCGACATTCGCTGGTGTGCGGGTCGCACACGCACCTATCCCGCACCTGCCGATGACCGACGATCAGTCTCACGCCGCACCCGGGCCTGTCACACCTGATGAGCTGGACCTGCTCTGGTTCTGTCAGCTCGCGGCCGATGGAGAGTTCCTCGGTGCCGGCCCGCATCGGCAACCGACGCTGCCGTATCTCGCCAGCCTCGTGGAAACGGCCTCGGAGATGGGATTCAGCAGCCTGCTGACCGCCACCAACTTCCATGCCGAACACGACGCGTGGACGGCATCGGTGGCGACACTGGCGCGCACCCAGGGCGCCGGTCTGCTCGTCGCCGTACGCCCGGGCATGTTCAATCCGGCGATCTTCGCCAAGATGGCCGCCACGGCAGCGACGCTGTTTCCGGGACGGGTGCGCCTCAACATCGTGACCGGCTCCAACCCGGCCGAGAACGCGATGTACGGCGATCAGGAATCACACGATACGCGCTACGCTCGCACGCGCGAGTTCATGCAGCTGCTGCGACGACTCTGGACCGAGCCGGTCGTCGATTTCGCCGGCAAGTTTTATCGAACGGAAGGCGCCGTCCTGGCGCCGAAGCCGTCGCCCGCAATTCCGCTCTACCTCGGCGGGCACAGTGCAGCGGCCCAGCAACTCGCGGCGGAGCTGGCAGACGTCTATCTCGTTTGGGGTGACACCCTCGAACGGATTGCGATGCACATCGCCAATATGAAGGAGCATGAGCGCTCCGCCGGTCGACGAGTGCGGTATGGACTGCGCTGCCACGTCGTCGTGCGCGAGACCGAAGCCGAGGCATGGGCCGCCGCCGAGCGACTCATCAGCCGCATCGATCCGGCGCTGCGCGATGCGTTCGTTGCGGCCGCCGACCGGGCCGATTCCGAGGGGCAGCGTCGGCAACGTTCGCTGTCAACGGGAGCGTCACTGGTCGTGGAAGACAATCTGTGGGCGGGCGTCGGCCTCGCGCGCAGCGGCGTTGGTGTGGCGATCGTTGGTGATCCGGCGCAGGTGGAAGCCAAGCTGCGCGCATATCAGGCGCTCGGCATTTCCACGTTCATTCTGTCAGGGTATCCGCATCTGGAAGAGTGCCGGCGCTTCGGCGAACTCGTCATGCCGCGCCTTCGGTCATCACGTCCGAGCGCGGCCACGTCACTCGGACGCGCGGATGTGGCGCCGGTGACGTGACCGGCTCCACCAACGCGGCGCCCCGCGTCGGACTGCTCCGCGTCGTCGGTCGATGGGACATGGTGGCACTGGTCATCAATGGCATCGTCGGTGCAGGCATCTTCGGACTGCCGCAGAAGGTGCACGCGCTGCTTGGTGCGTGGGGTCTGCTCGCGATCGTCGCCTGCGCTGTGCTGATGGGTTTCATCGTCGCCTGCTTTGCTGAAGTCAGCAGCCGTTTCTCGGAGACCGGCGGCCCGTA
>JBBQRH010000170.1:0-4356 GCA_038215035.1 Gemmatimonadales bacterium | reverse complement strand
ACGTATGTCGCGACGTGGAGTGGCTTGGTGTACGTCGCGTTCGTGATCGTTGTGTTCTCGCGCCGAATTGTCGGCTGGGGCGCCTCGAGATCGATGCGGACCGATCTCACCCTCGACGCGTTGGCACAGTCGCTCTGTGATCGCGAGACCGATGTGCCGCTGGTCCATCAAGCGACACGTCTCGCAATGTTTGTCAATTCCCTGCAGGATTCCCTACACGAAACGGTCAGCGGCGGCCGGCATCGACGCCTCTGTTAGTCGTCGCGGCGACGCGTATGTGAAAGCGCGGGTGCAAACCGTCATCGGCTGTTCAAGGCCGTGGAAATGCATCAGGGCGGGCCGTGGCGCTCCTTCGATGACGTCGAGTACGCGACGCTGGAGTGGGTCGCCTGGTTCAACACCACGCGGCTGCTGGTACCGCTGGGCTATTTGCCGCGCACGGAGTTTGAAGCACGGTATTACGAAGCAGTCTCGGTGCCCGCTGAGTCGGCCCTCAAATTGCCGAGTTTCTGGAGCACCCGTGGCGATTCATTCCGTCAGGCGGGATGACGTCGCCAGCAAAAACGTCAGCGCGCAACATACAGTGGCGACATGCTTGCGACGGACGGCGGAAATTGCCTCGCTTCGATCATCGGATGGTCGCTTGAGGCATCGCCGAGATCACTTCTGGACTAACGCCATGAACGTCGTGAATGACGCGTTGGCTCGATCGTCGTCGGTGAGTCGATACTCACCCTCCCTGAGCACGCGAGCGAGAACGGATCCGATGGGTGAGCCGTGGTCACGCGGGACACCGCCGTCGAGCAGAGCGAGCGCCGTCGGCCAGTTCCCCCATTCGGCGTGCTGCGTCACGGGCGACCAGTCTACGATGGTGCCGCTCGTGTCGCGCACGTTTGTGTTCGCGCCGTGCGCCAGCAACACGCTCGCAGCACCCGCCTTGAGGTACTTGTACCACAGCACTGACCGCCCGTCGCTCATCGGCGTATCGGCCGATAGTCCGGCAGCGAGCAGCATTTCGAGGACGGCGCGGTCCCGTTCTCCATTACCGAGCGCGAGCAGCTCGATCAACGATCTTCCGCTGGCCGTTCCCAGGTCGTCGGCGCGCGGACGCCCGCCTGCCGCCAGCAAAAGACGCAGGCCCTCAACGTCGCGCATCGTCGCCCCATCCGTGCTGG
Source organism: Gemmatimonadales bacterium (assembly GCA_038215035.1). GTDB lineage: Bacteria > Gemmatimonadota > Gemmatimonadetes > Gemmatimonadales > Gemmatimonadaceae > JACMLX01. The sequence continues at coordinate 3,181 of JBBQRH010000170.1, read as the reverse complement.
CGACACTCGTCGCGAGCCCCATCAGCGACATGCCAAGTTCGTCGTGTGCGGTTAGGTCCGGCGCGGGCGTGGCGCGGAGCAGTGTGTCGAGTTTTGCGTAGTCCTGCATGACGAGCGCCAGCGCGGCTGCGCGCCCCGCGGCGTCAGGGAACGCGTACTGCGGGCTTGGCTGCTTGGGCCCGTCATCGCGCATCGACGGATAGATCCAGCCGAGCATGCGTTGTGATGTGGCCAGAAACACCAGCGTGACCGCGACCGGTGCCACCGCGATCACACTGGCAATGACGAGGACGACCGGCTTGCCCTCGCCCTGTCCTCCCCAGACGAGGAGCGCCGCCGCCACCGCGCCGAGGATGAGGAGCAGCGAGCCGAAGCCCGGACCGATCGCGCTGGTGGCGGCGTCGCCGCCCTTGGTTCCGAAGAGAAGCGCCGCCGCGCTGATGAGATCGAGCACGACGAGGAGCCAGCCGAGAACCATCAGGGTGCGTGTCATGCGTTGCCAGAAAGGCGAGGCCGCTCAGCGCGGCAGAACAGTCTTTGGATCAGCGTCCACGCGTCGAACGCTGACGTCGTCCACGATGCGTTGTGGCGCGTGCGTCTCAAGTGACACAGTTGGCACGGCGACGGCAAGAACGCAGCTCGGTGGACAAATGTACGGTGATCTGGATACTCGCCAGAATCAGAACGAATGAAACGACCGTCGCGCCAGAAGCTCGTGGTATCGCCTTCCTTCGGCCATTCGCCGCGCGTTCCGCCGCGCGTCTTTGACGCCCGAAGACCGTGTCGCGGGCGCGCCGTTGGCGGGGTTCCCATTGCCGCGCGCATCGCCAGGTGCTTCGGAGGACCGCGCGCTGGTCGGACTGAGCGCCCCGCGGCGCTCTCGGCTCGCCTCGCAGTTCAACCGGGCTCGGCAGCAATGTTCGGAAGCGTCGCTCGGTGCGTCCCATTGGTGGCGGATGCGGCTGCGCACCGTCGGCACCCCACCGTTGCGCTCACTGGCATCGAAACTCGGACCAACCGACCCTCTCACGGCCTTCAGCGCGCTCCTTGCGGAGGAGCCGGTTACCTCGTTTACGCAAAACAGTCCTATCTCTGGCACCTATGACATGTTTCTTTTATCGGGTTCTCGCAGGCACGGCAATTGCCTGCGGCTTAGCACGGTAGGCCCGGAGCAAGCCCTTCTCTGTGACGCGTCCACAACACGTCGTGCCGGTCGCCGCGTCACGGTCGCCAGCCCGTGCGTAGCCGCATGCTGACGGAGCCGGTTCCTCTGATTGGTAGGATCGCGACTCTGACGGAGTCCGTGGCTGTGCCAGACGTGTACTGACGCGTCATCGACGTAACTGCGGAAGTCCAAACACGACAGGAAGAGGTAGCACGCCATGACGTACACACTCGCGACGCAGCTAAGTGTGCAGGCAGAGAATCAGCCCGCCGGAGTCCGAGGCGAAGGTGCAGTCGCGCGACCTGCAGCGGCGCATTTGGTGCGACTGGCCCCGGGCATCGAGTCGACTCACCCCCTTGGGACGACCTCGGGTATCTTTCCCCGTATGCTCGCGATTGCATCACTCCTGCTGTTGGCCAGCTGCGGCGATGCCGCGTTGCCTGAAGGCGAGCCGCCGGTTGCACCGCCGACTGGGCGCACCGCAATAGGGCTCCGAGTGGCGGGGGTCGGCATGGACTCGCTGGCGGAATTTCGGGTCACCAGCGGCGATACCCTCACGCAGGCCATCACCGCACAGCTCATCGACGCCGTCGGCGCTGCCGTGCCACAGCGTGGCGTACGGGTGTCGCTCATGCTGATGACGATGGGTGATCTGCCGCTGCCAGGGGCACGGATTCTGAGTGCAGACACCGCCACGACGGCCGCCGACGGAATCGCAACGTTTCGCGGGCTCGCCGTCAGTGGGCTCGCGACGATCGGGCGACTGGTGTTCGCCGCACCATCCCTGGCGCCGGCGCGCCTTGCAATTCGGTTGAGCGCGGGCGCGGCCTCGACGAGCGCCTCGGCAGTGACCGTGCTGCCAGACACCGTCCCCGTCGGCGGCGCGTCGCAGGTCACGATCTCCCTACTGGACGCTGCCGGCAATCGGCTCGGCGCAGGGCAGATCGTAGCGGCCGGGATGAGCGGTGGAACGAGCGCAGCCCTACCTTCTGCAGCCACATTCAATGCGGCGGACTCGACATACCGCCTCACGCTGACCGGGGTCACCGCCGGCACAGCCAGCACCGTGACCGTCACCGTAAATGGCCAGGCATTGGCAGCTACGAGGCAATTGACCATCACGGCTCCAGTGGTCCCGCCAGTTCCGGCCACCAGGCTCGCGTTCACGTTGTTTCCTGGCGACACCACCGTCGGTATCGTCGTCCGGAGCGGTATGACGCTCTCGCAGGCCGTTGCCGAACTTCGAAGCGCGAGCAATACGACCGTCGCACAGGCGGGCATCGCGATCAGCGCGACCTTGACCACGACCAGCGGTGGCGCGCTGATCGGCGGCACGCTTACCGGCGCCGGTCCAATCAGCACGTCAAATGCCGGCAGCGCTTCGTTCCCTGCAATCGGCGTGAGTGGTCGGGCCGGCCAGGCCCGTCTGCAGCTGTCGAGCCCGGGTCTCACGGGCGTCAGCTTCCCGATCACAATCGCGGCAGGCGCGGTGAACGCGGTCCTCAGCACACTGACCGTCAGCGCGGATACCGTGCCGGTCGGGAACGCGAGCATCGTGACCGTCCTGCCCCGCGACGGGCAATCGAACCTGCTCGGAACCGGGCAAACGGTGACCGTCACGGCAACAGGCGGGACCTCGACCGGTACCGTCGGTGGCGTCAGCTTCACGCCCAGCGATTCGAGCTATCGCGCCACGTTTACCGGTACTGCAGTTGGAACGGCCGTGACCGTGCGCGCCGTTGCGGCAGGCGTTACGCTCACGCAAGCGAGGACCGTGCGTGTCACGGCGGGCCCGGTGTCGGCGAGCACGAGTACCTTGGCGGTGAGCGCGGATTCGGTGCCTGTTGGCGGGTCGAGTGTCGTCACCATCACTCCCCGCGATGCCATTGGCAACAAGCGTGGTGCAGGCCTGGTGGTCAGCGTGACCGCCACCGGCGGAACCAGCGTCGGCAGCCTGAGCGCCGTGACCTACAGCGCCAGCGATTCGACCTACCGCAGCACGTTCACTGGTACGAC
>JBBQRH010000169.1:0-4532 GCA_038215035.1 Gemmatimonadales bacterium | reverse complement strand
GGGTTTTTGAAGCCCGTCGATACGCTACAGCCCTCACCCGCAGCCTTCCGCCTTCCCCGCACTGGGGCATGACGTCAGCACGATTTATCGGACTTCACCGGCAGACTTATCGGCTCAAAAATTATGCCTTCCCGTTCCTGACCTTGTGCTTCCACAACGTTGGTGTGTGTGCGCGCATTCGTCAACTGGACGGTTGGACGAGGCAATCGTCACAGCACGCGAATGCGCCGCAGTCGGCGGGCGTCATGTCAGGCACGCTTCAGATCTCCCAGTTCGACAGCATCACGCCATCACTCGGTGGCGATGGCTCCCCGTAGTCCGCCAGGGTCATGCGAAGATCGGTCCACCGCACACGACCTCCGCGGGCAATGAGCATCGCGTAGAGCCGTGTCGAGTCGCCCTGCACGCGGATCGCGGATCGACGTGTTCCACATCGCCGCGCGTACTCCGCCAGGTGTGTCACGAGTTGCGCCGCATCGGCGTCGGTCGCGGCCACGAGCTTCAGCACACGCACCTCGTCGCGCGAGCGCCCCTCGACCAGCGGTGCGGAATGACAGATCGCGTATGCCGACACGTGGCCGCCGCGGCGGACGAGCACCGTATCGCCAATCGTGAGCGTATCGGTGATCTGAATCTCGCGGGTGAAGTCATACCCTTCGCGCAGCGAGGCAGTCAGCGCCGCACACTCGAGAATCGCATCGTCGCGCTCCCGGACGGGCAGGCGGCCGAGCAGCGTGATCTTGCTGTCAGTCGTTGCCGCGTCGAGCGTCACCGTGATGGTGAGTGGGCCTGGCACGAACCCCAGCTGCGAATAGAACCCGATGTTGTCCATGGTACGCGGCATGGTCTCGAGCCCGATGACGCGACAGCCAAGGGCGCGCAGATGATCAACGCCGAAGCGCACGATGGTCTGTCCCACACCACGCGTCTGGAGCTCCGGTGTAACCGCGAGCGGCCCCATCCACCCTTCGACACCACTCCGGTGCGCAATGTTGAAGGCGGCAATGCCCCCTCGATCCGTCCGCCAGAGCACCGCGCCTGCCCCCGCCCCTTCGATGGCGTAGCGCCAGATGAGTGGATTCAGAAACGGGACGCGCACACCGACCAGCCCGTCCTTGCGGTAGCGCTCGGAGAACGCATCGCTGAAGACGGTGTTCAGTGCCGGAATGTCGTCCGGCTGAATCAGTTCGGGGCCGGTGATGACGGCTTCCGAACGCCATGTACGCAGACTCGCCACCGTTATGCCTCCAGCCCCACCAGGGTTGCATCGACCAGCCGACCGCCGTCACGCTGCTCCACGACGGCGCGCCCCGTCTGCTCATCGATGCTCACTTCGAGAACGCGATCCAGACCATCCCGGACGCCATCAATATGCGTGATCACAATCACCTGCTCGAACCGATCCTGCAACCGGCGGAGCAACTCGACGACATTGGCCCTCCGCTGTTCGTCCAGTGAACCGAAGACCTCGTCCAGCACCAGCAGCGAAAAGGGCTGTCCGCTGCGCTCGGCGATCAACTGCGACACCGCCAGCCGCAGCACCAGGTTGGCGAGGTCCTCCTCGCCGCCTGAAATCACCTGCCGAGGCACACCACCGCCGATCAGAATGATCTCGTAGTTCTCGTCGAGTTCAAACTCGTTGTAGCGGTCATCGGTCAGATCGGTGAGAAAAGAGCCGGCAATCTCGCCGAGTTCCGGGCGCAGGCGTGCATTGAGCTCGGTGCGCAGCTCTCCGTAGGCGGCGTCGAGCTCGTCGTGCACACGGCGCTCCGTTTCCAGCGAACGCTGCTGCTCACGGACCCGGGTGGCCTGCTCGGCGGCGGTCGACGCGCGGGTAAGGGCCGCCACCGCGTTGCTGGCATCGCTTTCGGCGCCGGCTCGGACCACCGCTGCCGCCTGGCGCTGCTGCGTTGCGAGCTCCCAGGCGCCGAGGGCCGCCGTGTGCTGCTCCGGACTGAATCCATGCGCCGTGCGCGCCTCGCGTGCGGTAGAAACCGCAGCGCGCGCAGTCGCCAGCGTCGCGAGAGCGGCGGCGCGCCGTTCAATGCGTAGCGGCAGTTCGTCGGCCACGCTCTTCGCCGCCGCATGGCGCACTTCGAGTGCGTTCAACGAGGCGACCGCAGTCCGCACGCTGGCGTGATGTCCGGCATCATACTCGGCAGCCAACTCCGCCACCGCGCGTTCCCGCTCATCACGTTGTGCGGTGAGCTGAATCAGCTCCCGCTGCTTGTCGGCCTGCTCCTTCAGAGCCTGCTCGATCTTCAGCTCCTTGCGTTCGAGTAGCCTGACGCCGGTTTCCCCTTCACCCCGTGCCGTATCGAGCGCACGCAGGTCATCCGGCTCGGCGAGCAGCTGTTCAACCCGCTGCTTGAAGTACAGGCCATCCACGCGCAGCAGTTCGAGCTTGTCGCCGAGTTCCTCGAGCAGGGCGACGTGGCTGGCCCCAAGCGGTCGAAGGCAGGTAGGGCACGGCGCGTCCGGCCCCAGCTCCTTCAGCTTCTCGTGCTGTGTCTTGATCTCGGCATACTCATCGCGCTTCTGCTGCCGACGTGTTTCCGCCTCCTGCCGATCACGGACCCAGTCAGTTCGACGCGCGTTTGCGGCGGCGACGGCGGCGGCGTGGACTTTGCGCGCCTCGATGAGCGCGGCCTGCACCTCGACCTGCAGCGTCGGCGCGGTCGACAGCTGCTCCAGTCGTGCCGCAGCGGTCGCCACGCCGGTGGTCAGCCGCGCGATTTCCTCCGTCAGCGCCTGACGGCGTGCCGCCTGCCGCGAGCGCTCCTCCAAGGTCTGCAGTTCCGTGCGAAGCATGGCCAACGGCGCCAACTCCGCGAGCACTCCAGCCAGGCCAGCCACCAGCTGCTGCGCCTCGTCCACCGCAGCCTCGGTTCGTCCGACCTCGGCCTGCGCCGCGTCGATCGCTGCTTCGGCGCGGATGACGACGGTCTGCAGCTCCACGTCGTGCGCTCGTGCGCGCTCGGCCGCGCGCCAGAGCGGCTCGGCCTGCGCGACGCGCGCGTCCATCGCCGTGAGCGCCTGTGACGCGGTGGCCAGTGCTGTCTCCGCCATCCGCACCATCAGCTGCGCCGCCGACACCTCGGCCGCCAGCAGCTCCGCATCGGCCATCGACTGGGACAGGGCGCGCAACGCCGCGATCACTTCCGAGCGCTTCTGGCGCGCCAGCTCCTGCGCCTTCTGCAGTCGATCGTAGCCCAACACGCGCGACAGGAATCGGCCGCGATCGGACGGACCCATCGCGGCCATCGCAGCCAGATCCTTCTGGCCGGTGAAGTATGTGGTGAAGAATTCACGACTGGTCATGCCGAGCCGCTGCTCGATCAACTGGCCCACCGCGCCGATGCTGTTGGCCGCAGGGGTGGTGGCGCCGTCGATGAACAGTTCAGCCGATGTCAGCCCGCGCGCAATGCGGTAGCGATGGGGCCCAAGTTCGAAGTCCAGCTCGACGCGCACTGCAGCGCGCGCGGCCGCCCCATGGAACTTGATCGATTCGCGAGTGCCGCGAGCGACCGTGTTGCCGTAGAGCGCCCACGCAATGCCTTCGAGAATGGTCGACTTGCCCGCGCCATTCGGCCCGATGATGCCAGTGAGACCATTCTCGAATTCGATCAGCGTATCGACGTGCTGGCGGAAGTTCTGCAGCCGGAGCGCGCGCAGCCTCATGGCTCGTCCGGCACGGTCAGCACGAAGCCGGCTTCAGCACCTGGCTCGGGGGTCATCGGCGACGGTTCACTCACACGCTGCAGATAGTCAAGCCCGAGACTGACAAATCCCTCGCGCTCGACATCGCCCGGCAGCACGCGCGTCTCGAGCTTTTCGCGGACCAGCATCGGGAGTGACGGACGCGCTCCACCCGCCCCCGATCCGGTGCGGGTGCGCACCAATTCCGGCTTCCGCGTATCGAGCTGAAAATGCAATGCGCGGCGCTTGTATTCGCGAATCGCCTTGTGATCGAGATCGCGCGCGATGTGCCTCGGTATCTCGCTGACGATCAGGCGCACGACCGCATCATCGAGCCCACCGGGAATCTGCGCCAGCCGATCCGCCACCAGCGCATCAACATCCGATGGCGCGAGCGCATGTGCATCAATCGGATCGAGGTCGATGAAACGTCGTTCCATCGGCACCTGCACGAAGGTGTGCGCGCCGGTGGCCAGATCGTGCACCACGAATCCCTTGCCGGGCACCCGGTGGTGGCGCTGCTCGGCCATCTCACCCCAGGCGTTGCTGCTGACGTAGTCGAGTGACCCCGCGTACCAGGCCCGTTCCGCCACCTGGCGGTGCACATGATAGTGGCCGAGCGCGACGTAATCCCACGGCGCCTGCTGCAGTTCCTCGACGGTCACTTCACTGGGGCTCCGATCGACCATCACTGCGCGATCGGGGAGCACCCCTTTCACTTCGCCGTGCAGCAGGAGCACGTTCCAGCGCGCGTCGGGGTCGGTGGTGAGCGCCGGCAGCGGTTGGCCGAGTGTGTCGGGCACCGCGAAGAGCGAGAGGTCGAGTTGGGGAAG
>JBBQRH010000168.1:0-4547 GCA_038215035.1 Gemmatimonadales bacterium | reverse complement strand
TCCAGCCGCGCGTGACCACGGCCCCGACCGGGCCTCACCAACAATCGTCGAATCGCTGGCCAGCAACTGCAGCGCCACCACGTGCAACGGCAGCAGCACCGCGTTCACCACCTGACTCGAATAGATCAGTGGAATCAGCGGCAGCCCCGGCAACGACACGATACTCACCGCAGCAATCGTCAGCCCCACGAAGGCTGCATAAAACCACTGAAAGTGATGCGAGTGCAGGTCCAGTGATGCCGGTTCCCCAACCCCCTCGGCAATCGAGTAGGCCGTGGCGATCGGCACGATGGCGGCGGCCAGCAGCGACGCGCCAAGCAGCCCTGCGCCGAAGAACACCGTCGCGAACCGGCCCGCGAGCGGCTGCAGAGCTTTCGCCGCATCGCCCGCATCGGTGATGTGTACGCCTGCTTTGTGCAGCGTGGCGGCACAGGCCACGGCAATCGCAAGACCAATCACACCGGTGAGCACCGAGCCGATGATCACATCGATTCGAGCGTATCGCAGCGACGCGATCGAGATCTTCTTGTCCACTGCATACGACTGGATGAAGGCCAGCCCCCACGGTGCCAGCGTCGTCCCGAGTGCGGCGGCAATCGCCACCCACCCAGGTCCGGTTGTCGGCAGTTGTGGTACGATCGAATGCCGCGCCACCTCGCCCCAATCCGGCTGGGCCAGAAATCCGTCAACGATGTACAGTGCCAGGCTGGCCGAGATCACCAACAGGACACGCTCAACCCGATGGAACGAGCCGAGCACGACGACCAGCGAGATCAGCAGGCCCGCCAGTGGTGCACTGATCCACGATGGAATGCCGATCAGTCCACCGGCCGCCGAAATGCCGGCGTACTCGGCGCAGATCGTTCCGAAGTTCGCGAACAGCAGGCCAGCGACCGCGGTGTAGCCCGCACCTCGTCCCCATCGCGCCCGAATGACGCCAACGAACCCTTTCCCGCTCGCCGCGCCAATGCGCACCGCCATCAGGTGAAACTGCACCAGCAGCACGGTCGAGAGCGGAATGATCCAGAGCAACGAATAGCCGAAGTCTGCACCGAGGACCGAGTACGTCGTGATCCCCGCCGGATCGTCGTCAGACAGCCCGGCCAGCAAGCCTGGGCCAAGCACCGCCAGAAACGCGACCAGCGTCCCGCGCCCTGAGGCGCGGAAGTTGGCGAATCGCAGACCAATGCCCCGATGATGATGCGCCACGGCGTGCAGCGGTGCGCCGGCACGTTGACGTCTTCTTCGGGCGGCGCGCTGCGCCTTGGCTTTCATAGAGGTCACGGATTGGATCATAACCTGCCGTCACCGGCGCGGATTGCCAGCGACCCCTTCTGGCGACCGTGACCGTTCGCTCTATTCTGCACCCATGACCGCGCCGACGCCCCGCTGGCCCGCAGCCTACACCGTTGTTCTGCTCTGTTTCGCAGCCGCATTCATCTCGTACATCGATCGGTCGAACATCTCCGTCGCCGCGATCGCGATGAAGGAAGAATTCCACTGGACGGAAACAACGAAAGGCGTCGTACTTTCGTCATTCTTCATCGGCTACATTCTGCTGCAGATCGTGAGCGCGATGCTGGCCAACAAGTATGGCGGCAAACTGCTGCTCGGCGTCGCGGTGATCTGGTGGTCGATCTGGACGATGCTCACGCCGGCCGCCGCCTACACTTCACTTGGCGCGCTGATCGCCGCCCGTATCGCGCTTGGACTGGGTGAGGCGGCGGTCTTTCCCGGGTGCATCAACCTGATCGGGCGCTGGGTGCCGGTGCACCAGCGCTCGCGTGCCGTGGCACTGGTCACCAGCGGTCTGTCGCTTGGCACCGTCTTCTCGCTGCCGGTCACGGGCTGGCTGGTCCGCTCCTACGGCTGGCCGAATCCGTTCTATCTGTTTGGCGCGGTTGGGCTGGTGTGGGCGCTGGTGTGGTTTCCGTTGATCGGGAACGGGCGCGGCGTTGCGGAAGAAGCGGCGCCGCACGGTGCACGAAACATCCCTTGGGCCGCACTGCTGCGCACGCCCGCGGTGTGGGCCATCTTCGTCAATCACTTCTGCCACAACTGGGTGCTGTACGTACTTCTTGCCTGGCTGCCCAGCTACATCAAAGCGACGTTTGGTGTCTCGGTGGCGACGGCAGGACTGCTCGCGGCGGCACCATCGCTGGTGGCATTTCTCTCGGCCAACACCGCAGGTACGATTGCAGATCGAATGATCACGGCCGGCAGAAACCGCACCTCTGTGCGAAAGCTGATGCAGTCAATCGGCATCTTTGGCGCCGCCGCATTCCTGCTGATGGTGCCGCTCGCCACAACGACGACGCTTGGTGTACTCCTGATGTGTGGCTCCGCCGGCGCGCTTGGGTGCTGCGCCGCGGGTTTCAGCTCGAATGCGTTCGATGTCGCGCCGCGGCACGCCGAGATCGTGTGGGGCATCAGCAACACCTTCGCCACTGTTCCGGGAATCGTTGGTGTCGCCGCAACCGGATGGATGGTCGAACGGACCGGCAGTTACGCGTCAGCATTTCTGTTGACCGCGATCATCGCCATCACCGGCGGCGTCGTGTTCCTGCTGGCGGGATCAGGCGAGCGGAAGGTGGCGTGATCGGGGTCACCCGATGCTCACACCAGTGGCCTGAGCGTTCCCAGAATCGTCGGAAAGAATTCCGTCACCGTTGGATGGACCGGCAGGAAGTTCCTCAATACCTCGTACGGCGCATCGGCCGCCATCATGGCCGCAATCACCTGCACGATTTCGTCGGCGTTGATTCCCAGCATCGTCACGCCAGCAAAACGGTGCGTGTCGGCGTCGACGAGCACCTTGATCACGCCAATCGTTTCTCCTTCCTCCTTGGCGCGCGACACTTTCGACATCTCGCGCTCCGCCACCAGGAACCGTCGCCCCAACTCCATTGCGGCGCGAGCCTCATCCTCCTGCATGCCAATCCGACCGAGCGGTGGATCGGTGAACATCGCGTAGGTCGTGATACGACCATCCGCCGTGCGCTGGCCCCCGGTGTGGTTGGCCAGCACGATCTCGTGATCCTGCCACGACGTATGCGTGAATGCGCCGCGCCGATTGACATCACCCAGTGCCCAGATTCCCGGCACCGATGTCGCCAGCCCGCCGTCGACCGGGATGTAGCCCTGCGCGTCCACCGCCACGCCGACGGTGTCGAGGCCCAGTCCACGCGTGTTCGGAACGCGTCCCGTCGCCACCAGGATATGAGTCCCGCTGATCACCGGCTGATCGTCACCGAGTGCCACCGTGATTGCGCCGCGTTCATCGCGAGTGACCGACGTGATCGCTGCCCCGGCGATGATCCGGATTCCTTCGGCTTCGAGCATGGCGGTCAGCCGCGCCGAAATGTCCGGTGTTTCGCGGCTGGCAATTGCGCGCGACGCCTCGATGACCGTCACCTCGCTGCCGATCCGCCGGAAGATCTGGGCGAACTCGAGGCCGATGTAACTCCCGCCGATCACCACCAGATGGCGCGGCGCCTCGGCCAACGACATGATCGACTCGTTCGTCAGCGGTGACGCGTCGGCTAGGCCCGGGATCGGCGGCAGGAAGGGGCGGGTACCGACGTTCAGGTACACACGCGAGGCATGAAACACCTGCTCGCCTGACCGCACTACGAACCGGTCGCCCTGCCGACCGTCGAGCGTTGCGCGACCCCGCACCAGTTGCAACCGCGGCGTTCCACCGAGCCAGTTTTCCAACCCGGTGCGCGATGACGACACGATCGACTCGACCCGCGCCATCGCCGCCGCGACGTCCACTTCCACCGACCCAATCCGCACCCCGAAGTCACCCGCGCGGCGCGCCAGATGCGCGACGCGCGCCGTCTTCCGCAGTGTCTTGGTTGGTGTGCACCCGACGTTCACGCAGCTGCCGCCAACCAGTCCACTCTCAAACACCACCACCGTCTCCCCGCGTGACGCCAGCGACGTCGTCAACGCTGGCGTCGCCTGCCCAGTGCCGATCGCCGCCCCATCGACTTCGATCGGCGCCGAGGTCACGCGGAAACCTGCACACCCTTCCAGAATGCGACGCGATCTGCCACTGCTTCCGCGCCCTTCATCGGCGTCGGGTAGTACCACACGGCATCGCGATTCTCCGTACCGTTCACACTCAGCGTGTAGTAGCTCGCCGTTCCCTTCCAGGAACAGGTGCTGTGCAGGCCACTTGGCACGACGAACTCCTGCTTCAGTGCCGAGACCGGAAAGTAGTGATTGCCCTCCACCACCACTGTATCGTCACTCTCTGCAATCACAACTCCATTCCACGACGCCTTCATTGGTGCTCCGGTTCAGGGATGAGTAGCTGCTGCGATGTATCGGCGTGGGCGCGCTGAGTTCCTACCGATGGCTGCCTCGTTCTGTCGACTGAGGCACGAACGCTGGTCCGACGCGGCCTACGCCGCCTTCGGCTCCAGCCACGCCACCCAGAAGAGCTCCTGCGGATCGGTGAACAACTGGACGATTTGCCACCCACCGGCCTCGGTGACCGCCGCCAGCCGCGACCGGTCGTACTTGCAGGAGACCTCGGT
>JBBQRH010000167.1:0-4638 GCA_038215035.1 Gemmatimonadales bacterium | reverse complement strand
ACGCCGCGATCCGAAGACCATGGACGCGTCGGGTGGTCCGATCACGAAGGATCAGACAGGCGTGGAGACGTATGCGCTGATCTTCGCCTTCGACGAGTCACCGGTGCAGCCGGGCCTGCTGTGGGTGGGCACCGACGATGGTCTGGTCTGGATCTCGAAGAACAGCGGTGGGTCATGGGAAAACGTGACGCCGCCCGACATTGGTGACTTCACGCGCGTCTCGATCATCGAGCCAAGCCACTTTGCAGCGGGCACAGCCTACATCGCAGCAAATCGCTACCAACTCGGCGACAAGCGCCCGATCATCTACAAGACGACGGATTTCGGCAAGACGTGGACGAAGATCGTCAATGGCATCAACGACGAGCATTTTCTTCGCGTAGTTCGTGAAGATCCACTGCGTCGCGGACTGCTGTACGCGGGAACGGAGCGCGGCGTCTACGCCTCGTTCGATGACGGCATGAACTGGACGTCGATGCGCCGCAACCTGCCGATGGTGCCGGTGCATGACATCAAGGTCAAGGACAATGATCTCATCCTGGCAACGCATGGGCGCGGCTTCTGGGTGATGGATAACGTCACTCCCCTGCGTCAGCTCACGCCGCAGGTCGTGGCATCATCGGCGCACCTGTTCAAGCCGGATGACGCGTGGCGCACCGATTGGGGCGGGGGATTCTTCGCAATGCTGCAGGAGCTGACAGGTGGCGGCGGTGCGCTTGGCGCCAATCCGCCGGGTGGCGCGCGCTTCCAGTACTGGCTCAAGGAGCCGAACCAGACCGTCAAGTTCGAGTTCCTGGACGCGGCGGGGAAAGTCATCAACGGGTTCACCAGCGATCAGGACCCGGACGCGGCTGCCGACTCGGTACGCCAGGAAGGGGTCAAAGCGGGGCTGATTGATTCCCTGGTCACCAAGGCCGGCTATGCGCGCGACTCTGCCGTGAAGGCAATCACCGCGCGATTCGCCAACCCGGCCACCGCCATGGCGGGCATGGATATGGAAGAGCTCTTCTCTCGTGCGCCACGACCCGTTCGTGTGCCGAATAAGTCGGGCCTGAACAGCTTTGGCTGGAACATGCGCTACCCCGACGCAGCGCGTTTTGATGGCATGATCATGTGGTCTGGCTCGACCACGGGCCCGATGGCACCTCCTGGCGCGTACAGCGTCCGGATGACGGCGGGCTCCGTCACGCAGACCCACCCGTTCCGCTTGAAGAAGGATCCGCGCAGCGATGCGTCGGATGCCGACGTGCTGGCGCAGTTCAAGATGCTGCTTGCCATCCGCGATCGCACCACGGACGCGAACATGGCCGTGCGCACGGTTCGCAACATGCGCTGGCAGGTGGCGGATCGCGCACCGAAGCTGACTGGTCAGCCGTCGGTGGAATTCCGTGCGCTGGCGAACGACATGATGGCCGAACTGACCGGGGCGGAGCAGGAAGTCTATCAGACCAAGAACCAGAGTGCTCAGGACCCGCTCAACTATCCAATCAAGTTGAACAATCAGATCGCGGCGCTGTCGGGCTCAGTGGGTGAGGGTGAATACCGACCAACACAACAAGCGCAGCAGGCGTTTACGATGCTGAGCGGCAAGCTGGAAGTGCAGCTGGTCTCGGTCAAGAAGAGCTTCGATACCCGACTACCGCGGCTGAACGCGATTCTGAAGGCCGCAGGCTTGCCGGAACTCATCCCGAGCACGGAAGAGATCAAGCCAAATCGACCGAAGATCGCGATGTAGTCAACAGAGATCGAGCGCACAGACCGCGGCGTCAATGCGGCTGTGCGCTCCGATTTCCTCACAAAAGTCATCGCTCCCGACCACTCCCCGCACCCTTGCGCCTTTGCGTCGGAGCCGTTTACGGTCGTCGCCGCGATACCTGTTTCCGGATCACGGGCCGACTGCAACTGCCTTGCTCAAAGCTCAGCGTATCTGATAACCTCGCTGAAAAATCTTTGCGCCTTTGCGCCTTGGCCCCTTTGCGTTGAAGCCGTTTGCGATCGTCGCCGCGATACCTATTTCCGGATCACGGGCCGACTGCAACTGCCTTGACGCAAAGGCGCAAGGGTACGCAAAGGCGCAAGGAACTGCTTTGTGATGGAACTGCGCAGTCCTACTTGTGTGGTGCCGGCTGGCCGCGGAACAATGCGACGTACTGGCCGTAGCCCTCAGCCTCGAGCTTGTCGACGGGGACGAAGCGCATTGACGCCGAGTTCATGCAGTAACGCTGGCCAGTGGGCTTCGGTCCGTCGTCGAACACGTGACCAAGGTGCGAATCGGCGTTCTTGCTCCGCACTTCGGTGCGCGTCATGAAGAACTGGCGATCGGTCTTGATCTTGATGTTGGCCGGATCGAGTGGCTTTGTGAAGCTTGGCCATCCCGTCCCCGACTCGTACTTGTCGAGTGAGCTGAACAGCGGTTCGCCCGAGACGATGTCGACGTAGATCCCCGCCTCATGATTGTCCCAGTACGCGTTCCGGAATGCACGCTCGGTGCCTTCGTGCTGCGTCACCTGGTATTGCTCGGCAGTCAGCAGTGTGCGGAGCTCGGCGTCAGTCGGCTTGACGAATTGGCGGGTCGTGGTCACGGATGGTCTCCTGGCGGTCGATGCGGTGCGCACCTGCGCACTCGCGGCAAGCGGGAAAACGATAGCAGCAAACAGCAGGGTGGAGAAGCGATGCGGGCTCATGGACGTGCCTTGGGTGTTGGTGCGGTCGCGCCCCAGAGCTCTTTGAGTCGCTGGTCGCGCCCGCAGTTCCATCGGTAGAACCGATAGCGGACGGGATTCTTCTTGTAGTACTGCTGGTGGTACTCCTCGGCGGCATAGAAGGCCGACGCCGGGGCAAGCTGCGTGACGATCGGGCCGGGCAGCGTACGCGCCGAGGTCAGAGCTGCTTTCGAGGCTTCGACGGCGCGCTGCTGTGCGGCATCGTGATAGAACACCGCCGAGCGATACTGTGTGCCGTGATCGCAGAACTGCGCATTCAGCGTGATTGGATCGATGTTGTGCCAGAACACGTCGAGTAGCTTCTCGTAGCTGACCTTGGCGGGGTCGAAGACGATCTGCACCGCTTCGGTGTGCCCGGTGCCGCCGGCGGATACCTGCTCATACGTCGCGTTCGGTGTCTGGCCGCCGGTATACCCTGACGTCACCTTCACCACGCCAGGCAGCGCATCAAACGGGTGTTCCATGCACCAGAAACAGCCGCCTGCGAACGTGGCCAGCTTCAGGCCTGAAGGCGCCGGCGGTGTTTGCACGGTGCCCTGCGCGGTCAGCACTCCAGCGGTCAGCATTGCGAGAAAGAACGCGGCAATCAAACGCTTCGGTGCGTGTCGCGTCGCCGTGTTTCGTGCATCGATGTATGTGTCCATGCCAGACGTATTCCGGGCACGGGTGCTTCGTTCCCAACGCAGTCTGACAGTGGATGTTGGCGCACCGTCCGTCGGCTCCGTCAGCTGCCATCGGCGGTCACAACTGAGCAGACGGGTAAGCGCTCGTGGCCCATCGATCAGCCGTAGACTGCGAACGTTCGGCGGCCTCGCGGGTAAGCGCGAGGCACGTCATCACTCGCGCCTGCGTAGTGCATCGGTCACCATCCGCGATGCGGCAGCCGAATGTCGGTCTTTATGGTGCTGACGAACGCTTGCAGCTGCCGGGATCGAGTCGGCACGCCTTTGCAAACAGCGTGAGTGCCAGTGACGAGTCACGCTGCACGCCAACCCCACGACGGTGCGCAATCGCGAGGTTGACACACCCCGCGGCGAGATCGCCATCGCACGCCTGCGCAAACAACCGCGCTGCGCGCGCCGGATCACGCCGCACACCGCGCCCGTCGGCGGTGAGCGTTCCGAGGTTGAGACAGGCGGTGAGTTCACCATCGCGGCAGGCCCGTCCATACAACGTCGCGGCGCGCTGTAGACTGACTGGAACTCCCCGGCCGGCCTCAAAATGTGTGCCGAGATTGGTGCAGGCCTCGGAGACCTTCCCCGTGCAGGCCTTGGTCAGCAGCGCGGTGGATCGGGCGGCGTCGGTGCCGACGGTCATCCCCGAGTCGACCAGCGAGCCAAGATTGGCGCAGCCACGCGCGTCACCTGCCGCGCAGCCGCGATCGTAATAGCTCGCCGCCTGCGCCTTGTCAGGGGTGATTCCGGCGCCCACCTCGTACATGTAGCCGAGCGAGGTGCAGGACTTCGCATCACCCGTGCTGCACCCGGTGCCGAAGAGCGCAAAGGCACGCCCGGTGTCCGCCCGCACGCCAAGGCCCTGTCGCAGCATCCAGGCGGTCTGCCCGCAGCTGCGGGCGCTGCCCGCACGGCACGCCTGTTCCATCAGTCCGACGGCGCGCACGGTGTCGGCAGGGAGCGGCTTGCCAGCCATCAGCAGGTAGGCCATTGTGAGGCAGGACGCGCTCTTTCCGCCGGTGCAGCCGCCAATGAGTGCGGTGGTGTCGGGGCCGGCCGAGGCGCGGCGTGTGGAGCGTTTGGCCTGCTGTGCACTCAGCGCCGTGGACGCTCCGGCGAGTAGCGCCAATCCCAACAGCGTGTATCGGGCAGTGCGGAACAAGCGAACGTGCCCAGGCAAAGTGCGCATTGGAGGCGGGACGAAAAGGTGGCCAGCACCGGCTCGATTCACAGTGCTGACA
>JBBQRH010000166.1:0-4979 GCA_038215035.1 Gemmatimonadales bacterium | reverse complement strand
AAGACGGTCACTGGCGGCCGTTTGAACGTCAGCGGGTTCTGATCCAGCCAGCGGACCGCTCGGCGGTCGAGCGGTCCGCTGCGGCGTTCGCGTTCAGCGGTCCGATTGTGTAGCCTGATGGCATGAAACTCTGGCTCGATGCTGATGCTGCACCGCGCGATGTGAAGGAGGTGTGCTACCGCGCCTCGGAGCGGCTCGCGCTCGAGACGGTCCTGGTGGCAAACATGCGGCTCCAGTTGCCGGTCGGGTATCCGCATCTGCGCGCGGTGCGCGTGGATGGCGGGCCGGATGTGGCAGACCTGTACATCGCCGAGCATGCCACGAAAGGTGATGTGGCTGTCACCGCTGATATTCCGCTGGCGGCACTCCTCGTGCCGAAGGGCGTGATCGTGATTGACCCTCGCGGAGAGGAGTACACGACCGAAACCATCGGCGAACGACTGTCGGTGCGCAACTTCATGGAAGGATTGCGCAGTACCGGCGTCGAAACCGGAGGGCACGCGAGTTATGGCTCGAAGGACAAGCAGGCATTTTCGAATGCGCTTGATCGGGCATTGACGCGAGCGCAGCGTCAGAGATGAACCTACGCTGCCTGGCCGTCAGCGATCCCCGGCACCCGCTGGCGCCGCTGCCGTAGCCGCCGGTTGCCCCGACGTGCGAAGCAATTGGGTGAGCCGCGACAGTAAATCCGATCCCGAGAATGGCTTCGTGATCACATCACGCTCGGCGCGATCACCGATGAGGTCACCAGGCTGTTCCTCGTTGTAGCCGGTCATCAGCAGCACTGGCGTACCGGGGTGCAGTGCATGCACCCGGTCTGCGAGCTCCAGCCCGGTGTACCCAGGCATCATGACGTCGGTGAGTACCACGTCGAAGGGAATGGCCGTCGACGCGAGCATTGCCATTGCTTCGGTACCATCGACGGCCGTGGTCACCGAGAATCCGGCATGCTGCAGAATCCGTTCAACGACGCGACGGGTGCCACTGTCGTCTTCGGCAACGAGAATTGTCCGAGACCCAACGTGTTTCGGCGGTGTCGTGACAAGCGGAGGTATCGGTGTCGGCGTGTCCCTCACCGCCGGGAGCTCGATCGTCACGCGAGTTCCTTTGCCCGGTGCGGAGTCGATTCGTACCGATCCTTCACTCTGTTCCACCATGCCGTGCACGGATGCCAATCCGAGCCCGGTGCCCCGTCCGCGTGCCTTGGTGGTGAAGAATGGTTCGAACGCGCGACTCACGACGTCGCGTGTCATTCCGATGCCATCGTCAGTGACGTGCAGCTGAATTCGCTGCGCCCCAGCCGCGGTCACGATCTGGTCGAGACCGATGGTGCACGCGCCACCGTTTGGCATCGCGTCGCGTGCATTCGCGACCAGATTCACCAGCGCCTGCTCCAGCTGACCAGGATCGACGCGCACTCTGCTGTCCGGGGCCAGTTCAAGGCGCACACGCTGCCGGTCACCAGCCACGCGCTGCAACAGTCGCTCCATTCCGCGAATGTGCTCTGCCAGCTCGACCACGCGTGGTTGTCTCACCTCACGGCGCGCGAACGACAACAGTTGCCGCGTCAGCGCCGCGCCCCGATCACGCGCCGCAATGATTTCGTCGAGTAACTCGCTGCGCTCGCGGGGGTCCTTCTCGATCCGGAGCATTTCGGCGGAGCCGCTGACGGCGGTGAGAATGTTGTTGAAGTCATGCGACAGGCCACCGGCGAGGAGGCCCACGGCATCCAGACGCTGCGCATGCGAGAGTTTCAACTCCATTTCACGCCGTTCCGCTTCGGCGCGCACGCGTTCTGAGAAATCGCGCAGCAGCAGTTGGCGACGACCACCTTCCATGCCCCGCCAGGTTGCCTCCACATGCACCTGGGTACCGTCTCGATTGAAGAGGTGCAGCTCGAGCGGTGTCTGGCCCAGTTCACGCGCGACGGCATCGAGCTGGTCGCGTCGCCCGCTGACATCGGCAAGCGCCGCCGACAACGGTCGCGCAATCAGTTGGTCACGCGGCAATCCCAGCAGTATTTCTGCCGCCGGATTGGCCAGCAACACGCGATTCTGCTGGTCCACCACCAGAATGCCGTCCGGCGCGAACCGAATCGTGTCGGCCAGATCCTGTTCGTTGGCGGTCATAGCGTTGAAGACACGTGTCAAGCCCTTCAGCGTCATTGCCAGCAGCGCCCAGGTGGCGAACATCGACACCGCGTGCAAGGCAAAGAAATAGACGCTGTCCGGAGTGACCCCGGTCACCTGCATCGCTGGTGAGCCTATGTGGGTGACAATGGTCGCGATGATCGTCACACACGCGGCGACGAACGCAGCCCTCACACCGAGCAGCAAGCCAAAGCCGAGGAGCAGGGCAGGCAGCACCAGCACGCCGGGCGACGGAAACACGGGATTCAGCAGAAACGCCGTTTCAATTTCGAGCCAGCAGGCCCCGACTCCGAGCGTGATGGCCAGCAGAGGATTCTGGCGCACGGCGATGAACACCGTGAGCAGCGTCACCAGCATCATGACGCCGTTTCGTCCCATCAGCGCAGCTGACACTCCCTGCTGACGGGCGTCCAGGACGACGATGGCTGCATAACCGAGCACCATGAGCGTGGTTGCGCCGATCACCCAACGTCTGAAGGCGTCTGGGGCAAGCGCGCGCGCGCTGGTCAGTGAGAGGGTCTGGCGCATCGTGACAATGTGCGCACCGGATAGGGGCGCCGCTATCGGCCGTTGGTCTGCTATCGCAAGACGGGGAAGCACTGCCGCGGCAGTGCTTCCCCGTGCTGAACTGCTTTCCCTGCGATGCGCAGGTACGGTCGTCAGAAGTTCGGCCGACCGCGTGCCTGGCGATCACCACCACGGCCTCCGCCACGGCCATTGTTCCCGCCGTTGCCGTTGTTCCCGCGGTCCTGCGGCGCTTGTGCCTGCTGCTGCGGTTCCGCACGACGCGGATTGATCATCGGCTGCTCGTTCCGTTGCCACGGGCCACGGGCGACTTCCGACGAGCGGCCACGATCGTTCGAACGGGAGTCATCACGACCACGATCGTTGCCACCATTGCCATCCCGGCCAATCGAGCCGCCGCGACCATCGCCTACCTGACGCCCCGTCCCGCCGTCACGGCCGAGTGAACCACCACGGCCGTCGCCCACCTCACGACTGCGGTTCCCGTTGCCGTCGCGACCCCACGTGCCATCGCGGTTCACATCCCGGCCCCAGCCACCGCGATTGTTGTCAGGCTGTGATGTGGGACGGTTCTCGCGAGTGCGATTCCAGTCGTCGGAGCGGATCGGCAGGTTGCGGTTGACGTCATCGCGCCGATTGTCGTACCGCCCGTCGCGGCCAGTGCCGCGATAGCGATCGGGTACGTCGCGGCGGCCGCCATCGTAACGCCCGCCATCGTAACGCCCGCCGTCGTAACGGCCGGCATCGTAACGGCCGCGATCGCGTGGTTCGATGTAGCCTCGGTCACGACGACCGAATCGCGTGTCGCGGTGCACACCCGGGTACCGGTCGATGTTGCTGTACACGACGCGACGGCGGAAGACATCGCGATTGTAGTACACCGTCCGATATCGTGGATGTACGTAGACGTTGGTGATCTGAATGAAGGGGCGCGAGCGCCCGCGCCAGCCACCGGCATTGCCGAAGTACCCGACATTCCAGCCGTCGTAGTAAATCGAGCGGGCGCCCCAGTTACAGTCGTACGACAGCCAGCCGCCGATCGGGAAGCCGACGCCGAACGACCAGAAGCGACTCGAGAAGCCGCCCACGAAGACCGGACGGGTGTACACGACGTACGGGTCGTAGACCGGCACGTAGATCACGCGCGTCTGGGTCGGCGTGATGATGTAGTTGCGATCATCACGAATCACGGACTGTTGCGGCGTCGAGCGCAGGTTGCCCTGCGCATCGGCCAGCTCGCGAAGATGTTGCACGGCTGCCATCACATCACCCGACTGTGTGGCGTACGCGCGCCCGAGCGCGGCGGTCCAGTCAAGCCGGTCGGCCATCATGTTGAGGGCCGGCGCATAGTGCGCCACCGACTTCACACTCAGGTCCCACGGCTGGTCATCGATGCCGTAGGTGCCGTTGGCGCGCACGAAGCGCGCCGCCTCCTCGATCTGATCGGGGAACGTGGCCGCCACCAGCACCTGCGCCAGCAATGCGTCGGGGTACAGCGCCACCGACCCGACGAGGTTCTCGAGCTCTTCGCCCGAAAACCCGTCCTGCTCGCCTTCGGAGTTGTACCAGGGCCGACTTTCCTGCGCCATGGCCGGCGTGGTCGACCACAGCGCGACCATCGTCATGGCTGAGAACAACGTGAGTGATCGACGGATCATGGTGCCACTCCGGGAAAAGACGGGGACGGTCCTGTCGAGCGACAGAACCGCATAAGCCAGGCCCAGACGGACTCTGTTGTGGGACAACGACTTATGTGCGCCAGCTCCCGCCGTATTCCCCTTTTCAGGACACTGTAGCGGCCAAAGTGGACACTGCCCCACGCCGCCGTCGGGAAAGGACGCCGGCGCTGATGAGCGACACCAGCAGACCGATCGGACTCGGCTCGAGCAGGGTCATGGCAAAGTTGTAGAACGGGTTCTTGTACTGAATCACGAAGTCGGCCATCTGCTTCCGCGTCTCCTCCACCTCGGCCGGCGATGCTCCCTTCGCCTGCGCCTGCTTCACTGCCGCCGCGGCGTACTTCTCGGCGTAGTCCGGCAGCATCACCGGGTAAACCACCTGCCAGGTAGCCGCATAACAGATCGAGGCAATCAGCGAGATCAGCAGTCCGACGCGGAACGCCGGCCAGAAGCGCACACTGCCCCCCATTACCGTGTCCCGGTACGAGCGGATTCCGAAGTGGACGAAAATGAACGACAGTATCATCGTCGTGTAGCCGATCACCATGCCGATGCCGCCAGTCGGCGACGAACCCATCAGTTTGGCGATACCCATCGTCGCCACCATCAGCGCTGACAGCATTGC
>JBBQRH010000165.1:0-5029 GCA_038215035.1 Gemmatimonadales bacterium | reverse complement strand
CCTGCCGGACAAGCGTGAACGGGTGCGCGTGAACCTGCGTGGCGGCCGGGGCGCGACGAACGACACGCTGACGCTCATCGGTGCGTTTGAGCTTGGCCTCGAGAACGCGGCGCTGGCGGGCCGCTGCACCGAGATTCGCGTGTACGACGCCGCGGGGAACGTGAGTAGCATTGCGACGCACAAGATCGGCACGGCGACCGGGTTTCCTCCCGTGATTCGATTCTTCGACGCCAGACTGCAGGGTCAGGCGTTCGTCAGCAGCATTCTCGAAGCGAGCGATCCGGACGGTGACATCGTTGGCCACTTCGTGCTGGTACGACTGCGCGACGGCGTGCTCTCAATCCCGGACGGTGTGCCAGACCTCGGGTCAATGGATCCTGTCGGATACCTCGGCCTCGATGTGCCCAACATCCCTACCACCGGCCGGATCAAGTGGGACGATGTCTACTCCGTGATCATCTATCTGATCGACTCAAAGGGCAATGTGGCGAGGATCGAGGATGAGAACATCTTCAACTGAGTTGAGCGTGACACGACATGCCTGTGCGGCGTTCGCTCTCCTGCTCGCCGGGTGCGGTGCCGATGCTCCCATCGCGCCAAAGCCCAGCGAAGCGAAGTGTGATGGCGTCGCGGTGAGTGTTCGCACGCTCGCGCCGTTCGAGCGAGTGGTCATTTCCGGTAGCGATCTCGCCTGCTTCGCGCTGGCGGGTGGTGATCGCGAGTACCTCGTCGTGCCGCAACTGACCGGTGCATCCCTACCGTACGGAGGTTATGGCTTCAGGCTCGGCGATCCAACTGCGGTCACTGCGCGAGTGCAGTTTCCCTCCGCTGATGAACCCACCTGGCTACGCATCGCACAAGGCCAGACCTCGGCAGAGCAGGCGCCTGATGCGCAGTCGGTCCTCGATTCACGCATGCGCGCGCGCGAGGCGTCGTGGCAGCCGTCAGCTGGCTCGCGTTCCGATGGCGCCCAACTTCGCGTTCAGGCCGCACAAGCCGCAATCGACACGACACGATCGTTCAGTGTCCTCAATACGCTCGCGGCCACGCCCGGATACACCCCGGTAGGCGCCCGTCTGCGATTCGCAGGCACCCGGGTGCTACTCTATGTCGATACCATCGCCGCGGCTGCCTTTACCGATGCCGAGCTTAACGGCATGGGTACGCTGTATGATCAGCGGCTCGCTCCGGCTGTGACCAGCACCTTCGGCACCGGCTCTGACATTGACGCGAACGCGCGCGTGATCTTCCTGCTCACGCCGACGGTCAACGCGCTGGTGAGCGCGTCGCAGTGCACGACGAGTGGATTCGTTCGAGGCTTCTTCTACAACCACGATCTGGGCAGCACCGATGCCACCTCGAACCGGGGTGAGGTCTTCTACGCCTATGTACCGGACGAGACCGGCCGCTGGAGTTGCGCGCACACCAAGGCAGATGTGCTGGCAAACCTACCGCCGACCTTCATGCACGAACTGCAGCACATGGTGTCGTTCGGTGAACATGCCATCAAGCGAAACGGCACCGCCGAGGAGATCTGGCTCAACGAAGGGCTCAGTCACATGGCGGAAGAAATCGGATCGCTCACCTACGAGACCCGATTTCCCGCGCCGAGTGGTCGCACGAATCCATCGTCCATCTTCCCGGATTCTGCATCGCCATTCATCAACCCAAACGTGCTGTACTCCTATCGGTACCTGTTCTCGAGCGCGATCTACTCGGTCACCAGTTGTGCACCTGGCACCTTCTGTTCGCTGGCCGAACGCGGTGGAACCTGGCTGTTCCTGCGCTGGATTGTGGATCAGCGAGGTGGCTCAACGATCCGCAGCCTGGTGGAAACGAATCTGACTGGTCGGGCCAATCTGGAGGCGGTCACCGGCAAGCAGACCGCTGCACTACTCGGCGACTTTGCGCTGTCGGTGAGTGCGGACAGCGTGATTGGTGTTGCGCGTGCGACCGCGCCGGCAACGCTCCGATTTTCCAGCCGGAACCTGCGGCAACTCTACAAGTCACTGTTCGACGTGTTCGGCATTCAGGGTGGCGTGGGGCGACCATTTCCGATCGAGCCATTGGCGTTGGCAAGCGGGACGAATCTGACCGGTACCATGCGCCCTGGCACGTTCCTGACGTATCGCATCCGCCTGAACGCCAGCACGCCGAGTGCAGTACTGCGCCTGCTGGCAATCGACGGGACGCCGTTTCCCGCGTCGAGTGGGGCGCAGGTGTCAATTTTACGGATGCCATAGAACGCACCCCGCTAGCCCCGACGGCATTCGGTAGGGAGCGCAGGCGTGTCACCTGCTTCCGAGTACCATACGTCGCCGACGCAAGTGTTACACGAATCGCGTTCATGAAATTACCATCAAGCCGAGACTCGATCACATAGCCGACGCTCAACCATTCGATTCGTACGGATGGCTGGAATGAATCGGCTCGTGTGACCTCGATTCTCCAGACCCATGAACGACCGTAGCTTGTGGAATGGCTTGCGGATTGTCGCGACGTTCGCCGTCTGTTTCAGTACCAGTGCGCTCATAGGTGCCTGCACGTCCGAGCGTCCAACCGCGCCGCTGGAGACCGGCAATGGCGCCGTCGATCAAGTTCGCGCTCAGGCCTTCACCTTCGATGTAAACGCAAGAACCAGGACGATCTCCATCGTCCCACCAGTCTCGCCGGCCGCCGATCCGTCGCGGTCGGCAATCGGAACGGTAGACCGACCGAGCCTGTCGCTGCTCGCCGGCGACGTGGTGCGAATGCTGGCGTCGAATGTACGGACATCTGCCGTGGGTGCCTTCGCGCCAAACAAGGTTCGCGTGACCTTCGACATCGCGATCGAAAACCGGCTGCCCGGTATTCAACTGATCACACCAACCTGGCCAGTGGCCCCGGCGGCCGGCGTCATTCTCTTTCCGATCGATTACGTCGTCACTCTCGCACCGGGCGGCGTGAGTGGAAGCGGTGGCAACACAATCCTGGTGGAGCAGCCACGATTCGGTACCGTGATGCCGTCCGCCGATTTCGACGGTACCGGTGCGCCTGGCAGCGGTGCGCCGTACAACTTCTTCACCGAGACCAACTGCTCGCAGACCGCGTCCAAGGATTGCTTCCGCTGGAAGGCGTACGAGTCGTCGATCGCGCCACGGTCCGTTTCGAGCAAGCGAACGATCGGTTTCGATATTGATCCGTCGGTGGCGCAGTTTCGTGCTCGGATGATCGTGGCGGCCGACCTCGCGGCGTCTGAGGTTGGTGCCCGCACCATCATGCGAAGCGCGTCCGGCAACGCGGACGTCACCCCCCGCGCTCCGCCTGCGCCGTCATCCGCCGCACCCGGTCCACCAGCTTCTCGGAACTGAGCTTCGCCCTCGTTCTATCCACCAGCAGCGGAAACGCAAGCGGCGTCGGTCGCTCGACGTCGATCAGCCGCACGGTACCACCCTCGAGTCGCCGCAGTGTGGCTCCGATCCGGCTCGATTCCAGCTGACGTTCGAGCACCTCGCGCTTCGCCTGCGCAATCAACAGGTTGTCAGGGTCGTACTTCGCGAACACATCATAGAGCAGCCCGCTCGACACCTGAACCTGCTTCATCGACTTCGATTGTCCGGGGAAGCCCTCGAAGATCAGCCCCGCCACCCGCGCGATCTCGCGAAACTGTCGGCGCGCCAACTCGGCCGCATTGAGTGACTCGGTGATGTCGTGCAACAGGTGTGCGCTGCCGAGCAGTCCTGCCTCGAGTGCCTCCTCGATCGGCGCACGCTCCGGCGACAGCAACTCGAAGCCGTAGTCGTTGCAGGCGAAGCTGAACGTGATCGGCATCAGTTGGGCGATCCGATAGGCGAAGAGTGCGGCCAGTCCTTCGTGCACCAGTCGACCATCGAATGGATAGATGAACAGGTGATGCCCCTCCTTGGTCTCCCCGCGCTCGATCAGCAGCTCCGATGGCGACGGAATCAACGACCGTTCCGCCTGCAGCTGCAAGATGCCGCGTACCGCCATCATCTCGGCGCTGCCATAATTCCCAGTGCGTGCCTCTTCGAGCTTGCTGCGCACGGCGAGCGACAATTCGGTCGAGAGAGGCATGCGCGAACCCTGCCAGCTTGGCACAGCTCCCGATGCGCCCTTCGCCTTGCGGACCCACGCGGTCACATCCTTCACCCGCACGAACTCCAGCGCACGACCGGCAAAGATGAATCGGTCTTTCGGCTTGAGCCGCGCGATGAAACTCTCCTCGATCGTGCCAAGCCGGCCGCCAGTGAGAAATCGCACCGCCAGCGCGGTATCGCTCACGATGGTGCCGATGCTCATCTTGTGGCGTTGAATCACCCGCTTGTCGCTGACGAAGTAGTGCCCGTACTCGTTGGTCACACGCGAGTACTCGGGATACGCCCGGAGCGCGACGCCGCCTCGGGTGATGAAGTCCAGCACCCAGTCGAGCTCTGCGTCCGTCAGGCCGCCATACGCCTGCGTCGTGCGTAATTCGGCCACGATCTCGGGGCGCGTAAAGCCGCCACCAATCGCCCGTGAAACCAGATGCTGCGCCAGCAGATCGAGCGGTCGATCAATGGGGTCGCGGCTTTCGATCCGACCATCGCGAATCGCATCGCGCGCGGCAGCCACTTCCACCAGTTCGAATGCATGTGTCGGTACACAGACGATCTGCGACATGCGGCCAGGCGAATGACCAGACCGACCGGCGCGCTGCAACAGTCGTGCGACACCTTTCGGGCTCCCGATCTGCATCACCAGGTCGACCGGCGCAAAGTCCACGCCGAGGTCGAGTGACGACGTGGCAACCACCGCCCGGAACCGGCCACTCTTCAGCCCATCTTCCACCGTCTGTCGCTGCTGCTTGTCGAGCGAGCCATGATGGATGGCGACAGTCTCAAACCACTCGGGCCGCGCGGCGATGATCGACTGGAACCAGATCTCGCACTGCGATCGTGTATTGGTGAAAATGATCGCCGACTGCGCCCCCGCGATGCGGTCGAGCACCTGCGGGAGCAGCTTCGTATTCAGATGACCAGCCCACGGAAAC
>JBBQRH010000164.1:0-5059 GCA_038215035.1 Gemmatimonadales bacterium | reverse complement strand
GGCGAATTCGGCACTTGGCTCAACAGCGGTGAGCGCGCGGGTGACACTCGATACTTCGCGCTCACATCCAACTTCTCGCCGACGCAGGCCAGCCTGATGCAACTGGCAACCGACAAGCTGATGGACAAGGTCTTCAAGGGTGCCCGCAACGATCTGGTGGTGCCGACGGATGGCGTCTATGCGGCAAATGGGTCGGGCTACTTCCCGATCGCCGATGAAGTGGTTTTTGGCGCTGGTGACGGCGTCCCGCACACAGGGTTTTTCCAGTATCCCAAGACCACAGAACTGATTGCCACCTGGCTGAAACCCTGATGCGCAAAAGCCACTCCGCCAGGATGTTCTGACGATGCCCCGGATTCACGCCCTGCTCGTCGGCATCAACGAATACACCGCGGTCGGCGCCCTGCACGGCTGCGTGGCCGACATCACCGCTGTCGAGGCGCTCCTTCGGTCGCGCATCCCCGCCGATACGTTGGAGATGAAGGTGCTCCGCGATGCGGAGGCCACCCGCGCCGCGATCATCGACGGGTTTCGCACGCATCTCGCCAGAGCCACCGCTGACGACGTGGCGCTTTTCTACTTCTGCGGCCACGGCTCGGAAGAAAAATGTCCACCGGAATGGTTGCTGCTCGAGCCAGGCGGAAAGAACCAGACGATTCTGCCGGTCGACGCACGTGTTGGTGAGATCTTCGATCTCGCCGACAAGGAACTGAGCGCACTGATCCACGAAGTCGCACGAACCGGCGCGCAGGTGGTGACGCTCTTTGACTCGTGCCACTCCGGCGGAGTCACCCGCAGCATCGACGACGATGCCGACTCGGGTAGTGGCGTCGCGCGCATGACCGAAGCGACCAAGGGTCGTGCACGAACGCTGGCCGACTACCTCGACGTGGCGCGAGACATGTACGACCCGGCACGCATCGCGGAGTCCGGACCGCCGGAGCCCAGCCACATTGCCATCGCCGCCTGTCAGCACGATCAGACCGCAAAGGAATTTCCCAAACAGCCAACACCGCGCCGCGGTGCATTCACTCTGGCGTTTGAGGAAGCGGTCAAGACACTCGGGCCGTCGGCCACCTACGTCGATCTCGTCACCGCGATTCGCACCAGGGTGCGCGACCGCGCCAGCGATCAGCTCCCCAATCTGTCAGTCACCGGCAGCGCCAGCGGCTCGACGCTGTTTCTCGGTGGGCACGCGGGCCGTCGCGATCTGACCATCTCGGCTGATGCGGCGGGCATCTGGTGGCTGTCGATGGGCGCCGTCGACGGCATGCCCGCGCCATCTGCTGGTCAGCTGACCGACATCGCGATCTACGAGCGCGGCGCATTCGACGCGGGGCGTGCTGCGCCCCAACCGATCGCACAGGCGACGGTCGATCAGGTGCTGGAGGATCGTTCCTCGCTGCGGCTGGGCACCGTTGGCGCACCGCTCGATACGGCGACGTCGTACATCGGTGCCGTCACGCGCCTGTCGTCACTGCCACTCCACGTCATCGCTGACGGAGACGATCCCGCAGTAGTCGCTCGGCTTCGCGCAGTGCTCGGCGCCAGCGCTGTCTGGTACGCCCTCGTCGAGAGCGGCGGGTCGACAGTGCCGACCGTGACCGTTCGTATCGCCGGCAGCGCAATCACGATTCTCGACGTCGCTGGTGCGGCGATGCAGAATCTGCAGTTCGGCACCACGGATGACGACCTGAAGGCGATTGCTGCGGCATGCACACATCTCGGCACCTGGTTCGGGACCCGTGACCGGACGCCAATTGGCTCGACATTGAATGGCGCCGTCACGATTGAACTCGTACCGGCAACGGCCAAGGAAGCGGGAATTCCGGTCGATCGGCCAGCGCATCTTCCCAGCAGCAACGCCGTTCTGCTGCAATACAGCGGAGACCAGGCACCATGGGTGCAGTTCCGTCTGCGCAACACCTCAGCCGTCAGACTCTACGTCGCATTGGTTGATCTCACCGATTCGTACGGCTGCTCGGTGATGTTCGAGGACTGGATCCCGGCTGGCGCCACTACTTACGCATACGCAGGGCAGCCGAAGCGGTTGCGTATACCTGACTGGCGCGGACCAGCGGTGCTGACCGCGACGGACTGGCTGAAGGTCTTCGTGTCGAAGGCCCAGTTCTCGGGCGAGCAACTCAAGCTGCCGTCGCTCCTTGCTCCGGCAGCCCGCGAAGTCGAGGAAGAAGATGACGTCCCGACGAGCGATTCCTCTTTCTGGGGCACCACCACGCTCAAGGTCGACACTCATCGGTGAGTGTGGTGATGGCGAGTGCGGTGGTGGTACGTGTTGTGGTCGTCAGCGTCGTTATGCTCCCGTGGCGCGTTCCGCGCGAAGTCTCGAACGAGTTCCCGCGCCGCGCGTGCGCGCCTTCCGCCGGCCCAACCCGCAACATCGTGCTCAAGATCATTCCAATCGCGGTTGCACTCCTCGCCGGTAGCGCCTTCTCCCCTGTGCATCGCGCTCCTGACGGCGGGCACATGATCATCCGTCACGACCGACCCGATGCGCGCTACCTCGCGCTCGGGTCGCGACACCCCGCGGTGGTTCGTGTCGGTACGCGCCTTGGCGATGGCACACTGGTGGGAGATCGGTGGGTGCTGACGGCGGCCCACGTCGCGCGCGGCCTCATGAGCCGGCCTGGCGAGAAGGTCGTGTTCGTCGGGGAGCGCCGAGTGTCGGTACGACGCGCATTCCTGCATCCGAAGTGGGTGGACATGGCACCGCAGGACATCGCGCTGCTCGAGCTCGATGCGCCGGTGGCTGGAGTGGTGCCAATTGCATTCTACGAAGGTCGGAATGAGCGCGGGCAGACTGCGATTCTGGTCGGCCACGGACGGACCGGGACGGGCCAGACGCGCGAGCGACGCGATGATGACCTGAAGCGCGGCGTAACGAATCGCGTCGAGGAGGCGAGCGCAGAACAGCTTGTCTTCCAGTTCGATGCGCCACCCGGTGGCACGGACCTCGAGGGCATTCCTGGGGCGGGGGATAGCGGTGGCCCTGCGCTGCTCGAGGCTGGCGGGCGCATGTTCGTGGCCGGCGTCAGCTCTGCCGGCCAGCCCGGGCGTGATGGTCCCGGCAGCTACGGGGCGATGGACTATTTCACTCGCGTCTCCTCACATCTCGAGTGGCTCCGCGCGGTGATGGCGGGGACGGTCGCCCCCACCGACTTGGCACCGAACAGATCAGACGCTGGCTCCGTGGACATACCCGAATCGCCCGCGGGGCGGAGACTCCGTGCACTCGTCTCGCTGTTCGAGTCAGGCGACTCCACGCGCATCGCGACGTTCGTGCAAGAACACGTACGGCCGGCCGAAGGACAGCAGGCATCGGGTCAGGGCGTGCAGTCCAGGTACCGACGCCTGTTGGCAGAGCACCGCGACCTTACGATCACGCAGGTGCTCCTGCGCGAGCCGTACCACGTGGACCTGCTCGTAAAGACGAAGGACGGTGAGCGCATCCTCGGCGTGCAGGTCGAGCCTCGCGCCGACGGTCTGATCACCGGCGTGCTGACCGGGCGACCGTGAACCGAACGCGGAGCATGACGACCGCGGTCGGTCATCACCTTCGCCAATGGGCTACGACGCCTTCTGCTCGAGTCGCTCGGCGATCCACACTTTGATGATGGATTGCCGCGTGACGCCAAGGCGCGCCGCTTCATTGTCCAGCGATTCGATCATCCACGTCGGAAAATCCACGTTCACGCGACGTTGCTCTTGAGTCACCCGACGCGCGGTCGTGAGTTCCAGATGCGTGGCGATGTCAACGCCGTCGTCGAACTTCCTGTCGAAATTCTTAGCTTTCATACAGCGGCACCTCTTCGGCACGTGAACGACGAACCGAGATCAGTCGGACTCGACTGTCCCGGTATGTGATGACTGCAGACCAATGGACGCCCGCGATCCGACCAATGACCACCCATCGTGGCTCGTCTACCGTCCGCGCGAGAACTTCTAGCAGCCGATCATCCAACCACAGACGCTGTGCATCGCCAAAATCAATGCCATGCTTCGCCTTGTTGGCGAGGCTCTTTGCGTCGTCGAACTCGAAGCCCATGCGCGCTGTGATGGTCTAAGATGGTATAGAAATTATACCGATCATATACCTCCAGTCATTCCCGGCCGATCGGGCCGCCGCTGAGTTCACGGCCGAACCGGCCGGTGCAAATTCAGGGTTACAGCAATTTCCGACTGATGCCGATCTGATCGGAGTTGGTGGTCTTCGCGAGCCAGATGTCCCGAAACTGCTAGAGTCGCACGAAGGGATCATGGCGACACATCGGCCTTCCCCCGAAGGAGAGAGACCAAGATCAGGGGACCCGACAGCAGGATCTCGCCGGACGGAGGGAAAGCCCTGTCTACATATGTGTCGACGTCCGAAGAGTGGCGAAAGCCAACGTCGCTGACCGATTCCGCTTTCTGGGGCACCCCCACGCGCACGCTCAACACGCATCGGTGAGTGTCGTGGTTAACGTGGTGATGCTCGCCGTCCTTACGGCGACGTACCCGCCGTGGTCGGCAGTTTGCGCATCTGCCAATCCTGATACGACCCATCATAGAACTTTGCATCGAGGCCGAGCAGACGCGCCGCGAAGTACGTCGCGCTGGCACGATAGCCCACCCAGCAGTACGTGACCACCGCGTCACCGTCCTTCACGCGGTCGGCGAACATCCGCCGCAGCTCGGCCCGATCCTTGAGCAACAGTGGGTTCTCGGTCTGAAACAATGACTGCCACTCGAGCTGCCGCGCACCGGCCAGGTGACCCGCACTCGGCATGCCGCTGCGATTACCCGTGCCGTTGTACTCGCCATCGGTGCGGGTGTCGATCAGCGCCAGCCCGGGCTTGCCGATGTTGGCGGTGATCCAGTCGGCCGTCACCACCATGCCGGCGCGCGGACGCGGCGTGAAGCTGCCCTTCGACACGACGGGGTCCGACTCGCCAGCGGCACGCGATTCGGCTGCCCACTTCGCAAAGCCCCCATCGAGATACGACACCTTGCCGTGCCCGAGATAGTCGAGGGTCATCAGCATCCGCGTCGCCATCGGCGC
>JBBQRH010000163.1:0-5185 GCA_038215035.1 Gemmatimonadales bacterium | reverse complement strand
GTGGCCATCCAGCGTCAGTCCATCAACCACACGAGGTGGTTCGCCAATCAGGCGCAGCAACCACGACCCGGGCAATCCCGCGAGCAGTCGCGCAATTCTTCCTTCAATGCGTTGCCGCGCTGACGGCGATTCCATCGGCTGGGTTGACGCGGGCATCTGAACTCCGGCAGTCACGCTGCGAGGTGGTGTTCGCCGTTACACCGCGGCGCGTGGAGTGAAGACGTAGTCCGCCAGCTGCGGTATCAACACCCGGCGTCGGAAGGCGCCGATGCCGTCCGGCCACAATGTGGAATTTCGCCCGGTCCGATCGAGATACCAACTGCTGCACCCACCACGATTCCAGACGGTTGTCGCCAACCGGCGGTCGATCCATGAAATGTACTGGCTTTGTGCCGCGGCGCTCGGTTCGGCCGCAGCGGCTCCCTGCCGGTTCAGGGCTCGCGACACACCCAGTACGTGCTCGATCTGCGCCTCGGCAAGCAGGACGACCGAGGTATGGCCCACACCGGTATTCGGACCGAGCAGGATGAAGAAGTTCGGGAATCCTGCCACCGTCGTGCTCATGTACGCCGTCGGGCTTCCGCTCCAGCACTCGGCCAGCGATCGGCTGTTTCGCCCGATGATACGCGGCGCCAACGGTGGGTCCGTCGGCCGAAATCCGGTGCCGAGGATCAGGAGGTCGGCCATCCGCTCCTCGCCGGTGGCGGTGGTGATGCCGGTTGCCGTGACGGTCGCGATCGCGTCGGTGACGAGAGAAACATTTGGCGCCGCAACCGCAGGGTAGTAGTCGTCGGAGACGAGGATGCGTTTGCAGCCGATGCGGTAGCTCGGCGTGAGCCGGGTCCGAAGATCAGCATTCGAAACCTGCGAGTGCATGTGTCGCCGTGCCGCCGACTCGACGACCCCCGCTGCCCCCGGATGCCGGAACGGGAAGTGGAGCAACTCGCGCACGGCGAAAAGCGCGCCGCGCTGGAGCCACTGCGTGATGGGGAAGCGCCGGTACATCGCCTTCCGCCACACTGGCACCGTGCGATCCCAGCGTGGCAGGATCCAGGGTGGCGTGCGCTGGTAGAGATCCAGGTGCGCGACATGCGGCTGGAGCTTCGGGACGAACTGGATCGCGGATGCACCGGTGCCGATGACCGCCACCCGTTGCCCCGTGAGGTTCAGCGTGTGGTCCCATCGCGCCGAATGAAACACCGGGCCGCGGAACGACTCGAGCCCGGGAATCGTCGGCATCGCCGGTTCGCTCAGCGGCCCCGATGCCATGACGAGCATCTGACTCGTCCAGACGTCGCTGGCGGTCGTCACCGTCCACTGCTGCGCCGCGTCGCTCCAGGTCGCGGCGGTGACATCCTGCCCGAGTTCGATGTGTCGGCCGATGTCGTACTCCGCAACGCATCGCTCCAGATACGCCCAGATCTCCGGCTGAGCGGCGTACGACTGGCTCCAGTCCGGATTGGGCGCGAACGAGAACGAGTACAGCGACGACTGTACATCGCAGGCACAGCCTGGATAACTGTTGTCCCGCCAGGTCCCGCCAGCGGCGCCTGCGCGCTCGAGAATGACGAAGTCGTCGATGCCGGACTGGCGAAGCCGGATGGCCATTCCGATGCCGGAAAAGCCCGCACCAATGATGATGAAGCGTCGCGATTGCGAAGTCGCAGTCGTTGCGGCCGTCATTTCGCGCATGACTCCCGCCCGGCTCGACGGTCAGCGAACCGGGGCTGACGCTCGTGATGCCCCCCTGGAGCACCGGCAGCACATGACATCCGGACTACGGTCGACGCGTGGGCCGCGGCGTAGATGATGCCGCACGGTCGACACGGATGGTGTACGCGCCGGTTTTACCCGCTCCCACCGTGTTGGCGCGGATGAGATACTCACCCGCCGCATCGAAGGTGTGCGCGAGGCGTGCGTTGTTTCCGCCAGCTCCGTCATCATCGAACGCGATCTGCGACCACTCGCCATCCTTCATCTGACCAAGGACGAGATAGCTGTCAAACTCGGTCGATCGCATCGTGATCGTGACCGTTTCGCCCGCCCGCGCGGCAATCCGGTACAGATCGTAGAGCGATCCGTCATCCGATTCCTGTGCGGTGTCGGTGAGTGTGCCAGAGACGGGGGTGTTCGGGGCGAGACTGAGAATCGTTGGCGGTCGGATCACGCGCTCGGACACCTTGAGCGTGTAGCTGCCGGTGCTGTTGGCCTCGAGCGCCTGGGCACGGATGATGTACTCGCCATCTTCTTTCACCGTGTAGCGGAGCCTGGCGTTCTTCTCGCCGCCGCCGTCATCATCCGTTTCGTCGATCAGCAGCGAGTCAGGGGTCATGCGGCCAATTCCGACGAACGAGTCGATGTCACCAGACGCCATCTCGATCAGCAGCTTCTGTCCCTTGCGGGCCGAGATCTTGTACAGATCGAAGTAGGCGCCCTTGTCATCCACGGTCGGATCGGTTTCGGTCAACTCGCCGGTCATCGGCGCACCCAGCGTGACCATCTTGGGTGGCGTGATGATCACGGCAGGCAGCGTGTCGAGGCGCACGGTGAAGTTGCCGACGCCGTCGTCCTTGAGTGACTGGGCGACGAGATAGTAGGTGCCAGCCACCCGCGGCGTCCACTTGAGGCGTGCATTCGAATTGCCGGCCCCGTCGTCATCCGAGGCGAGATAGTCGGTCAGGCCGTTGACCTGCCGGGCCACCGACAGGTACGAATCAAAATCATCGGCGCGCATTACGATCGCGTACCGTTGTCCGACCTTCACGTCGAGCCGAAAGACCTGGAACCGCCCCTTTTCGTTGAGTGTCGGATCGGTGCGCGACAAGGTGCCATCCTGGGTCCGGCCCAGCGGCAGAAGAGGTGCGGTGGCAAGCTGGGCGCCAACGGCTGGAGCGGCGCCGGCGGCCGCGCAGAACGCGAACGAGGCAACGAGCGGGAGTCGGATCGCGCGAGACGGAGGCATGGTGACCTTGAGAGAGTGATGCAGGGGATCGTATCGGATGGTGCGATGCCGGACAACCGCTGCGTCGGTGTTCGGCGCACGGGAGATGCGTGACATCGACGTCCTACCACAACCCGATTGCGCACGTCCAGTCCGCGGACAGCTTTCTCAGGCATGCGACGATTCCGAGCACTTCTCATGATGTTTCTCATGCTGCTGGTCAGCGGCGCCCTGGCGACGACTCCCGCGCTGTCGCAACCTTCGCCCAGCCGTACCGGGGGCAGTCGGCCAGGTATCGACGTCTTGCAGTACGCGTTTCAAGTCGATTTCCCCCCGGCGGCCTTCCCCGACACGATTCGATTCGTCTCGACGATCACCGCGCATCGGATCGCCAGGGCTTCCACGCTGTCGCTCGATCTCGTGGCTGGCATGCGCGTCGACTCCGCACTCGTGAACGCGCGGACTGCGCTGGTCACCCGCGCGGGTGACCGCGTCGGGGTCGTACTGCCCGAGGGTGGCGGTGACACGATCAGCATTTCCCTCTTTTATCGCGGGGTGCCGACCGATGGGCTGATCATTCGCCGCGACTCCGCCGGCTGGACGGCATTCGGTGACAATTTCCCTGATCGCGCCCGGCAATGGCTGGCCGTCGTGGATCATCCCAGCGACAAAGCCCTGGTGGAGTGGAATGTGCGCGCACCCGCGACGCACCGTGTGATTGCCAATGGCACTTTGCTCGAAGAGACGCCGGAGCCGGCCCGCGGGCCGGTCCCGATGGTGCGGACGCGATGGCGTTCACTGCGACCCATCTACACCGCCGTCATGGTCATTGGCGTGGCACCGTTCGCGGTGGTTGAGCTGGGCGATACGGCCTGCGGACTCGGCGAGTTGCCCGGGTGCGTGCGTCAGTCGGTCTGGACGACACCGGCGCAGCGTGCCGTCGTCCCGGGCAATTTCGCACGAGCAGGCGAAATCGTCTCACTGTTTTCGAAACTCGCTGGCCCCTATCCGTACGAGAAACTCGCCCACGTGGCATCATCGACGCGTTACGGTGGGATGGAGAATGCGGCGGCGATCTTCTATGCCGGGAGCCTGTTCCGGCCCGGGAGCCCGAGCGAGAGTCTGATCGCACACGAGACCGCGCACCAGTGGTTCGGCGACGCGGTCACGGAGCGTGAGTGGCCGCATGTCTGGTTGTCCGAAGGGTTCGCCACCTACTTCGCGGCGCTCTGGACGGAACATGCCCACGGCGACAGTGCATTCATGGCTGACCGTGTCGCGATGCGCGCGCAGGTGCTCAAGGCGAAGATCACCTACGAACTGCCGGTGATCAACGAACAGCTCGACGACGTCAGTCGCGTGCTCAACTCCAACGTGTATCAGAAGGCCGGTTTCGTGCTGCACATGCTGCGGCGCGAAATAGGAGACTCGGCGTTCTTCAACGGCATTCGCGCCTATTATGCGGCGCATCGGCACGGCAATGCCATGACCAGCGACCTGCAGGCGGAGTTCGAGCGCACCGCAGGGCGTTCGCTGGAGTGGTTCTTTGACCAGTGGATGCGTAAACCGGGCGTTGCCGAGCTGCGCGCGACCTGGAGGTGGGATGCGACCGCCAGGCAGATGATGGTGACTGTGGCGCAAGGCACGCGTTTTCCCCCGTATCGACTGACGCTGTCGGTCGACGTGACCGACGCCAGCGGTCGCACAACGCGTGTCGCACTCGCGATTCCGGCGCAAGCGACGGTGACGTTGCCCGTCGCAGTCGCGCTGTCATCGGCACCGCAGCGGGTGGTGTTCGACGCCGATGCCGGAGTGCTGGGCACCCTGTCGATTCCGTGATGCTGGCTGCTTGACGAGGTGTGCGTGGAAGGAAAGCTTGAATCGTACCCACCCGCAGTGTCCCCCCAGGAGAAGGAGTTGCTCATGTCGACTGTTCACTGGAATCAGCACCATGTCTTTGCACGGCGCGCCTTCACCATTGCTTCTCTCGCGCTGATCACGGCCTGTGCATCCGAGCAAGCCCCGACCGTGCCGACGACGCCTGGGAGCGATGCCCTGCCGCAGGTTGCTGCGCGGGTGCAGGCGGGACCACCGCAATTCGTTGCGGGTGAGATGATCGTCAAGTTCCGAAGTGGCGCGACCGAGGCCGGCCGGACGCGGGGACGGCGGGCTGCGCGCGCGACGGCGCGCGAACGGATCTTCACCGCGGCCATGCGGCGTCGCGGCGACGCCGACGGCGTCGAA
>JBBQRH010000162.1:0-5285 GCA_038215035.1 Gemmatimonadales bacterium | reverse complement strand
GTTCAAGGCTGACCTGACGTCCGCGACGATTACGCGCGATGGTGGGAACGCGTTTGCCGACAAGTCAAATCAGCAGGTCGTGCTGTTTGATAAAGGCTCTGTTCCGAAATCACGTGGAGATGCGGTGGTGATCGGCACGATACACCTTATCGTGCGCCCACGCTGACCTCCTCGAAGGCTCGCGACAGCGTGGCCGACCATCTTGCGGCCTCTTTGATCGCTGAGCCGTAGTGTCAGACCGTCAGCAAGTCTTCGGCGGTCAAGCCGAGCACGGTTCCGGCCTGCATCGCTCGCGCGACACTCGGGCTCCAGTCGCCGCGCGCAGAGAAGCACGCGAGGATGAGGGGGCCACCTTGCGCAGTCTTGGGCAGATCAGCGTGTAGGAGGGCGGCGCGGGTCCGCAGTTTGGTGAGGTCGTCATCGTCGAACGATCCCCATTTGCACTCACCGACCAGGAGCTCGCGCTGGGCACCGAGGGCGACGATGTCGACCTCGTTCTGCGATGCGTTGTCCCACCAGGCGCCGACGCGGGTCGGCCGGAAGGGCAGCCGACTCGTGCGGCCGACCCAGGCACGACACATCTCTTCGAACGCGTGCCCCATGTAGTCGTCGAGCCCCGGGACGATTCGACCGGCCCACAGGGCGTCGGCTGGCGTGAGACTGGTTTCGCCGGCGGCGAGCAGCGGTGCGACAAAGCGGTGCCAGAACGCGACGTAGTGGTCGACGATTCGGTACAGCGTCCGGCGCGACGTCCGGGGGTTCTCCGTCACGGGAATGATGCGCGCCACGAACTGCATTTCCTCCAGCCATTTCATGGGTCGTGACAGCGAGCCCCCCGGCTTGCCGACCCGCTGCGTGATGTCTTTCCACGTATGTGCGCCGGTGGCGATGGCCTGAATGATCGAGTAGTGCACGTCGGCCTCGCCAAGGAACGCGTCCAACATGCGCTCTGCGTCGTCGGCCAGCCGGCCGCTCGGATCAAGGATGAGCCGCGCGACGTTCGTGGCCAGATCCTCGTCCCGCCGAAGGAGGGCCAGGTGGCCGGGGAGTCCGCCGAAGATGCCATGCGCCAGGAGCACGTCTCTGGCGTCGTAGTCGGGAACAAAGGCCCGGACGTACTCGAGGTGGAACGGCGGGAAGTGGAGGCGTCCCGTGCGGCGGCCGTACAGCGGTTGGTCGACTTCCTCCAGCCGCCTCATCGCTGTGAAGTGCGAGCCGGCGAGAACGACCTTCATGCGGGAACCCACCCAGTGGTGATCCCACACGCTCTGCAAGATCGATGGAAGCGCCGGAGCAGCGTCGGCGAGGTACGGAAACTCGTCCAGGATCAACAGGAGCGGCGCGCCGGCGGCGCGGTCCGTGAGGTACCCGAAGAGGTCCTCCCACGTCCCGAATCCTGTCCCGCGGGCCAGTGCGGCATCTTTGAACCGCTGGCCGACAATCCGGCTCAGCGCTGCCAGCTGTTCGGTTGCCGTGCGTTTCGTGGCCTGGTAATAAATGCCGTTGACTGCTCGGGCAAAACGCGCCAGCACCCAA
The DNA here is from genome assembly GCA_038215035.1 of Gemmatimonadales bacterium. Lineage (GTDB taxonomy): Bacteria > Gemmatimonadota > Gemmatimonadetes > Gemmatimonadales > Gemmatimonadaceae > JACMLX01. Next base: position 3,749 of record JBBQRH010000162.1, on the reverse strand, counting down.
CTCTTGCCCGCACGACGCCGACCAAGTCCGATGAGTAGTGCAGGATCTGGTCGCGCCCAGACCGTGGCCAATTCGCTCCAGATGGCGTCCCGGTTGATGACATCGGCCGGCTTGGGCGCGGCGGGGGCGCTCTGGGAAGAAGGACGAGGTGGCATCGAGTTCCTTTGAAACGGCTTCCGGTACTAGTACATAGGTTGTAGCACTACAACTTGCACTGCTACAAGTTGTATCACTACAACCAAAATAAATTTACCCACGTCGGGCGGCTGCCGTCAACCGCGTTGCCCCGTCGCAAGCTTATCACCGTCGTTCTCGGGTCTTCAAAGAAGTCTGCATGGACGCAAGGGTCGTGGGATTCCGACCGATCACCACCTCATACCCACGCCATTACGGAAGAGAGCCTTGATAATGCCGCCAAGCAGGTCTTTGCCATCCCGGCATCCCTATTCACGTCTCGGCCACTGCACACGCCACCGCATACGTGACCTCAGGGTTGGTCACATCACCGTGATCCTTGATGCGGCCACCACTCCCATCGAGGTTGTTCACCACGCGAGGCGCATAGCTGTACCGAGTCCCCACACTGCCCAGCAACTGCGTCGTGGATTCGCTGGTGCGCTGCGTGCCGTTCCGACCGATGCCGCCGTACTGATCGTCCTTGTCACCGACCGCCTTCACATTGTCGCCGGCGAGTCTCGACGAAATGGCGTACGCCTTGCCGACGACCGTGTCCTGATACGAATACGTGGAGATGAACGGTCCCTTCACGATGTGGTGCTCGAGCACCTCGCGGAAGAAACCGCGATCACCGTGCCCGTTGTCCTGACTCAGCCCGTAGTGCGAGAAGGCGGCTTCCAATAGCGAGAGTGAGTCGAGCTGCACCGCGGGATCGGCGCACAACGCTTTCGCGCACGCCGCCATGCATCGGCCGCCCAGACTGTGCCCGATCAGGTGCACGCGCAGCGCTGGGTGACGCGCTTTGAGTGCGCGGACCGCCGCCGCCACACCGTTCGCGCCTACGCTCCCAGAGCGGTTCTTCATCAGGTACCACGTGGTGAGGTTCAGTACCTGTCCCACGCGACCGGCAATCGATTTCAGGGCGCCGCCGATGAACAGCGGTGCGCCCTCGCTGTCGCCGCCGCTCCTATCGAGCGCCATGACGCCACCGTCGCCATCACGGCGCACCGTGGGGAGAATGATGGGCGCGGCAAGCTTCGCGAACAGGTCGGAGCCACGCTGGGCCGCGACTTCCTCGAATCCCTCAGTGGGATCGGCGATGGTCTCGCTGTCGGCATCACCCGCGAGGGAGAGGAGCAGCGCCACGAACTCGTCCTGCTTGTCCGTGCTGTTCTCGAGCTGATCGAGCAACGCCAGCGCGCGGTCGACCGTGTGGCCCTGTTCGGCCGTTACGATGTCATTGCGCAACACCGTGAGCTCGGCCCGCGCGTCGTCGAGCGCCGTTGTCTCTCGTTCATCGAGACTCTGCGCTTCGCCATCGTTTCTGTCGGGCCCTTCAGAGAAGGACTTGGACGGCCAGAACACGCCGGCGACGGCGTATGTGCGCGAGGCCAGAGCCGGTGCAAGCTCGTCACGCGTGATGTGCGCGCTGAAGTTCTGCAGGAATCGCTCGTACAAGCGACGCGCTTCGCCCGCGTTGTTACGAAAACCATGCGCAATCATGAGCAGATCGGTGGTGCCCGCCCATTGCACGTGCATCTGCAGAGCATCGAGCGCCGACGATGTGAGCAAACCGCTCTTGTCATACTCGAGCGCCATGAACGGAAAGCCGCCCAGTGTTTCCATGTGGAATTTCCTCTGAAGAAATCAGACAGCCTGCAACGTTTTCATAAGATCGAGCAGCCCGTGACCCTGAAACGCCGGCTCCCGACCGAGGTCGATCGCATTCAGCAGAAAGAGCGCCTTCACGCGTTCCGGTTGACCGATGAACTCCGTGCGTACCGACAGGAAGGCGGCGGCGGCTCCAGACACGTGAGGCGCCGCCATACTGGTGCCGGTTTGCTCGCAATACAGCACCATACCGCGCTCCAATGCGCGTTCGGCCGACTCGGACGGTGCGGAGAGTGTGGTGCCTTCCGGTGCATGCGCCGTCATACCGGGCGCGGTGGCGACCGCGCCCGCCGCCGCATCGGACACGGGTGCGGGAGCGCTCGTGTCGCGACCGAAGCGCTCACGCTCGCGGCCGGCGGCACAGGAACGGATGCGTTCACCGGGTGCCAATAGATCCGGCTTGCGTCGTCCGTCTCCGGTGGGACCTCGCGACGAGAAGTACGACACACCATACGTGTGCGGCATGTCGCGATGTGTCGCGCCTACGGTGATCGCCAACTCGGCGTTGCCCGGGTCGGTGATGCTGAGATCGCGATAGCTGCTCTGCTCCACGCCGGCACCCGTGATGTACGACGAATAGCCGCTGTTTCCGGCCGACACCACCACGCACACGCCGGACTTCACGAGTCGATTCACTTCGGAGCAGATCGGGCTCTGACCGCAGGCGAACCAACGCGGATCAAAATCATAGCCGATGCTCATGTTCACGCCGTGCACGAGCAAGCGTCGGCCGTACTGATTCCAGCGCTGAATATCTTCGAGCGCGCGCAGCACCCAACTCACTTTCCCCTGCCCGCGCGTCTGCTTGTGATCATCGGTGCGCGTGACATCGGCAATGACTTTCAGACTCACCAACTTGGCGAGCGGCGCGACACCGCTGATCGATGTCAGCGCTTCGCGGGCGACGACCGGCTTCTCCTCGTCGCGAGCACTGCTGCTGACATCGCGCACTTCCGTGCCGACCACCTGGAGGCCATCGGGCACCTCCGTGTTCCAGTGTCCGGCGATGATGCCGGCCACGTGCGACCCGTGACCGAGCCGATCGACCAGTGCACTGGGAGCGCCCCCGCGCGGCGGTACCGATGAATCATCGGTCGCGGTGATGGCCGTGGCCTCCGCATCGGGCGTGTAGTCGCGATGCTCCACGGGGCCACGGATGGCCAGCGTGTCGATCTTGCCGTGCACACTCTGCTTCTCGGCGAAGTGCACGTGACTGCCATCGATGCCGGAATCCAGCACGGCCCACACGATACCTTGGCCGAGCGCGTGAAACGAGCGCTGCGCGGCATCGGCCTTGATGGTGGTGAGCGATCGCGTGAGCGTCACGGCGATATCGCTGTCCTCCCAGATCCGATATACCATGGCGTCATTTCGTCGATTCGCCGCGTTGAGCTCCTGCGACGCCGACGCGAGTCGCCGGATGCGATCGGCCGAGAGGCGCGCGAACACGTAGTTCGATACCGAGCTGAACCGCACCTTCCATTGCTTCGCTTGCTTCTCGACCTCCGCGAGTGCGCCGCCAAGTCCGTCTCGATAGAACTCGTTGAGTTCGATGATGACGTCGAACTGCTCGCGCGAGCGGCCCTGGATCCGGGACAGCAGCGGCTCGGTGACAATGGACCGCATCATGTCTTTCCGCATTGCCATCCGCGCGCGCTCGTACGCGTCGTCAGTCATACCGACATCCCCGATAGACCATGGTGAACGACACTCGCGATGTGCATCGCGAACACTCGCGACCAATACGAACGTCTTTCGCCTCTCTGATCCAACATCAACGCTCAGCCTCTCGGATAGCTATGCCGACGTATTCGGCATAACGATACGTATTCGGCATTCACACGGAACAGGATGTGTTCACATGACCTACGACTAGGTATCGGACCGGTCTCGTATCGTCG
>JBBQRH010000161.1:0-5360 GCA_038215035.1 Gemmatimonadales bacterium | reverse complement strand
CCAGAAGACGTCAGCACCGACGCCGGAGCCCGGCAGCGCCTCGCGCTCGAGGAACGCGGCCAGTGCCGGATGTACACGCAGACTCCCGCGGTGGACGTGGATGTCAGTCGTCGGTGCTTCAGTCGTCACGGCATGCGCTCCTGGCGGTGTTTCGGAGTGGCAAAGTTACCAGCGGGTGCCGGGGTATGGCCATTGAGCATACTGCACACCGTGTGTGGGGAAGTCCAAACCAGCAGTGCACAGGCGCCGCGCCGTCAACGTCCGGGTGGCTCGATCCCCAGCGGAATGAACCGTCCCTCCTCGATCGTGCCGCGCCGCACGCGATAAAGTGTGATGCCACTGGGAAGCGTCATGCCGGCCCCACTCGACGGACCCACGATCGCCGCGGCTTGGTCAAAGCGCGTTGCCGCCCCAGCAAACCGGAGACGCTCGGCCATGTGCCCATGCCCCGACAGCGCCAGCGGATACGCGCGACCCTTGAGCAGTGCCAGCACCTCACTTGCGTTGGATACTGTGTGCCGGTACTGCGGCCTGCCACGCACCGTGATCAACGATGGCGCCGGTGGGCCGTCGTTGTACCCATGCAGGCTCTCGGATGATGAGAAAAAGGGGATGTGATTGAACGTCACGACCGGCGTGGTGGGTGGAACCATCGCCAGGTCGCGCTCGAGCCACACCAGCTGCAACGAGTCGATGTGGCCGTAATACCACTGATCGCTGATGTCAACGCTGTTCAGCGCAACGACGTGTACACCACCCACCGTGAACGAGTAGTAGTCCGGCCCACGATAGCGACGATACATCGCGCGCCCGAAGAGCGGATGATCAGCGCTGACGTGCGACTTGTCACGTTCGATGCCGAAAATCTCATGGTTGCCCGGGACCGTGTACGTCGGAACGGAGAACGCCGAGACGTTCTGATTGAAGAGCTGGTAGTAGCCCGTGGCCTCGGCTTCACCCACGCGTAGGGCATCGCGCACCAGGTCGCCAGAAATCAGTACGAAGGCGGGTCGCAGCGAATCCACCAGTGTGCGCAGCCGATCGGTGCGCGCTGCGCTGGCAGCGCTGATATGTGTATCCGACGCGTGGACGAAGCTGAAGGCGTCCAATCGGCGCACTTTGGTCAGTCCGAAGTCGAGTGGTGCGCCTCCATTCTCCGGGATCGGCAGCCAAAACGCTCCGCTCGCCTGCCAGCCCTCGGGAATGCTGACGTGGACGATGCCGACTCCATCGCCGGTCATCCGATATGCACCGAAAGCATCGGTGCGCACGACGGTGTCCTGATTCGAGACGACGACACCAGCGACACCGGGTTCGCCGCTGTCGCGACGTCCGTTGGCGTTGCGGTCGTCATACACGGTGCCGTGCGGCGCCGCGAGCAGGAGCGTAGCGGCGAGGAGTGTGATCATGGTGGCCGCGGCATCAAGAAGGCTTTACGGGCTGGCGCGATGCGGCCACGCCGTAAGGCAGTTGTTCTGCTGTTCGTGATTCCAGCGGCATGGACCGCACATGCTGCATCACCGGATCTCACTGCGTCGAATCGTTGACCAACCCACTACGGCACCGCGGTGTAGTGCCCATGAATACACAACCAGCGGTTCCCTTCCTTGACGAAAATGCGCGTGGACTTGCCGCGACTGGTAAATCGCTTGCCCTCGATGAACCCTTCGTCGGTCCAGTAGTACGTCACCCAGGCCACGTTGCCACGAACCGTCACGTCGGGTTGGTGCATCACCGTATGCACCTGCTTCGCCCTCTGCACATAGCTCGCGATGCCACGGACCTCCTCGGCCTTGCCCTCAGCCAGATAGGTGTCGTTCTCGCCGAACTGCGTGAACGTCGGGTGGACATACGTGGCGTACAGGGTGGCGTCGCCCGCTTCGATTGCCGCCCACATGGCAATCATGGTGGCCTTCACCGCATCAACGTCGCGCGGATCAGAGCCATCGCGGCTCTGCGCAGCGGCGGGCAGTGCCAAAATCGCCAGCAGCAGTGTGGCAAGCGAGAGCGTGCATGCGGCCGTGAGCATGCGGACCAGCCGGCGTGGTAAGCCGGCGCGGAGTCTGACGGCGAGTGCATGGGGAGGGGTCATGCCGCCCAAGATGCCAGTGTGTACGTGGAGCGGACAGCCCCGGGTCAGCCGCGGCGCCGACGAGTGACAGCCGGAACGCCCCGCTCGTTTCGCGCCAACGCCACGGTGGAACGCCAGCCGGACCGGGTGGATTCCGAGAGGGTTATCTTCATCGTCCTCGATTCTGCCCAGCTCAACGAACCCGAATGACAACCGCTGACGTTCGACTTTTCCACGGCACTGACGGTCTCAACTCCGGCGCGCGGCAGGCTGGCCTGGCTGATGGTTTGGTGACGCCCATCGAGCACTTCTTCACTCGCAGCCACGCCACCCCACCGTCAATCGACGTCGCCAACTGGCGGCTGGTCGTCGACGGCATGGTGGAACGGCCGCACGCGCTGTCGTACACCGAGCTGCAACAGCTCCCGAGGCGTGAGGTGACGGCGACGCTGCTCTGCGCCGGCCTGCGGCGGGATGAATTGCTTTCGGTCGCCGCGCTTCCCGGCGAGCTGCCCTGGGGGCCGGAGCCGGCGAGCACCGGTCGTTGGGGCGGCGTGTCGCTGCGCGAGGTCCTGCTGGCGAGCGGGCTCTCACCAGAAGCGCAGCACATCGAGTTCACCGGCCTGGATTCAGTGGATCGCCATGGGCGACGCTTCGGCTTCGGCGGGTCCATCACGCGCGACAAGGCGCTGGACCCCGAGGTGCTGCTCGCGTTCGAGCTGAATGGACAACCGCTGTCACCCACGCACGGTTTTCCGGTGCGCGCACTGGTACCCGGATGGATCGGTGCGCGCAGCGTGAAATGGCTGGGCCGCATCACAGCCAGTGCCACCCCCTCATCGAACTACTTCCAGACGCACGCCTATCGTGTGCAGCGTGAGCCCGATGCAGCGCACCCGAGCGACGTGACCGCTGGTGTGGCTATTGATCAGATCACGCTGAATTCGGTGATCCTCGATCCGGTACCCGGTCAGCGCGTGGCCGCGGGCGCGGCGGAACTCCGCGGCTGGGCGATCGGCACCGCGGCGTGTGCGATCTCCGCGGTGGAGTATTCGACTGATGATGGCGCAACGTGGCGCGCTGCCACGCTCGATGCGGTGCGAGATCGCTGGACCTGGACGCGGTGGCACGCGACCGTCGTGCTTGCGGCGGGGCAGCACTCGCTGCTGGTCCGCGCCGTCGACGAAACGGGGGCCACGCAACCGAGTGACGTGGCGGAGGTGTGGAACGTGAAGGGGTATCTCAACAACGCCTGGCACCGGGTACAAATCACGGCCGAGTAGCATCGGCCGCTTGGTGATCGTCTGATCGTTCGGATCGTCTGGCCAACGAGGCGCGATCGACGCGGTACTCGCCCGTGTCCGGCACAACGGTGTATCGTCAATCATTCACCGGGACGAGCACTACACTTCCGCCTCAGGAGTGACCCAGCGTGAGTCTCAGCATCATGCCACCATCCCACTCGCGCGTCCGCGACGTCGAGGAGCTCGTCTCAGCCCTGAGCACGATCGTCGGCGACCGCCTCACCCGTGTGGCGTCAGAGCTCGAGCAGCATGGGCGCGGCGAGACGCATCTGCCGCCGGCGCCGCCTGACCTGGTGGTGTACCCTCTCACGACCGAGGAAGTCAGTGCGATCGTGCGGGCCTGCGCCGCCCGCGACGTGCCCGTGATCGCTTACGGTGCGGGCAGTTCGCTGGAGGGGCACGTGAGCGCCGTCGAAGGTGGTGTGTCGCTCGATCTGTCACGGATGGATCAGGTGCTGCGTGTCAGCGTCGAGGATCTCGATGTCACCGTCCAGGCAGGCGTCACCCGCACGCAGCTGGTCCGCGAGCTGGCACCAACCGGCGCTACGTTCTTCGTCGATCCAGGCGCCGACGCCACCATCGGCGGCATGATTGCGACCGGTGCGTCGGGTACGACATCGGTGCGCTATGGTACCATGCGCGAGAACACGCTGGCGCTGACAGTCGTCCTTGCCGATGGCAGCGTAGTTCGCACCGGAAGCCGCGCCCGCAAATCATCAGCGGGCTACGACCTCACGCGCCTGTTCCTGGGCTCGGAAGGCACACTGGGCATCGTCACCGAGGCCACGCTGCGGCTGCATCCCGTTCCGGACGCCATCGCCGCGGCCGTCTGTGCGTTCGAGACGGAAGACGCCGCGATCGATGCGGTGATTGCGTTGCTCCAGAGCGGGATTCCGCTGGCGCGGATCGAGCTGGTGGATGCGACGACGATCGGTGCGCTGAACGGGCTGCTCTCGCTTGGCTACCCCGTGCTTCCGATGATCTTCCTCGAGCTGCACGCCTTCAGTTCCGCCGCACTCGGCGAACTGCTCACGGCAGTGCATGACATCATCGCCGACTATGCCGGCGTCGTGCACGCGTCGGCGACGACGGAGGATGAACGCGCGCGGCTCTGGGAGGCACGCCACAAGGTGTACTACGCCGGGTTGGCGCTCCGGCCCGGCGCACGGGCCTGGACCACCGACGCCTGTGTGCCGATTTCGCATCTGGCACAATGCATTCGCGAGACGCGCGCCGATGTGGACGCAGCAGGGATCGTGGCACCACTGGTTGGTCATGTGGGCGACGGAAACTTCCATCTGATGCTGCTGCTCGATCCCACCGACAGCGCGGAACATGCGCGCGCGAACGGCATCGCGACACGGCTCACCGCACGCGCCATTGCGATGGACGGCACCTGCACGGGCGAGCATGGTATTGGACTCGGCAAGATGTCATCGCTCGAGCAGCAGCATGGCGATGCGATTCATGTCATGCGTGCCATCAAGCAGGCACTCGATCCGCAGCGGATTCTGAATCCGGGGAAGATCTTCGCAAATGATGCAGGCGGCGACGGCGCGCAATGACGATTTCGACCCGTTCGTCCGACGGGATATCGAACGTGATAGCGCGACGAGGATCGTGCCGCGCGAGAGTCAGCGGCGCAGGTCTGCCTGCTCTGCCGCCGAAACGTCACCGTCGCTGCGAGGGGTGTATGCCTGCGCCGCCTCGTCGACACCGAAGACGACCTGCGACAGATCGGGGGCGAGCCGGAAGGAGCGCGCAATCCGGTCCCACCACGAAAAGAGCGAGCTGTAGTTTGCATTCTGCTCCGCCACCACCACGGAGTGGTGCACCTTATGCAAGTGCGGAGTGACGATCACAGTGCGCAGCCCACGGTCGAGCCACTCGGGCAGGCCGATGTTGGCGTGGTGGAATTGGACGACGGCGAACAACAGCAGTTCGTAGAGCGCCAGTTCGTCCAGCCGGCAGCCGATGAGCGCCAG
>JBBQRH010000160.1:0-5476 GCA_038215035.1 Gemmatimonadales bacterium | reverse complement strand
GGCTCGAAGTCGCGGCGCAGGTCGGGCAGGCGCATCGACGCGAGGCCTGCGCTGTCGCGGTGAAATCCGCCGATGTACAGATTCTCGGAATCGAAAAGAATGCGAACCTCCGACGGGTACTTGGTCGTCGGAGCATAGTCTGGACGACTCTGGACGAAATCGCGCGCCACCTGGGCGTTGACCCAGTCGGCCTCATCGAGCCGGCCGTCGATCGTGATCTTTGCCGTGGCGCGTCGGGCCACGAGATGCCGGCGTGTTTCCGGCGTGGGAGCCGGTACCACGAGGCCTTGCGCGACGACGGGAGGGGCGGCGAGTAGGCCGGCGAGGAGCAGGCGGGTAGCGGTAGCGCGCATAGGTCCGCAAGATGGCGCTCGTCCGCCTCGGGCGGGAGCGGCCGGTGCGTCACGGGCGAATCTTTCCGATCGATCCGTCATCGGCGCGAGACTCGCCCTCCGTCATGCTTCCCTGAGCCGGGCGGAGCTCCCCGTGTTGACCGGAGCCCCGACGGCTTCGTGCCAATCAGTTGATCAGAAGAAGAGGAAGGAGAATCGCCCGCCGCTGGCACCAAGACTGCTGAAGCGCTGGTTGACGATGGTGTTGTAGATCGATCCGAAGGTGTAGCGCACCCCGATGTTGGTCGTGATGCGAAAGCCGGTCTGCAACGCCTGGCGCTGGAGCAGGATTTCCTCCTCGGTGTTGCCGGCGCGTGGCAGGTAGATCTGGTCGTTGATCTTGGCGGCCGATCCGCCGATGTTGAGTGAGAAGCCGCGCCCGACACGCAGGTCGACGCTGCCGCTGAGGGTGAGCGCGTGCCGGTTGAAGTCGTGCAGGTAGTTGAGCCAGTCGAGCGAGACGTTGCTCGACCCCCACTGCTGTCGCGCGACGAATGACGCGGTCAACTGCTGACTGACCCGTAGCTCGTCATCCCGATCGAAGACGGTGGTACGCTGGTAGTTGTAGTAGTTCGGGCCAATGTTGTAGAGAAATGTGAGCTGCCGGCGCGTCTGTTCGGTCCACGGAAAGACGTTGTACTCGATCGCCGGTTGCAGGCGGAGCGCGGCATCCTGATTGAGGAAGTCGGAGTACCCGGCGCCGGCCTTGAGGCCAGCCGACCAGTGCTGCGAGAGCGAGCGAACGATCAGCGCGTTCGCGTTGTAGGTCCGCTGATCGTTCGTGACTACGAATTTCGGTGTGCTGTCCCGCGCCGGAATCGTGAACCGCTGGCTGCTGAGATTTCCGCTGGTGGACATGTTGATCTTCCACTTCTCCGTCGCCCGATTGGCCGAGAAGGACAACGATCCGTTCAAGTTGCGCTGGAGCTCCTCGGCACGCACGAAGGCGTTCACGTTCGACGTGTACGTCCACAGATTCCAGCGGTCCTTGAGGTTCGCCGCCGACCGCTGGGGGCGCGCGCCGGTCGGCGACGCGAAGGAGACCTGCAACTGCTTCGCAATCGGCGACCGCGCGGCGTACCGCGCGAGGCCAAGCGTGAAGGTACGCGCGAGATCACGGCGAATCCGGTCATCGGGATCATTCGGCAACGTGTTCAGCACGAGCGTGTCGGCCATCCCCTCGAACTTGCGGTGTCCAATGAAGGTGATCGTGTTCTCGGTACCGCCGCCGCCGTTCTGCAGGCCGGAGACCAGGATTTGCACATCGGAGTCGAACCGATCGCGCATCCAGTTCACGAAGGTGATCTCGGTCACGAAGAAATCGCGGTCGCAGCCGCGCACACGCCCCTGACAGTCGAGAAAGACGCGGATCGCCTGCGATTGCAGCGTGCTGGTGTCTGCGGGAGCGCCTGGACGGCGATCGGGCGCGCCCGGTGGGCGTGATGGTGGCGGTCCACCCTGCGCGCCGAGGGTGGTTGCCAGCAGAGCAAGCCCGCCGATGAATCGGCTGGCGTATGAAAAAGTGTGCATGGAGTGCAGTGAGATAGGTCAGGCTCGCGAGCAGGTCACGCGACGCCGTAGTCAGGCATTTGGAGGACAGGCGAACCGAGATAACGTCGGATAGGCTCGGTCCGTTGCAGAACGGTTGCAGGGGCAGAGTGGTCGTTACAATTCGGCGCCGTTGCATCCGAGGGCTCGGCGATAGCGAACCCTCGGATGCCGACCGTCACCTCCCTCAACTATCGAGACCAGCGATGCCTCTGCCTCTGCTTCGTCATCGCACCTGCGGCCTGCTGCTGGTGCCGTTGCTGACCGCGCCACTGGTGACTCAGGCGCAGCCGAGCAGGATCGTGCAGGCCGCCGGTGAGTGGGTGTTCGTGATGGATGGCGACCAGCAACCGCAACGCGTGGTACTCACTCCCGACGGCGACACGCTGCGCGGCCAGGTGTACGGCCAGGCATTCGGGGCCACACTGGCGGCACAACGCCTCAGCTTTCGCGTTGGTGACTTCCGCTGGCGCGGAACGTTCAAGGGTGACTCACTCACCGGATGGCTCGGCATCGGGACCGATTCGAGCCATTGGAGTGCACGACGCTTCCGCCCGCCGGCGATGGCGCGCTCGTACGCGTTCACGCCCGCCACTTATCAGCGTCAGTTCGGGACCGATGCACCGCCAGTGCTGCGGCTCTACCCCGGTGACACCGTTCACACGACGACGATCGACGCTGGCGGCAATGCACGAGGTGCGTTCGAGGATCGCGCCAATCATGTGTCGCGTGGCGGCAACCCGCTGACAGGGCCGTTCTACGTGGAAGGCGCAGTACCGGGCGACGTGTTGATCGTGCGGTTGCACCGTGTGCGCCTCAACCGCGACTGGGCGTTCAGCGGTACGCAGATCGTGGATGGCGCAATCGAGCCGTCGTACGCCGCTCAACGGAAGTCGGTACAGCAGGACAACAAGTGGGTGCTCGATACGATCGCGGGCGAGGCGCGGCTTCAGAATCCGTCGCCCGCGCTCACCGGCCTGCGGATTCCGCTCCGGCCATTCCTTGGCGTGATCGCCGTTGCGCCAGGAGATGGCGTCGTGCCGAGCTCGCGCGAGTCAGGGGCGTTTGGTGGCAACATGGAGTACGCCCAGCTGCGCGAAGGCACGACCCTCTATCTCCCGGTCACCACGCTGGGTGCCTATCTGTATCTCGGCGATGGTCACGCGGCGCAGGGTGACGGCGAACTCACTGGCGATGCGATGGAGACGAGCATGGATGTGACGTTCAGTGTCGATGTCGCGCGTTGGAAGTTTGCGGACATTCCGCGTGCGGAAACGGCGGATCACATCATGAGCATCGGTGTGGGCGGCTCCGTCGACCAGGCGTTGCGTCGTGCGACGTCGGATCTCGCCCGGTGGCTGGAGGCGGACTACAAGCTCACGTCCACCGAGGCCGCGCTGATCATGGGGTTCGCGCTGATCTATGACGTTCCCGATCTCGTCGGCACGCAAGTCGGCGTTTCGGCGCGCCTGCCGAAGTCGGTGCTGGCGAGTGTGACGCGCCGGTGAGGCACCAACACGCAAAGCGCCCGGAATTCAGATCGGCGTGTCAACGCATCTGCATTCCGGGCGCCACTGGCGGCCTTCGCCCGCCTACTTCGCGCCGCCTCCGATCACGCCGCTGAAGTAGGCGATGGTCCGCTCGAGCCCTTCGCGCAACGGAACTTTCGGTTCCCATCCGAGCTTCTTGCGCGCGTTGGTGATGTCCGGCTGACGCACCTTTGGATCGTCCACCGGTAACTCATGGTGCACGATGGGCGCTCTGGTGCCTGTCAGCTCAACCACCAGCTCGGCCAGTTGACGGACGGTGAATTCGACCGGATTTCCGATGTTCGTGGGCTCGGAGTCACCGTGCATGAACAGTCGGTACAGCCCATCGACCTCGTCGTCGACATAACAGAAGCTGCGTGTCTGCGAGCCGTCGCCGTAGATCGTGATCGGCTCGCCCTTGAGCGCCTGCACAATGAAGTTCGACACCACGCGCCCATCCCGCGGACGCATCCGTGGGCCGTAGGTGTTGAAGATCCGGACGATGCGCGTGTCGAGGCCGTGGTAGCGATGGTAGGCCATCGTGATGGCCTCGGCGAAGCGCTTTGCTTCGTCGTACACGCCACGCGGGCCAACGGGATTCACATTGCCCCAGTATGTCTCAGGCTGCGGATGAACGAGCGGATCACCATACACTTCTGACGTCGAGGCCAGGAAGAACCGCGCACCCTTTGCCTTGGCCAGGCCGAGCGCGTTGTGTGTGCCCAGCGCACCAACCTTCAGGGTCGGGATCGGGTGCTCGAGATAGTCGATGGGGCTGGCCGGCGATGCGAGATGCAGCACGCCATCGAGTTTGCCATCCATGAAAATGAAATTCGACACATCGTGCCGGACGAACTTGTAGCCGGGATGCCCGGCGAGATGCGCAATGTTGTCTGGACTGCCGGTGATGAAGTTGTCGAGGCCAACCACTTCATGTCCGTCGGCCAGAAACTTGTCGGTCAGGTGCGAGGCGAGGAATCCTGCACCTCCTGTGATCAGCACTCTCATGTGTTCGGCCGTCCAATGGAGTAGTAGGTAAAGCCGAGCGTCGACATCTTCTCGGGGCTGTACAGGTTCCGGCCGTCAACGATGATCGGGCTGGCAAGCGCGGTGCGCATGCGTGCAAAATCCGGGTGCCGATACTCGTTCCAATCAGTGGCAATCGCCAGGGCGTCGGCGCCGGCGAGCGCATCATAGCCGTTGGCGGCGAAGGTCACGGTGTCGCCGAGTTGCTGTCTGGCGTGCGGCATTGCCACCGGGTCGTGCGCGATGACGGTGGCGCCTTCTCTGAGCAGTTCCTCGATGAGGATCAGCGCCGGCGACTCGCGCAGGTCATCGGTGCGCGCCTTGAATGAGAGGCCCCAGACGGCGATACGCTTGCCGCGGACTGAGCCACCCAGCGCGGTTGTGAGTCGGGCAGCCATGACCTGCTTCTGCCGGTCGTTGGCCTGTTCGGCACCTTCGACCACCTTGAGCGAGACGCCGTTTTCGGCGGCGGTGTGCAGCAGCGCCTTGACGTCCTTCGGGAAGCAGGAGCCGCCGTAGCCGGGACCAGGGAAGAGAAATGCAGACCCGATCCGGGAATCGCTGCCGATGCCACGTCGAACGTTGTCGACGTTGGCGCCAACCTGTTCGCAGAGCAGTGCGATTTCGTTCATGAACGAGATTCGGGTCGCAAGCATCGCGTTCGCGGCGTACTTCGTCAGCTCGGCGGACGCGATGTCCATGAACAGGATCGGCTTGCCGGTTCTGACGAATGGTGCGTAGAGCTCGGCCAGCGTACTGCGTGCGAAGTCGCTATCGACACCGAGTACCACGCGATCCGGTCGGAGAAAATCCTCGACCGCGTCGCCTTCCTTGAGGAATTCCGGGTTGCTGCAGATATGGAAGGGAACCATCGCGTGTTGCCCGACCACCTCGGCGACCTTGGCGGCCGTGCCAACCGGGACGGTCGACTTGGTGATGATGACGGCCTCGTTGGTCAGGTGCTTTGCGACGGTTTCCGCC
>JBBQRH010000159.1:0-5495 GCA_038215035.1 Gemmatimonadales bacterium | reverse complement strand
AGCCGTCACCGTTACTTCCGACGGCACGGATGCAGTTGTCGATGGAGCGTCGCTGTTGCCACGCATGCGGAAGAACACCACCGCCGCCACCACTGCGAGCACCAGCGCCGGAACGGCAACAAGCGGCCAGCGCGGCGACGCCGCGGGCTGGCGACGGTCGATCAATTCGGTGCGCGCAGGCGGTGGTGTGCCAGCCGGCGTTGATGGCACACCGCCCGATGTCGGAGCTGTGGTCGAGGCCAGAGTGACCGCTGGAACCGCCGCGGAACTTCCCGTCGTGCGCTGCAACATCCGTTCGCCGGAGTCGATGATGCCACGGAGCCCGGCGGTGGACGGCGTCTTGCGCGCGTGAATCACATCACCGAACAGGCAGACGCGCAGAGCGTCCGACAGCGACTTCGCGCTGGGCCAGCGATCATCACGGTGCTTCGCGAGGGCGCGCGACAGAATGCCGATCACCTCAGGCGGAACGCCACGCGCCTCGAGCGGACCCATGTCCGCGGGAGTATTGACCAGTTGGTACATCAACTCGGCAAAGTTTTCGCGATCAAAAGCCGGCCGGCCGGCCATCATTTCGTACAGCAGCAAGCCAACGGCATGCAGGTCGACCCGCGCGTCGAGCTCCTCGCCACGCAGCTGCTCGGGCGCCATGTACCGCGGTGTGCCGATCACAGCACCGGTCATGGTCAGGTTCTTTTCGCCGCCGCCCGTTCCGGTGCGCTTCGCGATGCCGAAATCGAGCACCTTGGCCAGTCCGTCTTCCGTCACCATCACGTTGGACGGTTTCAGATCACGGTGCACCAACCCGGTGCGATGTGCGGCGCTCAGACCATCACAGATCTGCGCCGCCAGGTCCAACGAGTCTTCGATCGAGAGCGCGCCGTCCCGCTCCAGCCGGTCGGCCAGCGTCTCCCCCTCGACGTGCTCCATGACGATCAGCGTCCGACCAGCATCGTCGAGATAGTCGAACACACGCACGACGTTCGTGTGCTGAATCGCCGCCGCCGCGCGTGCTTCGCGCTCGAGGCGCAGTCCGAGCTGCACGTCCGTGGCATCGGGCAGCACAATCTTGACCGCAACTGAGCGGAGCAGACGCTCGTCGGTCGCCAGCCAGACCTGTCCCATGGCCCCTGACCCAAGCAGCCGGTGGAGCCGGAAACGGCCCCCGATCAATGCAGATTCCACCGTGGCTCAATCAGAACGAACTGTGACGAAATCCTTCTCATTCAGAATCATCAATAGCTTCGGGTCTGCTCCATCGAGTGCCACCCGCAGGACTACCACGGCCGGGCCCGACACACCAGGCCACGACTGCGCGCGTGCCACAATGATAACCGAGGCATCGTCGTAGCCGGCGCTGATGTCGGTGATCACCAGCCGGGCTGGCACGCGAACGGCAGTTGGCGTCTGCACCTGATCGGTGCCGACCGTGACCCACTGCAGCGTTGCCGGCCGCGACCGCGAGGACGAATCGACCGCCAGCAGGACGCGTCCGTCGCGCAGCTGCGCGATCAGCTCCTCGCGCGGTTTGCCATCCGTCAGCTTCGTCACCGTGCCGGCCTTGATGCGCGCCAGGTCGGTCTGACCGCCGCTCTCGAACCGCACCAGAATGCCCGACGAGTCTACGTCCGCGCTTGGATACCGGAACTTCGAGCTCGAGCCTGACGCCAGCAGAGTGACTTCGCGCGTCTCGACGACGACGCGTAGCACGGAGCTGACTTTCGGATCGCGCCCCGCCATCAGGATCGACTTGCCATCTTTCGCCCATGATGGATCGGATGCGCTGATCGTGTCGGGGCTCAGATTCTTCCAGTTGCGTCCATCGGCATCGATCACCACCACCCGCAACTGATTGGCGCGATCGAGCGGCTCGTAGGTCAGCGCGATGCGCGTCCGGTCAGGTGACCAGACCGCCTGCGAAACAACGCCGCTGTCGACCCGCGCGAGCAACGTCGGCAACGTGTCGTTGGCACCCACCAGCTGCCAGAGCCCGCGAATACCAGCAATTGTCCCCGACACCAGTGCCCGACCCGTCACGTACACCGTCACCGAATCGGCGCCCGCACCGGGCTGCGTGGCACTGATCGTCGCGCGGCCCGGTCCGATGCCGGTGACGGCACCGGTGGCGTCGACCGAGGCAATCTCTGGCGCCGAGGAGGTGAATTGGGCGCCGGTCGCCGTGCCGTAGTCGCGCCGATCCGCACCTCGCAATTGCGCGACCAGCTTCCGGGTCGTGCCTGCAACGACTGCTGTCACATCGAGGTCAAAGGCCACGCGCGCCGCCTGAACGGTCAGCGGCCAGCTGATCGTCTCGATGCCAGGCACGTCGAGCGTCACCCGCGTTGCGCCTTCACGAATCCCGGAGACGACTCCGCGCGCGTCGATTTGGGCAATCGAGGGATCGGCAATACGCCAGGTCAGCGTGCTCGTCGACAACACGGTGCCAGCGGTGCCGATCGTCTTCGCCTCGAGCGCGGTGGTGCCGCCAGTGCCAACCGTCAACGTCGAGCCCTGCGCGGGAATCGTTTCGACCTTCGCAATGCGCGGTGTGACACGCACCGGGATGGCTCGCGTCACGCCATAGCCGTCGACAATCAGTGTCGCCTCTCCCGCATCGAGCGCCTGGACGATCCCGGCAGTCGGGCTGAGGACGCGCAACACCGCTGGATCGGTCGTCCGCCACGTCAGATTCTGCGTGACCTTGCGTCGTCCCTGTCCGGGAACGAGCAGGGACACCGTATCCATCCCACCCGTGACGAGAAACACGGAATCGGGATCGGCGAGGAGCACCGCCTCGCCGACGCTGACCGGCACGGAATTCGTGATCGATGTGCCGTACCGCCCGCCGAGCGTGCCACTGCCCGGCACGACACCGATCACTTCGCTCGCGTTCGGATCGAGAGCGATCGCCGCGCCGAAGGTGTTCCAGACGACGTCGCGTGTTTCGGCCTGGGTTCCGTCGGCATAGACGAGTCGAAAGCTCGGGCGAAAACGCTCACCTGGCAGCAGCTGAATATTGATCGGCTGGATGGTGGCTCCAACCGGCGTCTGCCCCGTCGAAGCAGCAGGCACCACCGGCGGCGACGCGGGTGGCGTGGCGGGAGCGGTGGCTGGAGCGGTCGGCGGTGTTGCAGCGGACGCGGTGACGACCGGTGGCGCCGAGAGCACCGACGGTTTGGCGCCCGGGCTCACGATCACGGTGACGGTGACGCGGCGCGCGGGTGTTCCGGCACGAACGACAATCTCAGCTCGGCCAGCCTTTACGGCTCGGACGGCGCCATCGACGCCCACTGAAACGATCGTCGAATCGGAACTGACGAAAAAGACCGGCACCAGTTC
This sequence comes from Gemmatimonadales bacterium, assembly GCA_038215035.1. Classification (GTDB taxonomy): domain Bacteria; phylum Gemmatimonadota; class Gemmatimonadetes; order Gemmatimonadales; family Gemmatimonadaceae; genus JACMLX01. Next base: position 2,156 of record JBBQRH010000159.1, on the reverse strand, counting down.
CGGCGCGATCGGCCGACTCGCTTCGTCCTGCATCTCCACCGTGATCTGACCCGTGCCACCCGTCTCGAGCCGCAGCATGATCGGCGAGACCAGCAACTTCGTGACATTCTGGGCCTGAACGGTGACCGTTACACACGCCAGCAGCAGACCAGCCAACAGCGTGTTCCACGATTTCGTGCACTTCATGGAGCAGAAGTCCGCGGTTCAGCGATTCATTCGAAGAGGACGTTGTCGATGGAGACAGCGTCGAAGAGTGGTGCAGTCGGTCCCACCCACCGATTTTCGCTGCCGAGCTCGCTGGCTAGGACGCGATACAGACGCCGTCGCGGGGCGTCATTGCCGTCGCGATCGCCTCAGCTGTGGGATACACCTCAAAGCTACGGGTCCTCGCTGGATCATTCCAGCGGGAAGCCACGGTTTGGGCCGATTTTGTGTGGCTGCCCCATGGGCAACCTCGGGCAGGGCGGACGCCCCCTGTCACCCCAAATGCGCCCGGACATCCCCGAGCCGGTCCCTCGCCACCCGGACGCGAATTCCCGACTGCAGCACGACCATCGGCTCCACCGTGCCTGCCGCATCGAGCGTGACAATGGCGGCCGCCCGCACCAGCGCCGACCGGTGCACGCGGAGGAATCCCGAATTCCCGAGCCGACTCTCCAGTCGGTGCATCCGCTCGCGCAGCATCCAGGCGCGCTGGGCGGTGTGCAGCCAGAGATAGTACCCGTCCGCCTGCACCCACTCGATGTCGCGAATCGGCACCAGATGAATGGTGCCGCGCTCGGGCACCAGCAGCCGATCGCCCGAGTCGGGATCCAGCCGCGAACGCTTCACCCGATCGACGGCGTCCGACAGGCGGGCGCGCCGGATCGGCTTGAGGACGAAATCGACCACATCGGCAGCGTACGCTTCCACCGCGAAGTGCGGGTGTGCACTGACGAACACCACGCGTACGCCCGGCGACACCTCGCGCAGCGCCCGTGCGACGGCCAGCCCGTCAGTGCTCGGCATCGACACATCGGTGAAACACGCCGCGGGACGGAGGGTCGCACAGGCCTCGATCGCCGCCGCGCCGGAGCGAGCCACCGCCACCACGTCACAGCCAAGACGGCGCAGTTCAGCTGCCAGCAGTTCGGCCGCCACCGGCTCATCGTCGGCCACGACCACGCGCAGTGGCGTAGTCGGCATCGGCACCTGTGACATCATGGTGCATTCACCGGAACGATTAATTCAGTTCGCGACCCGCCGTCGCGCTTCGTCAGCGTGACACTCGCGCGTGCGCCGTAGAGCAGCACCAGTCGCCGCTCCACGGTCGAGAGGCCAAGCCCCATTCCGCCGAACGGCGGCGGTGAGTCGGAGGAGGTGCCACTGGTATCGTCGGGCGGCCCGTCCGCGTCGACGATCAGATGTAGCGCTCCGGCCTTCCGTGTGACGGAAAGCATCACGTGTCCGGGCTCGAGGCGCCTTGCGATGCCGTGGCGGATCGCATTCTCCACCAAGGGTTGCCAGACCAGCGCGGGCAGTCGCGTGGTGCGCGCGGCCGGATCCAGCGCCCAGGTGACCCGCATACGATCGCCGAGCCGTGCCTGTTCAATCGAGAGATACCGCTCGACGATCTCGCGCTCGGCATCGAACGGCACCGCGTCGCCCGACTCGGCCAGCGAAAAGCGCAGCAGTTCACCGAGATCGACCGCCACATCGGCGGCGCGCTCGCCCTCGTTGCGCCGCGCCAGCCCCACCACGGTGTTCAGTGTGTTCAGCAGAAAGTGTGGTTGCAATCGGGTACGAAGCGTCTCGAGTTCGGCGCTCACCACCGATGCCTTCAGTAGCGCTTCACGATTTTCGGCCTGCAGTTGCTGCCGACGCGCGCTGGTCCAGCTGCCAACGAGTGAGATGAGGCAGAGTGTCAGCGCATGCGTCGGAAGCAGCGCCAACGTCAGCTCGACGCACGACACCACGCTGGAGTACGGCGACGGCGGTTGCAGCACGCGATAGATCAGATTCGCATTCACGATCGTGGACACGAGCGCCAGTATCGCCAGTCCGCCAAGCGCGCCTGCCTGCGAGTCGGTGAGCGACCATCGGCGGGCGATGGGTCGTGCACAGAGCAGCCAGACGACCATCGATCCCAGCTGCCACGTGAACGCCGGACGCGCGCC
>JBBQRH010000158.1:0-5580 GCA_038215035.1 Gemmatimonadales bacterium | reverse complement strand
GTGCGGAGTGACGATCACAGTGCGCAGCCCACGGTCGAGCCACTCGGGCAGGCCGATGTTGGCGTGGTGGAATTGGACGACGGCGAACAACAGCAGTTCGTAGAGCGCCAGTTCGTCCAGCCGGCAGCCGATGAGCGCCAGCACCGGGACCCGCACCAGCGATGACAATGTGATTTCGCCGAAGTGAAAGCGATTGGCCGTCGTCACATCCATTTGCCGATCGCTGTGATGCAGACGATGAAAACGCCAGAAGAACGCGACGGTGTGATTGAGTCGGTGCCAGTAGTAGGTCCAGGCGTCGAGCAGGAAGAGCGCCAACGCCCAGCGCAGCGATGGCGGCACTGATAGCCAGTTGAGCAGGCCAGTGTGGTGCGTGGTGGTCCACTGGATTGTCGCCAGCCAGAGCGCCACGAAGCCGAATCGGATGGCGAGCCCGTTCAGCACACCGATGCCGATGTTGGTCGCCGCATGCCGGAGCCTCGTGCCCCACGGGTGCGGGCTGCGCGCGAAGAGTCCGAAAAACGGCTGCGCCGTCTCCCACGCGAAGAGTGCCGCGAGCACGCCGAGTGATGCCGGTATGCGCCATGATTGCAACGTGGCCGCGTCGATCATCGGGTAGTGCTGGCGCGTCGGCGTGCGTCGAGCAGCAGGCCCCACGCGCGGTTGTAGGGGTGTACGAGCGTCGCGACGGTGCCGTCACGTTCGAGCGCGCGGCCTTCGTTGGCCCACTGGAAGATCGAGCCGCGGAGGTTGGCGATGGTGTGGCCTCCGTCGCGAGTCAGCATCGCAGCGGCTTTCGAGGAGCGGACACCGACGGAGCAGTAGAGCATGATCAGCTGCGCGGCAGGCACAGTGCGCACTGCTGCGCGCAACTGCGCGGGACTCTCTGCCCACACGGCCCCAGGCAGATGACTGACGAGATACTCCTCCTTCGTGCGTGTATCGATCAGAAGCACTGGATCGTGGGCCTCGATGTGACGCGCCAACTCGGCGGCCGTCAGTTGCTGCACCGTGGGCCATATCAGGTCGATCACCCTGAAGACGGACGACCAGGCGATCTGGACGACGAACGAGGCGGTGCCGCGACCCTGCTTCATACTGACGGGCACCGCAACCGCGAGGCAGAGCCCAAGAGCACCAAGGCCCCACATCAGGCGGCGGACGTCCAGAGTGCGCGTCAGAACGTTTCTCCGAGACACGGGGGGCGGTTGATTCCATGCAATCTACGCCACCCACACGGGGATCGGTTCCAGCCCAGCGGGGGTCACACCGTTCGGGGTGGCGCCTGACGGGCTGTCACACTAGAAACGCATCCCGAAATGCAGGCCCGGCTCGCCCAGGAAATACTTCGACCACTTTCGCTCACGCACCTCGAACGAATCCGGCAGGTTTGTGTTCACCGGCCACGCCGTCATCGCAATCGAAGGCTCGACGAACCACCGCTTCCTGAACAGCGGCACATGATATCCGACTCGCAGCGTCGTGAAGAGTTGGAAGCCCTTCTGGAGTTCCCGACCTGCCGGGTCCCGGTACTGCTGCATCAGGGGCAGCGCGTGCCCCGCGGCGTACGCCCCGCGCCAGAGAAACCGCTGATACGCGACGCCGACACCGACGGAGCGAACGGATCCCGGATAGTTCTCAAGCTTGTCATCCTTTGCTCGACCCCACGGGATGCCGAGGGGCCTGTCGTACGTCCAGGTGATGGCCTCGAGCGAGACCACATCGCGATCCGTCACGCGATAGCCCACGTTGAGCTGCGCGAACTTCGGCGACTCGGGGAAGGCGTTGGCGAGCATGAACATCGAACTGCCGACCTGCCAGCGGGGGAATAGGGCGTCGGAGGCCTTCGCTGGCGTGGCGGCTGCCCGTTGCACGCTGGCGGCGGGCTCGGTGTCTTGCGCCGCGAGTTGGCTCGACGCGATCTGGGCACCGGCGACGGCCAGCAATACCAGGCGGCCCAGAGTGACGCGTGCGCGGGAAAAGCGTATCGGGATCATTGCGGCAGATGGTGCGAATGGTGGACTGTGTGTGGAACACGAGTCCCGCCTGTACGCGACGCTGCCGCGGTGGTTGCACGAAAATGGGTGGAATGTGATGAACGGCTGAGAATTTCATGCGGACAGCAGAATGACGCTGCCGGTCCCCAACCCCTCGAGGCCCCCGACGTCACCACAACAAGAAGCCGCCTCTCCCCTACGGCGTCACCCCCGCCAGATACGTCGCATACCACGCCAGATACCGCTCATACCGATCCTTCACAAAACTCGGCCGCGATATCCCGTGGAACTGCCCCGGATACACCACCAGCTGGCTCGGCACACCCAACGACTGCAACGCCTGATACATCTGCTCACCACCGGCGATCGGCACATTGAAATCCTTCTCACCACCAAGGAACATCGTCGGCGTCGTGATCCGGTCCGCGTGCCAGAACGGATACGAAACCTTCTCCCACACCTTCGGATTCTTCCATGGCGCACCAAGTTCGTTTTCGTACTGATAGATGTACTGATCGGTACCGTACATCGACGTCTGCAGCGCGCTGCCAGCACCGCTGGTGGCGGCCTTGAAGCGGGTCGTGGTCGCGATGGTATAGTCGGTGAGGATGCCGCCATAACTCCATCCGCCAATGCCGAGTCGCGCCGGATCAGCGATACCCAGGCCGATCACATGATCAACGCCCGCCAACAGGTCCTGCACTTCCTTGTTGCCCCAGTCGGCGAAGATCGCCTTCTTCCACGCCTGACCACGCCCGGAGCTGCCGCGGTAGTTCACCGCCAGCACCAGATAGCCACTGGCCGCAAACAGTTCGCGTTCGAACGAGAACTGGTGCTGGTCCTGTCCGTTCGGCCCACCGTGAATGCGGAGCACCATCGGGTACTTCGTTCCGGCATCGAAGCCGGCCGGCTTGACCAGCAACGCACCGACGGTCAGACCATCTTTGTTCTTGAAAGACAGCTCCTCCGTCGTTCCAAGCCGCAGTTCGGCGAACACGGCATCGTTCACATGCGTCAGCGCGCGCAGCGCGCCGCTCTCGAGGGCGTGAATCTCGGGGGATCGCACCGCAGTGCCCGTGCTCACTACCATCCGTCCGGCCACGTTGGCATCGTATGATGTCACGACGCGGCGACCGTCGAGCACCCGCTGCACGGCGCCGCCCGCGAGCGCAACACTCGCGAGATGCACGGCTCGATCGTCGCCCAACAGAAACCGGAGTGCGGTACCGTCGGCGCTCCAGGTCAGCGAGCTCACGTCACGATCGAGCGTGGGCGCGATGAGTCGTGCGGTACCGCCGGCGCTGGGCACCACCGCGATCTGATTCTGCGTGTAGGCCGAGAGTACCGGCTCGCTACCCTGCAGATACGCGATCGATGTGCCGTCCGGGTTCCACACCGGGCCTGCGTCCGGCCCGCCCCAGGTGGTGAGTTGCACGGGCGACGCACCCTTTGCGGCGTCAACGACGTACACATCACCGTTGTTCGCACGATCGGCGTCCTTGTTCGCGCGCTCGCTCACGAACGCGAGGCGCCGACCATCAGGCGACCAGCGCACCGATGAATCATCGAAGTCGCCTTCCGTGATCTGCACTGCCGTCTTCGTTGCCACGTCGACGATCCAAAGGTGATCGCGCAGACGGTTCAGATAGCCGGTGTTATCGCGCTTGAAGCCGTAGCGGTCGATCACGATCGGCTTCGGATTCTTGGTGCGTACGGAGTCCGGCTTCCCCTCGTCCGGGTCAGCGTCGTGCGACACGATCGCGATTCGTGTGCCGTCGGGCGACCACTCGTATTCCCCCACCCCGCCCTTCAGGTCGGTCAGCCGCACCGCGTCACCACCCGATCGGTCCAACAGCCAGATCTGGCCGCCTTTCGATTCGTATCGACCAGAGACGAACGAGAGGAAGCGATTGTCAGGGCTCCAGCGCGGGTTGCTCTCGCCCTCCGGTGAACTCGTCATGCGCAGCGTGCGCGTCCCGTCCCAACTCACCATCCAGATGTCGCTGTCGCTCTTGTCCTTGGCCGAGTCGACCGTCGAGACGGTGTAGGCAATCCAGGCGCCATCGGGAGAGAGGCGTGGCGAGCCGACGTCCTTGAGTCGATAGATGTCCGACGGTCGGATCGGGCGCGGCGTCTGCGCGGGTGCGACAGACGCACCGAGCAGGCAGAGGGTGACCAGCGCGGGGAGCAACCTGGCGGATGACAGGCAGGCCATGAGTCTTCGAGAGTGGAGTGCGGAGGAGGACGCGAGATGGTGAGAACGTACTGCGAGGACGGCGCTGCGGACACACGTCCAGGCTCGGCTCGTCCTGACCAGCAGGCGGCTCACATCTGGTCCACGTGCGCTGACCCGCTGCGAGACGGTGTAGTTCAGCCCGTGGGTCGCGGTGTCCCGGCGCCGCGACGCCCCACGAAGAAGAGCATCGCGCCGACGATCGTTGCAATCACGACATCGCGCGTCTCCGCCCACGATGTCCCGGTCAGCAGCCAGACGATCAATGCCACGGCTACCACTGGCACCAGCATACCGCCGGGAAGTGTGAACAGCGCCGGAGGCATCGCTTTCTGGCGGCGGAAAACCGGCAGTGCAACGATCGTCACCATGAAGACGAACAATCGGGAGATCGTGCTGATCGTCAACAGGTAGATGTGCCCGCGGGTCAGCGTCAGCAGGAGCACCACCGCGCAGGAGATGACGATCGAAAGCACGGGCGTGCGAAAGCGGGGATGCAACACGGCCAGTGCACCAGGCAACTGCTTCGCCTCGGCCATCGCAAACGGGATCCGCGAAATTGCCAAAACACCGCCATTGATCGTGCCGAGCATGGACACGGCGGCACCGACGACGATCAGCGTCGCGCCGGTGGGTCCGAGAAAGGTGAGTGCGGCATCGGCCAGTGGGCGGGTCGAATCGGCCAGTCCGGGCAACGTGCCGATACACACAGCCTGAATCCCGACGTACAGCGCTGCGACACCGCTCAGCCCGACGCCGAGCGAAAACGGCGCATCGCGTCGCGGATCGCGCATCTCACCGGCTGCGACGAGCGCGGTTTCCCATCCGACGAAGGCGAAGCCAAGCAGCAATACCGCCGCCGAAAAATCGGCGCGGGCCGGTTGCACCGCGAAGTCAAACTGCGACAGGTCGATGTGCGGGAGACCGACCAGCACGAAGACGAACAGTGGCGCGAGCTTGGCAATCGTGATCGCCGAGCCGAATCGCGTCGCACCACGCGTCCCCCGCACGTGCAGCAGGCCGAGGGCGCCGATCACGGCGATCAGCAGCAGGGCGCGTGGTACGCCCGTGCCGACGGCCGGAACGATGAACGACATGTACTCAGCGAGCACACCTGCGATGGCGCAGAGACCCGTGACACGGGCAAGCCAGAGCAGCCATCCAACCACGAAGGCGGCAAATGGACCGAATGCGTCGGCCGCGTACAGATACGGGCCGCCGGTCTCCGAGAAACGGCTGCTGACTTCAGCAAAGCAGGCGACGATGAAACCCATCAGCACAGCGCAGGCGACGATCGCGAGCAGACCCCACGCACCAAGCAGCGCGTGCACCTTCTGCGGCAGTCCGAAG
>JBBQRH010000157.1:0-5707 GCA_038215035.1 Gemmatimonadales bacterium | reverse complement strand
GCAAAGACGCAGGGGTCGTCTGGTGGACCCAGACCCCTCGGCGCGAGGTGATCGTCAGCAGCGACTGAAGCAAGGATGTTTGGTAACAGCAACCGCAGCAGCGCTGTGTTTCTGCTGTTCCCATTCGTCTGCTGTCCTTTGCGCCTTTGCGCCTTTGCATCTTTGCATCTTTGCGTTAAGCAGTTGCTCTTACGCAGTTGCAGTTCAGCAGTCGCCGTTCCGTCGTTTGAGTCGTATCCCGCGTCAGAGGCAGGCTTCGCTGGATGCAAACACGCCGCTCGACGCTACTGTGGCGTCAGCGCAAACATGTCGGACGGATTCTGGCCCGACACGATGTCGGTCATTCGCTGCTGCACGATGTCGAGAATCTTCCCATGCGGCACGATGTAGAAGGTACCGCTCTCGATCGCCGCGAACGTCAACTCGGCAATCTCGGGTGCCGAAATTCGCCCTGACTCGACCGCCTTCACACTCGCCTGCTGCGCGGCCAGCATCGACGGCGTCGGGGGCGCAGCGTTCGCCAGTTCAGCGGGACGATTGCGATGCGAGTGGGCAATGCCCGTCGGTACGAACGCCGGACAGAGCACCGACACACCAATGCGGGATTTCACCAGCTTGAGATCCTGATACAGCGTCTCGCTCAGCGCCACCACGGCGTGTTTGCTGACGTTGTAGATCCCCATGTTCGGCGCAGTGATGAGCCCCGCCGCCGACGCGGTGTTCACGATGTGTGCCGGCTCGCCGTGGGCCAGCATCAGCGGTGTGAAGATCCGGACGCCATGAATCACGCTCCAGACGTTCGCACCCATCACCCATTGCCAGTCGGCGTCGGTGCTCTCCCACACGAATCCGCCTGATCCAACGCCTGCATTATTGAACAGCAGGTGTACAGCGCCGAAGCGCGCCATCGTTGCATCGGCCAGCGCCTGCACATCGTCAGCCTTCGAAACATCTGTGCGCAGGCCGAAGGCATCGACGCCCGCACTCCGCAACTCGTCCACCGTGGCGTCGAGTGCCGCCTGATTGATGTCCGCCAGCGCCAGCCGCATCCCGCGCGCAGCACCGAACCGGGCGAACTCCCGTCCGAAGCCGCTGCCAGCACCGGTGATCACCGCAACACGACCGCTCAGCTCCATGCCACTGGCTCCCTTGGGAAATCGGATGATCCGACACGTACCGGGTCGAGGTGCGAATCAGGCAATCTCGAACAACCCGGCCGCGCCCATACCGCCACCCACGCACATCGTCACCACGGCGTACTTCACGCCGCGACGCTTGCCTTCGATCAGTGCATGACCAGTCAGCCGCTGACCGCTCACCCCGTACGGATGCCCCACGGCAATGGCGCCGCCATTCACATTCAGAATTGCCGGGTCGATGCCAAGTCGGTCGCGACAGTACAGCACCTGCACCGCGAACGCTTCGTTGAGCTCCCAGAGCCCGATGTCCTTCACGCTCAGGCCCGCACGCTCCAGCAGTTTCGGTACCGCGAACACCGGCCCGATTCCCATCTCGTCCGGCTCGCAGCCTGACACGGCGAACCCGCGGAACACTCCCAGAATCGGTGCGCCACGCCGTTCGGCCGTCGCACGATCCATCAGCACACACGCCCCGGCGCCATCCGAGAACTGGCTCGCGTTGCCTGCCGCAATCGTGCCGCCAGGAACGGCCGGCTTGATCCCGGCGATGCCTTCCACCGTCGTGTCACCACGAATCCCTTCGTCGGCGGTGATGGTGACTTCCTTCGTGCTGATCTCGTTCGTGACCTTGTCCTGCACGCCCATCGTGGTCGTCACCGACACCAACTCCGCATCGAACAAGCCCGCATCACGCGCCGCTCCCGCCTTCTGCTGCGAACTGGCGCCGTAGGCGTCCATCAGGTCACGCGTGATGCCATAACGCGCCGCCACGGTCTCGGCGGTCTGCAGCATTGGCCAGTAGAGCGTCGGCTTGTTCGCCTGAATCCAGTCGTCGTGAATCATCTTCTTGTTCAGATCATTCTGCACGCAGCTGATTGACTCCACGCCGCCGGCAACGTAGATGTCGCCTTCACCGCTCATGATCCGTTGCGCGGCCATCGCGATCGTCTGCAAGCCAGAGCTGCAGAACCGGTTGACCGTCACGCCCGACACCGTGACCGGCATCCCGGCGCGGATCGCGATCTGTCGGGCAATGTTCACACCGGTCGCGCCTTCGGGGTTGGCGCAGCCCATCATCACGTCCTCGACCTCACCCCCTTCCAGCCCGGCACGCTGCAGCGCCGCCGACACCGCGGCAGCGCCGAGTGTGGCGCCGTGGGTCATGTTGAACGCGCCGCGCCATGACTTGGCGAGGGGGGTTCGTGCCGTGGAAACGATCACCGCGTCGCGCATCCGGTCAGCTCCAGTAAATGTTCGCGGCGAAGTGTACCCGACGCGTCGGGATTGCAGAAGGTGAGGCGCAACGGGTGCCCGGCGGCGGGCCGCGAACTACACTTCCGTCGCGCCAGTCGTCGGCACGACCCTTCCGCGCGCCCCTCCTTGTTTCGCAGCGCTGCTTCCCTTCAGGCCTCACCATCATGCCTCTCGTGCGCGACGTCCCGACCACACCGTTCTCCGACCAGAAGCCCGGCACCTCCGGCCTCCGCAAGCGCACCACGGTGTTCCAGACGCCGCACTATCTCGAGAACTTCGTGCAGTCGCTGCTCGAGGTGGCCGCTCTCACGCCAAACGACACGCTGATCGTGGGTGGAGACGGTCGCTTTCTCAACCGGGAAGCGATTCAGACAATCATCCGAATCGCCGCCGCGAATGGAATTCGTCGCGTCATGGTCGGACAGGGCGGCCTCCTCTCGACCCCAGCGGCGTCGCATCTCATTCGGCTGCACGGCGCCGGCGGCATCATCCTCTCGGCCAGTCACAACCCTGGCGGCCCGGACGGCGACTTCGGCATCAAGTACAATGGCGGCAACGGTGGTCCAGCCCCAGAGTCGTTCACCAACGATGTCGCACAGCGCGCTTCCGCCCTCTCCAGATATCGTATTGCGGACATGGCCGACGTGCCGCTCGATGTCATCGGCACATTCACCTTCGATGACCTCACCGTCGTCGTCGTCGATCCGGTGGCCGAGTATGCGACGTTGATGGAGTCCCTCTTCGACTTCAGCGCAATCCGCGCGATGTTCACGGGTGGCTTCCGCATGCGATTCGACGCAATGCACGCCATCACCGGGCCCTATGCCACCGAGATTCTCGAACGTCGCCTCGGCGCTGCCGCCGGCACCGTGATCAACGGCACGCCACTGCCCGATTTCGGTGGTGGACACCCCGATCCGAATCTCACCTACGCGCACGACCTCGTCGAAGAACTCTTTGGCGCCGCCGCCCCTGATTTCGGTGCCGCGTCGGACGGGGACGGTGATCGCAACATGGTCCTGGGCCAACGCTTCTTCGTCACGCCAAGCGACAGCCTCGCCATCCTCGCGGCCAACGCGACCCTTGCCCCCGGTTACGCCGCCGGCATCGCCGGTGTCGCGCGCTCGATGCCGACCAGCGCTGCCGTGGATCGCGTGGCAAAGGCCATGAATCTTCCCTGTTTCGAAACACCCACCGGCTGGAAGTTCTTCGGTAACCTGCTCGACGCGGGGCGCATCACGCTGTGTGGTGAGGAGAGCTTCGGCACCGGGTCGAATCACGTGCGCGAGAAGGACGGCCTCTGGGCGGTGCTGTTCTGGCTCAACATCGTGGCCGCCCGCAAACAGTCGGTCGAACAGATCGTGCGCGAACACTGGGCAACGTTCGGGCGCAACTACTACACCCGATACGACTACGAGGAAGTGCCGAGCGATGCCGCCGGCGGCGTGATGAACGAGTTGCGCGGTCAGCAGGCATCACAGCCTGGCCAGACGGTGGCTGGTCGCCGCATCTCGGCCGCCGACGATTTCTCGTATCTCGACCCCATCGACGGATCGACGAGTGCCAATCAGGGCCTTCGGATCCTGTTCGACGATGGCTCGCGCATCATCTTCCGCCTCTCGGGCACCGGCACCGCTGGTGCGACGCTGCGCGTCTACATCGAGTCGTACGTTGCCGGACCCGATGGCCTCGACCGTGATCCGCAGGATGCGCTGAAGGAGTTGGTGCAGGCAGCGCTCGATTTGTCGCAGATCCCGTCGCGCACCGGACGCAGCGCGCCAACGGTCATCACCTGACGTCGTGAAGCCGATCAGGTGGGCTGCGCTGCTTCCTGCGGAATCAGGCGGCCTACCACGATCGTGATGTTGTCGCTGCCACCACCATCCAACGCATCCTGCAACAGCTGTTCACACACCTGCCTGGCCGACGTCATCGCGCGCAATCGCTCGGCAATCTTCTCGTCGCTCACGTGCTTGGTGAGACCGTCAGAGCAGAGCAGGCCAACCTGATCCCACGACTGCTCGAAGCGCGTGATCACCGGCAAGGCCTCCTCACCACCGATTGCGCTGGAGAGCACATTCGACAACGGTGATCGCAGCGCCTGCGTTTGCGTCAGCACCCCCGCATCCACCAGGTCCTGCACGACGGTCTGGTCGCGCGAAATCTGCGAGAACGCACCGCCGCGCATGATGTACGCGCGACTGTCGCCAACCTGCAGCAGATAGGCGTACGGCCACACACCAAGCCAGAGCGTGAGTGTCGTCGCCATGCCGCGCGCATCCGGCGGCCCCTCCGCCCGTTCACGCGCGATGTCGGCGTGGACACGCATCGCCGCGTCGGCCAGTGCGGCGTGCAGGTCTTCCAGCTCCCCTTCTTCCAGTCGGTAGAAGCACTTCGAGCAGGCCGACACATAGTGCAGAATCCCTTCCACCGCCTGCCGACTCGCTTCCCCTCCCATCACGCTGCTGCCAACACCATCGGCCACGACCGCCAGAAAAGCCATCCGGTCGCTGGTCGATTTTGCTTCGTTTGGCGGGAGGCTCGTGTAGTGTACGGCGATCTCGCGCCGAAGCGACGAAATCAGAAAATGATCCTGATTCGCCGATCGGACGAGCCCGGTGTGCGTCAGTCCATACACGTCGAGCTCGGAGTCCAGTGGCTTCCGGCTCGTACTGATCTCAGTGGCAGTCTCAGCACTCATTGACGGCGGGTCTCAGGAAAGAAAAGTCTCCTGATGATACACTGCCATCGCCGTTCCGATGAGTGGGAGGGCGCCAAGAAATGTCAGAAGCGGATCGATACCACGGCGGTCGGCCCCCCACGCGTATGAATCAGGGCGGTGCGCGCAGGCACCTCGATGCGTTCCCAGCTCTCGGACTGGACAATGGCGCCGATCAACGCGCCGGTGAGGCCAAAGCCTGGCACAAGGAAGCCGAGAGCCCCGGCGCGGCTGGTGCAGTCGCTGGTGCAGTCCTCCTGCGCTGGTGCCGGGATGAGAGCCGTCAGGAGGCCGATCCCCCCGCCCCAGAGCGCCCCCTTCATCGCTCCCTTCGATCGACTCTTTCCTCGGCTGACGTCGACCGATGTGAGCATCGACAGCGGCAGCTGCACCGGTAGTCCGTTTTCTGTCGCGATCGAAAGCGAATCCGCGGTCCGGCTGACGACGGTGCCAGTCAGGCGGCCGTTGATCGAACCCGGCGCACGGATCCGCGCACGTACCCCCGGAATGAGATTGGCAATCTGTGCCTCCGCACTGCTGACCGGGACCGCACACCACGAGAACAGTGCCAACGCAGCCACCGACACCGATCGGA
>JBBQRH010000156.1:0-5787 GCA_038215035.1 Gemmatimonadales bacterium | reverse complement strand
GCCAGCTCGCGACGGGTGATCGTCACTTCGTCTTCCCACGTCAGCGGCACCAGCAGCACGTTCTTGAGGAACCAGGTGTACTGCGCCTTGCCGATGCCCGACGGGCCGGTCTTCTTCGGCGCCTCGACCTTGAGCCAGTCGGTGAAACCGGCGGTGGCCGCGGCCGCATCGTCGATCGACTTCACCAGCGCGACGTCGCCATTCGCTCCAACGAGCTTCTTCAGCTCCAACAGCGATTCGTGCTGCTCCTCGAAGGTCTTCACCGCGCCGACCCACAGATCTTTCGCGTTGCCGCGAGCGAGGTTGACGCGGGCCTGACGCAGGAGCGTCGGAATCGTGCGCAGCTTTCCAGCGAGATCCGCCGATTGTTCCGCCGTCAGCGGACGAGACGTTTCGAGTCGCGTCCGCGGCCAGACCGGATACTTCCAGAGTCGGATTGCGCCGTGAATGGTCGGCCCTTCTTCAGCCGGCGTGTCGCTCTCCTCGGTGCGAATCGACGAGTAGTACGCCGGATCGCGTGACCACGGAGTGAGCACGGTGAGGTTGTACTGCATGCCGTTCATCTCGGCCCGCACGATATGAAAATCGACCTGTTCCGGCACGCGCCAACCAGTGGTGTCGATGGCGCGAAGCCGTTGTTGCATGCGCGTCAATGCCGCCAGTCGGCGTGCGTTCGTGGCCGGCGAGTAGTCAGGAATACCGTTGACGCGCGGCGGTTCCTCGAACGTCCGCCACTCGCCGAAGAACGCCTCGAGCTGCGCATAGGTTCGGCTCGGTGCCGGCGCTTGTGCCTTGAGAGCGGTAGGGGCGGCGCCGATGAAGGCGCAGGCGGCGGCCAGAATGACGGCCAGTGACGGGCGGAGCGAGGGAAGGAGGCTCATGCGCCAGAATGTACGGCCGGAACGCGCGAACGCGACCGTGGTGTGCCTTCAGGAGACAGCATCGCCACGGGGCCGGCCGCCTACTCCTCGAGGACCTGCCGGAAATACGCGACCAAGTCGATCGACAGGGGTGCGTGGGCCGGTACGGGCTGCCAAAGCAGCACCTCACGCAGGAGATCAGGCTCGGAACTGTCTGGCCGCCACCTCTCGATCACGCGGGCGACGAGGTCGACGATCCAGTACTCCGGCACGCGCTGCGCCTGATAGAGTGCTCGCTTCCCCGTGCGGTCCCGGCGTGCTGTACGTGGCGAGAGGACTTCCGCCGCGAGCAGCAGCTGCGCGACTTGCGACCAGTCCGTGAGCCGGACACCTGACGTACGCGGCACGACGAACACATCAGGCTGGACCAGAGCCGCGTCAGTCAGCACGATATCAGCCGGCGAGGAGAAGGCCTCACCGCCGATTAGCCACGCGTAGTCACGGAGCAGGGACAGCAGTTCATTGATCGCACGCTGGTGCAGCAGCGCCGGGGCGGGCGTCACGAACAGCTCCCCGTCGATGACCTCGCGCCGATTGCCGTCCCAGGGAATCGCGAGCACTTCGTCGACCGTATAGCGATGGTTGCAGGCAGGCATGGCCATGGCGCACCTCTGGCAGACTGGGACAGCTTTGTGATCACGCACCGACGAAAGCACCCACCGAGCGAATGTACTGACTCGGTATTGCGCGAGTGTCATCGTTTTGACGCAGGCGTTCGGACACGAAACGGCCCAGCGTAGAGTGTACCTCGCTGCCGACGGCTACCGCGGCCCACCTCAGGTCACACGTCGGGCGAAACCCGTGCGCGGCGCGTGTGCGCCGGCGCCACCATCCGTTCCGCGATCGCCAGCAGCGCGTCCACCGTCACCGCCAGCACCGCCGCCGGAATCGCACCCGAGAGCACCAGTCGCATGTCGGCCAGGCCAAGCCCGGTCACGATCGGCTCGCCCAACCCGCCGCCGCCGATGAACGCGGCCAGCGTAGCCGTGCCGATCGTCAGCACGGCCGCGGTCCGGATGCCCGACAGCACGATTGGTGCAGCGAGCGGCAGACGCACCCAGAGCAGCGCCTGGCGCGGCGTCGCGCCCATGGCCTGAACGGCGGCGGCGGCATCGGGGTCGGCGATGCGTAAGCCGGCAATCGTCGCCCGCGCAATCGGGAGCAGCGCGTAGACGAACAACGCCATGAACGCAGGCAGCGCGCCAATGCCGAGCGCCGGGATCATGAACGCCAGCAGTGCCAGGCCCGGGATGGTCTGCACCACACCGAGTACTTGCATCACTACCTCAGAGAGCGTCGCACGATTTGCCAGCCACAGGCCGAGCGGCACGGCAACCGCAATGGCGGCGATCAGGGCGAGCAGCACGAGGCGAAGATGTTCACCGACGAGTCGCAGCGTCTCATTGCGACGATCGAACATGAACTTCCAGAAGCCTTGGCTCACCACGGGAGCGGTGGCGGTGACACTGCCGACAGTCGCGCTGTCTCCGAGTCCAACGGCGCCGAGCGCCTCGCGGGCAACGTCTGGAATGGGGCGACGATCGACTTCGATGGCGCGATTCCAGGCGCGCATCTGCACTTCGGAGAGCCGACCGCTGAGTGACGAGAGTGTTGCCACTGCCGCCGGATCATCCTTCATCAGTCGCGCCGACACGAGGGCGGCGGCTTCGTAGGGCGGAAAGAAGTGGCGATCATCAGCCAGAGTCACGAGATCGTACTTCGCCAGCAGTCCATCGGTGGAATAGCCGTCGATGATATCGACTGCACGCGTCGCAACAGCTTCGTACTTCACAGCGGGCGCCAGCGGGCGGATGTCTTTCAGCGTGATCCCGTAGGCACCGCGAAGTCCAGGCCAACCATCAGAGCGCCCGATGAAGTCGGAGGTGAAGCCGGCGGTCAGTCGAGTGGGCGATGCAGCGAGGTCACTGAGTGTACGGAGCTTGTACTCCGTGGCCGTTTCGCGCCGGACCGCAATGGCGTAGCCGTTCTGAAAACCGAGTGGTGCCAGCCAGTGCACACCAAATCGCGACAGGCTCCGCGTGGCGACGTGCGCAAACGCCAGACGCGGCTCGTCGCGCATCGCTGGTGAGACGGAATCACCGAGGATCGCGATCAACCCTGTTCCGACGTACTCGGGATAGATGTCGATGGCGCCGGTGCGGATCGCGCTGAACGCCACCTCGGTGGCGCCGAGTCCCGGTCGGCGCTGTACCGTTCTGCCTGATCGTTCGAGCAGTTGCGCGAACATCTCGGCGAGGAGGTAGGACTCGCCGAAGGGTTTCGAGGCGACGATGATCTGCCGCCGCGTGGTGTCGCGTGCTTGCGCCGTGGCGACGGTCGGTATCGGCGCGATGGCAATGAGCGAGACGAGGCCGAGTAGTGCACGACGCTTAAGTGTCGCCGATGCCGAGTGAATGCACGGCGGGTGCATACGACACGAGAGCGTTTTCCGCGACACGAGCATCATGGTGCCGTCAGCGCCCGGGCCGACGCCAACGCGCGCGTCAGCAACTGTTCGACATACGGTGTGGCCGGGGCGCTCAGCAGGGTGGCGAGCGGGGCACACTGTTCAATCCGGCCGGCGCGCATGACGGCGATACTGTCAGCCAGTCGTGCGGCCTCGGCCAGATCATGGGTGACGAGAATCGCGGTGAACCCGACCGAGGCGCGCAGCGCGGTGAATGCCTCGAGCAGCTCATGCCGCGAGATGGCATCGAGCGCGCCAAAGGATTCATCGAGCAGCAGCAGTTTCTGCGATGCGGCCAGCGCCCTGGCGAGTGCGACACGTTGCCGCTGGCCACCGGAGAGTTCATGCGGAAAGCGTCCGCCGAACTGCGCCGCGGGCAGACCGCAGCGCTCGAGGGCTGCACGAGCGACCGCGTCAGCGTCGGGGAGCTGCGTCAGCGTCGGAACGAGCGCTACGTTTCGCAACACGGTCCAGTGCGGCAGCAATCCGCCACTCTGCGGCACGTAGCCAACGCGGCGGCGCAATGCCACGGGATCGGCGTTGCGCACATCGAGCCCATCGAGTGCGATGGTGCCGCTGTCGGGGGTGACCATCCGGTTGAAGCATCGGAGCAGCGTGGTCTTGCCCGAGCCACTTTCGCCCACCAGCGCCAGCAGCGCGCCCGGGGCCACTTGCACCGAAACGGACGACAATGCCACCACTTGACCGTATCGGTGGCTCACTTCACTGGCCGAAAGGCCGGGAGGCGCGGCGATCGGGGCTGGAATCGAGTTGGCGGCAGTGGTCACGGTGGAGAACTTATTCAGGCCCGCGAGGATTATAGCAGTTGCGCTCCGGCGTGCGGGCGCCGACGACGGCAGGCCTGGTGTCAGAAATTCTCCAGCACGACACCGTTCCACCACGACACCACCAGTGGAGGTACCCCCATGGCTTCGGCAACGTTGCTGACCGAGACCACGACCGCTCGCAGTGCGCCGTCTGTTGCCATTGGCGCCGCGGCCTCGCTTGCGGCGCGCTATCGCGTGGTCCGCGAGGCGACCGAGGCACTCTGCCGGCCGCTGGTGACCGAGGACTACGTGGTGAGCAGCATGGCCGATGTCAGCCCGACGAAGTGGCATCTGGCACACACCAGCTGGTTCTTCGAGACCTTCGTGCTGGCGCCACATCTGGCGTCGTATCAGCCGCTCAACCCGAAGTATGCGTTCCTCTTCAATTCGTACTACGTGCAGGCGGGTGAACGGCACTGTCGAGCGCAACGCGGATTGGTGACGCGTCCGACGGTGACCGAAGTGTATGCCTATCGCGCCTGGGTCGACGACGCGATGCAGCGGTTGATGCACGACGTCGCCGATGACAGTGGCCATCCGGTGTGGTCGCTGATCGAGATTGGCTTGCATCACGAGCAGCAGCACCAGGAGCTGCTGGTGACCGACATCAAGCATGTATTCTTCACCAACCCGATGCGTCCGGCGTATCTCGTGGCTGCGGTGCCGGCGACGCCGCAGGTACCGCAGGGATGGCAAGTACTGACCGAAGGGGTGTACGAGATCGGGCATTCAGGCGCCGGGTTCCACTTCGACAACGAAGCGCCGCGTCACCGGACATACGTCGCCGGCAGCCGGCTCGCGCACCGGCTGGTGACGAACGCCGAGTACGCCGCCTTCATGGACGACGGCGGCTATCGTCGCCCCGAGCTGTGGCTCAGCGCAGGGTGGGCGACGGTTCAGGCCGAGCACTGGCAGGCGCCGCTCTACTGGGAGCTACAGCAACATGCGTGGCACGAGTTCACGCTGGCAGGACTGCATCCGCTGGATCCGAATGCACCGGTGACACACATCAGTCACCATGAGGCTGACGCGTTTGCGCGATGGGCGGGGATGCGGCTTCCGACCGAGCCGGAATGGGAAGTGGCAGCGCGGGAACAGGCGCTCAGGGGTCGGTTCGTGGACGCGGAGCGTTTTCATCCCGGAGCTGACGACCGCGCCGGGCCGCAGCAGTTCTTCGGCGACGCGTGGCAGTGGACGCAGAGTGCGTATCTCGCGTATCCGGGCTATCAGCCGGCCGACGGGGCCCTGGGCGAATACAACGGCAAGTTCATGAGTGATCAGTGGATTCTGCGCGGCGCCTCCTGTGCCACGCCCGCCAGCCACGCGCGACACACCTACCGCAACTTCTTCCCAAGCGATGCCCGGTGGCAGTTCACCGGAATTCGCCTTGCCGGTGATCTTCGATGACAACTTCGTGTTTCCCGCCGTCGCTTGTCGATGAATCGCTGCGCGACCCGCTGCACGCGACGATTCTCGAAGGACTGAGCGCGTCGCAAAAGACGTTGCCCGCGTCACTGTTCTACGATACGCGAGGCGCTGCCCTGTTCGAACAGATCAGCGAGCTGCCGGAGTA
>JBBQRH010000155.1:0-5869 GCA_038215035.1 Gemmatimonadales bacterium | reverse complement strand
GACTGGATCGACTCCGTGACGCCGGACAATCCCGTCTGGATCAACCGCCTCGATGGTCACATGAATCTCGCCAACACGCTGGCGCTGACTGCCGCCGGAGTGACGCGCAGCGTGAAGGACGTGCCCGGGGGCGAAGTCGTTCGCGATGCGTCGGGCGAACTGACTGGTGTGCTGAAGGACAATGCGCAGGACCTGGTGACGCTGAAGCTGCCCACGCCGCCGGCGGCGGTCGAGGATCGCGCCCTGGATGCAGCGATGGCGTATGTGTCGTCATATGGTGTGACCAGCGTGCACAACGTCGGGTCGTGGAACGACCTGGCGATCTTCGGGCGGGCCCACGCCACGCCACGACAGAAGACGCGGATCTACGCCGCGACGCCACTGGCCGAGTGGATGCGCCTGCGTGACACGGTGGCGGTGCATGGACGGGGCGACGACTGGCTGCGGATCGGCGGATTGAAGGGATTCGCGGATGGATCGCTTGGATCGCACACGGCGGCAATGTTCGAGGGGTCCACCGACAAGCCAGCGGACAAGGGATTCTTCGTCACGCCGCCTGAGAGCCTGTACGCCCGCACCCTCGGTGCCGACAAGGCGGGACTGCAGGTGATGGTGCATGCGATCGGTGATCGTGCGATTGCCACGCAGCTCGACATCTTCGCGCGGGTGGCGAGGGAGAACGGGCCGCGTGATCGTCGTTTTCGCATTGAACACGCGCAGCACATCGGACCGAACGACGTGGGGCGATTCGCGAAACTCGGTGTGATACCATCGATGCAGCCATATCACGCCATCGACGACGGACGCTTTGCGGACAATCTCATCGGCCCGGTGCGCGCCTCACGTACCTATGCGTTCCGTTCGTTGCTGGATGCGAAGGCGGCGGTGGCGTTTGGCTCTGACTGGTTCGTCGCTCCGCCGCGACCACTGGAAGGAATCTACGCGGCCGTGACGCGGCGGACGCTCGATGACAAGAACCCGAACGGTTGGGTGCCGGCGCAGAAGATCACGGTCGAGGAGGCGCTGCGCGCGTACACGTACGGTGGCGCGTACGCGGCCTTCGACGAGGGGAACCGTGGTACGCTGGCGATTGGCATGCTGGCGGATTTTGCGATCCTCGAGCGCGACATCACGGCGATTCCAGCTGAGCAGATTCGCGATGTCAAGGTGATGCGCACCGTCGTCGGGGGGCGGACGGTGTTCGAGCGGAAGTGACGCGCCACGCACGCACGCTGATACTTATCGCCAGAGCGTAATTTGAGGCACGCTCACGCGATGAGTTGCGGCCTGATCGGTGCCGAACCAGAGCTGGCACGGTACTGGGTCGATGGTCACGTGCCGGATCGTGTTGGGTCCAAGGTGGTTGGAAGGAATCTTTTCGCCGAGCGTTCTCGTGCACGGCGCATTGCATGCACCGCCGAATGCCGCGCGCCAGTCAAATATTGACACTGCGGCAGCCTCAGGAGGCGTCGTTTGCCGAGGGTACATGCGGACCGGACTCGCGATTGCGCCGTCGGTGCATGATGATTCGCGCGATCGAGAGGCAGGTGTACGTGGTGCCCAGTGCTCCGGCGGTACCGAGAAACAGAAAAATAGTCGATGGAGGGGAAGGATCGTCTCCGAGTCCAAGAAGAACAGCCAAGAGCAAGAAGGCGGCGAACGCAACAGGCATCACGGCCATTAAGCCGCGCATCAGCTTCGTATCAATGATGTCTTCATTCGGGGGGGGCAAGGCTCCTCCAAGGAGAAATCAGGTAACTATGAAGTCAGAACGCTGAGCAGTAATCAAATCGACTGACTGCGTGAACGTGACGGAGGCCACGAATACTGCATCGGCGCACTGAGCATCTGTACGCTCACGTCCGAAGCACGCTCCGCGCATGCTACTACACGATACTGCTATTTTGTTGCCGATGCGGTTGGAATTGCGCGGGTCAGCCTTGGCCGTCCTCCACCCCCAAGACAATCGCGCGAGACACGAGCCGCCTGGTTGGTCACAGCCTTGTTCGCCAGATAGATCCCCGACACAGCGCCCACCAAAGCCACGCCGGCGCCCCACATGGCATTTCCCGTCGCAGCAATACCTGTGCCGCCCGAAGTGACCACGAAGATTGTGGCAGGAATGAGTACGGCGGCGGCGCCGATGGCGGTAAGGCCACCGACAAACACCACATTATCTCTTACCTCTCGCGACAAATTGTAGTCCGTCGTGGCATCGGCGCAGGCAGTCGTTATCTGCGCACCTGCCATCGGAGGGGCAAGTAGATTGAATATTCGCGTAGCGCACGTTGTGGCGAAGGCAACCGCTGCGCCTCGTCTCCTGCCCAGCACGAAGTGCTCAGCTGCGCGGTGCTTTCGATCAAGGACTGCCAGTTGTCGAGTGACGTTGATCGTGGTTGAACTGCCGTCAACAAGGCGGACCGAGAACGTGCTGGCGCGATACATTGACCCGTCGAACGATCCGTTCGTGGAGATTACAGCGAGTGTGTCGAGTGTGCTCGCTTGGAGGACAGCCATCTCGCGTGGGACGCCTGCTACCATCGATTTGATCCGTACCGTACCCCCGAGAGTGTCATTCATTGCACGCGTGCCTAGGTCGGCCGCTGTGGCAAGACCTGACGACGTCAAGGGCGTCTCAATCAGGACGCGAATTGTATTAGGCCCGAGCGCAGCATCGTTCAGATCGACCGCGACAGCCCCCCCCAGCTGCACGAGTGCGGCGCTCACCAATTTGCGTGACGAAGTGCCACTGGGTGAGCGAATGACCACTTCGCCCTGATCGTCGCGCTGCGAAGGCAGCACTGCCGTATCAGCACACGCTGAAGGCACGGTACCAAAAGCAAGCAGCAGCATACTGAGGCGGACGGAGCCGAACCGTGGCCGTGGATACATAAAAGGGTTCCAACGATGAGGAGCTCTTGGGTTTGGGCAAGCCTGCACTTTACTGTTTAGGTCGTCGCTCATTGTCAAGCGCCGCATGGTAAGTGTTAGTAGCACAAGAAATAATAATGGGAATAGGTATCACGAAGGAGTTGGAGTGTCAAGCGGAGGATCACCACCGGCGTAGCGGACGAACACGCGCGGTGATGCACAGCGCTGTAGCTGGCGACACAACACGGCGCTCGTTGCGCTCAGCGGCGCTGCAGTGCCGCTGTGCTCGTCCGATGACCGCCATGGTAGCGGATTAGAACCGATCCAAATCCTTCGCCGAGACGATGCGTCCGCGAAAGCGCGAGCGCACTTCGGCAACCAAAGTGCTGTCGGCCGCGCCGAAGTACAGCTGGTGGTAGAGCACGAGCATGCCAGGACGCGCCGCCGACGCAATATCCCCGAGCTGTGTGGCCGACGTGTGCGCCTGCGCGTGATACGGCTGACGCGCCGCCGGAATCGTCGCGAACCCTGCGTCGGAATAGACCTCGTGCACCAGGATGTCGCAGCCATTGCATTCCCGGGCAATGGCCGGACCGGCCCGCGCATCGCCGCTGATCACGATCACCTTGTCCGGAGTCTGAATGCGATACCCGAACGCGTGCTTCCAGGCACTGTGCGGAACGGCGAAGGCGCGGATCGTCACGCGTTCGTCGACATGCACGGTGCCCTCGCGCACCACATGCAGGTTGGCGCGGAACGCATCTGCCGCCGGAGCACCGGCGCTCGCCAGACGCTCGGCAATGTCCTCCGCATTTCCGTCGATGATGCCGTTCAGCAGGCGTTCCGTTCCCGGCGGACCGAACAGCTCGAGCCGCGTCCTGCGTCCCTGAATCCACGGGGTGAAGAGCACATCGTTCAGGCCCATCGTGTGATCGGAATGCAGATGGGTGAGAAACAGCACGCCTAGCCGCGCCGCCTGCAGCGCCGGAATGCCAGTGCGCGCGGCGGCGGTGGCCCGCCGCACCACGCCGGTTCCCGCATCGAACAGATACGCCACGCTGTCGACGATCACGGCCACCGCGGGACCGGCACGCTCTGGGTCGGGGATGGGCGTCCCAGTGCCAAGGATGATCACCTGCGTCCGCCCCTGCGCGCTCGCGGTGGTGAGCGGGGCGCAGAACGTGCTGACGACGGTGGCTGCGATCAGCAGCAGTACGCGCTGTCGATGCCCGACGGCGCAGCGCTGGTGTCCACGGTGTTCTCTCACTTTCGGGTGGCGCGCCAGGCCGCGAGCACGGCCAGCTCGCGATCGGCGGACAGTCCGGCTCGCGCCTTCTCCTGTTCCGCTGCCGGCCGCGCCTGATACCACGCAAGCGTGGCCGACGCCGTCTCGGCGAGCGGGCGAAAGGCGAGTCCAGACGCATACGCCTTCTGGCAGATCACGCGCGCAAATCCCGCCGTGCGCCCCACCGGCGGCACCCAGACCGGCATGTCACTCCACGCGCGGACCTGGTTGGCGCCGAGGAAGTCGGCCGGCACCCAGGTGAATTGTGCGCCGCTGGTGGTGACGGCCTTGATGCCGTAGAGCATCTCGGCCATCGTCGTGGGCAGCTTCGGGCCGGTGGCGTTGAAGACGCCGAGCGTCTTCGTTTCGGCCAGTCGGATGATCCATTGGCTGAGATCACGCGCATCGATGTACTGGACGGGATCGTTCGGTGTGCCCGGCGCGAGGACGTCGCCGCCGCGATCGATCCGCACCGGCCAGTATGAGAATCGATCGGACAGATCACCAGGCCCGACGATCAGGCCGGGCCGGACGATGGTGACATTGTCGCCGAACTGTGTTCGCGCCTCGATCTCGCTGCGCACCTTGTTCTGCCCATACATCTTCGCGTCGAATGCGGCGTCGATGTCGCTCGGTGCGTTGAGCGGGCCATTCTCGTCGATCGGTGCCGAGTTGTCGGAGAAGACGGAGATGGTCGACACGAAGATGTAGTGCTTGGTGCGACCCCGCAGTGCGCGTCCGGCATCACGCACCCACTTCGGATTGGCGGTCGGGTTGTCGATGACCACGTCCCACTCTCCCGACTCGAGCGCCTTGTGGCCATCGGCAAGATTCCGATCACCGACGAGGCGCGGCACGTTCGGGAAGAGCGTCGAGTTGGTGACACCGCGATTGAACAGCGTGACCGAGTGGCCGCGATCCAGTGCGTACTGGACCTGATTCGGGCCGATGAAGCCGGTGCCGCCAAGGATCAGGATCCGGAGTGGTGCGCCGGCGCGGGGCGCCCGCACGCGCGGCGCTGGTTCGAGCCCGCGGACCAGGGTCGGCAGGCCGAGTGTCAGCGCGCCACCGATCGTGGCGGACGAGGCAAGGAAGTCACGACGGGAGACGGACATGCGGAATGCTCCGGGGACGCTCGGAATCAGCTGGCACGGCGGACAACGGGTGCCCGCGCGCGCGCGGCGGACCGATCGCTCTCGGACGCCACGACAGAGCATACGCGGCTGCCCCGAAAGGTGCTATCGACTGGTCCCGGTCCATTGGCTCCCGCGCCTCCGCCGGAGGGCGCCGGACCCGACTGGCCGGGTATGTGGCTGCGCCGGCTGGCCTGTGCAGTGTGCAATTGGCCGGTCCAGCGGATACGCTATCCCGGGACTGAAACGAAGTACTCTGCGCGCTGTCGGATCGGTGGTCGTCTGCTGGCAGACCGGGCGATGTCGCGACGGCCGAAACAGGACTGGCCCCGATCACTCGATGAGCACCAGGTTCGTTGACCGACAGCGAATCGCATTTCGCGCGATCCAACTCATTTCTGCTCCCGGTCCACAACCTCGCCCCGCTCCCGATGCTGCTGCGTTCCATCCGACTGCTGTGCCCTGCCACCGCGCTGCTGCTGGCCCTTTCGCCGTCCGACGCGCAGACGCGTGCCGCACAGGTGCGGGAACTTGACGCGTATATCACAAAAGGCCTCCGCGACTGGGACATTCCGGGCCT
>JBBQRH010000154.1:0-6076 GCA_038215035.1 Gemmatimonadales bacterium | reverse complement strand
GTACGGGCCGTGCCGTATCCGACCTTCATCACCACCGACGCCAGCGGCCGGCCGCAGGCGCGCACCGTCCAGGCACTGGCGCCCGACAGCGGCTGGACCGTCTGGTTCGCAACCAATCCACGCACGCGAAAGGTTGGCGAGGTGGAGCGTGACGCGCGCGTGGTGCTCCACTACTTCGACCAGTCGACGCTCAGCTATGTGTCACTGATCGGACGCGCGCGGGTGGTCCGCGATCGGGCGACGAAGGCGGCACACTGGGACCAGGCGTGGAACGCGTTCTATCCCGATCGGGACAAGAGTGTGGTGCTGATCGCGGTCGAGGCGGAACGGCTCGAGATCGTCAGTTCCACGCTCGGCATCAGTGGAGACGCGGCCACGTGGAGCCCGCCGACGGTGCGACTGCGCCCGTGAGCCGCGGGAACGTCAGCGAGATCCGGTACGTGGTCGCATTATTCGTTGATGCATAGCCAGCGTCTTCGACAACTCGCGAGCGTCGCGAGCCTGCTCGGTTTTTTCGCTACCGGCGCCGCTGCGCAAGACCGCAGCTGGATGTTCGGCCCGTTCGAGAAGCCGCGCGCCGTCAACCCGATCATCGCCCCGAGTGCCACCGCCACGGTGCGCTCGGCACTCACCGACAGCATGGTGGCATGGGAGGCGTACGCGACCTTCAATCCAGCCGCGCTGGTGCGCAATGGCCGGGTCCACCTGCTGTATCGCGCCGAGGATGCCACCGGCGCCACGATGATCGGCGGACATACGTCGCGCATCGGCCTGGCCGAGAGCAGTGATGGCTTGCACTTCACGCGACGCGCGGCACCCGTGATGCAGCCCGACCGAGATGCGCAGGCGCGCTACGAGTGGCCCGGCGGCACCGAGGACCCGCGGCTGGTCGAGACCGAGGACGGTCGCTACATCATGACGTATACACAGTGGAATGGCGACGTGCCCCGGCTGGCGGTGGCGAGTTCGCCTGATCTGCTCACGTGGACGAAACATGGTCCCGCGTTTGCGAAGGCGCGTGATGGAAAGTTCCTCCGCACCGAGTCGAAGTCGGGAGCGATTCTCGTTCGCGTGGTCGGTGATCGCCTCGTGGCGGCGAAAGTGAATGGGAAATTCTGGATGTACTACAACGTGCCGCACGTACAGATCGCCACGTCGGATGACCTCATCAACTGGACGCCGCTGGAGGATGCCGACGGCAATGCGTTGAAGGTGCTGTCGCCACGCGCGGGCTACTTCGACTCATGGCTGGTCGAGGCGGGGCCACCGGCCATCCTCACCGACCGCGGCATCGTATTGCTCTACAACGCAGGCAATCTTGGCAGCAACGGTGATCCGTCGATGCCGGCGCGGATCTACACTGGCGGACAGGCGTTGTACGACGCACGGAATCCAATCAAGCTGCTCGATCGGAGTGACGTGCCATTCATCCGTCCTTCGGAGGACTACGAGAAAACGGGACAGTACATCGAAGGCACGACATTCGTCGAAGCGATGATTCCGTTTCGCGGTCGGTGGTTTCTGTACTACGGCACTGCCGATTCGCGGGTTGGTGTGGCGGTGTGGACGCCGGCAGCGAGGAAATGATCGAGGATGGTCGCCGCGCCGCCCGCTACGATCCCGGGCAGAGCGCGTCGTAACCAACCGACGTCATCGATCCGCCCATCACCGTGCCGAATGCCGGCTGCCCACTCACCTTGTGGCTCTGCACCCGGGTCCAGGTCGTGTCGCCATAGTACCAGTTCTCGATCACCTTGACCTGTCGCTTGCTGCAATCGAAGGTCAGTTTGGTGCGCGAACTCCACCAGTCGCCGCCGGGTGCACGCACGGCCTTCGCAAACTTCACGCGAATGATGGCGTCCAGCATCGGCGCCGCGCGCCGGATGGTGCGTTGCTCGACCAGTACAGGATTGCCGGCCGCGGTCCGGCCGATTTCGCGCAGCGAGGGCGTGCGCGCTTGCGCGCCCAGTTCACCGACGGTCAAGACGAGCGCGATCAGAATCGGCAGTGTGTATCGCATGGGACCTTGCACTGGTGAGCACGTGAGACTGCCCAAACTGGGATGCGCGATGGCGCGCCTCCGTATATGAACTGCGGCGTTGCCCTTGTGCAGATCAAGCGTCCGTGGTGGAGTGCGGCCCTAGGGTCATATCGCTCAGCTCACGGCCTGCCGCGCGAGCCTGGCGCAGTGGCGGACAGCGCATCTCGCGTAATCCGCCCACCGACGACCGTCAGCAGACTGGTGGTACCGGGCATCGCTGGCGGTGGCACACTGAAGATGTCCTGCGACAGCACCGCCAGGTCCGCGAGTTTTCCCGCCACCAGCGATCCCTTCTCGCGCTCGGCGTGTTCAGCATATGCCGACATCAGCGTGTAGGCGATCACTGCCTGTTCGCGTGTGAGCGCGTGTGCCGGATTGGCGGGATTGATCGATGCCAGCATCACGTTCAGCCCGGTGTTGGCCGGACCATCGCTGCCAATGGCCAGTGGAATGCCCGCTGCCACGATACCACGCAACGCCTCTGAACGACTGGCCCGCTCTGGGCCCCAGCGATCACGGAGCAACGACAACGCCAGGTGTGTCGGATTCTGCACGACCACGATGCCGAGCTTCCGGGCATCGTCGAACTGATCGTCCATCAGCTGGTCGCCGTGCTCCAGCCGCGGCCGGATCGCACGCCACACCGAATCTGGCGCGACCGCGCGCATGGCGGTGAACACCAGTGCGATCGTGCTGTCGCCCACGGCGTGCAGCATTGGCTGCTGCCGCCTGCGCAGTGCCTCGCGCAGCAGGGCCTTGATGCTGTCGAGTGAGAAGTTGCCGCGCCCGTACCACCCGGCACGGTCCGCGTACGGTGCGCGCATCAGCGCCAGCCGCTCGATCGGCGTGCCGTCGAGCACCCACTTCACACCGGAAACGCGCGTCAATGCATCGGTCGTGCGCACCGTATTCCAGGTGGCCTCACGCCTGCCGACACGCGTCATCTCGAATGGAATGACATGATGCCGGATCTTCAGCACGCCCGCGCGCGACACCGCGTTCAGCATCGACGGCGTGAAGCCGGTGGTCATGTCCTGCACCGACGTGATGCCGAATGCGGCCGACTCCCCATTCTGCGCCGCGAATGCCGCCACGGTGGCGGGCACACCGTTGGCAATGGTCAGCCGCTGCAGCAGTGCGAAGTGCAGGTACTCGTCGATGCGCCCCGTGATCACTCCCGTGGGGGTCCGTTCGAACCATCCGCCAACCGGATCGTGCAGCGTATCGATCTGGGCTGCCTTGATCGCCGCCGAGTTGAGGATCGCCCCGTGGCCGGACCAGCCGAGCAGGTAGACGTTGTGACGGGGTGCCGCACGATCCAGTGCCGCGCGGCGTGCCATCGGATCACCCAGCACCGACTCGGCCACGCTGGTGGTGATCCAGGTGCCGGCCGGAGTGCGTCCCGCGATGGCTGTGATGGAGTCCAGCACGACGCTCAGTACAGGGTCGGGTGTCGGGCTGTCGCTGGTGGCAAAGTTGGTCGCCTTGATGCCGCCGCCCAGGTGCGCATGGGCATCATTGAAGCCAGGTACGACGACCTTGCCCTCCAGCGCGATGTGACGAGACCGAGCCGATCGCAGGCGTTCGATCTCGGCGTCGGTGCCCACGGCCAGAATCCGATTGCCGCGAATGGCGATCGCGGTTGCCCAGGGGTGCGTCGAGTCGGCGGTGAAGATCCGACCGCCGGTCAGGATCAGGTCGGCGACTGCGGCTTGTGCGTGGGCCGCTGATGGCGGAACGACGCCGGTGCCGATCAGCGCGACCAGACACAGGGCACGACGAGTTGCCAGCATGAACATGACCTTGCGAGAGGAGTGGCCCACGGAAACGCGAACACACGACCATCACGCCAAACGCTACGCTCCGGACATCGGCCGCGCAACGCGGTCAGCCACGCCAAACCCGGCGCATATCCGACAGCGGTGATCGTGGCTTCGCATGCGCAGCGTATTTGCCGCCTCGGCGCTGGAGAACGTCTCCAGCGCCGAATCTCAGATCATCGGCCGACTGCGATTCGTGCTGACCGGATGCCAGCCGTTGGCGACGGCGGACCGCCCGACCCGTGGGGAGGCAACCAGAGGTCGGGCGTGCGTTACAGCATCGAGGAATGCTCTCCACTGCAAGATTCAGCGTGGTGCGCGGTTGGTTGGCGGTGCAAAGTTGCCGCAGGCGACAATCCGGTCCGTGTTGTCCGCCGCTGCGACTACGAGAATCTGGTATGCTCCGGTCGTCTGAAATGGCGAATCCATTGTAAAGTCGGCGCGTGCCTTTCCATCGTCACCGATCTTGAGGATGTTCCCGTCTATCACGCGCAGCATCTCATTGCCGCTCATGCCGCACTGGCCTGTCCTGATGATCCAGGGGTGCTGGCCACCGGGGACCATGTTGGTGAGCTCGACATCGACGCGCACCCGTCGGCCCTCGTCCACTGACGTGGCCCACGCGCGGCCTTGTCCCTGAATGATGCCGCGCATCGCGTCCGGCGTGGAGAGTATCGCATTCCATCGGGTCGCCGCCGCATCCAGCTGTGGCGTGATCTCCGCCACGGGCTTGCGTCCACATCCTGCCGCAAGAGTCAGCAGCACGACCGCACGGAGAATTCCCAAACCTGATTTCATGAGGCCTCCCGGACCTGTACGACAAAAAAGGCGGCCCGTACTCCATCAGGAGTCGGAAGCCGCCTTCGTCTTGCGAACCAGAACGCTCGCACGACAAGGTTGGACCTGTGATGCGTCCCTGTGCAGAAAGTACTGCACATCTGAAGCTAGCCCGCGCCAGTGCTGCAGCGTACTCGGCTGGCCTTCAGGCCGCAGTCTCTGGGACGTTGCTCAACGCAGTCGCCACGAGCGTGGTTGCTCGCTCGTCGTGGGCCAGGTATCAAGCGCCCCCTGCGAATGCTCGGAGCAAGTGACCCTCAGCAGGAAGCTGCGAATTCATTCGGGCAGTGACGCGACCATATGTTTCAGGCGACTGCCCACGCAGCCTCATGGAAGCCCGCTGGCGCCGGCAACGCCAACGCGTTGCACCGTCGGATCGCTCCCGGTCACCTGCGCGGCACCGCGTGCGCAGAAGACACAGCCATCGCTGCCGCCAAAGCGCACCCCGTTCGAATAGCGGTCGTCGAGAATAACCTGCGCGCTCCAGTTGGTGATCATGCCGAGCCCGAAGTCGTCGGTGGTGATCCACCCCGGTCGACCGTATTCATCCTGCGGATGCACACGCGCTTCCATGTACGGCGGCTCGTTCGAAGGAGCCAGGTGTCGTAGTCAAAAGTCTTCGGCGCGATCTGCGCGTGTGGCAACTGCCCCTTCGGTTCATCGCGCCCGATGCCGATGCGAACCGTTTTGCGCGTTTCGATGCGTCGAGTGCGCACGGCGTCGCTCGCGTGGCAAAACGTGTGCCGGGGATGTGACGATCGCTGCTGACTTCCGGTCTGGAGCACCCGGTGTTTCGCCCGAACGGCAGTGCGCAGTGCGATTGATTCGGCGATGTCGTAGGCGATGGGTTCCGGCACGTGCACGTCCTTGCCGCGCAAATCTTCCATGCCCATCCGTCCGCACCCGATCTGGGCGACGTTGATCGTCCGGCTGGGCGGCGTTGCGTTGCCGAACAGATAGGTGCGCGGAATGATCGTCGGCAGCAATAGCGCTGCGGCCGATGATTTCAGGAAATGGCGGCGAGTTGGCTCGTCCACTGCGACTCCGGCACGGGGTGACAACAGCGCGAGATGACTACGGTAACTGACGCAGCTTGATCGAACGGAACGAGACGGCGTTGCCATGGTCCTGCAGCAGAATATGGCCGCGTGCAGCCTCACCGAAATTCGGCCAGATTGCGTACTTGCTGTGGCTCACCAGTGCACGCCACTGCTGCGTGCCGCGCTCGTACTCCACCGTCTTGAATCCATTCAGCCAGTGCTCCACGTGGCGACCACGTACCACGATCCGGGCCCGGTTCCACTCGCCGACGCCGCTGAATCGGACGTTCTGCGGCGCGATCAGATCGTACAGTCCGGCATTGGTCCGGTTGCCACCC
>JBBQRH010000153.1:0-6347 GCA_038215035.1 Gemmatimonadales bacterium | reverse complement strand
GTACCGAGCGCCATCAGAAACTTGTCGAGCGAAGCCATGGAGAGCCTGCGGCAGCGAGCGTGGGACTGGCGTTCAACCGGGGGTGGGTCGGCTGCCGATCCGTTGGTGAACGGAGGGTCGATCGTTCTCGGGGAAGGACGCCCGTCGCGCTCGCCGGTCACGTGTGCCGCCGCTCATGCACTCAGGTGTTTGTCGCGGCGCACGCGCGTTTTGCACTCGCAGCGGCGCTCAAGCGGAAGCCGGCGCGTGACAACTGCATCGGGAACTGCATGACGCAACGGCGCAGGGGTCGCAAAGGCGCAAGGGAATCAGGGACGATTGCGACAGGCGAAGCACACTCGCGTTCGTCCGGCGCAGCACACCGTGGGTTGTTGCTGTTCCAAAACCCATGACGGTCCTTCGTTCAGGCACGACGGCCAGTGTCCAGCGGAACTCTTTGCGCCTTTGCGACTCTCGCGCCTTTGCGTCAAGCTGTCGCCGTTGCACGTTTCGACTCTACCTGGACTGACCGGTCGAGCGCTACGCCGTGGGATGATTGGCGAGGCGCGCGCAGAGCAGCACCGCGTGACGGAAGCTGGAGACGTCGGCGATGCCCTGGCCGGCGATGTCGAGCGCGGTGCCATGGTCAGGGGACGTCCGCGGAAATGGCAGCCCCAGCGTGACGTTCACTCCGGACCCGAACGATGCAACCTTGATCGCCGTCATCCCGACGTCGTGATAGGGCGCGATCACGACATCGAACTCGCCACGCATGGCACGCACGAAAACCGTGTCCGCCGGGAACGGCCCAAACGCACCCATCTCGATCGCAATCGGTGCCAACAACTCGGTGTCATCCGACCCGAACCGTCCACCGTCGCCCCCGTGCGGGTTGAGTGCGCAGAGCGCGATGCGCGGCGCGGGGATGCCGAACCAGTGCTGGAGCCCTTCGCGCGTCAGGCCAATCGCATCGCGCAGCACATCGGCCGTCAGCGCGGCTGGCACGTCGCGAAGCGGCAGATGCGTGGTCGCCAACACCACCCGCAACGATTCGCTGGCCAGCATCATGGCCGTCTTCCGGCCCGTGAGATCCGCCAGCAGTTCGGTATGACCGGGCGCGTCGTAGCCGCCCAGCAGCAAGGCGTGCTTGTCGATCGGGGCGGTGACGATCCCGCGCACCGCCCCCGATTGCGCCAGTTCCACCGCCCGCACCACGGCATCACCTGCCAGCTTTCCGGCCAGCGCCTCGCCGCCACTAGGCGTCCAGACACCGATCGCCTCGTGCACGTCGACTTCGGTGCCGCGCGGTCCGACCAGCAGCAGTTCGCAGTGCTCGGTGACCGCATCATCATCCAGCATCGCCTGGACGAGCTCGGGCCCGATACCTCGCGGGTCGCCAAGCGTGACCGCGAGGCGTGGGCGACGGCGCGTCACGATGCGGTCGTCGTCATCTACTTCTCCGGCGCTTCGACCGGCGCCGGGGCCGGCAAGCCAGGGATCGGGTTGCGCAGCACGAAGGTGCCGGCACGCAGGGCGTCGATGAAGCGGCGCATCGACCGCTCGTCGACCAACTGCGCGCGAATTCGCTCGCGTACCTCGCCCACCGAGTACAACCCCTCCTCTTGCTGGCTGAGCAGCTGCAACACGACGAACTTCTTGGTGCCGCGACGCGCGTTGTCGATCGCGAACGGCGCGCTGATGTCATTCACCGTCAGCCCTTCGAGCGCCTTCAGATAGGCTGGCGGCAATTCGGCGCGCGGAAACGGATCGTTGAAGGCGCGGATCTCGTCGGGATCATGAAACTTCGCGCTCAACGTGTCATAGCGAGCACCGGCCCGCCAGACGGTGGCGACGCTGTCGGCCAGTCCATTGGCGCGACGCTCATCGGCCGAATCGAGCGCGGGAATGATCAGGATGTGGCGCGCCTTCACTTCCTTCGGCTGCACCTTGTCGACGCGGATGATGTGAAAACCGAAACTTGTCTCCACCACCGGACTGATCACACCGGGTGGCAGCGCGAACATCATGCGATCGAACTCCGGGACCATCTGCCCGCGGCGGTTCCAGCCCAGATCACCGCCCGTCTCCTTGTTCGACGGGTCCATGCTCTCGCGCTTGGCGATCAGTTCGAAGTTGCCACCGCGCTGAATCTCGATCAGTAGCGAGTCCACCTTGGCCCGCGCCTTGGCCTTTGCGGCGGCGGTCGGCGTTGGAGCGATGATGATCTGGCGAAAGGTGACCTGCGCGGGCCGCTTCGGCAGCGTGGTCCGATTCTTCTCGTACGTCTCGATCACGTCCCCTTCGGACACCAACGCACGAACGAGTTTACCGTCGGCTTTCATCTTTTCGATCAGCTTGCGCTGCACCTGCTGCCGCTTGGCGGCGTCGATCAGCGTCTTGCGATACTCCTCGGGCGAACCGAAGCCGGCGCCAGCGAGTGCCTGACGGAACTCCTGATCACTCTTGAACTGATCACGGATCTTCTTCAGCTGCCCTTCCACCTCGGGTAGCACGTCGCCGTCCGTCACCTCGACCTTCTCGACCACCGCCTTCTGCACCAGGACTTCGGCATCGATCAACTCGTCGATGATCTTCTCGACCAGTTTCCGGTGTTCGACCGTGTCAGGCGGAATCGGCATCCCTTGGGCGCGGCGCGTGTTGTACTCCTCCAGCACCTCGCTCCAGAGGATCGGATGATCCCCGGCGATGGCGATGACCTTGTCGACCGACACGACGTCTGGTCCGGGCTTGGAGCCGGCAGGCCGGACGGCGGGCGGAGTCTGTGCCTGCAGCGCGAAGGCGCAGGCCAGCGAGGCGGCAAGAATGGCAAGCGGACGAGTCATGCGTCGGAGTACCCGGCAGGCGAGGCGTCGGTTCATCACCCGAGCGGTGGAAGTCCGAGCCACACAGCGAAATGTAGAACGGGGGAGCACGGAATTCGTGCTCCCCCGCTGATCTGACAGCGCCCAGTCCGCCTACGGCTTCGGAGCGGGAGTTGCTGGCGCCGGGCCGACAGGTGCCGGCGACTCACCCGGCATCGGGACCGCCGAGGCCGGACGATTCGCGGCGCGCGTCGAGTCGGCGGAGCCACGGAGCTTGTTGGCTGCCTCCAGCGCACGATCGACGCCGGCGTCCACGATCTTGGCGCCCGGATACCGCATCCGCAGCATCAGATCCATCGAGCGCGCGATCGGTACGAACGCCCCATCCTTCACCAGCATGCTTTCGAGGAACGTGTTGACCCGACTGGTGGCCAGCACTTCACGCGCGGCCGGCGTCTTGGCGCTGTCGATCAACTGATTCGGAGCGACGCCGAGCTGCGTCCAGGAATTGATCACGAGCGTGCGGAACTCAGCCCGGATCTGGCTCTTCTCCTGATCGCTCAGGTCGACCTTGGCACTGTCGGCCTGCGTGAGGAACAGCTCGTTGCGCATGAAGTTCTTGATCAGCGTCGGGATGATCGTATCCGGCGCATTCTGAATCTGCGGAATCAGTCCCTGCTCGGGTGGATAGGCATCGATCCATCGCACGAGCTGACGGGCCGTGAAATCGCCTTTCTTGGTCGTGCCAAGCACCATTCCACTGGTGCGATACTTGTCGAGATCGGCCACGATGTCGCGAGCCATCTTCGGCGCATCCGACTTGACGGCCACCGTGTTCGCGGCCTCGAGCCGTGACCAGTAGGTCGACTCGGCCGCCGCGGCACCGCGCTGCTGCATGAGCTGCGCGACGTTCTGGGTCACCGTCGAGTAGACCGGGCGATAGATGATGTGGAAACCGAAACGCGTCTGGACGACTGGCGAAATCTCGCCGGGCTTGGTGTTCAGCACGCCGGTTTCGAACTCGGGAGCCATCATGCCCTTGGGGAACGCGCCGAGGGATCCACCCTGCTGCGCCGATCCCGGATCCTGGCTGAAGCGCGTCGCCAACTGTGCAAAATTCCCCGGCGTGAGGACCTTGCGCAGCGAATCGGCGCGGGTCTTGAGCGCGGCGATCTGCTGCGGAGTCGCATCTTTCTCCGGCGCCCGGAACAGCACATGGCTGGCTGCGAGCACTTCACCGTTGTTGTAGCGCGCTTCGCCGTCGGTCGGCGCGGCGACCGTCCACCCCTTCGAGACGACCTCGAAGAACTTCCGTGCACGGGCATTGGCGATCGGTGCCCAGAGTGCTGAATCGAGCGACTTCGCATCGTTGAGCGAGTCACCGTTGGCACCGGCCTTGGCCAGCAACTGATAGTTGACCCAGAGGTCGGCGACGACGCGCACGACATCCTTGCGGAGTGGCACCTTCGAGGCGCCAAGGAGCTCCGAGAGCTTCTTGACGGTCAGCTCCTGCGAGCCTGCCTTCGCGACGGTATCTGCGTGGGCGCTGAGCGCTCCGCTGTTGCAGCCGGCCAGCTGGGCGGTGGCGACAACGGCAATCGCGGCAAGGACAAGTCTTCTCATTCGTGGAAACGGGTACGGGTGAAGGCTGCGGCAGTCTGACAGGAACGGGCAGCCGCCGAAGGATCAGCGGCTCAGACTGCGCA
Source organism: Gemmatimonadales bacterium (assembly GCA_038215035.1). Taxonomy (GTDB): domain Bacteria; phylum Gemmatimonadota; class Gemmatimonadetes; order Gemmatimonadales; family Gemmatimonadaceae; genus JACMLX01. The sequence goes on along the minus strand of JBBQRH010000153.1, from coordinate 1,840 downwards.
ACGAACGGACGAGGCCTTCGAGCACCGCCGCTCCGCCGAGTCGCGTGAGCTTGAGCGTCAATGGTTGCGCGCGGCGCACCTCGGCCTGGAACTGCACTTCATGGAAGGCGGCGCTCAGCCCCTTCATCCGGGGCACGGCGTCGGCGCGAAACGTAATACGGCCCTCGTCCCCCCGCACCAGCATTGCCTCGATTCCCAAGGTGCCTCCGAGCAAACGCAGCTGGGCGAGGTCGAAGTATGCCGCGGCCGCCGGTGGCAGCGGACCGAATCGGTCGCGGACCTCGACGGCGAGGGCCTCGATCGCAGCGGCGTCCGGTGCCTTGGTCAGGCGCCGGTAGACGTCGAGCTTGAGATCCTGCATCGGGACGTAGTCATCCGGCAGGAAGGCGGGCACATCCAGTGAGACGTCCGACGGCTGTGGCGGCGGCGCCGAATCACCGCGCTGGATCCGACCGACTGTCTCCTCGAGGAGGCGCAGGTACAGATCGAACCCGACCGTATGCACGAATCCGCTCTGCTCAGGGCCCAGCAGATTGCCCGCCCCTCGCAGTTCCATGTCCTTCAGCGCGACACGGTAGCCACTGCCAAGGTCGGTGTTGTGCTCCAGCACCCGCAGGCGGCGCTCCGCGTCCTCGTCGACGATGTCGGGAACCAGCAGGTAGCAGTAGGCCCGCCGGTGCGAGCGACCGACGCGGCCACGGAGCTGATACAGCTGCGCCAGACCGAAGTGGTCGGCCCGGTCCACGAACATCGTGTTCGCGTTCGACACGTCCAAGCCACTTTCGACGATCATCGTGCTGACGAGGATGTCGGCTTCGCCACGCACGAACTGGCGCATGACCTCCTCCAGTTCGCGCTCCTTCATCTGACCATGGCCCACCACCACGCGGGCGCGCGGCACCAGCCGTTGCAGGTGATCTGCCATCGCCAGAATCGTTTCGATGCGATTGTGTACGAAGAAACACTGCCCACCGCGATCGAGCTCGCGGGTGATCGCTTCTTCGATCAGCGCATCGTCGTTCGGTTCCACATACGTCAACACCGGGCTGCGGTCGCGTGGCGGCGTCTGCATCAACGTCATGTCACGCAGGCCGGCCAGTGACTGATGCAGCGTGCGCGGAATCGGTGTGGCGGTGAGCGTCAGCACATCGGTTTCCATCTTCAGCTGCTTGAGGCGTTCCTTGTGCTTCACGCCGAAGCGGTGCTCCTCGTCGACGATGATCAGCCCGAGATCGCCAAAGACGACATCCTCGCCAAGCAGTCGATGCGTGCCGATGACGATGTCAACCTCTTTCTTCTTGAGCCGATCGAGCGTGATCGCCTGTTCCTTCCCCGTGCGAAATCGACTCAGTTCCTCGATCACCACCGGAAAGTCCGCCAGCCGATCGCCGAAGGTGCGAACGTGCTGGTCGGCCAGAATGGTCGTCGGTACCAGCACCGCCACCTGCCGGCCGCTCTGCACCGCCTTGAACGCGGCGCGCACGGCAATTTCGGTCTTGCCGTAGCCGACGTCGCCTACCAGCAGGCGATCCATCGGCCGGCCACTCTCCATGTCGCGCTTGACGTCCGTGGTGGCGCGCCGCTGATCCGGCGTATCCTCGAACAGAAAGCCGCTTTCCAGTTGCATCTGCCAGGTGGTATCGGGCACGTGCGCGGGACGGCTGGCGATGCGTCGGCGCGCGTAGAGGTCGAGCAACTCGTGCGTCATCTCGAGGATGGCGCTGCGCGTCTTGTCGCGCTGCTGACTCCACTTGCGACCACCGAGCTTGTGCAATCGCGGCGGCGGCGCGTCGGCGCTGACGTCAACAGCGGCCCGGTATCGCTCCACCTGATCGATCCG
>JBBQRH010000152.1:0-6490 GCA_038215035.1 Gemmatimonadales bacterium | reverse complement strand
AATCAACTGCGGCTCTGGAGCCGGGGCCTCGAGAACTCGCCGCAGGAGGGGCGTCGTTGCTCCCTCAATTCGCTGCCAGAATTGGAAGGGAGTAACCGCTCCCCTGCTCTGCGCTCGATCGGCAGCACGGCACAACCCGCTCCCGCTGTCGGCGCCAACGACCGATTGCTACCCCACCCGCCGCCATCGCAGCTTCGGAAATCGCGCAAAGTCCGCATCGTCGGAGACCCACTCGCAGCCATGTTCGATCGCCAGCGCGGCATACCACGCATCCGCGACAAGGTTCCCCGTCGCACCAGATTCCTGAAGGAGCTCAGAAAAAATCAGCCAGTGCCTGGCGCCCGGTGCGACGATCACCGCATTCGACGAAGCACGCAGCACATCAATGAAGGCCCGCGCTGAAGCAACCGGGGTTGGTGGAACGAACACCCGGGGATGCGTCAGCACCCGCAGTGCACCGCTGAGCACGAGATCGCTCAAACCAAAAGGTTCCGGCGCGCGGCGCAGCGACGTCACGTACTCGCGCGCCTGCGTATGACGAGGTGAATCCTCCCGCATTGCGCTCACGATGACGTTCACGTCGAGCAGCACCATCGCTCAGCGATCGTTCATGTAGTCATCGAGCGCACTGCCATCCGTCAGGTCGACACCGGGCCTGACGCCGTCTCCGCGATACGTGGGCAGTGGCTCGCACACGCGAGTCACGTATGCCGGCACGCGCAGCTCGTTGCGAAGCAGGTCGGCGAGGAGATCAGTGAACGATCGGCCGGTTTCGCGCGCGCGCTGCTGCGCGGCAGCCATCAACTCCTCGGGAAGCCGCACTGTCGTTCGAATCATATGCCATGACATTAACGGTCAGACATATGTATGTCAATACGACGGGTTTGCCCTGCCCCACCCCGGTCGCGCCTCCCCTACCGCCGCACCCGCATCTCCTGCACCTCACCCACCCGCTGCTCCACCCGCATCACGAACCGCATCGGCGGCAACGCCCCCTGCGCCCCGGTCACCGCGCGCATCGTCATCACCATCCGTGACCGTGTAATCCACCCCCGCCTGCGATCGAGCAACACCCAGCCCACCACGCTCGCGCCGGCGTCGGCTCCGACATCACGCATCACACCCTTCACCGACACCCAGGCAAAGTCCCCAAAACGCGTCAGCGAATCGAGCGTGAACTCGGCATCGATTCCGTCGCCGGGCGCACCGGCCAGCACCATGTGCCGCGTCCACTTTTCGTGCTCGCGCACCGGCAACACCGGCAGAGCGGCGGGCACACGATCGACCAGTGCCGTCAGCGTGGCGACGGTACCGGCTCCCTGTAGCGCAGGATCCTCGAGCACCATCAGCTCTCCGTCGGGCGCGAGCTTCATCCGCAGCGTTCGTCCCTGCAGTGCCATCCCGCTGGCGATCCGCGCACGCCGGCTCTCTTCCCGGCCGCCGGTGGCGCGCACCGTCACACTCTCGACCTGCGACGTGATCTCGGCACCCAGCGAATCCACCGCATCCACCTTCGATCGCAACACCACCGTGGTTCGCGTGCTGACGCGCACCGTCGAATCACCCGTCGCCATGGTGATCGTGCCCTGTTCGTCGACATCGTGTTCGACCAGTTGCCGGATCATGTCGCCCGGGAACGGACGCAACACGAGCGACACACGCGCATCGGCACTGGCACGCGCGCGCTGAGCCTGCAGCGAGGCACAGGCGGCGGCGACCAACAGCGCAGCCCGAATCGGATCAGAAGCCGTACGGATCATCACCAACCGGAAGGGCGAGAGGCTGCACGAGTGCCTGCGGCGTCGCCAGTTCACGCGGTGCCACCTGGCGCCGAAACTGCGACGAGAAGTATGCCTTCGCGTCACGAGGTGCCTCGCGCTCCGTCGCGCGCACTGCACGAATGACATCCGGCTCATCGGCCAGCGCGATCACGCTGCGCAGCCACTCGAGCGTCAACGCGCTGTCGAAACGCCGCAGTCGGCGCAGCATGGCGGCGTCGAACTCCTCGAGCGGTGCGGCCGGAAACCGCTCGACGCCGAGTCGACCGGTGAGCACACTTGGCCTGGGAAAGCGCACGAAGACCGGCTGTGTGAAATGAGGGTGACGCACCATCAACTGACCCTTGTCGAGAGTGGACAGCTTCGTCCGGACCGCGGGACTCAGCACGGCATACCCCGGTGTGGCCAATTCGTCGCCATCCATCCGGCCGTAGAGGGCGGTACCGGCGTTCCCCACCACCCGCTTGTGCACCTGGCTGCGGAACTGCTGGGCCGAAAAGAGCACCATCCCCAGGTACCGCCCCCGCTCGGCAATGTCGAGCAACATCCGTCGGACATACGTCTCCGGCCCGTCGCTGGGGGCGTACTTGTTCAGTTCATCGACGAAGACCACCACGTGGTTCACCCCCAGGTCACGCCGCTCGAGGTGTTCCCGCAGCTTGCTCACCACGCGCGCAAAAATCAGCCCCTGCGCATCCTCCTCGAGATTCGCTACGTCGAGCACGTGCACTGAGCGATCCTCGAAAGTGCCGAACGGGAGATCACTCACGTCAGCGCCGTCGGTCACCAGGCCTGCGCACCGCGTGGCCAGGTTCACGAGCCGGTTCCGCACCTTGCGGATCGTTGCCACGTGATGTGTGCGCCAGGTCTGCGAATCCTTCCGCTCCAGACCATCGAGCAACGTACGGAACCACTGATCCAGGTCGGCGAAGGTGTGCACGATCATCTCGCCGCCGAGCATTGGGTCGCTGAACTTCTGTCCCACCACCCGATCAGTGATGAAGTCGATCAGGGCATCGGCCTTGGCATCGATGTCTTCCCGGTCGAGCAGCGTGACGGCGTATTGCAGCACTTCCTTGAGCCCCCACGTCAGCGGCTGGACGTTATGCTGCAGCGCCTCATTGCTGCGGATGGTGGCCAGACCGCGAAGCGCTGCATCATACGGCGCGTAGTACTGCACATTCTTGAATGGCTCGGCCGGCACACCGAGTTTCTCGTACATCGCCACATCATCAGCGGCGAGCGTCGCCGGCTGATCGAGATAGAGGAGGTCGGGTCCCTTGACGTTGAAGCAGACCGCCGCAACCGAGCCTTTCTCCGCCGGAAAGTGCGCGAAGATCGACTGCAGCAACCACTCGACGGCGCTGGTCTTGGTGGCAAGCCCGCTGACACCGGTGATGTTGAGATGCGCAGCCTCGGGACCGAGCAGGAAATCGGCGTCGAGATACACCGGACTCTCCGTACCGCCGCTGCGATAAAGTCCGACGGGGATTGCCGTGCGACCCACGTAGCCGTCCATCCGCAACGCGAGCGCGATGTCATGATCATCCGCCAGCCAGACCGTGCCCATCGGCACCGGTTGCAGCGGTTCGTCGGGGATGTGGCGCAACACGCTGGCCGTGTACAACCGGATCTCGGTACGCTGCGTTGCGACGAGGCCACCATCCGGTTGCCCATCGCGGCCGAGCACATCGTCGAGCGGCGACAACATGTCGGTCCAGCTCTGCCCTTCCATCACGACGCCGTAGATCTGCGGCACATGCCCGTTCACCACCACGGTGCCATCGACGCGCACGATGGTACCGATGCCGATATTGGCATCGAGCGCCGTCCAGAAATGGAACTCGTGCGGCGTGTTGGGGCGGCGCTCGGTTGCGACGACGCGCCCAAGCGGGCGGCGGACGTCGTCGGCTGGTATGGCTATCATCGGTGGAACACTCCCGGGTACGGCACGTTCTCGGCGATCATGCGGCTGTGGCTACGAGTCATCAGGCCACCGCCCGCAGGTACACTTCACAGTCGCGAATGGCATACGGCATCACATCCCAGCGTGCGTCGGGCCGCGCGATGGGTGACCGCTCGGCCAACAGCCACGAGCTGGCGGTATCAGCGTGCGACTCCGCCTCGCGTTCGTCGGCGTCACGCACGCCACACTCCACGCGAATCAGGCCGAAGAACGGATCGCGCCCTGCCGCACTACGAAGCCGCAGATACCAAGTGAGAAATCGCGGCCGGTCGGCCGCGTCCAGCGCCACGATGACCGATGTGCGCTGCCCTGCCCCGAGTGCTGTGACCAGCGCCAGCGCGTCGTCGGGGACGTACAGCGTAGCGTGGCTCTTCACGACGCCAATCACACCGGGGCTGCGCATCATGGCGTGACTGGTGCGCACCGACCCATCCACATACAGCGGTCGCTCGGGGTGCGCATCACACCACGTATCACCCATTGCGCGCTCGAGGTCATTGCGCACACGGGAGAGCGCGTCGAGCGCCTGGCGCAGCAATGATGAGGGGTGCCGGGACGTGACCGGCAGGGCGTCGTCGCTGTCGTACAACGACTGGCCGCGGGCATCGAGAATCGCGCCGACGTCGTTCCAGGTGGCGTCGCCCAGCAACACGCGCGACGCGTAGATCGCGTGATCGATCCGCGGTACGCGCCACGTCGTCATTCGGCCATCAGCATCCCGCGCGCGGATCGCCGCCGCCGCCGTGCCGTGCAACAGCGGCACGCCATCCACATAGGCAATGGTGGTACTGCGCTGAATGCCATCCAGAAACCCTTCGAACGATGCGCTCGATGGCGACGGCACATCAGACACGCGCAGCACGCCGCCGAGGATCGTCACCGCGGCGTGCTGCATGAGCACCGTTCCATCCTGCGCCAGCGCTTCGGTGCGATCAGGCCCTGCGGTACGGACCCGATCGCCGAGCGAGGCACGCAGCGCGCTTCGCGCGGCATCGACCGCACGACCAACGGTCGGCCCTGCGGTGCTCACTCCACGCCGAGGTCCCACGCCTGCTCGAGATCCTTCTTCGAATAGGCGCGGAATGCGGTGAGGGTCTGTGTTCGCACGATACCAGGGACTTTGGTGAACGCTTCCGTCACCACCGTCGCGATATCGTCGAGCTGCGGGACCCGCAGAATGGCCACCAGATCCCATGCGCCACTGACCGAGTACACCTCGCCCACCCCGCGAATCTCCGCCAACGCCGTGGCCGTGACGGGAATCGTCATCGGGTCGGCCTGAATCAGCACGATCGTCGTGATCATTGCGCGTGAGGGGATGTGAGGAGGTGTGTGGTGATCACGCGGGCACCGACATCATCGCGCGATACGCGCCGATGATGCGACGCATGGCTTCCAGCACGTCGGCTTCGGCGGCGGCGTAACTCAGGCGCACCCAGCCCGGCGTCCCGAACGCCGTTCCGGGCACGATCGCCACACCATGATCTTCCAGCATGTGCGCGGCGAAGACCGTGCCGGCATCGTCTCCGCCACTGGGAATGGCGCTGACATCGATGAAGAAGTAGAACGCCCCTGACGGATGGATGTATGGCGGCGCGCCTTCCTCGTTCAGGAGCAGCAGCGCGGCGTCCCGGCGCGCGCGGAATGCGCGAACCATGCCGGTGATGCTCTCTTCCGCCGCATCACGCTCCGTCAGTGCCGCGAGTGCGGCGTACTGGCTTGGCGTGGCGGGGTTGGACGTGGTATGACTCTGCAAATCGGTCATCAACTTTGCCACCGCGCGCGGTGCAACGGCCCAGCCGATGCGCCAGCCGGTCATGGCATACGACTTCGCCACACCGTCGACAATGATGAGGTTCGAGCGATCGGTTGTGAGTTCGAGCGCCGATGCCGCGGGCGTTTCGTACGAGATGCGGCGATAGATCTCGTCGCTGAGCACCCACCACCCCTGCGCTCGCGCAAAGTCGAGGATGTCGCGCAGCACGTCGGCGTCCCACGTTGCCCCGGTGGGGTTGCTGGGCGAGTTCAGCATCAACCCTTTGGTGCGCGGCGTGGCGGCCGCTCTGAGATCGGCGACGGTGACCTGAAAGCCGTTCGCCGGATCACCGAGCACGGCCACCGGGGTCGCCTTGGCCAGCGCAACGATTTCGACGTAACTGGTCCAGGCGGGCGTCGGGATCAGTACCTCGTCGCCGGCCCCGAAGAGGCAGAAGCAGGCGTTGAACAGCGTCTGCTTGCTGCCATTGCTGACGACCACGTCGGCGGCCGCCGGGGCGTCGGCCGCGGCGCCGGCCCAGCGCTCGGCAGCGTGGGACGCGATGGCCTCCCGTAACGGCAGAATCCCCTCGGTGGCCGTGTACTTGGTGTGGCCCGCGGCGACGGCGCGCGCAGCGGCGGCCTTCACGAAAGCGGGGGTGTCGAAGTCGGGCTCACCGACGCCGAGGTCGATGATCTGGCGGCCTTGCGCCTTGAGGGCCTTGGCGCGGGTCGACACGGCGATGGTCGCCGAGGGGCGAAGCTGGGCGACGTTCGGAGAGGGGGCGAACTCGGCAGGCATGCGGCGCGGGTTGGGCTGCGGACGGTTTCTGGGTACCTTGCTGGGCTGCCGTATGCTAATCCGCTGCAGTAGGGCGGCAACGGAGCACCCACAGGTCGGCTGCGGCGCGAGGATGCGCCCCGTGCACGCGCCCGGTGGGTCAGGCGCAGTTCGATGTTTGACATCCCAGCTCCGTTTCCAATTGCGCGC
>JBBQRH010000151.1:0-6553 GCA_038215035.1 Gemmatimonadales bacterium | reverse complement strand
CTAACTAAAAGTTAGGCAGCCAGGGCCAAGTTGTTGTTGGCGATTGTGTTTTCCCGAATGGATTTACGAGGAGTCCGAGAACCTCGACACGCTACCGTAACTGCTACATCCCCGTCGAAGCCAAGTCGCCCCCGACATGGTGAAGACTAACAGGGTGTTCCCGTCCACGCACCACCGGGTTACGCCCCTTCTTCGTCCCCACCCTCCTCCATACCCTCACCGTCGGTCTCCTGTTCCGAATTCAGGGGCCGGGCGAACCTGACGCAGTTTCGGCCTTCACGCTTGGCCGCGTAGAGCGCCTTGTCCGCAGCGGGGAACAGCTCATCGCCAAGACGGGCCGTCTCAGGGTACGACGCGACGCCGAACGACGCGGTCACGTGCACCAGATGCTCGCCGACGCCGATCGTTTTCCCCTCGATCGCGGCACGCATCCGTTCAGCCACCTCCCACGCCATGGCGACGTCGGCCTTGCCCAGCAGCATGACGATCTCCTCGCCACCGTACCGCGCGACCAGATCCACGCCGCGGACCCCGGTGGACAGTGAGGCGGCGATGGAGCGCAGCACATGATCGCCGACCTCATGCCCGTACAGATCATTGACGCGCTTGAAATTGTCCACGTCGCAAACCACCAGACCGACGTTGTGGCCGAAGCGGTCGGCTTCCGCCACTGCACGCGTCAGCGCCTCATCGAAGGCGCGGCGGTTGGCCAGCCCGGTCAGGGCATCCGTGCGTGCGCGGCGCGTTGCCTCTTCGATCTGCCAGACGGTTTCAAGTGACACCGACGCCACCGCTCCAAGCAGTCGTACGTTTCGCATGTCCCGCACGAGCACACCGCCGACGGTGTCACTCTCCACCACGATCGCACCGGTCACCGCACTGCCCTGCTTCATCGGCACCACACTCAGGCTGCCGAGCTTCGCGATGACGTGCCCCGCATTGTATACCGGCGAGATCTGTTCCAGCAGCTGTGCGTCCTCCCACACCTGCGGCATCCCGACCTGACAGAGTTGCCCGATCAGCGACTCGGCAGACACCGGGGCCCCGCGCTGCAAATGGTGCCCCGAAGTGACGCTTTGCACGACTCCAGTGGATGTCTCCGGATACCAGCGCACCAGCGTCGCACGCGTTGCGCCGCTCACACTCAGCGCGGCGTCGCAGATCGACTGGCCCAGCGTGTCGATCGTCCGTTGCTGCTGAAAGACCTGCGAGGCCTGCAGCAGTGATTGCGACTGACGGTTTTGACGGCTGTACTCCGCCTGCGTTTCCAGCAGCTGTGCCAGCAGGCCGAGGTTGTCGGCAAAACGCGGCAGCCAGCGCGCCAGCAGCTCATGCGAGACACCGAGGCGCGAGGCGTGAAGCGAGAGTACGCCGCACGCGTTGGCTGGACCTGGAACAGCGACGGCGGCCATGATCCCGTCGCCGTCGCGATCGAATAGCGCAACCCGGGCCGCACTTTGCACGGCGATCAATTCGCCACCGAGCGCCGTGTGATCTGCGTCCCAGGCACCAGGCACGCTGCTGGCCCACGCGACCGGGGCAAGCGCCCGCCCGCTACGCGTCGTCCGCCAGAACACCGCGTCAGTTACGCCAAGTGTGTCGCGGACCTGGCGCAGATATCGCGCAAGCGCTTCGACGCGCGTCTGAGCTTCACTGGCTTCCGATTCCGCGACCGAGCGCGCGTCGAGCAGTGAGCTCGGGAATTCGAGTGCCGATTCGTTCGGCCCTGCCGCGAAGGCAGGGAGTTCGGAGAGCGTGCGCAGTGTGCCGCGCTGCAATGAGCGCATGATGTACGCAACGGGCAGCAGCGTCACCGTCACCAGAATCGACAGACCATAGGCGATCTCGTCAACGTCAATCGGTGTCCCGGCGATCGCAGGTGAGACGAAGGCAACCAGCAACGTGCCAATGGCGCCGATGAACACTCCACGCCACCCTGTCGCGACGGTCGCACCGAGTGCGCAGATGCAGGACGCAACGAAAGCGACCGTGTGAGAACCGCCTGCCTGGAGCGCGATTACCGCGGTGAACGGTGCCAGCAGGCCAGAGGCGTAGCCAATGGCGCGGCGCTGCGAGTCTGTCGTTCCTGAGCGCATCAGTAGCGCAGTGCCACAGCCGATCAGGATCACAAGCGTGGTCACGACGGCATTGACGGCCGCACCGTCGGCTGCCGGTAATCGATGTCCAGCGATCGCCATCGCGACTGCCGCCGCGACCAGCCAGGGCAGTGCGAGCAGCGAATAGGCGGTGCGGGATCGCGCGGGTGGATGCGTCACGGTAGCGGTCTGGAGCGGTGCTCGTTGTCGGGAGGCATCGAGCGCGAAATGTTCCTGATGCCAAGAGTCGGCACCTGCGGAAGAACGCATGACACGCGATCAGACTCCCACCATCGTCTGGCGGGCCCGAGCATATCACCAGCAGGACGAACGAAACGGATCCACGGCACGACGAGCTCGGCTGGCCAGTGCTACCGGCTCAGCCGTGCTCCTGCTCCTGCAGTTCCGCGTCGAGATCGGCGGCACCGTCAGTCTCGGGTGCCTGTGGCTCGAGGTACTGATGCCTGTTATGGAGGTAATCGGCGAAGATGTCTTCGACCTGCCCGAGGGAATCCACCTGATGGAGGCGCGCCCTCAGCTTCGCACTTCCGGGAAGACCCTTGCAGTACCAGCCAAGGTGCTTCCGGAACTCGATCGCCGCGCCGCGGCGGTCCGCCTCGTACACATCCGCCATCCGCGCGTGCTGGATCGCAATGGCGAACCGGACCTCGACGGCGGGAGTGGGTGGCGGCGTGAGGCCTTCCAACAGCGCCCGCGCCTGATCGAAGATCCAAGGCTGGCCGAACGAGCCCCGGGCAATCATGACGGCGTCGCAGCCGGTCTCGACCCGCATCCGATGGGCGTCCTGTGGCGTCTTGATGTCACCGTTGCCAATCACTGGGATGGATAGCGCTGCCTTCACCGCCGCGATCTCGTCCCAGTGCGCATGCCCGGTGTACATCTGGGTCCGCGTCCGAGGGTGCAGCGCCAGCGCTCGCGCGCCGGCATCCTGACACCGGAGGGCAATCTTCACCGGATCGCGCATCTCTTCGCTCCAGCCACTGCGGATCTTGACCGTCACCGGCAGGTGCGTGCTCCGGGACACCGCCCGGATGACGCTCTGCACCAGATCCAGGTCCCGGAGGCATCCCGAGCCGCCGTTCCGCCGCACGACTTTCTTCACCGGGCACCCGAAATTGATGTCCACGAAGTCGGGCTGAAAGACATCCGTCACCAGCGCTGCAGCCTCGCCCATCGCGATGGGATCAGCACCGAAGATCTGCACACCAATCGTGTGCTCCTCGGGCGTGAAACGCAGCTTCGCGATCGTCGCCTCGTTCTCGCGGCGGATACCCTCGGCCGACAGGAACTCGGTGACGACCACATCAGCACCGTGCTGCCGACAGAGTCGGCGGAAAGGCGATTCAGAGACGCCGGCCATCGGCGCAAGGATCAGCGGCACCGCGTGCCCCACCGGATAAGGAAATTCCATGACCGGAAGATACCCGCGATGGCCAAGTCCGTGCAGATTCGGCGTTTGACACCCCCATCACCGACGGATACCTTCGCCAGTTCCCCGGGGCTGAACTGCATCCCCGCCACCCGTTTGTCGCGGCTCGGCGATGTCGGCCGACGCAAGGAACCCGATGGAACTGCGAGAGTTCTTCTCCCTGGACGCGGTACAGCTCGATCTGAAGGGTGCCACCAAGGACGACGTCCTGAAGGAGCTGATCGGGCTCCTGAAGCTCGACGAGAAGTCCGACGCCATGCTCTTCAAGATGCTGAAACGCCGGGAGAACCTCGGTTCCACGGGAATCGGGCGCGGCATCGCGATCCCGCATTGCCGCTCCCTTGTCGTGAACAAGCTCCGGGTGGCCTTTGGCCGCAAGCCGGACGGTGTCGACTTCAAGGCGATGGACGACAAACCCGTTCACTTCCTCTTTCTGATCGTCGCCCCGCCGCTCGAGGTATCGAATCAGTACCTCCCCGTCCTCGGCAAGATTGCGCAGTTCGGCAAGGAACCCGACGTGCCGGAGAAACTGTCGGCGCTGACGTCTGCCGAGGATTTCATGCGCCTGCTGACGGAGAAGAACCTCTAGTACGTCACGCTTGGGGAGGTGTGCCTGCGGCAGACTGTAGCCGCAGGCTCCCAACGCAGTGACCTGCCGGGGTCAGCCGCAGTCCTTCCCGGCATGCCTGCAACGACCACGTCACCGTACCGACACGACATCGATGGCCTTCGAGCCATCGCCGTCGTCCTTGTGATCGTCCATCACGTGGCGCCGCAACTGCTGCCCGGTGGTTTTGTCGGCGTCGACGTGTTCTTCGTCATCTCGGGATACCTGATGACGGGGATACTCGACGCCTCCATGCGCGACGGCTCGTACCGTTACGTGGAGTTCGTCTGGAAGCGGTGTCGCCGGATCGTCCCTGCCCTGGCCACGGTGCTGGCCGCGACGCTGATCATGGGCGCATGCATCATGACAGGGCCGGAGCTGGTCAATCTGGCACGGCATGTCGCCGCGGGCAGTCTCTCGTCGTCCAATCTCCTGTTATGGAGTGAGGTTGGATACTTCGACACGACCGCCGCCATCAAGCCACTGCTGCACCTCTGGTCCCTCGGTGTCGAGGAACAGTTCTACCTCGTCTGGCCGCTGCTCTTGGCAATGCTGCCGCTCGCCGGACGCGTACGAGTACTCGTCATCATCGCGATCTCGGCACTCTCCCTGATGGTCAGCGAAAACCTTGCGTACGCAGATCCGTCGCAAGGCTTCTATCTGTTGCACTCACGCGCATGGGAATTGGGCGCCGGCGCAATCGTGGCGATGGTATGGCCGATCAGTCAGACTCCGTCGCAGAACGCCAGCGAGTCGTCGAGTCGCGTGCGCGCGACCCTGCGCGCGACAGCTTCCACGTTCGGTATGGCGTTGATTCTTGTCACCGCGCGGTGGACCAACGCCTCCGCTGCGTGGCCCGGCCTCGCTGCGGTGGCGCCCGTCGCTGGTACGGCGCTCATTCTCGCGGCCGGACCGCACACTTTCATCAATCGCTCCGCACTCGCGAACGGCACCACGCGATGGATCGGTCAGCGCAGTTATGCACTGTACCTGTGGCATTGGCCACCACTCGCCTTTCTGCATATCCTCGCGGCGGAACAGGCCTGGTCCGCGAGCATGCTGCAGTGGACCAGCGTGATCCTGATGGTACCCGTCGTCCTGCTCGCACACGCCACGCTCACCATGATCGAGCGCCCCGCGCGCGACCGCGCGACACGGGTTGCTGCCGTCGCGACGATCACGCCGCGACACCTGCTGCGATACGGCCTCGCGCTTGGGGCGCTCGCGGTGACTGCCGCGGCGCTGGTGCGCACGCATGGACTTCCGACACGCTACGGCACGCCAGGCACTGACGCGCTGGCCCTGCTGCGCGGCGCATCGCCCGATTCCATCACCGCCTACAGCGCACGCGCCACGCGCTGCCGACTGCCCGACAAGGGTCACGCCACCTGGTGCTGGCGCATCCCGGGAGTCGGCAAGGGCATCGCGGTCTTCGGTGACAGTCATGCCGAAGTACTGTTCGCCGGACTCGCCGACCTCACCGCAGCTCAACCGCTGCTGCTTACCGGCCGGAAAGGCTGTGCGCCACTGCTCCAACCAGATGTGATCGACAATCGACTGTCCGAGATCTGTCGTCGTGCGTCGCAACTGGCGCACGCGGCGATTCAGGCAGATACCAGCATCGGGACGGTGGTACTCGTGTCGCGAGGTGCCGCATATCTCTCTGGCGCAGGCTTCGGCGTCGACACCCAGCGCCCCGTTGTCCCGGTCGCGACGCAGCACGCACCACGTGACACGATGGTGCTGCAGCGCGCACTCGAGACGGGGCTGGAGCAGTCGATTCGTACCTTCATCGAATCAGGAAAGCGTGTCGTGCTGGTGATCGGCGTACCGGAACTTGGCTTCCTTCCGGATGAATGTCTGATCGGGAGACCATTCGGCCTCCGCACTATTCGCATTCCCTGCGGTGTCTCGCGCATCGCCGTGGAACACCGGAATCATGAGTATCGCGCGTTGGTGCGAAGAGTCTCTGCGCGAATTCCGGAGCTCGAGATCGTCGATGCCGCCGCCGTCTTCTGCGACGGTGCGCTCTGTCACGCCCGCAGGAATGGGACACTGCTCTATCAGGACGGCAACCATCTCACCTTGAGCGGGAGCCGACTCGTCGTGGCGCAACTCCGTGCTCAGCTCGCGCTCCCGCGGCATGCATCAGCCATCGCGAGCGCTGCGGATCAGCGCTGAACGCACCGCCATGCGTCAGGTGTGCGGCACAACCTCGTAGCGCATCGCTCCAACACGATTCCCCTCGGTGTCATTGAAGTAGACGAGCTCTCCGACGGTCGGGATCGTCGCCTTGGGCATGACGATCGTTCCGCCGTGTTCGACCACCGACTCAGCCACCGCATCGACGTCCGCGACTGAAATCGTGCACTCGAAGCAATTCGGCCCCCCGTCGCCCAT
>JBBQRH010000150.1:0-6602 GCA_038215035.1 Gemmatimonadales bacterium | reverse complement strand
GTGCAGGCTACAAGTACCATGGCCGCGTGAAGGCGGTCGCCGATGGCGCCCGCGAAGGCGGCCTGGAGTTCTGATATGGCAGATCAGCCGAACGTAGGTTCGACGTCGAGTGAGACGTCGCGTCCCGCAGGTCGCGGTCCGGGTGGTAGCGCGCGGAGTGGCGGCGGCGGTGGTGGACGTGGTGGCAGCGGCGGTGGCCGTGGTCGTGGTGGTCCGGGCGGTGGTGGCCCGGGCGGTCCCGGCGGAAACCGCGGTGGCCGTGATGGCGGCGGCCCTGGCGGTGGCAATCGCGAAGGACGTGGTCGTGGCGGCGACAACCGCGGCGGAGAGCGCGAGCAGTCGGATCTCGTCGAGAACGTCGTCGCGATCAACCGCGTGGCCAAGGTGGTGAAGGGTGGTCGTCGCTTCTCGTTCAACGCCCTCGTGGCCGTTGGCGATGGGAAGGGCAAGGTTGGGTACGCGACCGGAAAGGCGAATGAAGTGTCGGAAGCGGTCCGCAAGGCCGTCGAAGGCGCCAAGCGCAACATGGTGAGCGTGCCGCTGACCGGTGCGACCATTCCGCACGAAGTGATCGGCAAGCACGGCGCTGGCAAGGTCATGATGAAGCCAGCGGCGCCAGGTGCCGGCGTCATTGCCGGTGGTGCCGTTCGCGCCGTCTTCGAGTGTGTGGGTATTCAGGACATTCTGACCAAGAGCCTCGGCAGCACCAATCCGCACAACCTGGTGCGCGCGGTGATGGCCGGTCTGGCGGAGCTGGTGACCGTTGACCAGATCGCGCGCGAGCGCGGTATTGAAGTCAGCTCGATCCAGTACCTCAGCCGTGCCAAGTCGAAGGAGGTTGCATAAATGCCGCGTACGTTCATCAAGAGTCCGACCAAGGGTCCGAAGCACACGCCGAAGACCCTGCCGATGACGAATGGCAAGCTGCGCATCGAGCAGGTGCGCAGCGGAATTGGCAAGCCGCAGGTGCAGAAGGACACGCTGAAGGCGCTCGGCCTGAAGCATCATCAGGACGTCGTGGTCCAGCAGGACAGTCCGTCCTTGCGTGGGCAGATCAAGCGGGTGCGTCACCTGCTTGAAGTGACCCCGGTAGCGGAGTAGCGGAACCATGACCGACACACAAGAAAAGCTGGGCCTGCACAACCTGATGCCCGCGCCGGGTTCGCACCGCAACCGGAAGCGCATCGGTCGTGGTCCGGGTTCAGGCACGGGCAAGACGGCAGGCAAGGGGCACAAGGGTCAGAAGGCGCGCGCAGGACATCACGGTCCGGGTGGCGGCAAGCCGCACTTCGAGGGTGGCCAGATGCCATTGACGCGCCGTATTCCGAAGCGTGGTTTCACCAACCCGTTCAGCATCGTCAACCAGATTGTGCGTCTGGATGAACTGTCGAAGGTGACGGGAACGGAAGTCACGACCGAGACCTTGCTGGCGGCTGGGCTGGTGAATGTGAACAAGGGTCCGGCGAAGCTGCTTGGCAACGGCGCTGTCACCGGTGCGTTCACCGTGCGCGGCGTGAAGGTCAGCGCCAGCGCCAAGGCGAAGATCGAGGCGGCCGGCGGTCGCGTCGAGGAGTAGGGAATGGCACAGGCCTCCGCGACGGATACCGTCGCGAACATTTATCGCACGCCGGAGCTCTGGCAGAAGATCGTTTTTACGTTCCTCTGTCTGGTGCTCTACCGCGTCGGCTCGCACATCACCGCCCCAGGCGTGGATGTGCTGGCCGTCACGGCATTCTTTCAGAATCAGGGCAGCGGTGGCATCCTCGGCCTGTACGACCTGTTTTCCGGTGGAGGCCTGAGCCGAGCCACTGTGTTCGCGCTTGGGATCATGCCGTACATCTCGGCATCAATCTTCGTCCAGATCGCCGGCGCTGTCATGCCGCAAGTGGACAAGATGCAGAAAGACGAGGAAGGCCGGAAGAAGCTGACGCAGTGGACGCGGTACGCGACGGTGGTTCTGGCAGTCGTGCAGGGCTGGGGCTTCGGGCTGTTCACGGAATCCCTGCCGGGTGCGGTGGCCACGCCGGGTTTCTGGTTCAAGGTGCAGATGGCGCTGTTCCTGACGACGGGGGCGATGTTCGTGATGTGGCTCGGTGAGCAGATCACGGAGCGTGGCCTCGGCAATGGCGCGTCACTGATCATCTTCTTCTCGATCGTCGAGCGGTTCTGGCCTGGTATCTTCCAGACGTTCAGTTTCCTCGGTAGCGGCGCAATTGGCCCGCTACAGGTATTGGTGCTGGGCGTGGTGATGATTGCGGTGGTTGCCGGCGTGGTGGCCATCACGATGGCGGCGCGCCGGATCCTGATCCAGATCCCGCAGCGCACGGTGAGTCGTGGACGCATGCGGCAGGAAGCTCGGAACTTCATTCCGCTGCGCCTGAACTCCGCCGGCGTGATGCCGATCATCTTTGCGCAGTCCGTGATCGTGGTGCCGAGCGCCATTGCCACGTTCAGCGGCAATGAGAATCTGAAGGGCTTTGCCGACTACTTCTCACCGGGTACGTGGGTGTACTTCGTGTTGAGCGCGGTGCTGATTCTGTTCTTCACCTATTTCTACACGTCGATCATCTTCAATCCGATCGACCTGTCCGAGAACCTGAAGAAGCAGGGTGGCTTTGTGCCGGGCATCAAGCCGGGCGCGAAGACGGCAGAGTACATCGATCAGGTCGTGAGTCGGATCACCCTGCCTGGGGCGTTGTTCCTGACAGGAATTGCGTTGATGCCGCAGGTGATTGGCAAGATGATCAACGTGCCGTTCAGTTTTGGTGGCACCAGCCTCCTGATCGTGGTGGGTGTTGCGCTCGATACGATGGCACAGATGCAGCAGCACCTGCTGCTGCGGCAGTACGATGGTTTCATGAAGAAGGGCAAGGTTCGTTACCGCGGACGGCAGGCGACCGGCGGTCTCTGACCGCCGTTTCGTCTCCGCTTCGCACGACTCGCGGTTTCTCGGCCCAATTCACCGGACACCCCGCTCGCACATGGTTATCGTCCTCTTCGGCAAGCCCGGAGCGGGGAAAGGCACTCAGGCGCCGCGGCTCGCCGCGGCGCTTGGCGTTCCGATCCTTGCCACCGGCGAAGCCCTCCGTGCCGCGCTCCGCGCCGGCACCCCCATGGGTCTGGCCGCCAAGGCCTTCATGGATCGTGGCGATCTGGTCGCCGACACTGTGATCCTGGGCATCATCAAGGAAACGTTGTCGCAGCCGGCGTATACCAAGGGTGCCGTGCTCGATGGCGTCGTCCGCACCGTTCCGCAGGCGATCGGCCTGGAGAAGGTGCTCGCCGACCTGGATCGCAAGCTGGACGCCGTGCTGGTCTTCGATATCCCCGATGATGAAATCATCGGTCGGATCAGCAGCCGGCTCACCTGCGACAAGTGCAGCGCACCCTTCACCGGGCATGAGCCTGGCGAGAAGTGCGACAGCGCAGGATGCGTGAGTGGCCAAGGGGGCGGGACACTCGTGCGCCGCAAGGACGACGAGCCCGAGGCCGTCAAGACACGCCTCGACGCGTACCGGACGTCCACCGAGCCGGTGCTGTCGTGGTACGAGCAGAATGGCGACCGGATTGCGACCATCGATGCGGTTGGCGCAATCGATGACATCACCGAGCGCGCCCGACTCGCTCTCGGCTTGTGATCCAGCTCAAGTCGGCTCGCGAAATCGACACGATGGCGCGCGGCGGGAGAATCCTCGCCGCCGCTCATGATGTCGTGCAGCACGCGATCCGGCCCGGTGTGAGCACGCTTGAACTTGACAAGGTCGCGGATGACTTCATCCGTAGCCATGTCGGTGCGGTGCCTGCGTTCAAGGGGCTGTACGGCTTTTCCGGATCGGTCTGTCTCAGTATCAACGAGGAGATCGTGCATGGCATTCCGTCGGCGAAACGCATCCTGAAGGAAGGCGACATCCTCTCCGTCGACATCGGCGTGAAGTACGAAGGGATGTACACGGACGCCGCCAAGACGCATGCCGTCGGAACGATCACCGCGGAGCACCAGCGACTGCTCGACACGACGCAGGCCTCGCTCGCCGCCGCGATCGAGGCGGCGGTGCTCGGAAACCATATCGGCGACATCGGTCATGCCTGCCAACAGGTCGTGGAAGCCGCAGGATTCTCCGTCGTGCGCGAGCTGGTGGGCCACGGAGTCGGCTTCGTGCTGCATGAAGAGATACAGGTGCCGAACTACGGCAAACCCAAGCGTGGTACGAAGCTCCTGGCCGGAATGACGCTGGCCATCGAGCCGATGGTGAACATCGGGACTTCGGCGATCCGCACCCTGAGCGACAAATGGACGATCGTGTCGGCGGATGCAAAGTGGTCCGCGCACTTTGAGCATACGGTGGCCATCACGGCACAGGGGCCACGTATCCTGACCAAGCTGGACTCCTAGCACCACGCGAGCGACTCGGCGGAACTCTGGTGGTGGGAGCGGGTGTTGCTGTGCAGTGGTCGCTCACTGCCCACCTGCGGACCCGAGGCGCTGTCATGCTGCAACCCGTCCATGCTGGCTTGCTCCTCCTCGGCGCGGCGGCCGTGCTCTCCGGCTGTACCCGGAAATTCATTCCTGCGCCCTTCGGGACGCCACTGGATGAAGTCTGCAATCCGAAAAACGGAACCTTCGCGGTACCGCTCGATACGTTCCGGGTCGGGCCTGCGGAAGTCGTGACGGGCAAGGGGTGGACCACGAATCTTTCGACCGCGCAGGAGCTGGAGCTGCGTCGCATCGATGCGGAGCTCACGGCCTGGCGGGGATCCCGCTTTGTGTTTCCCGCGCTTCAGCCACGGAATGCCGTGCGCTGTTCCTTCGCGCGCGGGGATACCACGATCAGCATTCAGGCCACGCGGTTGAATGGCTTCAACTATCGCGTGGACGTCGCGTGGGAGCCGCTCATCAACGGACAGTACTTCTATATGCAGCTCGACACGCGCTATGTGGAGCACCTACGTCAGATGCGGGGTATCGTCGAGAATGTGCGCTTCCCAGTCGATACAGGCGCCGTCCGGCGCTGACGAGCGTGTCGTGTATCGGAGTCGGGAGTGCAGACCGAAGGTGCACTGCGAGACTTATTGGTAGCATAAGGCTTCCAGAAATCGTTTCCACGAGGCGTGCCATGACTTTTCGTTCCGAGTGGGCTGTATTGCTGTTCGCCACCGCCGCCCTGTCGGGGTGCGCCGCCGGCCCGGGCGTGCAGTCCGCGATGGGCAGCCCGATGGATGCGGTCTGCGATCCCCGGAACAGCGCCCTGCCTGCGCCGACGGACACCTTTCAGGTCGGCTGGGCGACGTTCGCGGTCGCTCGGGGATGGGCGTCGACCACGAGCGCCTCGCCGCGACTGACATTGCGACGTCTCGGTTCGCTTCTCGTCGTGTCGGAGGGCGAGCCGACACCCGTTCCGCTCGAGCCACCGCTGCGCAACGCGAATGTCCGGTGCGAGTTGACGCGGAAGGATACGACGGTCATCATCACCGGATCACGGAGCCGCGGGACGGACTTCTCCGTCAGCGCGTGGTGGGAGACCGAAGGGGATGGCCCCATCCTCCAGCTCACACTCGTGACGAATTCTGCCGAAGAGTTGCGACGGATCCGCGGTACCATCGAGAGTGTGCGTTTCCCGATCGACACGATGAGCGTCGCCAAACGACGGAAGGCGAAGTGAACGAGGCCCCGAACGCAGTACCGCGGAAGACACCGATCACATCCCGCACTGGAGTCTGCATGTCCATGAAGCTGAACGCTGGTGCTGCGATGCTGTTGCTCGCGGTGGGCGCGTGTGCCCGTGCAACCATCCCGCCGGCCATGACCGGCGCCGTACTTCGACCGATCGACGAGCCATGCAACCCAGCCAACTCCGCGATTGAGGGCCCGACACGGATGATTTCGCTCAGTCCGGCGGAGTTTCCGGTGCCGGCGCGGTGGATTCCGGACTTCAGGACGCTGAATGACATCGACTTCAACCTGCAGCGTACCGGCGCAGTATTGAACGTCTGGAAGGGATCGGAGTTCATCTTCAAGCCGGTGCTGCCGATCAATTCGGCCCAGTGCGTCGTCACCAAGGGCGACACCACGATCACGATTCGGACCACGATGCTCGTCGAAGGGATCACGAACTACCGGGTCGACGTGAGCTGGAAGCCGCAGATCGGCGGACAGTATCTCTACATGCAGTTGCAGACGCGCTTTCCCGAGAACCTCAAGCAGATCCGCGGCGTGATCGATGGGCTGCGTTTCCCGGTGCGCACGGCGTCGAGTCACTGACGCGGGAGCGGGCCGGTTCTGGCACGCGCCGACCGTCTGAAGTCGCGTGCGCTGCCCGCGTGCCGCGCACCAGTGTCATCCTGCCACGTGCTTCACTGCGATTCGGGCGGTGTCCAGTAACGCGTTCGCACGATGCTGGAGCGTCTCTGCCTCCTCGCGCGGAGCGTGGGCCAGGGCGCTGTCTGAGAGCATCGCGAGATTACTGCGCAGCAGCCCGAGCGCGGCGCTGACAGCGGCGTGGGCAAGCGATGCGCCGGTCCACGCGTCCGGCGCCGTCACGCGATCACCGAGCTCCGCCGCTTCGGCCGACAGCGCCAAGACGTCACAGGAAAGCCGGGCGATC
>JBBQRH010000149.1:0-6735 GCA_038215035.1 Gemmatimonadales bacterium | reverse complement strand
GATCTTCGGTTCGAACTCGTGGACGTCGAGTCCCGCTGCAAACAGATGTCCCGCACGGAGCGCCTCGGCCAGCGCCGGCTCATCCACCAGCGATCCTCGCGCGGTGTTGATCAGGATGCTCCCCGGGCGCATCCGGGCGATCCGATCCGCGCTGATGAGATGGTGGGTCTCGGCGCCGGCGGGTGCGTGCAGCGTGACGATGTCACTGGTTGCGAGCAGTTGATCGAGCGATGGCGCCATTTCAGGATCGGCAGGCACGCTCCCTCCCGCTTCGCGTCCCACCCATGTGACCAGCAGTCCGAACGCCCGGGCTCGTGCAGCGACGGCGCGTCCAATCCGGCCATAGCCAACGATGCCCAACGTGCGGCCGCGCAGCGTGTGGCCCAGATGCCAGGTCGGCGCAAAGCCGTGCCAGCGGCTGGCTCGGACGACACGCTCGCCTTCGCCAAGGCGGCGCGACGCCATCAGGATCAGCGCGATGGCGATGTCGGCGGTGTCGTCGGTCAGCACATCCGGCGTGTTGGTCACCACGCACCCCTCGCGTGCGGCGGCCGTCAGATCGATGTGATTCGTTCCCACACCCACGCTGGCGATCAGTTTGGTGCGAAACGGCGCGTGCTGAAAGAGCTGATCGTCGAGCAGATCGGTGACTGTCGGCACCAGCACATCGCACTGCTGCATCATCCGCGACAGTTCCGAGGCGGTCCGAGGGATGTCGCCGATGTTGAGGCCAACCTCGAAGTGCTCCGCAAAGGCGCTCTCCACCGCATCGGTGTGACGACGCGTGAGATATGCCGTCGGTCGTGGCTGCTGCATCAGGGCCAACGTGCCAGGAGGCGTTCGGTAAGCACCGTCGTCAGTGCCATGATCGTCTCCTGTGGATTGACGCCCACGCCCGTGGGCAGCATGGAGCCATCGAAGACGTAGACGCCGGGCACGCCGTGCCGTTCACCGCTCGGTGTGACACCGCTGGTGGCGGGATCGGTGCCGATGCGCGCGGTGCCGTTCACATGGGCACTGAAGAGCATCAGGCGATTCGCATCGACGGCCCGCTGGCGAATCTGCGCCAGATCGGCTTCACGCCGAATGACGATCGGTACGTTGTGCAGGGTGTGCACTTCGCGCGCGCCGGTTGCAAGCTGCAGGCGCGCTGCCGCCTCGACGGAGGCCCGAACATTTGCGGCATCGGCCTTGGTCAATGCGTAGGTGATGTGTGCATTCCCGTTCCGATCAAGGGTGACGCCACCACTCGACCGTCGTAGATCGCTGCCGTCCCGCGTGAGTGCGATGGTCGACGCGAGATTGGGGAACTGGCGCATCAGGGCCGCGTGCGGCGCGCCGAAGCCCGACAGCGCCGCGGCCCCGATCGACGGATGCAGCGGTGGGCACTCCAGCCAGAAACCGTAGCCGTTGTGATCGCGCTGAATGAACTCGTCCGACATCGCACTGAGCGGAATGCCGGCGGCGCCGTAGATCTCGCGATCGTGCACGCCGATCACGGCCGTCGTGGGATGCAGACGGAGATACTTGCCGACTCCGCCGCCATCCATGCCGGAACGCATCAGCAGCAGCGGCGTTTCCACTGCGCCACCGCTGACGATGACGATTGGCGCCTCAAGTGTCAGCGTGCGTGCAGGGGCGCCGTCACCGACGCGGCGCACCGTGGCGGTGACGCGCTTGGTGGGCATCGCGGCCTTGGAGTCCGAGCTTCGCCGTACGATCTCGATCCGCGACGCGTGTGCATTGGCGTAAAGTGTGGCCCCGCGCGCCAGCGCGCGTGGCAGATATGTCTGCTGTGTGCCCTGCTTGGCGTCGTAGCGACAGCCATGGCCACAGAATCCGGAGCGCACGCACCCTCGGGCATTGATCAGCGCAGATTCCACGCGCCAGCCAAGTCCGGCCGCGCCATCGAGCAGGAGCCGATTGTTGGGCGAATGCGCATCGTCGGGAACACGCCGCGCGTGCACGTCCTGTTCGATCCGATCGAACACCGATGCCATTGCCGCGGCATCCATTCCCTCGAGCCCGAAGCGTGTCGCCCATTCGCTGAGCACATGCGCCGGAGTCCGGAGCATGATCATCCAGTTCACGGTGGTACTGCCACCGACGGTGGCGCCCTGAACCATCGAGACCGCGAGATCGTCGGTCGCCCGGAGTCCCGCTTCCGCGTACAGCCGTTCGGTCATTGGGCCATCGAGCTCGGTGAATTGGTCGCTGGGGACGAACTCGCCCGATTCGAGAATCACCACGTGCTTTCCTGCTTCCGCCAGTCGCGCGGCCGCGACGGCACCGCCAGCACCGGAGCCAATCACGATGACGTCGGCTGTGATCACGGATGCGACACGGAAGGTGGCGGCCGTGATCACTCCGTCAGGCAGGGCACGCGCTGTCGGCACCGGTGCGATGGCGGGCGCTCGCATGACAGGCTCTGCATCATCATCAGTGGATGCGACGGTGCCGGAAGGTGCCGGACCTTCCCAGGACACGGCCGCCTCACGCGTGTGCAATGCGCCACGGTACCCGATTGCGGCGTGCGAGCGCGGATCAGCGTAGTGCGTCAGCAGGCTCAGGCGCCGCAGCAACTGGTACAGCGTTCGCGCCTGCGGCAGCGGGCTGTCGCCCCAGGCGTGCAGCATCCGGTCCTGCTCGACATGTTCGAGTGCATGAAATGGCGCGAACCGCCGCACACTGATCACTGCCGCCAGCATGCCGCCGAAAAAGCGCAGCCCATCATTCACCTCGTAGATCTTGTGCGACGCGAGGCCTGCGATCCGATGTTCGACCCGGGCGGTCAGATCCTCCGGGCCATCCGGAACGATACGCTGCACCGCGGCGTGAAGCGTGCGCCGCTCACTGTCTCCGAGCACGCGTCGCAATCCTGACACGGCGTTCTGCAGTTCGGGCGTAGCGAGGAGAGTGGACACGCTACACGATACCGGAGCGTACGGGGGCACCGCCAGCGTCAGGCGGTGCGGGCAGCCGTCTGCGTCAGGATCGCCTCGTCAGGCAGAAGGGTCCGTGCAAAGGCAAGTGTGAAAGTGCTGCCTGCGCCGGCGGTGCTTTCCACACTCAGCATACACCCCATCTGCTTCGCGATCCGCCACGATAACGCGAGGCCAAGCCCACTGCCGCCATAGCGATGGCTCGTTTCGTCGCCCCCCTGCTCGAACGAGTCGAAGATCCGTCCCTGGCGTTCGAGCGGAATGCCGATACCCGAATCGGTGACGAGAATCGCACTGGCCTCACCAGTGGTATAGTGCCGCCTGACCGACACCGTGATGCGGCCACGGGCAGTGAACTTCACGGCGTTGTCCACCAGACTGGTGATCACCTGACGGAGGCGCGCGGCGTCGACGCGGGCGATGGCCTCACCCTCCGGCAGGTCGACCTGCAGCACCACCGGTCGATCGGCAACCTTTGATTCGAACTGCTCGACAATCGCCCGAATCATCGGCACCACGTCGGTCGGGACGATGACCATGGTCACGCGACCGGCTTCGATGCGCGACAGGTCGAAGATATCGTCGACAAAGCCCAACAGATGTTCGCTGCTGGCTTGCACCCGGTCCAGATAATGGCGATCGCGTTCGCTCAGCTCCGAACTCTTGCTGCGGCGCACGATTCTGGTGAAGCCGATCATGGAGCTGAGTGGTGATCGCAATTCCTGGCTCATGCGTTCCAGAAACGCGGCCTTGGCCATGTTGGCGTCGTCGGCAGCCTGTCGCGCATCGCCAAGGGCACTCTCGGTCTGCTGCTGCGCCGTCAGATCGTACACGAACACCGCCCAGGCGTGCTGCCCGTCGAGTACCAACGGGGTGATGGCCACCTGGGCTGGAAAGGTGCGCCGACCGTGCAGCCGGACGCTGGTGGTGAAGCGTCGATCCTCGTCGCCTCCGGCGAACGTGACCGTCCCGAGGTCGTCGACGGAGAGTCGCAGTGAATCGGCGGCGACCAGATCGGAGAGGACTGCGCCGATGAGGCTGGCGAGCGGGCGCGCAAACATCTGCACCGCGGCGGGATTCGCGGTCAGGATTCGTCCCCCGCCATCGATGGCAAAAACGCTGGCCAGCACAGTATCGACGATCGCCCGGTTGCGATCCGATTCCATGTGCGCCTGCATCAGCGCACCCTGCAGCGATTCGCGCGCAGCGAGTACGGCACTGTGCAACGGGAGGAATTCGTCGTCGACAGGCGTCACAGTGACGGCGATGGGGCTTGTGATCGGGTCGGCGAGTGTGCGCACGGCATCCCGTACCCGTGCGATGCGCGCGGAGAGGGCTCTGGTGGTGAGGACCGCTGCGGTGGCGCCTGCCACGTTGGCGGAGGCCACCACCAGCGCCAGCGTCCACCAGACGGCACGACCGAACTCACGATCTCCGATCGTCGAATGTTGTGCGTGGAGCACTTCGAGGTGACGGGCACCGACTGCCAGCGCAAGGCCCCCGATCGTGAGAGACGCGGTCAGGGAGAGGCCGACGCGTGCGCGAAAGGGGAAAGCCTTCACGAGCTCCCAGGTCACAGCGATGTCAGGCAAGCCGCTGATCTCTGGGGTCGGCGGCGGTTCTGCACCTGAGTATCGGCAGCAGCGGCTGCGGTCTGGACTTCGCGGCCGATCAGCCCGCAGCCATCACCCTGGCGAACACATCGCGGTCGACGTTGCCGCCGCAGAGTATGACGGCGATTTCGTCAGGAAGCGTTTCACGTTCCAGCAGTGCCGCGGCCGTTGCGGCGGCGCCGGCGCCTTCGGCCGCATTGTGGGTGTCGGAAAAGAGGTGGCGCATGGCTGCCTCCACCTCATCGTCAGTTACCGAGACGACGCGGGCGAGGCCACGCAGAAGCACGTCGAGGGCCGCGGGCACCGGTGTGCGGCAGGCCATGCCGTCGGCGATGCGCGTATGAACTGGTGCCGAGACCGGGCGGCCCGATTCGAACGATCGCGCGTAGGACGGCGCCTCGGTTGAGACGACACCCACGATGTCGCATTGATGGCCCAGCGCATCCCTGGCGGCAATCACACCGCAGGCTCCCGAGCCGAGTCCGATCGGGACGTACACCGTCTTGATTCTCGGCGCCGCGCGAAGCAACTCGAGTGCGTAGGTCCCGACTCCTGCCACCAGTTGCGGGTGGAAACTTGGCAGCCGATGCCAGCCGCGTTCCACGGCGATGCGATCGGCGAGTTCGACGCTGTCCTGAAAGTCGCTTCCGCCTTCGATCAGCTCGACGCCCAATGCACGCATGGCCGCATTCTTTTCAATGCTGTTGCCGGTCGGTACGACGACGCAGGCACGCAGGCCACTGCGCTGCGCCGCGAGCCCCACGGACTGCCCGTGATTCCCGCGGGTTGCCGTCACCACGCCGATGGTCTCGGGGTGTTCACGTCGCAGCCAATCGAGGTAGACCAATCCGCCGCGCACCTTGAAGGCGCCAACGGGGGTGTGATTCTCGTGCTTCACCCAGCAGCGTGTTCCGAGTCGTGCCTCGAGCAGTGGCCAGCGGTACTGCGGCGTGGAGGTAAATACGTTGGCGACCAGCGCCGCGGCGGATTCCAGTTCTGCCAGCGATGGCAACGCCGCGGTCAGCACCCCGTCAGTCATGCGACGACGCTCTCATCCAGCTCGGACGTCAGCGATGAGTCATCCGCATCGGTGAGCCCGGTGGCCGCCATGAACTGCCCGAACGCATCGAGCGAAAACTGCGTGAGCTTTTCCAGGTCGACGATGGGGTGCGGGTAGTCGAACGCCTGAATGGTGGCGAGCACATTGGGCAGATGCCGTTCAAAGGTCTCGTGTACCACAGCAGCCAGGTCCGGGTGTTGCGCCGTCATCTGTCGGATGAAGTGGATACCGAAGCTGACGTGCCGGCCCTCATCGCGTCGGATGAGGCGAAAACCTTCCTGCAATCCGGGCAGCCAGTTGCGCGCGGCCAGCGCATCGCTGGCGCCGACGTAGCCGGTGCGGGCCAGCATCGCTTCGACGACACCCATGTAGTGTGTTACCGCCTCGACGAGTGCAATGCGCAGCCGCGTTGGATCGGTCTCGTGTCGGACCCGATCGGTGGTGGCGTCGAGATCGTGAATCAGGACGGCGTGCGGGGCGGGAGTGAGCTCGGCCAGCAGCGATGCCGTCTCCTCACCGAGGACCTCGTGGAAGTAGCGGGTGAAGAACTCGAAGTGTTTTGCTTCTTCGTAGATCTGGCTGGTGAGGTACATCTCGATATCGACGCCCAGCTCGAGACGCGCGACTGCGCCGAGCAGCGGTGCGAGCGTGCTGGTGACGCTTTCTTCACCGGCGTGGAAGAAGGCGCAGAGCTGGTGCAACTGCTTCGCGAATTCCTCGGTTGGGTAGTCGCGGCGAATCATCTCCCAGTCAGCGGCGTCACGCGAGAAGTCGACGGCGGCCGGGTCCCACGCGAGGCGCTTTGAGTTCGTGTAGAGCTGGAAGTACTTGCTTCGGGTCTGTTCGCGAGTCAGCGGCATTGGTGATCTCCGGTCGATGCGTGCTGTAGGCTACTCGGATGACCCGGAGCCGTGCAGGGTCTTGCGGTGACTCGTGCGTAACCGAGCATGCGTTTGGAGGCGCGGTGACAAAGATCTGACTGCGCCCCGAGGAGGGGCAGTGCCAGGATCGGGCGACGAGCCGCTCACGGGTCCTGACAGGGGCATTCCTTGGTCATGTGAGAAAGAAGCACTGACAGCTTTCACACAGCCGTTCCTTGGCTCGAGCGACGAACCACGAA
>JBBQRH010000148.1:0-6879 GCA_038215035.1 Gemmatimonadales bacterium | reverse complement strand
CGAGCGGATTCCGAAGTGGACGAAAATGAACGACAGTATCATCGTCGTGTAGCCGATCACCATGCCGATGCCGCCAGTCGGCGACGAACCCATCAGTTTGGCGATACCCATCGTCGCCACCATCAGCGCTGACAGCATTGCGCCGGCGTACAGGCCGAACCTCACGACGGTCTTTTTCATACCGATTCCTTGGTTTGGGGTTTGTGAGCGCCAGGCTACGTGCGGTGCGCGGCGCCCGCAGTCACCCATTGGTATGATTTTCGCCTCGGCCATGAAAATCACCTCTTGGGATGATGTCAGGGGATCAATCCATGGCTCTTCGCCGTGTTGACGGCCTGAGTGCGGCGCCGTGCCCCCAGCTTGTCGAACAGGCGGCTCGCGTGTGTCTTGACCGTGTTTTCGCTGACGAAGATGCGTTCGGCGATCTCCCTGTTGCTCATGCCGGCCGCCATCAGCTCGAGAATCTCGAGCTCTCTTTTGGTGATACCGAAGGCTTCACGGCGCGCCGGATCGGCCACGAAACCCGAGGCAGCTGGGACTGAGACCTCTCTGATCACGACCCGTTCGGGCCGGCCGGTCAGCGTCACGCCAAGCCAGATCCCGAGGCCCGCGAACAGCGCCGCAATCAGGCCGCCGTAGATCTCGACCGAATGCGTGACGACGAGATACCGGTATTCGATGAACCTGAGTACCGCGATCAGCACGCCGGCCAGCAGCCCATAGAGCAGAACGTGGCGTTTCATGACGACAGGCGGTTGGTCAGGAGGGCGGTGCTGGTGCAGACGCGCGGAGCGACGACGAAAGCTCGCATCCCGTCTAGGCGAGCGGAAAGCCTTCTGCGAACGTGACTTGCGCACTGGGGTCGCCACCGGATCGCCGGGAGTAGCCGCCTCCGGCATCGAGCTCCCAGGCCGTGCCGTCGGCCAGGTATCGCGCCAGGATATCGTCGAGGCGGGCCCGGTTGCCCGCATCTACCACCGGCACCAGCACTTCCACCCGGCGACGCAGGTTTCGCGGCCGGAGATCGGAGGACCCGATCAGGTACTCTGCGTCGCCAGCGTTCTCGAACCGGTAGATGCGCGAATGTTCGAGAAAACGTCCGACCACCGAGACCACGCGAATTCGGTCCGACAGGCCAGCCAGTGCCGGCCGCAGCGTGCAGATGCCGCGCACCACCAGATCGATCTGCACCCCTGCCTGCGCAGCGCGATAGAGCGCCTGAACAATCTCGCGGTCGGCGAGCGCGTTCACTTTGATCGTGATCGAGGCCAAACGACCGGCCTGCGCATGCTGCGATTCCCGGTCGATGCGTTCCAGAAGCGACGGCAGCAACTGCATGGGCGCCACCAGCGCACCATGTGAAAGGCCATGCACCGGATAGGTGGCGGTAGCCAGTGCATCGAGCAGGGTCGCGACGTCGGTCGTGATGGCCTCGCGTACCGAGAAGAGACTCAGATCGGTGTATTGACGTGCCGATCGGGGGTTGTAGTTCCCCGTACCGACGTGGGCGTAGCGTGCAAGGCGCTCACCTTCACGCCGTTCCACGAGGGCCGCCTTGGCGTGCACCTTGAGCCCAGGAATCCCGTACACCACCCGCCCACCAGCGCGCTCCAGCGCACGCGCCCACTGCACGTTGTGCTCTTCGTCAAAACGCGCCTGCAGCTCGACCAGTACGAACACACGCTTCCCCGCGCGCGCCGCCGTGAGCAGCGCTTCCACGATCGGTGACGGAGTACCCACGCGATACAAAGTCGTGGCAATTGCCGTCACCTGAGGGTCGGTGGCGGCTTCCGCGAAAAAGCGAACGACGGTCTCGTCGAACGACTCGAACGGATGGTGCACCAGCAAATCACCGGCTCGGATTGCCTCCAGCATCGACAGCTGAGCCGGAACCACCTGGCGTGCGCGCAGCGGCGGGAACTCGAGCGACGGGTCGGGTGGCAGCGGCAGTGTCTGCAGGCAGCGCAGATCGAGCAATCCATCCACCACTTGCACGGAGTTGACGGTGATGGCCATGTCGCGGCCGAGCGCATCACGATGCAGGTTATCGAGAATCAGCGCGCTGACCGCCGATGGCATACTGGCTTCGACCTCCACCCGCACTGCCGGATTGTGCGGGCGTCGCGCGGTGGCATCCGAGACCGCATCCAGCAGATCATTCGCCCGATCGTGCTGCAGGTGCAGATCGCCACCGCGCGTGACGCGGAAGAGGAACGCACCTTCGACCACCGCATTCGGATAGAGCAGGTGTGCGTTGGCTCGCAGCACCTCCTCGATCGCAATCACCGCTCCGGCGCGCCCGGGCACGTCCAGCAGCCGCGGTACGTCGCGCGGCAGCTCGTGCTCGGCGAGATGGGTGCGTTCGGCACCGTGGGCGCGGTAGACGATCGCCACGAACAGCCCCAGATGCGGCAGATGCGGCAGCGGGATGCCGGGGCTGAGCGTGATTGCAAACGGCGAGAGATCGGGTTGGATCTCCTCGAGGTAGCGCGCGCGCAGCGAGCCACGTTCGGTGTCGGACAACGACGACCATGTCATCAGGCGCACACCATGCGCCGCGGCATCGCGTACGCACTCGGCCGCACACTGTGCCTGTGCTGCGAGAATGGCCTCGATTTCCTGTTCAACGGCATGCAGGCGATCGCCGGCCGAGAGCCCGTCGCCATGGTCGGTCTGGCGCGCGATGGTTTTGTCGAGTGCCGCAAGGCGCAACTCGGCCATCCGAACCATGTACAGCTCGTCGATGTTACTGCTGACGATCCCCAGAAACCGCAGACGCTCGAGGAGTGGCGTGGCACGATCTTCGGCCATCGCGAGCACGCGCCGCTGGAAGGCGAGGAGGCTGAGCTCGGGGTTGAGGAAGTCGCGCATCGCCACAGTGTAGTCGCGTGTCAAAGCTGACACGCACCGCTCGCCACTACCGGCCTGTCACCGCCTTGGCGAGCCGCGCGTGCACCCGCCCCAATGGGATGCCCTTCTGTCCGGGGAGGATGTTCCAGGAGTTGAAGACGACCACCAGATCGAGATCGGGAAATGCCATCGGGAACTGTCCGCCGAAGCCGGAGCCGGACCAGATGAACTTTGTGGCGTCGATCGGATCGCGATACAACCACCATTTGAGCCCGTACATCGGTCCGTTGGCGGAAGTGCCAACCCGAACCAGCGGCGAGACGGAGAGTTTCACCCAGTCGGCGCTGACAACCCGTACACCCTTCCACACACCGCCCTGCGTATACAGGTACCAGATGCGGGCGAGATCGGCAGCATCCAGATACAGACCACCTTCGGTGTCGAGCGACCCCGATGGGGTGCGCTTCCAGAACCACTGCCTGATCCCGAGTGGTGCGAAGAGGTGGCGCGCCGCATACTCTTCGAGGTCCATGCCGGTGGCTTGGCTGAACACGTACGCCAGCACCGAACTTTCGCCACTGCTGTAGTTGAAGACCGTGCCCGGTTCCCGCATCATGGGTCGGTTGATCGTGAACTGCACCCAGTCGGGGCTCGCTTCCAGGCCGGAGGCGGTGTTGTTCGGGTCGATGTAGGGCAGATTCTCGTTCCAGTCGATCCCACCGGTCATGGTGAGCAGGTGCCGCACGGTCATGCGCCGCTTGCGATCATCGATGTTCTTCACCCTCGTGGTATCGAAGAACGTCAGCACGGGCGTATCGATCGATGGAAAGTCGCCACGCGTGACTGCGACGCCGATGACCACGGATGCGATGGTCTTTGTCACCGACTGCAGTGTATGCAGCTCACCGCGCTGATAGAACGGATGCCACCAGGGGTTGAAGTAGTTGTACGGTCCGGTCATGTCGTGCGCATTGAGCGCGTTCGGAACGCGCATCGAATCGCGGTACGCCTTGTCGTAGTCCTGAGGGTAGCGCCCGTCGAAGGCGATCTTGCCATGCCGGAGGACCAGCATGCGATCGACGAAGCCGTACTGCCCGGCCTTGATCTCGGCGTCGAGCGAATCGAGGACGGCAGCGTTGAGGCCGACGGAGGCAGGCGTTGCCCGGGGCCAGTCGGAGGTCGCGGTCGCGGTCGCGGTGGATCGCCCCTGCGCGGATGCCAGCACCGGCAGCATGGCCCAGGCGGCGCAGAGCCGGGTGGTGCGTGAGTGGATCCGCATACAGGTTCCTCTTGCATAGAGCGTTGGACGGCGTCGGCTCGACCGTGGCGGATAATCTGGCCTTCCGCCACAATTTTGCCACCTCACTCCGGGACGGGAACCGCACATGGGCAGCATCAGCCGAAAAGATTTTCTCCGACTGAGTGCACTGATGGCCGGCGCAGCGGCGGTGCCGCGGACGGCGAGGGCCGCAGCGGGCACACTCGCGCTGCCAGCGATGCCGCAGCGCGGCGCG
The DNA here is from genome assembly GCA_038215035.1 of Gemmatimonadales bacterium. Taxonomy (GTDB): domain Bacteria; phylum Gemmatimonadota; class Gemmatimonadetes; order Gemmatimonadales; family Gemmatimonadaceae; genus JACMLX01. The sequence goes on along the minus strand of JBBQRH010000148.1, from coordinate 2,515 downwards.
GGCATCGAGGCCGACCTGATCGTGATCAACGCTCGTGTCCTCACCAGCGATCCGGCGCGACCCCGTGCGCAGGCATTCGCGGTGCGCGAGGGACGCTTTCTGGCGGTCGGCAGCAACGTGGATATTCGCAATCTGGCGTCGCGGCGGACGCGAGTGATCGATGCGGCGCGCATGACCGTCGTGCCGGGCTTCATCGACACGCACAACCATCCGCGCGGCGTGACCGAACTGTTCGACGTCGATGCCAATCTGCGCAGCATCGCAGCGCTCAAGGCAGCGATCGCGAAGAAGGTGGCGACGACGCCACCCGGGTTCTGGGTGGACGCGTACATGTTCGACGACACCAAGCTCACCGATGGCAGGCCGCTGCACCGGCGCGATCTGGACGAGGTGGCGCCCAACCATCCTGTCGGTGTACATCACCGAGGTGGCCACACGGGGTGGTACAACTCTCAGGCGTTCGCGCTGGCGGGCATCACCAAGGATTCTCCGGATCCCACCGGCGGTCGGTTCTTTCGCGATCCTGATGGCACACCGAATGGATGGGTGGCCGAGTTGGCCACAGATGTCTTCGACACCGTCGGCAAGCGCGAAGTGTTCACACCCGAGCAGGAACGTGATCGATCGCGCCGTGGCATGGCCCATATCTCAGCCCTCTACACGGCGTCCGGACTCACCACGGTCCACGACCTGAGTGCGGGTGTCGACAACATCCGCGCGTACGAGGATGTCCGTGCCGCAGGCGAACTGCGGCATCGCGCCTACCTGATGATTCGTGGCAAGGCGTTTCCGCTGTTGCGCGACGCGGGGGTCCGCACCGGCTTTGGCGATGAGTGGGTGCGCGTGGGCGGCGTGAAGTACGCGGCCGATGGCTCTGCCTCGGAACGCACGATGCGTATGAGCACCCCGTTCGTCGGCACCAACGACTACGGTATCCTGACCATGACGCAGGAGGAAATTCACGATGCCGTGGACGACGCACACAGCAAAGGGTGGCAGATCGGCATTCACGCCAATGGCGATGTCACGATCGACATGGTGCTCAAGGCCTACGAGCGCGCACTGGCGCAATGGCCGCTTGCTGACCGGCGCCATCGCATCGAACACTGTTCGTTGGTGAATCCATCACTCATCGCGCGCATTGCGAAGACCGGCTCGATCCCGACGCCCTTCTGGACCTACGTCTACTACCACGGTGAGAAGTGGGAGCGCTACGGCGACGAGAAGATGCAGATGATGTTCGCGCACAAGTCGTTCCTGGACGCCGGCATCAAGGTGCCCGGTGCAAGTGACTATGGCCCGGGGCCGTTCGAGCCGCTGATGGCGCTGCAGTCGATGGTGACCCGCCGCGACTTCCGCGGGCATGTCTGGGGCGCGAACCAGCGTGTCACGGTCGATCAGGCGCTGATGATCGCCACCCAACACGGCGCCTACGCCTCGTACGAGGAGCGGGTGAAGGGATCGATCACGGCGGGCAAGCTGGCCGACTTCGTGATCCTCGAAAAAGACCCGCATGACGTTGATCCGAATACGATCAAGGACATCAAGGTCGTGCGCACGGTGACGGACGGAAAGACGGTCTTCCCGAAAGGCGAGGCATAACGGTGGACCGGCGGGAGTTGTTGCAATGGATGGTAGCGGCCAGTGGCCTGACGGCAGTCAACCGATTGTCGGCGCCGGACCTGCTGACGCTTGGTCGCGATGCGCATCGCGCGACCGCCGAGGATTCTGGGCGCAAGTCGGTGTTCGACGCACAGGCGGCGATCAGCGTCGCGATCGCCGCTGAACATATCATTCCTGCCAGTGCCACACCGGGTGCGACGCAGGCCAACGTCGCGGCCTTCATCGACACCATGCTCGGCGGCTGGTATCCACCCGCTGATCGTGACCGATTCCTGCGCGGCCTCGCGGAACTGGATGCCCGCAGTATGGCCCGATTCGGGCAGAAGTTCACGACAGCCACGCCCGCGCAGCAGATCGCCCTGCTCGAATCTTTCGACGCCGACGTGACTGCCATGCGGGCGTCATCCGATTCCGCTGCCAACGATCATTGGTTCGCCATGCTCAAGTATCTGACCGTGTGGGGGTACTGCACCTCCGAGGTCGGCATGCGCGATACGTTGCACACCTACCCCATGCCGATGCGCTACGACGGCAACGCGCTGGTTGACGCATGACGCGCGACATCGCACCGGTCTACGACGCCATCGTCGTCGGTTCTGGCATGACGGGTGGCTGGGCGGCCAAGGAACTGACGCGGCTTGGCCTGCGCACGCTGGTGCTCGAAGCCGGCCGATCGCTGACTCCCGAAGCTGATTCGCGCGAGCATGTGCAACCGTTCGAGATGCCGTTTCGCGGCCTCGGCGACCGACGTGCGGTCGACGCGCGTCAATCGGTGCAAAGGAAGTCCGTGAGCTTCGACGAGATCAGCCAGCGGTTCTGGACTGATGATGTCGACAACCCGTACAGCACGCCGGAAAACAAGCGGTTCGACTGGTTCCGTGCGCGACAGATG
>JBBQRH010000147.1:0-6984 GCA_038215035.1 Gemmatimonadales bacterium | reverse complement strand
AACGCTGAGCTTCTCGCCTGGCCGCGCACGGCGGCTCGGTGATCCGTGCGGGCGCGCCGCGTGCACGGGGGAGTTCGAACGATTGGCGGCGCGAAAGAGGATCGACATGCTCCCGTCGTCGCTCACTGTGACGCTCGCCACGACTCTCCTCGGTCTCCTGACCGTTGCCGTCTTTTTTCTGGCGTGGAAACGCGGCCAGTTCGATCGGATCAGCCAGCAGGCGCTGCTGCCGCTCGACGATGATGACTTCAGTGTCGCTCGTCCGTGGGAGACACCGTCGCAGCGCGCCGAGCGGGTTGAAGAGTTCGGCCCGCCGGCAAAGGGTTCGACGCCGGGCATCTGGGGAGGCGCGCAATGAGCGCGACATTCCCACCCAGTGTCGTCGCGCTCGCTTCGCCGATCACCGATATGGAGAATCTGGACATCCGCCTTCGCGCGGATGCGTCCAGCCGGCAGGTTGCACTCCGCGCAATCGCATTCTCCGTCGTCTGGTTGCTGGTCGGCTCGGCGTTCGGGCTGATTGCCAGCTTCAAGTTGCACATGCCCGATTGGCTGGTCAGCAATCCAGCACTCACGTTCGGCCGGATTCGCAGCGCGCACCTGAATGCGATGGCCTACGGCTGGGCGAGCAGCGCGATGCTGGGTGTCAGTGTCTGGATCATTCCTCGCCTCGTCCACACCGAGCTGCGCGTACCGAAGGCCGCCGAAGCCGGCCTGTATTTCTGGAACATCGGCATGGTCCTCGGCATCGTCGGCATTCTCGCCGGCTACAGCGATGGCCTCGAATGGCTGGAGATGCCGCGCTACTGGGCGGATCCGTTCTTCGTCATCGGTGGTGGGCTGGTCGGCCTGAGCCTGCTGTCGACCATTGCCGTGCGTGAAGTGGACCACCTGTACGTGAGTGTGTGGTACATCATGGCCGCGTTCATCTGGTTTCCGATCATCTTCGTGGTCGGTAACTGGCCGACATACAGTGGCGTCGAAAGCGCCGCCGTGAACTGGTTCTACGCGCACAACGCACTGGGGCTCTGGCTGACACCGGTCTGTCTGGCCGCGGCCTACTACTTCATCCCGAAAATTCTCGGGCGCCCGATCTACAGCTACCAGCTGTCACTGCTCGGCTTCTGGACCCTCGGATTCTTCTATTCGCTGAACGGCATGCATCACCTGATCGGTGGTCCGTTGCCGACGTGGATGATCACGACCTCCGTGGTCGCCAGCGGCTTGATGATCATCCCGGTGATGGCGGTTGGCGTCAATCAGCACATGACGCTCAACAAGCGCTTTGGCGCGCTGCGATACAGCCCCACGCTGCGCTTCATCGTGTTTGGCTCGGTGGCGTACACACTGGTGTCGCTGCAAGGCGTCTTCATGGCGTTCCGCGAAGTGAACCGGCTGACGCACTTCACCCACGTGACCGTCGCACACGCACACGTCGGGCTGTACAGCTTCGTCACGATGATCATGTTCGGGAGCATCTACTACATTCTGCCTCGCCTGCTGGGCCGCGAATGGGTCAGTGAGAAGCTGATCAGCTGGCATTTCTGGACGGTTGGCATTGGTCAGATCGTGTATCTCGTGCCTCTCACGGTCGCGGGCATGTTCCAGGGCGTGGCGATGGCCGATGCCACCAGCACCTGGGAAGCGGTGGTGCGGGCGATGCTGCCGGGGCTGATCGGTCGATCGATTGGCGGGATGTTGCTGACCATCGGGCACTGCGTCTTTGCCTGGCACGTGTTCCTGATGTTCCGCGGCGGAAAGCAGAAGCAGGGGTTGCGGCCCTTCCACGAGGTGGCTCCGATCGTGACGAGGCGTGACAAGGCCTCGTTCGTTGCGGGAGGTGTGAAGTGACGCGCATCTGGCTGCTGCTGACCGGCGTGTTGGCGATCATCATCTTCGCCACCTCGCTGCTGGTGGTGATTCCCAACACCATGATCGGTCAGGTGAGGATTCCGGCGCAGCTCTCGGATTACACGGCGCAGCAAGCGCGCGGGCGCGAGGTGTATGTGTCGGAGGGGTGCGTCTACTGCCATTCGCAGCAGGTGCGAGATCCCGTCTACACCTCCGACAAGGAACGGGGCTGGGGACCACGTGCCACCGTGCCGTCGGACTATGTCTACGACAAGCCGCATCAACTCGGCACCATGCGTACGGGGCCCGATCTGATCAACATCGGCGTCCGCCAGCCGAGTGAGCAGTGGCATCACGTGCACCTGTTCAATCCACGCTCGCTGATGTCGTGGTCGATCATGCCGGCATTCCCGTACCTCTACACCGTGCGCGATTCGGCGTCGATCAAGGCCGGCGAGGTGTTCTACAGTGTCCCCGGTGGCAAGCTGCCCGCGGGCAAGGTGATCGTGCCGACGGCCGATGGCGACGCACTGGTCGCGTACCTGAAATCGCTGAAGCGCACCTATCCGGTGCCGACCGGCGATGAGCCGGCGGCGCGCTCGATCGGCGGGCGCAGCGAACATACGATGCCATGACCGATCCCACATCGAAGGAACGCGCTGCGTTCGCTGATGCCGAGCCGGACGTCGAAGTCATTCATCGTCAGATCGTGCGAGAGCTCGCTGATCCGGCCGAGGGGTATGAGCGCGTGCCGTCGTTCCTCTGGGTCGTCGTGGCGACGATGGTGTTCTGGGCAGGGTGGTACCTCGGACGGCGCGGTGGCACGTTCGACACACGGACGCATGTCGAGTACGCGGAGATCGGGCTGACGGCGAGTGCGGCCGGTGACACGGCTGCGCGCGGACCGGTCGATCCACTGGCTGAAGGAAAGCGGATCTTCGGCTCGAACTGTGCGGCCTGCCATCAGTCCACCGGCCTCGGAGTTGCTGGCGCATTTCCGCCCGTGGTCGGCAGCGAGTGGGTGGTTGGCCCTGAGCAGACCGTGATCCGGATCCTGCTGCATGGCCTGGGCGGCCCGGTGAAGGTGAAAGGCGTCAGCTACAACGGTGCGATGCCGGCGTGGAAGGAATCGCTCAGCGATGATGATATTGCCAACGTGATTACCTACCTCCGGCAGTGGAGTCCCAATGCCGCACCCGCCGTCGCGTCGGCGTCCGTGGCGGCGCTGCGCAAGGAACACGCGGCACGCCCCGGTCCCTGGTCGGAGCCGGAGTTGAAGGCGATGGAGTCTGCTGCCCCTCCGGCCGCGACCGCAGCGACCACTTCGGAGGCAAGGAAGTGACGACCACAGAGTCGAGAGTCATCACGCACCCGACGGCACGTCGCCCTCCGACGACGCCCGTGTTCGGTTACTTCGCGACGCCGGCGATGGTTCGCGATGCGTTACCGCCGCTGGCACGGCTTGGGGTGCCGCGAGATTTCATCGACGTCGTCGTCACCGAGCAGGCGGCGAAGGAGATGTATGCCGGCAAGCGTCGTGCGATGCGGCCCCTCTGGAAGTTCGCGTCCATCGGCGGCCTCTTTGGACTCGCCGGTGGCGCATTGGTCGCCTTCGTGCTGATCGCGTGGCCTGGGTTTGCACCCGCCGGCCCGTTCGCCTACGCGCTGCTCTTCACACCGATGGTGACGGTTGCGGCTGGCGCGTCCATCGGGGTGATCATTTCCTTGTTCACGAAACGTCGTCCATCCGCGTGGCGGCTGCGTATTCCGCCGCCAGCCAACGACGAAATCCTGGTGGTGGTCCGCGCGCGCGGCGAGGAGCAGGTCAGCCTCACGTTGGAGGCGCTTCAGGAACGAGGGGCTCACGGCGCACAGGTGCTGCGTTGAAGACCCGACAGGCATGGATCGCCGCGCTTCGGATTCCGATCGCGGCGCTCTGCTTTCTGATTGCCGGTGCGGTGGTGTACTTCGCTGTGCCTCGGGTCACGAACCTGGACGGCACACGGAGCGTGACTCCGCTCGCGGGTCGCGTCACGCTCGCGTTGGCTGGTGATGGGGATGCGATCGCGAACCTGATCTGGTTCGTTGGCCTCCTCGTGACCGCTGCGCTTCCGACCTGGCGCACCGTCCGCGACATGTTCAAAGGTGAATTCGCCGCCGACGTGGTGGCGATTCTTGCGATCGTCTCAGCGGCAGCGCTGTATCAGCCGTTCGCCGGCCTGGTGGTGGTCATCATGCTCACCGGTGGCGCGGCGCTCGAGCGCTACGCTGAGGGCCGCGCAGGGGCGGCGGTGGCGGCGCTGGAGCAGGCCGCACCGCGGCAAGCGCACATTCGCGGTGCCGATGGGGCGGTGCGCGATGTGGCCGCCGAATCGGTGAAGGTTGGCGATCTGTTGCTCGTTCGGCCGGGCGAACTGGTGCCGTGCGACGGTGTCGTGACGGATGGACGCAGTCATGTGGACGCGAGTGCGATCACCGGGGAACCGCTGGCCGTGCCGGTCGCAGTCGGTTCGCGAGTCGTTTCCGGCAGCGCCAATGTCGATGGGCCGCTGACCGTGCAGGCGACCGCCACCGCCGGTGAGAGTCAGTACCTCCGTATCGTGGATCTGGTGCGCAGCGCGCAGGGCAGCAAGGCGCCGTTGCAGCGACTGGCCGACAGGGCCGCCGTCTGGTTCACGCCGATCACGCTGCTCATCTGCGCCATCACGTATGCAATCACTCGTGATACCGATCGTGTGCTGAGTGTGCTGATGGTCGCGACGCCCTGTCCGCTGATTCTGGCGACACCGATTGCGATCATCGGCGGTATCAATCGGTGTGCGCGTCGGCAGATCATCATTCGAACCGGCGGCGCACTGGAAGCGCTGGCGGCGGTCACGACTGCCGTCTTCGACAAGACCGGCACACTGACGAAGGGACAGCCTGCCGTCGAACGCGTCCGTCCACTCGACGGCTTCGATGAAAGGACTGTGCTGTCACTGGCAGGTGCGGTGGATTTCGGCAGTGGTCATCAGCTGGCGCGCCCGCTGGTGAAGCATGCGGAGCAGGTCACCGGCGCGCTTCCCGTTGCGACGGACGTATCCGAGGTGCCTGGTCGTGGCATCGTCGGCACCGTTGATGGTGTGCTGGTGCGCGTCGGATCGCTGGCTTGGCTGCACGAAGTGCTGCCGGAGCAGAACAAGGCGGCGCTTGACCAGCTCGACGCCAGCGGCGACGGTTTGCGCGCGTACGTTGCGATCGGTGAGGCGCCGGCCGGCACGGTGGAGTTTGCGGATTCGCTGCGTGATGGTCTGCCGGCGTTCTTCACCGATCTCGGGTCACTCGGCATCACGCGGACGGTGATGCTGAGTGGTGATCACACCAGCAACGTGGCGAGCGTTGCGACGGAACTCGGCCTCACGGATGCGCGTGGCGATCTGTTGCCGGAGCACAAGGTCACGATTGTGCAGGAGTTCCAGGCCAAGGGGGAACGGGTGGTGATGATCGGTGACGGTACCAACGACGCGCCCGCGTTGAGCACGGCCGACGTCGGTATCGCGCTTGCCGGTCATGGCGGCGGCATCACGGCCGAGGCAGCGGACATCGTGCTGCTGGTGGATGAGATCACCAGGGTGGCGGATGCGATTCGTGCCAGCAAGGACACGATGCGGATCGCGAAGCAGTCGATCGGCGTGGGGCTCGGTCTGAGCGCGATCGGGATGATCATCGCCGCGCTCGGGTTTTTGACGCCGACGATGGGGGCGCTGGGGCAGGAGGTGATCGACGTGGCGGTGATCCTGAACGCGTTGCGGGCGTCGCGAGGGTAGCTTGCGCACACCGAGGCACGCATCACACCGCGTTTGCCCAGATGAACTTCCAACTCAGGAAGCAGTGCGAAGTGCGACTCAAGGACTTCATCCGCGCAAATATCGAACCGATCCTCGTCGAGTGGACCGCATTCGCAGGGACGCAGGCCGCGGCTGGCGGTATGACTCGGACCGAGCTGCGCGATCACGCCGGCGAGATTCTGCGACACATTGCACGCGACCTCGGAACACCGCAGACCGATTCAGAAGCTTTGGATAAATCGCATGGGAACGCGGATTCCGGTGGCGCCGGTGGTCTGGCGCAGGACGACGGCGTCGAGACCCCAGCCGAAACACATGGTGCTGACCGCGCGGAGAGTGGGTTCTCGTTCGCTGAGATGATTGCTGAGTTTCGCGCCCTGCGTGCGAGTGTCTTGCGACTCTGGATCACGTCGCGCGGCACGCTCAGCGAGGCGGATCTGCAGGACCTGATGCGCTTCAATGAGGCCATCGATCAGGCCGTTGCCGAATCCGTCTCGCGCTTTTCGCGCGATCTGGAGGCGGCCAAGGACCTGTTCATCGCAATCCTGTCGCATGACCTGCGCACGCCACTGCAGGCTGTGCTGTTCAGCACGAGGCTGCTGCTCGAGTCCGATATGCAGCGCGCGGATCAGACTGCAGCGCTGGTCAGCATCGAACGCAGCAGCTGGCGGATGAGCGGCATGATCGCCGACCTGCTCGATTTCACGAACTCGCGGATCGGGGCCGGCATCAGCATCAGCAGGATTGCGACGGATCTGGGACGCGTCGTACGAGATGCCGTCGATGAAGCGCGGGCAGCGCATCCTGGATGTGTATTCGAGTTGCGATTGGCAGGTGATCTGGCCTGCGCCTGCGATACGGCACGGTTGCGGCAAGTCTTCGCCAACCTGTTGTCCAACGCCGCCGACTACAGCAATGTTGCGGCGCCAGTCAAAGTCGACGTCGTGGGCAGTCCAAGCGCAGTGGTGTTCACCGTGGTCAATCGTGGTGAGCTCATTCCTCGTGACCGGATGCAGGTGATCTTCGAACCTTTCAAGCGACTGCGCCAGGTCACCGACGAGAGCGATGATTCCCGGCATCTGGGCCTTGGCCTGTACATCGCGGACCAGATCGTGACTGCGCATGGCGGGCGTATCGGTGTGACATCGACGGAAGCGGAGGGCACGTGTTTTAACGTGTCGCTGCCGCGCTGAGCCCATCGTGACACGAGTGCGCGAACGTCGTGGTGCGGGCGCGGAATGTTTTAGAGCGTCACACTGTTGTTCGTCCGCAAGGTCCTGGCATCTTCGATGCACGCCGGTTGACT
>JBBQRH010000146.1:0-7022 GCA_038215035.1 Gemmatimonadales bacterium | reverse complement strand
CGAGGCGCGCAATGGCTTCCATCGCCCCGAGCACGCCGGCAGCGCCGCTCATGTCGTACTTCATCCATTCCATGCCGGCTGCCGGCTTGATGGAGATACCGCCCGTGTCGAAGCAGACGCCTTTGCCAGCCAGCACCACGGGACGCGCATCACCGGCGCCCTTGTACTCGATGGCGATCAGCCGCGGTTCCTGCGGCGTGCCCTGTGCCACGCAGAGCAGACTGCCCATGCGCAACGTTTCCATCTCGCGCCGGCCGAGCACCGTGACGGTGAGTCCGTGGCGCTCGCCGATCTCTCGCGCCGAATCGGCGAGCGTGTCGGGAGTGCAGTGGTTGCCGGGCATCATCTGGAGACGGCGCGCGAGCGCATAACCGGCGGCGATCGATTCACCGTTCGCGAGCGCTGATGCACTCGCCGCTTCGTCATCGACCAGCACCGTCACCTGTGCGATCGACACGCGTGGTTCGGTGGGTGGCGTCTTCAGCTCCTTGTATTCCCACGCCCCCATCGACGCACCGATCACGACCTGTTCGGTGCCGGTTGCATCGAGGCCGGACGGCACGAGCAGCGCGAGCGAAGAGACGTTGAGCCCAATGGCGCGACGGCCGGCCAACTGCGCGGCGCGCTTGAGCGCGGTCGGTCGATCAGCGGCGTCGCCCATACCGACGAGCAGGACGCGCTCCGGTCCGGTGGCGCCGCCGGCGAGGTGCAGCACCTCGTCGCGCTTGCCGATGAAGGCTCCTCGGGCAAACGATCGGCTCAGCGCCCCGGCGAGGACGGTGTCGAGGGTGGCGAGAACAGCCGGAAGGGTATTGCCCTTAGGGCAGAGCACGGCCAGAACGCCGGTATCCAGCGAGCTGGCATCGGCGTGGCGAACGGAGAATGTGAGTGGCATGCGGGCAAGTTACGGCGTCGAGGCCCATCCGACACGGGGGTCGCCGGTCCTCCGCGGGGAGGCGTTTCTGCGTCGCTCGTGCTCGTGCGACCCGCGCACGCGAACAGACCGACCGTGACCGCGCTGCTGCACCGGTCGTCGTGAGCGCATTGGAGCCCGGTTCGCGGGCCCGGTTCCGACACCTCCCTGGACTCAGGCTTTCGTGATGTTCCGTCGCCGCCAACCCCAGCCGCCGATGCTCGTCAGTGCCAATGCGCTCCGACATGTCTCGTCGCACCTGCCGCCCCCACAGGGCCCCAGCCTGCCGATGAGCGACGTGGCCAGGCTCAAGGGCGCTCAGCCGCAGGCCGACATCTTGGCCGCCGTTCGCGATAGTGGCACCGTGATCGCGTTTCTCGCCGGCGGCGGCTCACGGATGCACCTCACCACGCGTGTGTACGACGTCATCACATCGCAGCATGGCTGTGGCCTGGGTCCCGTCAGCTCACTCGAGGCCTTCGCGGCACAGTTCTGCGACAGTGCCGATGGCAGGCGTCGCCTGGTGCAGGCGCTCGCCGTGCATCGCCCCGCGACCGATCCCACGGCACTGCTGACGCGCATGGCGATCACGGCATGGGTGCGCACGGTGGGACTTGCCGCGCAGGGGCTGCAGATGATCGAAGCCACTGCCTCCGGCCTGCCCGACTGGCACACCCCCGGCGACATGTAAAGTCGCGTCGCAGCCGTGGCCTTGTGAGTTGGCCGTCGTGCTGCGACCGTGGGGCATGACTTTCAACATCCGTCGTTGGTCTGGTGTCGGTGGTGCCGCAGCGCTACTGGTCACTGTGCTCCTGCCCGCGACGGCGGTCGCGCAGCGCGAGGTGCGCCTGCCGGCTGCCATGCAGGGCTTCACCCCCGCGCACTGTCGCCAGGCGTGCGTGCTCGACTCGTTGGTGGTTGAGCTCGATCGCGGACGACGCGGCGCTTCTTCCGTGGTCATGGCCAAACTGCTGCTGATCGACACGGTGATACTGGCACGCCGGAACGCACCGCCGGCACCAAAAGAGCGCTCGGTGCCAGTCTGGCTGACCTGCGATTCTCTGCCCTGCGCGGCCGGCGTCGTCACGGGACGGATCAGCGACAAGCGACTGGACGATCAGCGAGTGATGCGGCGCACTCAGGTGGCGTGGCCGCTGCCGGATCCACTCCTGCTGCGCCTCGCCCGCACCTCGTCGCTGCTGATCTCCGTGGACGGACAGGCGCACACCGTGGCGGAGCCAACGCTGATCGTTGCGCGCGGGCTGGTGGAAACGGTGAAGGCGAGCCTCGCGGCAGCGCCGTACTCGCCGAGGATGCAGCTCTACATCGCGGCCTTCGCACTGTTCGGTATCCCCGGTGACAGCACGATGGCCGAGGATGTCGGCACGGCGACCGAGCCGCTGATGATTCCCGACGCCACCACCGCTGCGCCGACGCGTGTCGCCACCCTGACGATGGTGGGCCGCGGCGCTGACGCATTGCCGCTGCTGGTGCAGGACGATGCCACCGGTGCGGCGCCGCTTTTCGGCGTGAACGAGAAGCTGGCGGTGGTCCTGCCAGGCCGTACGGGCCGACGAGGTGTCGTCAGTGCGACCGTCCTGGCGCGGCAGCGGGTCGACGCGATGCGCGACGCCTGTCAGGGGATGAAGCCGTGGATCTATCTCGTCACGATGTCACCCGCCGATCTGATTGCTGCGCAGCGGGGGATGATCGCATCGCCGCGTGCCGGCGAAGGGGTCGACCGGTGGAATGGCACCGCCGTGCGCGAGCCGGTGGGCGTACGCGTTGCGCCCGCGGAGCAGCGCGCGATCACCGCCGGTCGCGCAATCGTGACGCGATTCGTGAAGGAGCGTGCGGCGTCCGGCGTGCTGGCCACGGAGGTGCAGGTGCTTGGCACGTTGCCGCGCAATGGCGGCCTGGTGACGAACTTCGGCGTGTTCATCAAGGATGCCAACGGCACCTGGCGGTTTCCGACGCTGTCGTTGCGACGGGCGAGCTGCCCATGATCGCACAGCGCTGAAAAGCAGAGCCCGCCTGCGGTAAGGGTTTTGCCGACAGCGACATGCGCCCCCCGCTGACACCGTCCGTCCGGGGACTGTTTCGTCACCGGACACTCGTGAGGAATCGGCATGCATGCGTTGGCTTCAAAGGCGGAGGATACGATGGCGCTGGGCGGAGGTGAGCAGAGCCGGTCGAGAGGCGCCATCATCGCCGAGGGGGTATTGGCGGGAATTGTGGCGGCGAGTGCCGTGGCCGTAGTGATCCTGGCGGTGGACCTGGTGGCGGGTGAGGCGTTTCGGACACCGCGCCAGCTCGGTGGCATGCTGCTACAGCTGGCTGGTGCCGCGCCTGAAACGGCGTCTGACGGTACGACGGCACTGGCGCTGTACACGCTCTTTCACTTCGTGGCCTTCATGGTGGCGGGCATCATTGCCGCGTCGATCGTGCAGGTCACGATCAAGCAGCCGGTGGCGCTGTTGCTGTTCGTGATTCTCTTCTTTGCCTTTCAGGTGGCGTTCACCGGGTTCGTGACGGTGGTCGGTGTGCAGTCGGAGACGGCGATCACACCGGTGCAGGTGGCGCTGGGCAACATCGTGGCGTCGGTGGCGATGGCGCTGTTCTTTCGGGCGCGGCATCCGAAGCTGCGACGACTTGGCAAAGTGCTTGATCATCAGGAGTGAGGCACGCTCCGGGATTGGGTGTGTCGTGATGATCGGTGCAAGGTAAAACCGCCGCCTTCCGGTGTCTTGGAGGGCGGCGGTTTCTGTGAAGAACTCTAACTGATCACAACGATCGTGATCAGTTGAAGATGTATCGCAGGCCGAGCTGCATTGACCAGACGTCAGCCAAGCTCGAGGTCCGCTCGAAGGAGCGCGGGATCAGCTCGGTGCCCACGTTACGGAAGCGGTAGAGCGGCTGGCCACCAACCGGGATGGTGAAGGTGGAACCGTTTGCGTTCTGCCCGCTGACGAGCGGCTGGTTATTAATCAGACGCTGCGACCCTCCCCAGTTCTTGTTCAACAGGTTGCCGACGTTCGTGATGTCGGCACGCAGCTGGATGCGGTTCTGGGTGCCGCGCAGGTTGGTAAAGATGTCCTGCGTCAGGCTGAGGTCTGAGCGAAAGAGCGTTGGAAGGAATACCGCGCCACGTTCGACGTAGCGTCCACGGTTCTTCTTCATGTATGCATCCTGCTGGATGTAGCGCTCGAAGGCCGTCGTCTGCTCGGCTACGGTGAAAGTCCGCGCAATGGCTGACGCGTTGGTGGTCACGGCACCGGTCGATGTCACCGAGTACTGCTGGAAATTCATCTCGCTCGCGTCGCGCGGGATGTACAGCAGATCATTCTGGCCACCGCCGTCACCATTGAGATCGAACGGCAACGTGTACGAGGTGTTACCGATCGAGCGAAGTTCGTTGAACACCGAGAAGCCAGACTCGCCGAACTTGAAGAGCTTCTTCTTGTACGAGAGCACGAGGAACGCACGGTGACCGGACCAGCCGTTGCCGAAGCTGACGCCTGGCGAGTTCGGATTACCCGAAATCTGGTTGCCGTTGAACGAACCGCCAGCGGTGCTGCCCGGATCGATCGTGTTGCGTGCCGAACCGTAGGCGTAAGCGGCCTTGGCAAACAAGCCGGCGTTGAACGCCTTCTCCAGTGAGCCAGAGATGTTGTAGGACGAACCGACACTCTGGTTCTTCAGCACAAAGCCGGACGTAAGGCTGGGATTGATGCGGTTGCTGCTCCAGCGAGGACGCTTGTCGGCGCCACCGAACGACGACGTCGGGATCACCGGGAGGTTCGCGTTGATGTAATACGCACCGTTGACATCCTGATTGTAGAGGTACTCGACCGTCCCGATAACGCCGAACGGCAGTCGCTGGTCCACTGCGAGGTTGGTGCGCCACACCTGTGGGAACCGGTAATTCGGATCCGACACATTGAGCTCGTACGACGCCGCGGGGGCGCCGGTGACGGTGGCCGGTGCGTAGAACTGCGGAGCGGAGTTGAATGGACGTGCGGTCGTGTTTGTGAACTGATCGAACCCGCTCAGGATGCCGTTTTGACCGATCTGGTTGGAGATCCACACGTACGGCGGGCTGCCGGTGAACACACCGCTGCCGCCGCGGACCTGCGTTTCACGATTGCCGCTGGCATTCCAGTTGAATCCAACGCGCGGTGACCAGAGCGGCTTGGTCTCCGGCAGCTGCGAGGTGCTGTACGACTGGCGCTGGCCGATCTCGTCGAACAGCGGCAGGTTTGGCACCGCCGGGTTGTTTGCGCCCGTCTGCTTGAACCTAGGGACGTCGACCCGCAGGCCGAGCGACAGATTGAAACGCGGGTGAACGCGTATCTCATCCTGCACATACGCGCCGGCATAGATCACGTCGAGCAGCTGCAGCGGTGGCCGACTCAGGCCAGGCTGGTTCGCATAGCGCAACTGGAAGCGATTCAGCGTCACGGGTGACACCGTCCGACTCGGGTTCGCGACGAAGTCGTTCGCGTCGACGTAGAAGTCGTCGAGCGAATTGTAGACATACGCACTCTGTGAGCCGGGATAGAACGAATTTTCCGAGCGGTAACGCTGCGCAGTCACGCCGAGCGTCACATCGTGACGCGCCGAGGTGATCGTCAAGTTGTTCTGAAACTGCAGGGTGTTGTAGCGCAGCTCATTGAACGGAGTGAAGGCTTCGGTGCCGAACGAGATGTAGGTCGTACCGGCCTGCAAAATGTCGACGATCGGAAAGAGCCCGCCAGGCGGTGTCCGGCTCTCGTTATTCGTGGTGTAGCCGACGATCAAATTGTTCGAGACATTGCTGCCGAAATTCGAGTTCCACTCACCGACGAGCGACTTGATGTTCTCGAGAATCGCATAATTCGAATTCTGGTACGAGATCGCATCCGTTCGGCTATTGCGATTTCCGTTGCCAATGGCGTTCGACGCCGAGGCCAGCACATCGGTGCTGGAGTTTAGCTGGATGTACCGCAGGCTGAACTTGTTCGCATCGTTGGCGCTGAAGTCCAGCTTGGCGATCGTCCGCTTGGACGGCGTCAGAAACGGATAGGCTTCAAACGACCCTGGATTGTAGTTCAGCTTGTCCTGCAGGAACGTGGAGAGCGTGGTCAGGTCCGATGCCAGCACGCGCGTTTTGTTGCCGGCAACAGCTTCGCCACCCGCATTGGCGGTGAAGAGTGAGCCAGGTCGTTCGTTCTCATCCTGCTCGTAATTGACGAAGAAGAACAGCTTGTTCGGGATGATCGGGCCGCCAAGGCGCGCGCCCCACTGGCTGAAGGTGAACGTACCAGGATTCACCGTTAGCGCGCCCGCGCTGGTGCCAACGTTGTCCTGGTCGCGCGCCTGTCGGTATACCGAGCCCGAGAATGTGTTGGTGCCGCTTTTGGTGACCGCGTTGACGCCGGCGCCGACGAAGTTGCCTTGTCGAACGTCGAACGGCGAGACGTTTACCTGGATCTGGTCGACAGCATCCAGTGGAATTGGCGACACGTTTGTGCGGGCGCCCGGAACGGAGCCAAGGCCGAACGAGTTGTTGAAGTAGCTGCCGTCAACAGTGATGTTGTTGAGTCGAGTGTCCTGACCGGCGAACGACGTGCCGGAGGCCTGCGGCGTGAGCCGGGTCACGTCGCTGATGTTGCGACTGATCGTCGGCAGCTGTGCGAGTACATCGCGGCTGATCGTCGTGGCGGCGCCATTCCGCGATGAGCTGAGCACGCCGCCAGTCTCGGCGGTAACCGAGACGGTGGCGAGCTGCACCGCAGCCGGGGCAATCACGAAGTTCTCTTCCGTGGCGACGCCGAGCTGGACGATCAGGCCATTCTTGGTCTGCGGGGCAAAGCCGATGGTGGTGGCGGTGATGTTGTAGGGACCACCAACGCGCATCCCGGGTATCGTATAGCGTCCGTCAACACGGGTCAGCGCCTGGTAGGCGGTGCCGGACGGGGTGTGCAGGGCACGGACACGAACGCCAGCGACGCCAGCGCCGCCCCGCTGCGCTGTCACCCGGCCCTGCATGGAGCCGGTGGTGACCTGCGCGGATAGAACAGTCGCTGATACGGCCATGCTGGCCGCGAGCAGCGAACCGACAAAGAAA
>JBBQRH010000145.1:0-7245 GCA_038215035.1 Gemmatimonadales bacterium | reverse complement strand
GAGCGGCCACTGCGCCCCATCATCGCGCGGCCTTCGTCCTCTGCTTCACACCTTTAGCGCTGGTCTTCGTACTGACTTTCCTGCCGCCCTTCCCAGTGCCCCGCGTACCGCCGGACTTCGAGCCACGCGTCAACACCACCTTCGCGCCCGCTGTGGTGCCGCGCTTCGTCGCGGCATGCTTGGCGGCATGTGCGGCCGGCAGGTCCGTTGCGGCATCCGCCGCCTGCTTGCGCTGCTCCTCCTTCGACTGCTGCTGCTGCTCCTTCCGATTCGCCTTGCTGTCCTTCAATTCTTCCACGCCGAGTGACTTCTCGCCCTTTGATTTCTTCTGCTTCTTGTCGCCCTTCTTTCCCTTCTTCTTGCTCTTCTTCACCTTGGGCGGCGCCATGATCGTGCCACGACACTTCGGCGACCCGCACCGGCAGGTATACATCTTTTCATCCGCTTCCGTGTGCTCTGGCGTGCGTTCGTAGGCATAGTCGTAGAGCAACTCGGCACCAACCGCAATGTTCTTCAGCGCGCCGATGAAGACGCGCCCATCCTCTTCCTCGACCGCCTCGCAGTTCGGGTCGCAGGCGTGGTTGATGTACTTGGCCGGCCAGTCGAGCGGGCCGGCGTCCAGCACCCGTGATCCATCACCGATCGAAAACAGAAAGGTGTGGTGCCGTCCCATCTCGTCATCGGGATAGCGGATGTCTGCCTCGTCCTCATCGATGCACTCACCGAGGTATTCGATGATGCGTGCACCCTTCCGGATGTTGCGGGTCGCGAACGCGCCCTTTCCCTGGATCTTGGACGTCCGGATGGCGAAAGCGAGCTTGCGAGTTCCTGCGAAGTGAGCCACGGGTCGGGACGATGAGACGGAGCAGTCGTGAGGTGAACGCTGGAGAATAGTCACCGACGGCGCGCACGGCGACATCGCCTTGCGCATCGCCGGCGCGATCGAGTGTCTGCTCCCGCTACGGCAGCACCGGAAACTCCACTAGGGCATCCGCATCGTCATCGTCCGCCCGCGTCGCCGGTGGTGCCAGCACGCCGGGCTTGACCGGCGGCTTTCCGCGCTGGCTCAGGAACGCATTCACCGCATCCAGCGGCGCGCCAAGTTCGGTGCGCAGCTTGGTCATCTCCTCGTCGAGCTGCTTCGCCAGCTGCGTAAAGACGCTCTGCGACTGGCGAGTGGGCCGCGCCGGCGCTGACGAAACGACGCTGGCGAGCGCGGCGATCTGGTTGTTGAGGCGGATCGGATAGTTCAGCGGATCCTGCCCACTGCGGTTCTTCGTCTGGTACAGTGAGTCCTCGATGACGGCCAATCGCGTTTCCCATGCGCGCGTCAGCGTCGCAAAGGCCGAGGTGTCGGTCGGCGACAGGCTCTTCATCCGTTCGTCGACTTGGCTACGCAAGCCACGAATCACGGCCACGGCAGTGTTCGCCTCACTGGTTCGCTCGTTGATCCGCTTGAGCATCGCGGCCTGCGCGATGTAGTCGGCAGGCGTGGCGCTGCTGCGCGGATCGGCGAGGATCTTCGCCTTCCGCGTCATCGGCGGTTCGTCGTTGACTCGCATCGTGAAGGTGTACGTGCCCGGTGCCACCAGCGGGCCGGTGAGCTGCGCCGACCACATGATCAGGCCATCGAAGCCGACCGCGTCAGCGCCGCGCATGTTCCACGCGAATCGATTCAGTCCGAGCTTGTTCGAAAGACGCGGCGGCCGCGGCGCGCGACGCGGTGCATCCTCATCGGTCGGATCGAACTCCGGTGCAGCGGTATTCGCACGACGCGCCGCAACATCGGCCGCGACCCCGGTCGCCACCAGTGAATCGGTCACCCGCTTGACGGTGATCGAGCGCGCGATCGAGTCCGCACGTGAGGCCGAGTCCTGCTCGCTGGTCAGCGATCGCACCAGTGCACCGGTTGAATCGCGCACTTCGAGCGTCACCAGTGAGTTGGCGCTCGCAATGTGGTACTGAAGGATCGTGCCCGACGATGGGTTGGCACCGGTTGGACGTGGACCCGTGGGCGCGCCGCCACCCCATGTGATGCGCGGCACGTCGCGCGGCTGGAAGAGATGGGCGCGGGCGCTGGCCACCGCCGGCGTGAGCTGACGCAACGCACTCACATCGTCCAGAATCCAGAAACTGCGTCCGTGTGTACCTGCGATCAGGTCGCCGTCCCTGAGCGCAATGTCATGCACCGGCACCGGCGGCAGGTTCTGCCGGAGCGAGAACCAGCTGAGGCCATCGTCGAGCGATCCGTAAATACCACGTTCGGTGCCGGCATACAGCAGTCCGGGACGATCGGGATCTTCGCGAATGACACGCGTGAACTCTTCGCCGGGAATCACGGTCGAGGCGCGTGTCACCTCGCTACCGTCGGTGCGCCCGCCATCAATTCTTGTCCAGGTGACGCCGTAATCGGTGGTACGGAACAGATAGGGCTGGAAATCGTCGAGCTGGAACCGGTTGGCCGCGATGTACGCCGTGCCGGGCGCATGATGCGACGCCTCGACGATCGAGATGCGGGCCCATTCGCGCGTCCTGAGCAACGGCGGGGTGACATTCTTCCACGTCAGGCCGCCATCACGCGTCAGCTGCACCAGCCCATCATCGGTGCCTGCCCACAGCAGCCCCTTCACCAGCGGTGATTCAGCCAGCGCAAACACCGTCCCGTAATACTCCACCCCCGTCTGGTCGCGCGTGATGGGCCCACCGCTCGGCCCCAGCGTGCGTGGATCGTTACGCGAGAGATCGGGACTGATCGGCGTGTAGCTGTCGCCTTCGTCGGTGCTCTTGAACAGCACGTTCGATCCGACGTACATGACCTTCGCATCGTGCGGCGATATCACGATCGGGAATGTCCACTGCATGCGGTACTTGAGATCGACCGCACTGTGACCCATCGGATTGAGTGGCCACGGATTCACGTTGCGCGACAACCCGGTGCGCATGTCCTTGCGCGTCAGGAAGCCGCCATAGCTGCCGGCGAAGATGATGTCAGGATTGGTCGGATGCGCGGTCACGTAGCCACTCTCACCGCCACCCGCCTCCTCCCAATCGGCAATCGACAGCGGGCGCTCGCTGCGGCTCGGCCCACAGAGTGTGCTGTTGTCCTGCTGGGCACCACAAAGACGGTACGGGAAGTGATTGGTGACACTCACGTGGTACATCTGCGAGGTGGCGAAGTCCTGGTCGGTGAAGGTGCGACCACCATTCACCGTGACATTGGCGCCGCCGTCGTTCCCTTCGATGAAACGCTGGTTGTCGTTGGGCGCGATCCAGAAGTCGTGACTGTCGCCGTGCTGCGCCCGGATGGTGCGGAAGGTCTTTCCACCATCGGTGCTGCGATGGAAGTTCACGTTATTCACGTAGACGATGTTCGTGTCGCGCGAATCGGCATGAATCTTCGAGTAGTACCAGGCACGCTGCCGCAACTTGCGATCGTCGTTCACTTTCGACCAGGTGGCACCGGCATCATCGCTGCGGAATACACCGCCGCTGTCGTTCTCGATGATCGCCCACAAACGGCTGGGCTTCACGGGACTGACGGTGATCCCGACGTTGCCCCAGAGCCCACTCGGCAGACCCGCGTTGCGCGTGATCTCGGTCCAGGTCTCTCCGCCATCGATGCTCTTGAACATGCCGCCGCCAACGCCACCGCTCACCAGCTTCCACGGTTGACGGTACGCCTGCCAGAAGGCGGCGTACATGACGTTCGGATCGGTCGGATCGAGCACCAGATCGCTGGCACCGGTGGAGTCATTGCGGAACAGCACCTTTCGCCAGTTCTTGCCGCTGTCGGTGCTCTTGAACACACCGCGTTCGGCATTGGCACCGAAGGCGTGACCCTGCGCGGCAACCCAGACAATCTCCGGCGTCGTTGGATGCACCCGGATCCGGCTGATGTGGCGCGTGTCTCGGAGGCCCAGAGACGTCCATGTGCGCCCACCGTTGTCGGTGCGCCAGACGCCGTCGCCGTGGCTGGTGTTGCCGCGAATGGGATACTCGCCGCCGCCCACGTAGACGATGTCGGGATTGGACGGGGCCGGCGCCACCGCGCCGATGGTGCCGCCGAAGTAGCGATCAGTCATCGGTACCCAGGTGTTGCCGCCATCGGTGGTCTTGAACACACCGCCACCGGTGGTTCCCATCCAATACTCGTTCGGGCGCGCCTGCGTCCCCGCGACAGCCACGCTGCGGCCACCACGGAATGGACCGACTTCGCGCCACTGCAGGGCGCGCAGCACGGTGCTGTCGATGGGAGCGGTGACAGCCGCCAGCGCCACCGGTCGAACGGGCGTGCGACGCGACTGAGCCACGGCGGGCGTGCCGATCAGCGCGACGCCGGCGATGCCGGCGATGGCCTGACGCCATCGCGCCGATGGATGATGCGAGCATGACCTGACCACGACAACTCCTGCTTCGAGGGTGGGAACCTGCAATGACGCGAACAACAATCGGTGCGCGAGCACGCGCGACGGCCGTCGCCTGCCGCGCCGAGTCTCGCGCGCTGCGAGGTGCTACGCAACGGCCGCGGCCCACGTTCAGCGTAGATGGGTGGCCTGGCAGCTGGCGGACCCCGAGGCGTCGAGTCATCGGGCGGAATCTCGCGGCGAGGACAAACATCGAATGCCCAGAGCGCGACGTGCACCCGCGGGGCACGACGCCGAGGGGTTGCTATGTTCATCGTCAAGACGCGCCGCCACGTCCGGGTTGACCGCGCGATGATGCGCCTGAGGAGTCTGAACATTGCGATTGTATCCCGTCGAGCCTGCCCACCCCGATCCAGAGACGATCGCCAACGCTGCCGCACGGCTGCGTGACGGATTGCTTGTCGCTTTCCCGACCGAGACGGTTTATGGCCTGGGGGCCAACGCGCTCGACGCAGCCGCCGTCGCCAGGATCTTCGAGGCGAAGGGCCGGCCGTCGTACAATCCTGTGATCGTGCACGTGCCGCACACCGAGGCGGCCCGTCGGGTCGTGACGCATTGGCCGGATTCGGCCACGATACTGGCCGCAGCATTCTGGCCCGGTCCGCTGACTCTCGTACTGCCGAAACACCCCGACGTGCCCGACACCGTGTCGGCCGGTTTGCCATACATCGGCGTTCGTGTGCCAGCCCATCCGGTGGCACTGGCGCTGTTGCGTGCGGCCGGCGTCCCGATCGCAGCCCCCAGCGCCAACAAGAGCAACCAGCTCTCGCCCACCTCAGCCCAGCACGTCGAACGCGGACTGCATGATGTCGACGTCATGATCCTGGACGGCGGTCCCTGCGCGGTAGGCATCGAAAGCACCGTCATCGATCTCAGCACCGAGGTACCGACGTTGTTGCGGCCCGGTGGGGTGTCAGTAGCGGCGCTGGAATCGGTGCTCGGCCAGACGATTCATCGCCTGGCGACATCACCGAGTGGCGATGCCCCACGTCGGTCGCCTGGCGCACTCGATCGTCACTATGCTCCTCGAGCCCCGATGCGGATGGTGCCCTCCGGCGATGGAATCGCGCTCGCGACGACGATCGATGCCATGCGTGCCACTGGTGGACCGATTGGCGTTGTCGCGTACTCCGACTTCGATCTGCCATTCAGGGAAGACGTCATCGTGCGCGTGTTGCCCGGTCGTGCCGAGCCGTATGCCAGCGTGCTGTTCGCGGCACTGCATGAGCTGGACAGCATCGGAGTGGGCGGCATTGTAGTGGAGGCGGTCCCAGACCTGCCGAGCTGGGACGCGGTACGCGACCGCCTCAAGCGGGCCGCGTCCTGAGAGGTCTCGGCCCACGGGGCCCCGATGACAGCGGCCGGAGTGGGTCAGCGGCAGTCGGCCCCTTACTTTGCCATGCATGCTACCAATCAATCTCTCTGGAAAGCGCGCGCTCATCGCCGGCGTCGCGGACGACCAAGGTTTCGGCTGGGCCATCGCAAAAGCGATGGTTGAGGCCGGTGCGACGGTGTGTGTCGCCACCTGGCCGCCGGCCCTCAACATTTTCCTGAATCTCATCGAACGTGGAAAGATCGATGAGTCGCGAAAGATGTCGGATGGATCGCTCTTGACCTTCGAGCGCATCTACCCGCTCGACGCCGTCTACGATACGCTCGAGAGTGCACCCGCAGACATCCGGGAGAACAAGCGCTACAAGGAGCTTGGTGATTTCAGCATCGCGGGCCTCGTAAAGCGCTTCACCGATGACTTCGGCGAGCATCCGATTGACATCGTCGTGCACTCGCTGGCCAACGGGCCGGAAGTGAAGAAGCCACTGCTCGAGGTATCGCGGAACGGGTATCTGGCCGCCGTGAGCGCCAGCGCATACTCGATGGTGAGCATGGTGCAGCATTTTGGTCCGATCATGCGTCCCGGCGGGTCGTTCAATTCGCTGACGTACATGGCCAGTGAACGCGCGATTCCAGGATACGGCGGTGGCATGTCGAGCTCGAAGGCGGCGCTCGAATCCGACACCCGACTGCTGGCCTTCGAGGCGGGACGGAAGTGGGGTGTGCGAGTCAATACCGTCTCGGCCGGTCCACTGGCGTCACGCGCCGCGAGTGCCATCGGCATCATCGAAAAGATGGTGGCGTATTGCGCTGAGAACTCTCCGTTGCCGGATGCGCTGACGGCGGAGGATGTCGGCAACACGGTGGCGTTCCTGGCCAGCGATCTGGCGAAGGGGATCACCGCTACGACGGTCTACGTGGACAAGGGGTACCACTCGATGGGGATGGGCGCAAACGCGACCAGCGTGTAACTGGGCGGCGCTGGTCATCGAGGTCAGAAGAATGTGTGCCCGCCCAGCCCGGATCTCTCCGGGCTGGGCGTTCGTTTACGACACGCGTGCATCCCAACGCTCGCGAACGCTTCGCCGTAGGATTGAATTGCCCCAGTTCTCGCTCCGAATTCATCCGCAGCCCCCTGCTTCATGATCCGTTCTCCGTTCAACGCCGCGCGAGCCGCCGCACTGCTCGCGCTGGTGGGCCTTGCCGGCTGCTCCACGCAGAAGCCGACCACCTCGCCCGCGCCGAGCCCCGCCGCCGGCCCGACCGTCCGGGCCCCAGGCACACCGACGCCAGGGACGCCTGCACCGGGCACCCCGCCGGGAGCCCCGAACGGTGCACCAGGAGGCGCGCCCGGCGGTGCCACCGCTGGTGAGCCGAACCCGCGTCCATACGCCAGCGTCATCACGCCGCGCGCAAAAACCCGGAAGGGGTTGTTCAGCACGCACATCTCCGGCAGCCGCCTCTACTTCGAGATTCCGTCGAAGGAACT
>JBBQRH010000144.1:0-7321 GCA_038215035.1 Gemmatimonadales bacterium | reverse complement strand
AGGTGGTGTTGACGCGTGGCTCGAAGTCCGGCGGTACGCGGGGCACTGGGAAGGGCGGCAGGAAAGTCAGTACGAAGACCAGCGCTAAAGGTGTGAAGCAGAGGACGAAGGCCGCGCGATGATGGGGCGCAGTGGCCGCTCGCCGGCACGAGCGCGCAGCGTTGTGCGTGGTGCTGCCGCGCTGCTGCTGCTCGCCCCAGCGGCCACAGTACATGCACAGCGGATCGAGCCGCTGTCGCTGGCGGCACCGCCGCTGGCCGTTGGTGCACGCATGGCGTCGGCGCGCGGCATGGCCGACCTGGCGCACCGCGCGGGTTCTGGGCCGCGTCGTGCCGACCTCTGGAAGCTGGGCGGCATGGCCACACTTGCGCTGGGGGTGGCATCGATCGACCGTCGCGGTGATGCATGGGCTAGGCGAGCCAGTGTCCAGAGCAACGGCACACTCGATGCGCTTTCACACGTCGGTGATGCGACGGGCTCGTATGGTGCGGTGGTTGTGGGGCCGGCAGCGTGGCTGCTTGGTCGGGCTCGGGGCGACTCCGGCACCGCGGTACTTGGCCTGCGCACCACGGAGGCGGTGTTCGTGAGCGGGGTCGCGATAACGGCGATCAAGCTGCTGGCCGGCCGCACCAGGCCCTACGCCAGTGCCGACAACAGCCCCACGCACTGGGACCTGTTTGGGGGATTCGGCGGCGACAGTGCGCGGAGCTTCGCGTCAGGACACTCCGCGGTGGCGGCCGCCGCGGCCGTGACACTGGCAGCGGAGTGGCGCCGACAGGGTGCGCAGGGATGGAAGACGGCCGGCCCACCGTTGGCCTATGCGCTCGCATCGCTGACGGCGGCAAGTCGCGTACGTGATCGCCAGCACTGGATGTCGGATGTGGTGACTGGGGCGGCCGTTGGCATGGCGAGCGGGCTGATCGTGCGCCGGTGGCATGATGTGCATCCGCGCAGCCGCATCGATCGCACCTTTCTCACTCGCTGACACGCCGCCGTGGCCGACGGAATCTTCATCGTCGCCGACCTGTTTGGCGCAGAGGCAGACCGGATTGCCGCGTTGCAGCAGAAGCTCGATGTGAAGTTTGCGAATCTGTTCCGGCCGCATGTGACGCTGGCGGGATCGAGTGGTGTCGGGGTGCTGCCGCTCAACACGACGACGGCGGAGCTGACGGAGGCATTGACGCGGGTTGGCGACGCCGTGGCACCACTCGATTTCGTGTTTGGCGCGCCCGACCGGTTTCCGGCCACCAACATCATCATGCTGCCGCTGCCGGTGCACGGGCCAGTGCGCTGGCTCCATGACCGGATCGCCACCTGCGGGCTGCCGTTTGCGGCGCCGAAGTTCGCGTTCACGCCGCACTGCACGGTGCATTTCTTCCGGACGATGACGGAGGAGGCGTGGCGGCGAGCGCAACGATTCAGGGTGCGTGCTCCGATTCGGGTCGAACGGATTCAGGCCTATGCCACCCGCGAGCCGCAGCCCGCCACGCTGCTCTGTGACATTCGGCTTCGCGGCCGGTAGTGGCGGCGGAGTCGAATAGCGGCGAGCGATCGTGGCAGCCTCAGCGACAAAATGATCGCTGAGCGCAGCTCGAAAAACGCCGCGGGAGGTGGTTCCTGCCTTGGTCATGACCATCCAAGGTTCGGTTGGCCGGCGATTCACGGCAGTTGGGCCAATCGGTCCCACAGTCTGTTACAGATCAGTCTGAATCGCGTTGACACAGGCAGTCCAACCTGCGAGAGTGACAGACGCCGTTTTCTGCTGTGGTCCCACGTCTGGAGGCCACAGGGGGGATCGGTTGCACGACCAGACACCAAAAGTGGAGGAGGTTCCGTGGGTTTCATCCGTCGGGGAGCCACCGTACTGGCGCTGTTAGCGCTGGCGGGAGGCGAGCTGCTGGCGCAGCGGCGCATCAGCGGCAAGGTGACAGAAGAAGGGAGCGGATCACCGCTCAGCAACGTCAGCGTGCAGCTCGTCGGCACCACGACGGGCGCGTACACGAACGACGCCGGGACGTATTCACTGCTGGTGCCGAATGGCGCGGTCTCGCTGCGTGTTCGCCGCATCGGGTACCAGCTGCGTACGGTGCTGGTGTCGGCCAACGCCACGTCCGCGGACGTGCAGATGAAGAAGGACGTGCTGCAGCTCGAGGGCATCGTGGTCACGGGCCAGCAGGGGACGCTGGACCGCAAGAACGCAGCGACGGCGGTGGTCTCGGTCGGCGGCGCGCAGCTGTCGGCCGTCCCAGCGGTCTCGCTCGATCAGGCACTGCAGGGCAAGGTGGTTGGCGCGCGGATCAACCTGAACTCCGGCGCCCCAGGCGGCGGTGGGCAGATCCAGATTCGCGGCGTGACCTCGATTCTTGGCAACGGTCAGCCGCTGTTCGTGATCGACGGCGTGATCATGTCGAACGCCGCGATCTCCGGCGGCGCGAACTCGGTGACGCTGGCGTCCGGCGCAGCGGCCAACGTGACGTCGGTGCAGGACAATCCGACCAACCGTCTGGCGGACATGAACCCGAATGACATCGAAGACATTCAGGTCCTGAAGGGAGCTGCCGCGGCCTCGTTGTACGGTTCCCGAGCCACCAACGGCGTTGTCGTGATCACTACCAAGCGCGGTAAGGCAGGCACGCCGCGGTGGAGCTTCAACCAGCGTGTTGGGCAGTCGTCGCTGCTGCGCAATGTCGGCCAGCGTCGCTTCCAGACGGTGGCGGACGCGCAGTCTGCGGCCCGTGCAACGATCGGTGCTCGTGGCGACACGCTCTTCAACGCCATCTACGCCGCCAACGGAAACACGATTCCGTACAACAACTTCTCGGAACAGCTGTTCGGTGAAAAGCCGATCGGCTACAACACCTCGTTGTCGGTGAGCGGTGGTACGGCAGACGGTGGCACGCGGTATCTGGCCTCCCTCGGTCGTCAGCTCGAAGGCGGTATTGCACTCAACACGAAAGCGTTGCGTGACAACGCCCGCATCAACATCGATCACAACATGAGCAGCCGGCTGACCGCCCGGCTCGATCTCGGCATTTCGCGCAACAACGCGAACCGTGGTGTGTCGAACAATGACAACTCGAACACCAGCCCGCTCTACAACTTCGGGTACACACCGAGCTTCTTCGACCAGCGCACACTGGATGCCCAGGGGAACTTCCCGGTCAATCCGTTTGCTGGCGGTGGTGGCAGCAACGGCTCGAACCCGTTCCAGACGTTCGCCTTCCTGAAGAACACGGAAGACGTAAACCGCTTCATCGGATCCGGCTCGCTGTCGTTCCAGGCGATCCAGACGGCGGCCAACCGCCTTCGCTTCGAGTATCTGGCCGGCGTCGATCGCTTCGACCAGGACAACCAGATCTACAGCCCGAACTTCCTGCAGTTCGAACCGAACGACGGATTGCTTGGCACGGCGGTGCAGACGAATGCGATCAGTCGTCAGCTCAACCAGCGCCTCAGCCTGTCGTACGATTTCACGCCGGCTAACCTGCCGTTCTCGCTCAGCACGACGGCCGGGCTCACCGAAGAGCAGCAGCGCCTCAACACGTTGAACATCCGCGCTCGCGGCCTGATTCCGGGTGTGCCGAACGTCAACCAGGGCACGCAGACCACCAACCAGTTCCGCAGCAAGGACATTGACCAGTCGTGGTACGTGCAGCAGTCGCTGCTGGCCTTCGATGAGAAGCTCTACCTCTCGGGCAGCCTGCGCGGTGACCGCTCGAGCGACAACGGCGACTTCAAGAAGTTCTACCTCTTCCCGGCGTTCCAGGGTTCGTATCGCCTGGTGAGCATCCTGCCGAAGCTGGATGAGTTCAAGGTGCGTGCATCGTGGGGTGAGACGGGCAACCGTCCGACCTACGGCGCCCGCTTCATCACGTTCAACAACAACGGCATCACGTCGGGCAGCCCTGGTCTTGGTGTGAACGGAAATCTGGGCAATCCGAACATCTTCCCCGAGCGGAAGCAGGAAACGGAAGTCGGCTTTGATGCGCGTGGATTTGGTGGGCGCGTTGGCGTCGAGTTCACCTACTTCGATGCCAAGATCAAGGATCAGTTCCTGCAGCGCCCTCTGGCCAACTCCTCGGGTCTGGCGACCGAGTTCTTCAACGGCGGGCTGCTCCGCAACAAGGGCACCGAAGCGGCGATCACGATCGAGCCGATCCGCGCCAAGGGCTTCAGCTGGGTGTCACGCACGTCGTTCCAGCGCATCCGCAACGTGGTGGAAGAGCTGCCGATTGCACCGTTCCTGGTGGGCAACACCGGCTTCGGCAGCGCCTTCGGTCGCGTGCGCATCGCACAGGGTGTGAGCACCACCGCGATCTGGGGCAACCGTCCGCTGTTCAAGTCGGCAACCGGCACGGATACCGCGTTCACACGCGACACGATCATCGGTGAGGCCACGCCGGATCACGAGATGTTCTTCGTCAACACCTTCACTGTCGGGCGCTTCACCCTCGGCGTGCAGGTGGACTGGCGCAAGGGCGGCGATGTGTCGGTGCTGACCAACAACCTGTACGACGAAGGCGAGAACTCGCGCGACTTCGACGATGCCTCACCGTGCCGCAACGGCTCGGGCCTGAATCCGATCTGCCGCAAGAGCAACGGCAATGGTCTGATCAGCTATGTGGACACGTCGGCGACGGCGAAGCTCGGTGCCTATCGCTACGACCGCTGGAATGGTGGTCGCAATGCGCTGGCCTACCTCGCTGATGGCAGCTTTGTGAAGCTGCGCGAACTGTCCCTGAGCTATGCCGTGCCAGCATCGTTCACCCAGCGCCTGCTCGGCAGTCGAGTGAGCGATGTGCGCCTGAACATGACCGGCCGCAATCTGGCCGTCTGGACCAAGTTCTGGGGCGCGGATCCTGAGGTCAGCAACTTCGGCCCGAATAACGTCGGTCGCTTCGTCGACCTGGCGCCGTTCCCGCCGACGCGCAATATCTCCTTTGGCGTCGACCTGGGGTTCTAGACCATGTCAACCACATTCGCAGCAACGCTGCGCCTCACACTTCGACTCGGTGACGGCATGATTCGCCACTCTGTCGCGACGGCAGTTGCAGTTGTCCTGCTTGCAGGCTGCAACGCCGATGCGCTGAACGTTCCAAACTTCAATGCTCCCGGCATCGCCACCACGCCGGACCTGGCATTCGTCCAGAACCTTGCGACCGGCATCATGGTCCAGTCCCGCGCGAATTTGCCGGGCCTGATCAGCGATGCGGGCATCTTCGGTCGCGAGTCGTTCAACTACACGCCCACCGATGGGCGCAACACATCGAACTACCTGAGCGCTGCGCAGTTGGACAACGCCGGGTTTGCCTCCGGCGGCTGGGCGCCGCGTTTTGCGAACATGCGCAACGCGATCAACATGATTCAGATCGTGGACGATGCGACGTTCCTGACAGCGGCACAGAAGAGTGCGGCGAAGGGGTTCGCCAAGACCTTCCGTGCGCTCGAGGTGTTCTACGCCATCTCGCTCCGCGATACCGTCGGCATGCCGGTGGAGATCGACGTGGTGGCAAATACGCCACAGCCGTTCGTCAGTCGTGACTCGGCGTACAAGTTTGCCACCGCGTTGATCAACGAAGCGGCATCAGATCTGGCGGCAGGTGGTGCAGCGTTTCCGTTCGCGTTGCCGTCGGGGTACTCGCCGTTCAGCAACCCGACGACGTTCCTGCGCTTCAACCGCGCGATGGCGGCGCGGTACTTGATCTATCGTGGTTCGCTGGAGTGTGGCGCAGCCTGCTATACGGCGGCGCTGACGGCGCTGCAGGGCAGCTTCCTCAACAGCGCCGCGGGTGCTGATCTGCGGGTTGGTGCCTACAACGTGTACTCCGCCTCGGCGGGCGACGCGTTGACGCCACTCAGCAACCCGGTATCGCCCGACCAGGTGGCGCATCCGTCGATTGTGGCTGATGCGCAGTCCAACGGGGCGACGGTTGATCTTCGGCTTACGGCCAAGACGACAACCATTGCGCCGAAGGCACCGGTTGGTGCACAGGGCATCTCGACCACAGTTGGCTGGAGACTCTATCCGACCAACGTGACGTCGATCCCGGTGATCCGGAATGAAGAGCTGATTCTGCTGCGTGCAGAAGCCAACATCGGCCTGAACAACCTTGCCGCGGCGCTCACGGACATCAACTTCGTTCGTGTGAACAGCGGCGGGCTGCCTGCCCTCGGCGCATTCGCGACACAGGCGGATGCCCTCACCGCACTGCTCTACGAGAAGCGCTACTCACTGCTGTGGGAAGGGCATCGCTGGTTCGATGTCCGTCGGTACGGCCGTCTGACGACGCTCCCGCTGGATCTGCCGACGCACTTCCGCATCAAGGTGATGCCGGTGCCGCAGGCCGAGTGTCTGTTCCGCGCAAGTCTCGACGCGGCGCTCAAGGGTCCGGGTTGCTGATGCAGATCTGATGGATGCACTGATCACGGCTACGGTACACCAGTCGTGATCAGTGTAGTGGAAACGAAGACCGGCCCGTTCGCAGATGCGAACGGGCCGGTCTTTGTTTCAGCGTGTTTCAACTACGAGCAAGGGCTATCTCTGCGGAAACATGACGAGTGCGCTCATGATGAAGCGAGCGTCACAGCGCCTTTCTGATCGCCGCCTGCAGATCCTGCCCGCCGCCACTGCCGGTGTACACCACCTTGCCCGCCCGATCGATCACCACCACATAGCTCGTTGCCGGGACGTCGTAGGCATCCACTGCAGTTCCGGTCCGATCATAAAGCATGTCGACGCCAGTTGGATGCTGCTGCATGTAGCGCTTCACCCGTTCTGGCGTCTGATTCGCACTGACCGCCACGCCGACGAACTTGACCTGTCGGCCAAAGGCCTTGGCCGCCTTGATCATCTCCGGCTCGAGCGCCTTGCAGTTGCTGCACCAGGTAGCCCAGAACTCGAGCACCACCGGCATCCGGCCGATCCACTGTGACAGCTGCGCTGGCTGCCCGTCGAGCGTTTGCAGCGCCGCATTTGGCGCAACGTTTCCCACTGGAATACCCGCTTCCTGGGCGCTCAGCAGTGTCGGCGCGGCGATGGAGGCGGAGAGTACGAGGCGTCGTAAAAATGACAATGACATCGTGAGTTCAGAAAAATTGAGATGTGACACGAGATGTGCGGAGAACTGCGAACGGCAAACTGCGTTAACGCAAAGGACGCAAAGATGCAGAGGCGCAAAGAGGCATACAGCGC
Source organism: Gemmatimonadales bacterium (assembly GCA_038215035.1). Lineage (GTDB taxonomy): Bacteria > Gemmatimonadota > Gemmatimonadetes > Gemmatimonadales > Gemmatimonadaceae > JACMLX01. The sequence goes on along the minus strand of JBBQRH010000144.1, from coordinate 129 downwards.
ACGCGGTGATTTTCTGGAGTGAGTTCTTGCTGATTGTGGGGAACTGCCGGACTATTGGCTCCGAAGATGACCGTCGACGAGATGTGTCACTCCATCAACCGTGCATGACGAGACCTGACAATCCAGAAA
>JBBQRH010000143.1:0-7662 GCA_038215035.1 Gemmatimonadales bacterium | reverse complement strand
TTCAGCGAGCCGATCGACCCGAACTCACTGACGGCGCAAAGTGTGAGCCTGCGTGCGGGCAATGTGATTGTGCCAGGTACGCTGACGTTCGCCACGCCGGACCAGACCACGGCGGAATTCGTGCCAAGCAGCAGCTTAAGGGGCCTGACGGACTACGAATTGGTGATCACGCAGACCATCACTGACCGCGAAGGGACCGTGCTCGATGCGCCGGCGCAGGTGCCGTTCACCACCGAGGATGCGCGCCCCGGGGAACTGGTGATGACGGTCAACGTCACCGGTGTGGAATTCGCACCACGCGGCTTCGGCATCAGTGTGGATGGCGGTGCCGGGCACGAGGTCTCCATCGGGCTGAACACGATCGTGGCCAGCCTAGCGTCGGGCACGCACAGTGTGGAGTTTCGCGGCTTGAATGTGAACTGCGCGGTCGTCGGGCCCGCGACGCGGAGCGTGGTGGTAGTGATCGGTCGGCCGACGCCACCGGTGGACTGGAACATCACCTGTGCGCGGACCGAAACGCGCCAGATGGCGTTCGTGCGCGACGGCGACATCTACCTCGCCAACACGGATGGGACGGGGGTGGTTCGCCTGACCACGGGAGGGGTGTCCTCCGAACCTGCGTGGTCGCCGGACGGCAACAGGATTGCTTTCGCGCGATGGGTGCCGGACAGGTTCGACGAAGGCGTGCAGGAAATTCAAATCATGAATGCGGACGGCTCGAACCCGGTACGACTTCCGTCGCAGCGTTTGATCAACACCAACCCTGCGTGGTCGCCTGACGGACAGTCCCTGGCCTTCAGTGCCGTGAGCGAGTCCATGAGCTCTGACGTCTACCTGGCGAGCACCAGCGTCGCGAGCGGCGCAACCCGGCTCACGATGCAGGGTGGAGGGAAGGCCCACCCGGCGTGGTCGCCCGACGGGAGCCGGATCGCCTTCTCGATGGACTGGGATGCCGACTTTGGACAGTACTCCGAGCTGTTCGTCATCGGCGCCGACGGATCGGGGCTGCAATCACTGATCGGAAATTCTGGGTTTGGGCAGATTCGCTACTATTCTCGACCGGCGTGGTCTCCCAGTGGCCAGCAGATCGCAATGAGCGTGTGCAACGCGTCAGGGACCACCTGTTTTCCGTCGAGCGAGATTGCCGTCGCGAATGCCGACGGCACCGGCCTCAGGGTCGTGGCGCGATCGATTGGATTTGCGAAGACGTCGTGGTCGCGCGATGGCCGAATGCTCGCGTTCGACGGGACGGTCGAGGGCACGTGCCCGGCGTGCACGCGAACCATCAGTTTCGTCCGGCTCGATGGCACCGGGGAGGGCGTGCTGATCGCCAACGGCCACAGCCCCGCGTTTCGACCATGAGGCGGCGACGTTGGTGAGCAATTCGGCGACGGACATCCGTACCACGAGCACATCCCGCACCGCTCACCGCCGGACCGAGGCACGCCATGATCGTCCGCACACGCCGTCGCTGTCTCTCTCTGCTGGTCTTGTGGGCGGGCGCATGCACCGGGCCGGGTGAGCCGACGGCGACCGTGCCATTCACGACCGAGGATGCGCGACCCAAAGAACTGGTGATGACGGTCAACGTCACTGGTACCGAACTCGCACCGCCCAGTTTCTTCATCAGCGTCGACGGCGATACCGCGCGCGCTGTGCGTGTCGGGACCAACACCATCGTAGCCAGCCTTGCATCGGGCACGCACAGCGTGGCGTTTCGCGGCCTGAATGTGCACTGCGCGGTCGATGGGCCGGCGACGCGGAGCGTGGTGGTGGTGTTCGGTCGGCCGATACCACCCCTTGTCTGGAACATCACCTGCGCGCGGACCGCAACGCGCCAGTTGGCCTTCGTGCGCGACGGCGAGATCTACCTCGCTAGCACCGATGGGACGGGGCTGGTTCGTCTGACCACCCCGCAGCCCGGAGTGTCCTTCGCCGATCCGGCATGGTCGCCGGACGGTAGTCGAATTGCTCTCACGCGAAGAGTACGCGACGGATTCGAGAGCGACGGGTTGCAGGACATCTATGTCATGAATGCAGACGGCTCGGCCCTGCTGCGACTGACGGGGGAGCATTTTGACAACAGTAGTCCGACGTGGTCGCCCGACGGACAGTCCTTGGTATTCAGTGCCGTCTCGAGTGTGTCAGGGAGTGCGGACCTCTACGTGACGAGCACCACTGTCGCGGGCGGAGCAACCCTGCTCACGACATCGCGGGGGTGGGAGGCCTATCCAGCATGGTCGCCGGACGGCAGCCGAATCGTCTACTCGAGTGACCAGAATCCACACGGATTGGACGTCATCGGCCCCGACGGATCGGGGGGACGAGCACTGATCGAGGGGCCGCGCTCCTCGGGCGATACCACGCTGCTTTTCTACACTCGCTCGGCCTGGTCCCCGAGTGGCCAGCAGATCGGCATGGTCGTGTGTGGCCGATCGGGTGGGGCCACGTGCGACGTTGCCGTTGCGAATGCCGATGGCACCGGCGTCACGACGGTGGCGCGACCCGGTGAAATCGCGAAGCCAGCGTGGTCGCGCGATGGCCGGATGATCGCGTTTACGCAGGCCGCATCCATTCGCTTCGTTCGGCTCGATGGCACCGGCGAGGGTGTGCTGATCGCCAACGGCCACAGCCCCGCGTTTCGACCATGAGGCGGCGCCACGACACCGCCCCCGCATGACACCTCCAACGCGCACGTTGGCGCGCGACGTACGTCCATCCAACCGATTGTAATCCCTGTCTCACTATCTGCACGCGCAGAAGGCCTGATCGGCGCCTGACCCGCGTGCCACACACGGAGTCACATCATGCGGAACACTGTACTGGTCACGCAAATCACGCGGTGGCCGATCCTGCTTTTTTCGGTGCTCTTGGGCGCTGGATGCGACTCCGATGAGTCGATGGTACCGATTGTCCCGGTCATTCCGGCGGGCACCCACCAGGCCACACTCGTCAATACCGACGGAAAGGCAGCCGGAGGTCTCAGTGTGAGTCCAAAGACCGTTCCGGAAGGCGGTTTCGCTGCCGACATCGTTGTGCGCGTGCAGAACGCGCGACCCTCGACGACGTACACGGTCCAACGCGCGCCAGAGATCGGGCGCACGCTCAACGCAGACGGCAGCTGTCAACGGGCGCTCGGGCTTGCTCCATGGTCTTCGGCCGATCCTGCGGCGGCGGCGTTCCTCACCTTCGTGCCGACGGGCAGCACGACGCCCATCACGCTCACCACGACCGCGACGGGTGAGGGCACGGTGACGTTCGACTTCCGCGCCCCGACCATTCCAGTCGGCACGCGCTTCGACGTCATGTTCCGCCTGCTTGACGACCTGACCGCGCCGACGAGCATCCTCATCTCATCCTGCTTCACGGTCACCGTGCTCTGATCGTTGGCAGCGAACACAACGTCGACGCTCGGCTGCATCCCGGACCGCGGCGTCGGCGCTGCGACAGCTGGCGCAGTTGGTGAGCAATTGGGCGAAGGACATCCGTACTACTAATAGATTGTCTAGATCATTGTCTGGCCGAGGTACGCCATGATCGTCCGCACACGCCGTCTCTTGCTCTGTCTGCTGATCGCCGCGGCGGCGAGCGGCTGCACCCGGCCGGGTGAGCCGACGGCGACGGTGCCGGGCACGCCGCCCCCATCGCTGGCCCTCGCCGCGCCGTTCCTCGTGTCGAACCCGGTGGCGGGGCCGGCGGAAGCCCGCGTGGGCTCCGCCACAGCGTCGCTGATTGACGAGCGCGTCTACATCGCGGCGCCGCCCGGCACGTTTCCGGACTTCGTCTCGGCCAGCGTGCGCGTCGCGCGCACAGGCTTTACCGCTCTGGTCAATCTGCTCGACGGCGGTCTCGATCCCGTCGCGGTGCCGGCACGCCGGGGGGACACGATCACCGTGGAGCTCCGCCGCGCCGCGGGATCGTCAGCGACGTACCAGATGCTTGTGCCGGGGAATCGGGCGCCTGTGATCGTGCGTACCGTGCCGCCGCGGAGCAAGCGCGATGTGCCGCTCAACACGCGGGTTCTGGTGGTGTTCAGCGAACCGATCGATCCACGCTCACTGACGGCGCAGAGTGTCAGCCTGCGGTCGGGTGCGCAGATCGTGCCTGGCACGCTGACGTTCGCCACGCCGGACCAGACCACGGCGGAATTCGTGCCGATCGGCAACTTACAGGGCCTGACGGACTACGAATTGGTGGTCACGACGAGCATCACCGACCGCGAAGGGACCGTGCTCGATGCGCCGGCGCGAGTACCGTTCACGACCGAGGACAGCGGACCGACCGTCTCCGCGATCGACATCGTTGCCAGCACGACACTCGACATCGCTGCCGTCGCTGGCGATGCCGCCGAGGAAGATGTCGAGATCGTGAAGGTGAATCTTGGCGCCTTTGGTATCGCGCAGGACATCGACTTCGACCGCTTCGAACGCTGGAGTTCCTGCCCCGACACCATTGTTGGGAATTTCGTTTGCGCCGCCAAGGTGCGCGGCTCGTTCATGGCAACCCGGAGCTACGCCTACTTCACTTCATGCGACGGGTGCGATTTTGGATTGCTCCAGCCGGGCTATGACCCGAACACCACCGCCGGAGCCACCTTCTCGTGGTCGCTCGCTGGCAGTATCACGCGCGGCAAGTTCACTGGCTACGTCACACGCTGGCGTGTCTTCGAAATCTCGACCCCGAGCGACTCGAACGGCACCGTCAACGTCTTCGGGATGGGTAGTGACCGAGAAGATCGGGTCGAACAGCTGCGTACCACCTTTCTGCGTGACAGCGCCGGCCCGAACCGCACCTACATTCTGACAGCAACATTCAACTTCAGTGCGATCGCTCCGGCCAGACGGCTGCCCGACGCATGGCCGACCAGCGGCACGGTCACTCGCGACTATACCGTGACCCGCATCGATGCCGCCGGCACCACGTTCACGACCCGCAGGGCAATCGTCACGTTCAACGGCACGCAGTTCGTCGACCTGATCGTCAGCCAGAACGCCGACAACGCTATTGGTTTCACGCTGGACTTGGCGACAGGCAAGGTCACGCCGAAGGCTGCCGCGCCGTGAGCTGCGTGTTTCGGAATTTTCCCGGCGCCGGTCGCAGCGGCACTTTTCCAGCATGCGAGCTACCACCGCGCCCGGCATCCGGGATATCAGCAGCGCATGCCGTGCGCGGTCACAGCTCTAAGGCGCGGCGCTGCGACAGCTAGCGACGTTGGTGAGCAATTCGGCGACGCACATCCGTACTATGAGCACAGCACGCAGCTCATCACCGGACCGAGGTACGTCATGATCGTCCGCACACGCCGTCTCTTGCTCTGTCTGCTGATCGTCGCGGCGGCGGGCGCGTGCACCCGGGCCAGTGAGCCGACGGCGACGGTGCCGGGCACGCCGCCCCCCTCGCTGGCCCTCGCCGCGCCGTTCCTCGTTTCGAACCCGGTGGCGGGGCCGGCGGAAGCCCGCGTGGGGTCCGCCGCTGAGGCGCTGATCGACGAGCGCGTCTATATCGCCGCGCCGTCTGGCACGTATCCGGACTTCGTCTCGGCCAGCGTGCGCGTCGCGCGCACCGGCTTCACCGCTTTGGCCAATCTGATCGATGGCGGGCTTGATCCCGTCGCGGTGCCGGCACGGCGGGGTGACACGATCACCGTGCAGCTTCGCCGCGATGCGGGAGCGCCGGTGACGTACCAGATGCTCGTGCCGAGGAATCGGGCCCCCGTGATCGTGCGTACCGTGCCGCCGCGGAGCAAGCGCGATGTACCGCTCAACACGCGGGTTCTGGTGGTGTTCAGCGAGCCGATCGACCCGAACTCACTGACGGCGCAAAGTGTGAGCCTGCGTGCGGGCAATGTGATTGTGCCAGGTACGCTGACGTTCGCCACGCCGGACCAGACCACGGCGGAATTCGTGCCAAGCAGCAGCTTGCGGGGGTCGACGGACTACGAACTGGTGATCACGCAGACCATCACCGACCGCGAAGGGAGCGTGCTCGAGGCACCGGCGCAGGTGCCGTTCACGACCGAGGATGCGCGCCCCGCGGAACTGGTGATGACGGTCAACGTCACGGGTGTGGAATTCGCACCGCCGGGCTTCAGCATCAGTGTGGACGGCGGTGCCCCGCTCGCTGTCGGTGTCGGGACGAACACCATCGTGGCGAGCCTTGAATCAGGCGCGCACAGTGTGGCGTTTCGCGGGCTGAACGTGCACTGCGCCGTCGACGGGCCGGCGACGCGCAGCGTGGTGGTGGTGTTCGGTCGGCCGATACCGCCGATGGGCTGGAACATCACCTGCGCGCGGACCGCCCCACGCCAGCTGGCCTTCGTGCGCGAGGGTGAGATCTACCTCGCCAGTACCGATGGCACGGAGGTGGTTCGCCTCACCACGCCGCAGGCCGGGGTCTTCAACTCTGACCCGGCATGGTCGCCAGACGGTAGTCGAATTGCTTTCACGCGAAGCGGAAGCGACGAGTTCGACGTCTGGGTGCAGGACGTCTATGTCATGAATGCGGACGGCTCGAACCCGGTACGACTGACGGGGGAGCATGCGAACAACACCAGTCCGACGTGGTCGCCCGACGGACAGTCCGTGGTATTCAGTGCCTTCTCGAGGGTATCAGGGAGTGCGGACCTCTACCTGACGAGCGCCACCGTCCCGGGTGGAGCAACCCGGCTGACGACATCGCCGGGGTGGGAGGCCTATCCTGAGTGGTCGCCGGACGGGAGCCGAATCGTCTTCTCGAGTGACTGGAGAGCATACGACTTTCTTTCCGACCTGTACATCATGGGCTCTGACGGCTCAGGAGCACGAGCGCTGATCGTGGGGCCGTTCGCCTGGGTCGACACGCTTCGCTTTCACTCACACCCGGCGTGGTCCCCCAGTGGACAGCAGATCGCTTTTATCGTGTGCGGCTACTCCCGTGGGAGCACGTGTAACGTTGCCGTTGCGAATGCCGACGGCACCGGCGTCACGACGGTGGCGCGAGCCACTGAGATCGCGAAGCCGGCGTGGTCGCGCGATGGCCGGATCCTCGCGTTTACGCAGGCCGCATCCATTCGCTTCGTCCGGCTCGATGGCACCGGCGAGGGCGTGCTGATCTCCAGCGGCCACAGCCCCGCGTTTCGACCATGAGCTGGCGCAGTTGGTGAGCAATTCGGCGACGCACATCCGTACCACGAGCACATTACGCACAGCTCATCACCGGAACGGAGCACGTCATGATCGTCCGCACACGCCGTCTCTGTTGCTATCTGCTGGTCGCCGCGGCGGCGGGCGCGTGCACCCGGCCGGGTGAGCCGACGGCGACGGTGCCGGCCACGCCGCCCCCCTCGCTGGCCGTCGCCGCCTCATTCGTCGTCTCAAACCCGGTGGCGGGGCCGGAGGAAGCCCGGGTGGGCTCCGCCACCGCGTCGATGATCGACGAGCGCGTCTATATCGCCGCGCCGCCCGGCACGTTTCCGGACTTCGTCTCGGCCAGCGTGCGCGTCGGCCGCACCGGCTTTACCGCCCTGGCCAATCTGCTCGATGGCGGCCTCGACCCAGTCGCGGTGCCGGCACGCCGGGGGGACACGATCACCGTGGAGCTCCGCCGCGCCGCGGGATCGTCAGCGACGTACCAGATGCTTGTGCCGGGGAATCGGGCGCCTGTGATCGTGCGTACCGTGCCGCC
>JBBQRH010000142.1:0-7695 GCA_038215035.1 Gemmatimonadales bacterium | reverse complement strand
TGGCCGCTACAGCTTTACCGTCGACATCTCGCGGTATAACGGCCGGGCGGTGAATCTCGTTGTACGGTTCATCGGCTATAAGCCGAAGCGCCTCCCGATCACGCTGGTCGCCGGCCGCGTCGAGAAGGATTACGTGCTCGATCGCGACATCCTGAACCTCGATCAGGTGATCGTGACCGGTGTGAACGAAGCGACGTCGCAGAAAAAGACGGCGTTTGCCGTGGCGGTGGTGGATAACACCGCGATCAAGGAAGTCCCGGCTATTTCGCCGGTGGGCAGCCTGGCCGGCCGTATTGCCGGCGCGAGCGTGGCAACGGTCTCCGGTTCGCCGGGTTCCGAGCCGGCGATCCGGTTGCGCGCGGCCACGTCGCTGACGGGCAACGGCAGTCCGCTGATCATCGTCGACGGCACGATCACGCGTCTCGGTCTGGCGGACATCAACTCCCAGGACATCGACCGCGTCGAGGTCATCAAGGGCGCCGCCGCCAGCTCGCTGTACGGATCTGACGCGGCGAACGGCGTGATCCAGATCTTCACCAAGCGCGGCGCGAATCTCGCCGAAGGGCAGGTGAACTTCACGTTCCGCAACGAAATCGGTACGAACACGCTGCCGAAGAAAGTCGGCTTGAATACGTCGACGGCCTTCCAGCTCGATCCGACGAACACCACCGGCCTCTTGCGCGGCTTCAAGCTCGACGCCAACGGCCAGCGTATCTCCGAGGCCGATGACATCTCGGACAACAGCTACCCGCAGGTCTTCGATGCACTGGGTGAAGTGTTCAAGCCCGGCACGTCGATGGGCAACTACATCTCGCTCGGCCAGCGCAAGGGATCGACGAACTTCAACGCATCGTTCCAGAACATCCAGGAAACGGGTGTTGTCACGGACCTGAAGGGGTACCGTCGCCAGAACTTCCGCATCAACATCGACCAGGTCATCAACGACAAGCTGAACCTGTCGACTGGCATGTTCTATGGGCGGTCCACCGCCGATCAGGCGAATGAGGGAAACCTCTTCTTCGGTATCCGCTTTCTCGAGCCGAACATCGACATCACCGCGCCGAACGCGGACGGCACGCCGTACAATGCCGCAATTCGCCAGCCGCCCTCGTCTGGCAACCTTGCGAACCCGCTCTACGCCCTGTCGCAGAATCGGATCAGCAACGATCGCAACCGGTTCACCGGCACGATGCGCCTGAACTACCGACCGTTCACCTGGCTGACGGCGGAAGGCAACTTCAACTACGACCAGAGCTCGGCACTGTTCAAGGCGTTCACCCCGGTGGGTTTCATCAGCTCGACCGGTACGACGGGTGCAGGTGCCCTGACGCAGCAGAACATTGGTGAGCGCGCATTGAACACCGGCGCCACGCTGACGGCGGTGAAGAAGTTCGGTTCCTGGCTGACGAATACCACCAAGGTCGCCACGGTGTATGAGGATCAGTCGTACAACCTCTTTCAGGTCGACGCCGGTAAGCTGGGTGTTGCTGGCGTGACGGAGTTTGGTGCCGCGCTGGACAAGACGGCCAACACGACGACGTCTGAATCACGGACGATCCGGAACCGAAATCTCTTCGGCATCACCACGTTCGACATCAAGGATCGCTACATCCTCGACGGCCTCGTGCGCCGCGATGAATCGTCACTCTTCGGCAAAGACAACCGGAGTGCGACGTATGTGCGCGCGTCGGCGGCGTACCGCTTCACCGAAGATTTTCAGCTCCCCGGCATCGACGAAGGCAAGATTCGCTTTTCGTACGGCACTGCCGGACTGCGCCCGGTTTTCAGCGCGCAGTATGAGGTGTTCGATGTCAGCGGTGGCAGCCCGGTCAAGGCGACGCTTGGCAACCCGAACCTGAAGCCGGCCTTCTCGCGCGAGCTCGAGGGTGGGTTCAATGTGAACTTCCTCAAGAACTTCAGCCTCGAGTACAGCTACTCGGACAAGAAGACGAGCGATCAGATCCTCAACGTGCCGGTCTCCTCGGGAACGGGATACAACGACACGTGGGTGAACGCCGCGACGTTGCAGGGCAACACGCACGAACTCGCGTTCGGCGCGGTCCTTGCCTCGAGCAAGGACTTCTTCTGGAAGCTCAACGTGACGGGCGACCGTACGCGGGCCAGAATCACCAAACTGAACGTGGCACCGTTTCTCACTGGTCCTGAGAACAACGGTGGCGAGAACACCCGGATCTTCCGCATCGCCGAGGGCGAGACGTTTGGTCTGATCTACGGTACCGACTGGATTCGTACGCCGGAGCAGCTTGCAACCAACATCGCCAACGGCCAGCTCACCGGTGCCGCCAGCGACTACCGGTTGAACGAACTGGGGTACTTCGTGGCCAATTCGGCCTACGGCACCACCGGCGAGCGTCCGCTCAAGTACTTCGACGCGACGGGCAACTCGCTGCAGGCGATCGGCGACGTGAATCCTGACTTCACGATGGGCTTCGCGAACTCGATGCAGTACAAGGGCCTGTCGCTGAACGGCGTGGTGACCTGGCAGAAGGGCGGCCAGATTTTCAACAAGACCCGCCAGTGGCCGTACAACGAGCTCCGCGATGTGGACTTCGATCAGCGTGGTGTGCCGACCGCCCAGCAGAAGCCGCAGGGTTTCTTCCAGGCCTTCTACAACAACTTTGATCCGAACACCCGCTTCATCGAGGACGGTGGTTTCATCCGGCTTCGCGAACTCGCGGTCAACTATCAACTTCCGAAGGGTTTCCTCCGGGCGGCGCGCCTCTCTGCGTTTGAAACGGCACGCATTGGCATCACCGGTCGTAACCTCTGGACGAAGACGAAGTACAGCGGCTATGACCCTGACGTGACCGGTTCCGTGAACAACGGCAACAACCCGTTCGGTTACCGGATCGACTACTTCTCATATCCGGCGTACCGCACGTTCACGCTGATGTTCGAACTCGGCTACTAATCCACGCTCACACAGGATCTGACTAGATGATGATGACTCGATTCATGCGAGCGAGCAGTGTGCTGGCGGCTCTGATGCTGGCCGGCTGCGGATCGCTCGATGTGACCAACCCGAACGCCCCGGACGCCAAGCGCGCCTTGTCCGATCCGGCGGCGATCGAAGCGGTGGCCGGCGGCACCATGCGCACCTGGTTCAATGGCTACGAAGGGTGTGAAGGCAACTGTGTGCTCGTGACACAGGCCCAGACGTTCTCGGCGTCGTGGAATAACTGGAACATGAACTTCTATTCCAGCGTCGACGCCGATGGCAAGCGCCTCACGCGCCCGTGGCAGAATGACCCTGCGGCAGCCGGACGTACGTCGATTGAGATTCCGTGGGGCAAGATGTACTCGACGATCTCCGGCGCATCGGACGTGCTGAAGGCGATTCGCACTGACGGCGTTGTGGTGAACAACGCGGCCGATACGAAGCGTGCCGAGGCGGTCGCGGAGCTGATGCTTGGCGCCAGCCTCAGCTACATCGCGCTGAACTACGACAAGGGGTACATCGTAGACGAGACCGTCGATGTGACCACGTTGCAGTATTCGAATCGCAAGGAGATGCGCGATGCAGCGATCGTAAAGTTGCAGTCTGCGGCGACGATCGCGAGGGCAAATCCCTTCTCGACCGTGGCCGCGTGGACTGGTGGGCGGAGCTACACCAACACGCAGATTGCGCAGATCGCAAACACGCTGTCGGCGATGACGCTGGCGTACTATCCGCGCACTGCGGCGGAGAACACGGCCGTGAACTGGCCGCAGGTGCTGACGTACACGGGCGCTGGAATCTCCAGCGGTACTGCGTTCGACTTCGTCTACGTGGGCGATGGGTGCGTGCAGATCTGCCACGAGATTCTGACGTGGTTTGACGCATTCGACACCGGCCGCGTGCATACTCGCGTGGCCAACCTGCTCGATCCGACGACGCAAGCCACCCCGTGGCCGCTGACGGGCAACCCGGTTCCGAACTCCCCTGACAAGCGCCTTGGTGACGGCTCGTTCGGTGATGCATCGATCTCGGCCGGCTTTGGTACCAATCCGAAGACCGCCAACGCAGGGACAGACTTCGTGTACTCACGAGACGCCATCTTCCGCCCGAGTCGTGGGTCGTACCATCAGTCGAACATTGGTCACATTCGTTACGACCTGACCGGCACGCAGGACCCGAGCGGCATCTACGCTGGCTTTGGCCCGGCACCGGTCATCTCGGCAACCCAGAACGATCTGCTCCGGGCAGAAGCGGCGCTCCGCGGCGGTGATCTTGCCACCGCGGTAACGCTGATCAACCGGACCCGAGTGACGCGGGGCGGTCTGGCTCCGGCGACGGTCGGTGAGGGCGTTGTTTCACTCACGACCAAGCTCGGTTACGAGAACGACATCGAACTGCTCGGCCTTGGTGCTGCCACGTACTACTGGCGTCGTCGCACGGACGCGTTGCTCGCCGGTACGCCGCGCGAGATGCCCGTCCCGGCCAAGGAACTTGGCGTAAAGAGCGAAGCGCTGTACACGTGGGGCGGTACCGGGCCGCTCAACTCCGTGGCGCCGTAACATTCGGAGCAGGGCGAAGTGGTGAACGGAGCGCGGGGCCGGGAGAGTGATCTTCCGGCCCCGCGTCGTTTTTCTCTTCGGTAACAGATCGACGCTGACGCCCCGTCAGGCCCGAACTTCGCGGCCGGTGGCGTGTGAGTGGGCAAGCGGTGATTGACGATCGCTGTTGAAACGCTCAAGGAGTTCGTCGAGGGTGTCGGCACTCTGCAGCAGTGCGCGATTCTGTGGCTGCAGAAAGCCCGCTGAAGCGGACGCGTCGAGCATCGACAGCAGTGGCGTCCAGTACCCCTCGGCGTCGAGCAGTCCGATCGGCTTCCGGTCGATACCAAGCTGCGACCAGGTCAGCGCCTCGAACACCTCATCGAACGTGCCATACCCACCAGGCAGCGCGATGACCGCATCACTGAGCGCCGCCATGCGGGCTTTCCGAAGGTGCATGGTGTCGACCAACTCGAGCGATGTGAGCCCGGTGTGAGCGATCTCGCGGTCGGCGAGCCCACGCGTGAGCACACCGATCACTTCGCCGCCCGCGCCGAGCGCACCGTTTGCCAGCGCGCCCATGCACCCTACCGCTGCGCCACCATACACCACACCAATGCCTCGCGCAGCGAGATCGCGACCGAGGGCCGATGCGGCCGCCAAAAAGCGCGGGTCAGAGCCGCTACTCGAGCCGCAGAACACGGCGATGCGTCGGAAGGGTGGTTGAGACATACGCTGGGCGCAGGGTGTGAGACTTCGGAGCAACCCCAAAGTCTATTCTCCCGGCCATCAGAAGCGAATCGCTTTTCCAGACGCTCCGCCCATGTACTTCTCTGTGGCTCTGCGTCTCTGCGGCTCTGTGTGAGGCAGTCCAGTTTCTCCGCTCGCCGCGCGCACGAATCCTGAAGCATATCAACAAACTGATTTGCACAGAGACGCAGAGACGCAGAGACGCAGAGCCACAGAGGAAGCAGAATGTATGCCTGCTCTTCCCTCTGAAGCTCTGCGAGTCGCTGGAGTGTCAACTACAGGACTGCTGCGCGCACCTCAGATCACCCGGTTCCGCTCGAAGATCAGATTGCGCGGCGTGATGCGCCACTCGTAATCGCGGAAGAGTGGCGCTCCACCGTTCACCGAGCGATCCACTCGTTCCACCTGCATCCGTGCGCGTACGATGACCGAGACGATACGGTCGTAGTCGTTGGTCGTGTCGGCGTCGAATCCGTTGGCCTGTGTACGCTCGACGCCGTTGGTGAACTGCAGGCGGGTGGCGAAGACATCGACGCCTCGGGCGGTGATCGAGGTGCGCAGCGTTCCATCAGGCATGAAGCCGTCAGCGCGGATCAGCGTGTTGTTGACGTTGTTCTGGTACCACGCCGTCACCGTGAGACGCTGGACCGCCACGCCGTTGCGCGTCAGCCGCAGACCGCCGGTGAGGCCAGCCGGGTAGACGAACAACGTATCGGCATTGGAGAAGGTCAGGCGCCGCACGCCGGCCGACGGTGCAGTGACGGCCGTGAGCACGATCAACCGGCGCTCGTTCTGCACCTGCATCAGCGCGACGTCGCCCGGGCTGAGCTGAAACGGCACCGTGTTCGGATCAACCACGTCAATACAGGTCGCGCCACAGGTACCGCCAGGCGGCAATGGATCGGTGGTGTCGGCGGGTACCACCATCGAGTACGTCTCGGCTTCGTTCGGCATGAAGGGCACCGAGATCGCAACCACCGTGTCGCCTCGTGACGCCACACTACCGAAGACCTGCGTGGACTCGAAGCCGACGCCGGCATCCTGTATGTCGCGTGAGACGGCAAGGCCGACGAACCTGGCGTCACGGTTCAGGCCATCACGCATGTCGATGCCACGACTCGAGCGCAGCGTGGCCGTGGCGAAATTGGCCGAGACGGCGAGGATGATGACGCCGAGCACCATCGAGACCAGGAGCTCGATGAGGGTGAAGCCGGTGCGCGACGACGCCTGTCGATGCGATCGACGAGTCATGGTCCCACCACGATCGTTCCACCGCGATAGACATTGGTGACCAACCGTATCGGCGCTGACAGGCGAGCACCGGTCACGACGATTTCGATCGTGAGCAGGTTGGCCTGGAGCACCGTCACATTGAGCACTCGCGTGAACTCTCCGTTCGGGCTTACGGCACCGGTTCCGTCAACCTGCGCCGGCGATTCGGTGGCGAGGCCCCACGGGTCGCGGCCGCGGACGTTCTCGAGATAGGTGCGTGCCACGTTGAGGCCTGCACTGCGCGCAGTCGAACTAGTTTGCGACCTGAGGCGAGCGGTATTCGCAGCACCGATAGCCATCACACCAGTGGCGAGCAGGACCACGGCAACCATCAGCGACAGCAGCGCGAAGCCAGGGCGTGACGCTCCGGTCCGCGACTGAGGCGGTGTCTTTGCGGATTCGTGTGTCATTGCCAGGCTCCATCCACCCAACGCCAGACCCGCACGTTGGCAGCAGGGTTGATTTCGACAGCACTGACGGCGGTGTTGTCGCTGTCGTACGTGAGGTAGAGCGTGGTGCTGGCGCCGAACGGATCGGTGATGCCACGCGGACCGAACTGGATGCGTCGCACGCCTGGCGGAGGCGTGCCGCCAGTATCCGAGGGAATCGGTGGCACAGTGCCGCGGCCGAACAGCACGTGTGCGCCGAGAATCCTCGAGTTCATGCTGCCGAACGCGGTGCGCTCGGTGGCATTCTCGGCGATCACGGTGTCACGATTGTGATCGAGAAACGACTGCCAGATGGTGTCGCCGACCACCACCCGCACCCGTGCGCGCGATGCGTACGCCTGTGTGCGGGCGAGATCGAGATCCTGCGCCAGGAGGCGAGTGTTCTGCTCCACCTGTCCATGTGGCGACGGGCGGAGGCGTGGTGCGGCAATCGATGTCATGATGCCGAGCACCACCAGCACGGTGAGCATCTCGACCAGTGAGGTTCCTCGGCGCGACATCAGAACACGTTGCGGTAGGAGATCTGCAGCACCGAGCCGAGGCGCGGCGTTCCGGGCGGGAGCAGCATCGGGTTCTGGAAGCGGGTTTCGAAGCTCCAGTTACGATTCGGCGGGCTGTAGTAAGAATTGCCGCCGGTGTTCAGATTGTGACCCCAGACCCGTCCGGACTGACGGCTCACAAAGAGCGAGACGAGGGACCCGGTGTAGTTGAACGGGATGTTGGTCCA
>JBBQRH010000141.1:0-7715 GCA_038215035.1 Gemmatimonadales bacterium | reverse complement strand
TTTGCATTCGCCGCCGATGGGATGCGCGGACGAGAGGCCGGCACCGTGGACGAGATGCGCGCCTCGATCTGGGTGGCCGAGCAGCTGCGTACCATCGGAGTGAAGCCTGCGGGCGAGGACGGCAGTTACTTCCAGTGGTGGAACATGCTGGTCACACGTGTCTCCACCGTGTCCAGCAGCGCGACGATTGGCGGTGCGACGCTCACGATGTGGAAGGAGATCGTGCCGCTGGGGCAGAACATCGCCGACGCCACCGGCCCGACGATCTGGCTCGGCGACGGCAGCGACAGCACCATCGATGTGCGGGGAAAGATCGCGGTGATCCGGATGAACGCGCCGCCAGCAGCCACCGTGCGCACCACCACCAACACTCCGGAAGTCCGCTACACGCAAGCCGCCATCACGGCCACCACACGCCGTTTGCAGGGACGCGGCGCGTCCGCGATCGTGATCATCGCCGACTCCATCGGTGATCTCGCACTCGAACCGCTGGGCATCATCCGCCAGCGTGGATCAATGGATGTCATCGGCGGCGCGAACCGGTTCGCAGGACAGCAGCAACCGGTACCAGCCACGGCGCCGCGACCGCGGGTGATCCCCACACCAAGCTTCCTCGTGCACAGCCGCATGGCTGCGACACTCGCCAACACCTCGGTGCCGGCCGAACTGCACGTAACGCTCGAGCGGTTCGAGACCCCGTCCTGCAACGTCGTCGGCGTCATTCCAGGCAGTGACGCATCGCTGCGCAACGAATACGTGCTCTACAGCTCTCACCAGGATCATGACGGTGTGCGCTACCTCATCGGCAGCGATTCGGTCTGGGCTGGTGCGGACGACAACGGGAGCGTGAGTGTCGCGATCCTTGCTGCCGCACGAGCCTTCGTCCGGCAGCCGGCCCGGCGCTCGATCCTGATCGTATTTCACGGCGCAGAGGAAAAAGGGTTGCTCGGCTCGCGTTATCACGCAGCCCATCCCGTCGTTCCGCTGAGCCGGATTGTGGCCGTCCTCAACGGCGACATGATCGGCCGGAACCACCCCGATTCCGCAACCCTGCTTGGTATCCAGCCGCCGCACCGCAATTCCAGCGAGCTGGTGGCGATG
This sequence comes from Gemmatimonadales bacterium, assembly GCA_038215035.1. Taxonomy (GTDB): domain Bacteria; phylum Gemmatimonadota; class Gemmatimonadetes; order Gemmatimonadales; family Gemmatimonadaceae; genus JACMLX01. The sequence continues at coordinate 6,614 of JBBQRH010000141.1, read as the reverse complement.
GCCCTGCGCGCGAACGAACTCACCGGCCGGTTCGTGCTCGACAGCACCTGGGACCGTCCGACACATCCAGAAGGCTGGTACTTCCGGAGCGACCATGTCCCGTATGCACGGCTCGGCGTGCCCGCGATGATGTACTCGACCAACCTGCACAACGACTACCACACCACCCGCGACACACCACAGAACATCAACTACCCGAAGCTCACGCGCATGACGCAGTGGATGTATCTCACGGGATGGCTGGTGGCGAACGCCGCCGCGCGACCGGCGCTCGACGCAGGATTTCAACTCGAGCGATGACGGCGACAGCCGGCGACACGACAGTGAAACTCACGATCTCCCACCAGGAACGCGACACCCATGGGGCGTTCTACATCGAGCAGCGGGGCGACTGGCTGGCGGAAATGGGCTACACGCGTCGCGGGCCGACGCACGTGAACATCGATCACACCGAGGTGGATGAATCGCTCTCCGGACAGCGGGTGGGCCGGCAGCTGCTCGATGCGCTGGTGGCGTGGGCACGTGCAACGCAGACGAAGGTGTCGACCGAGTGTCCGTTTGCGGCGGCGCAGTTTGCGCGCGACCCGTCCATCCGCGATGTGCTGCTCTGACGCACGGTGACGCCGCGCACGGCTCAGGCGTACCACTCCAGGTTTACATCGTCCTTCCAGCCCTGCGAGCCATGCGCGTCACCCGCCACGATCGTTGATGCACTGAGCACGGTGTAGCCCTTCGCCAGCGCATCACAGATCGTCGCGCGGACGCAGGAATCGTGGTAGCGACCAGCCACCACCAGCACCGCGATCCCGTCCAGTTCCTATTCCAACGCCAGGCCACCCTTCGTGGAGAAGCAACTCTCGCCGTACTTGGTGCGCTGCTTGGACTCGCGGCCGGTCTGAGCCTTGGCGGTGCCACATTCGCCTACTGAACTGTCCCTCCGAGAGGACGCCCCGACCTGAATTTAGGGGACGAATCAGCACCATGCGAGATAGGCAAGTCATTGTCGTACAACGACTTGACTGTCTGGCATGGTGCGTGCTCTGTGAGCGCTCGTGTTCAGCTCGCACGATCATCCCTGGGGGTTCAGATGCGTACACGAATGTTTGCCGTCGCCATCGTGGCGATGCTGGCGCCCGCTGTGGTCCTCGCCGGATCGGTGAGCGCCGCACCCGCGCCGACGTCAGGCCAGAGTCTCGATCAGGATTACGGTCGCCATGGCGGCGACCACGACGACTACGATGATCGAGGTGGCAAGAAGTGCGGTCGCGGCAACGCGTGGGGATGCCGTCGCAAGAATGACGATCGATACGACTACGATCGCCGTGGCGATCGGTGGGAGCACGAGTACTACGAACGTGCGCGGTACGCTCGGGAGCGATACGAACGCCAGCGCGCGCGTGAGTACTATGCGCGGGAGCGGTACGAGCGTGACCGCTACGATGATCGCGACCGCTATTACCGCTCTCGTCCGATCGCCTGCGTCCGCGCCGGCAATCGCACAGTGGGTGGCGTCGTGGTGACCGTCTGCCTGCCGTGACACGCTGACGTTCGATCCTCCCAGACGTTGGTCACACCAGCGCACGATCAGGTCGCACACCTTGGGATTGCGTCCGGCATCGCCGAATTTGCGGCTTTCGAGTTCGAACTTGGCGCGCTCCCGCACCCACGTGCCCGGCAGCAGTCGCCATGAGTCTGCTGCTCTGCCATGGTGAAAGCGCAGCAATACCGCTGGTATTGCTGCGCTTTCCTGCTGGCCACTCGGGTGCCTGCCCCGGCTTTTTCCTATCCGAACTTCAGTTACGACCTACTACCGACGACGAAAGCCGAGCGTTGCGCCGAGAGAAAATCTGGTGTCAGAGTTGTCGAATCCAACAGGCACGGAAACACTCGGCGTCAACGCGAAGATATCGTTGAAGCGGAAGCTCGCACCGACACCGAGCAATCCGCCGGTCTCGGTGTTCGAGTCATTGAGCAGATCGGACTTGAAACGCACCGACAGCAGGCCAGCACGCGCAAATGGCACGAACGACACCGTCGGCGTCAGCGGGAATGATGCGCCGAGCGCCGCGCCTACATTTGCGGAGAGCAGGGAGTTCTTGGCCGGACCGCTGTTCGGGCCGTTCTGGTAATCGAGTGACAGCACCGGGCACACGTGCACGCGCTTCTCCGTGAACGGATGGAATTCGAGACCGACATCGCCGCCGAAGGTCGTCGCGCTTACGTCATTGGAACCATCATACGACACGGAGCTAGCCGACAGACCGCCGAAAGCCGTCTTGTTGTTCACGCCGACACGGCCACCATATGAGTTCACATTGTCTGAGAACTGTGCCAAAGCGCTGAGGCTTGCCTTGGTCACGGTCAGGTCCATCTGACCGAGGCAGGTCTGCGCAGTGGCAACGGTGGACACGGAAGTGGTAAGTGCGGCGACAGCCGCGAGCAGTCGAAACTTGTTCATAACGGGCGAGCTCCATGAGGTAATTGCAATGACACACCGCACCAGACAGAAAGGTGCAATAGAAGAGACGATAAGTTAACGCAAGATCCCAGCCACAGTTGATGGCCGCGTAGCGTGAATTCATCGCCAGATGGAGTTGTGGAGCGACGAATTCTCGCTTTTCCCGGTGCGGTGACGTGTTGCGGCTTTCCCGCGCGTCCCACAGTCCGAACTCTGCGCCGGTCACTCACGTAGTTTGCCCTGCCGTTGGTTGCTTTTCCTGCGTCCAGTCGTCTTCTCCGAGACGTCTGCTTCAAGTGCGGCGTGCACCCCACGGCACCATGTGCAGATCATCTGTTCACGAGTATCCGTGGTGGTAGGTAGTGTTTCAATGCCGCCGCCAGGAACACATCGAGGCGCAGCAAAACCGACCTCATACTCGACGCCCTCGGCAGACCGGAGATGCCGTAGAGCAGGGACTCATCGGCGCACTGGCGAGACGCTGCGTCGCTGATTCGATAGGAGACCCACTGCAGGGCCAGCAGCAGCAATTCCACAGGCAGCTGAGAAGATTTCATGGCATGACTCTACACGACCGCGCCGCGCGATTCCGTCAGTTGCACGCCAACAGTGCCGAGCAGATCCTGGTGTTGCCGAATGCCTGGGACGCGATGAGCGCGCGTCTGATAGAAGAGGCGGGCGCAAGTGCAATCGCCACCACCAGCGCAGGTATTTCGTGGGCGCTTGGATTCCCCGATGGACAGGGACTTACGCGCGACGCCATGGCAGCAGCCATTCGTGTCATCGTCGATAGCGTGCGCATCCCTGTGTCGGCCGACGTCGAGAGCGGGTATGGCGCCGGAACACCAGACGACGCAGCAGCCACCGCGCGCGCGGTGATCGACGCCGGCGCGGTCGGACTCAACCGCGAGGACGCGCCAGGCGTCAACGGCGCAGTGATGCTGGACGCTGAGGCGAACGCGGCACGGATTGCGGCCGCGCGTGCGGCGGCAACGCAGGCGGGTGTCAATCTGTTCATCAACGCGCGCACCGACATCTTGCTGAAGAAAGTCGGCGACCAAGCCACCCGCTTCGATGAAACCGTACGGCGCGCGGCGCTCTATATCGAAGCGGGTGCTGACGGCATCTTCGTGCCGGGCGTGAGTGATGCGGACACGATCGGCCGACTGGCGAAGGCGATCGATGCGCCACTCAATGCGATTGGCGCCTCCTGCCCCCGATCGTCAGCTCGAACTCCTGAATGTGCCTATTCGACTTCGTCCAGCAACTGCTCCAGCGCCGCTCGCTCCTCGTTCCGCAGTGCACCAACGGTCGCGTCCAACTGCGTCCGCAGCGCCGCCAGTGCGCTTTTCAAAACCGGCGTCAGTTGCTTCGCGCCACGCCGGCCCAATACGCGGACGACGAGAGACGCGGCGATCAACGCCGGCTCCACGCCGGCAGCGTCCGCGCTGACGAACAGCGCATCGAACTCACGATACATACCCGACTCACGTAGCAGCGCTATCGCCCCGTCGATCGTGAGGCGAGATGGGTCCTTGTTCACGAGCGCAATGAGGCGGTTGCCACCGGTCTTGCTGAATCGTGTGCGCGCATCGATTGATGGCAACGACGCCATCGGCGAAAAGACGTCGTGCATCGGCGTTTGCATACCCAAACGAAGCATCGCTGTGATCCGCGTGCCCGACACTGATGGCTTCTGGATCCCCGTCCCACCCCACCCGGCCGCGAGCGTCTGCGGCACCTTCCGCAGCGCCGGAAGATCTCGTGCCTTCTCGTCCTCCGCTCGCACGGCGATCACCAACACGTTCGTCCATCGGCTCATCAGGCGATAGCGGAGTGCCGTCTGGCGCGCCTCTGCCTCGTCGAGCACAGGGATTCGCGCCGCAGCACCGATGCGGGCAATGGTCGAGATGTCATCAGGAGCCGCATCAGCTGTGGCCGCCGGAATCGTCAGGCACTGCCGGACGATGTCGCCGCTCTCGGTCTCCAACTCCAGCACCACATCGCCCCGACTCTCGCGATTCGCAAAGCGCGCGCCGAGGATCAGCGTATCGCCTTCGAAGACCGATTCGAATGTTGTCGGTGTGACATCCATCGCTCCCGCGGGCCAGCGCACCTCGACACGCGTCGCCCGCGGCGCGCGCATCCGCTCGAAGTGGCGGACAATACGCTCCGACATGGCCTCATTGGGTGAGACCAGTTCACACGCCCCGCCGGTGCGCGCCGCCAGCTCGCGCACAAAGGCCTCGGCGACGGCGCTCCCGACACCGACGGTGAAGAACCGGTGACCGGTGCTCTGCGACTGCACGATCACCTCCGGCCAAGACTCCACCTGGCCGTCGGTTACGAGAAACACATCCCCTCCCCCTTCCTGTCCCATGATCCGGGCGACGCGCTCGAGCGCCTGGCCAACTTCTGTTCCTCCCATGTTCGCATCGAGCTCCGCGACGAAGCGCCGAGCTTCGGCAAGCGCGTGGCCGGAGCACGGCGACATCTGCTCGAACAGTGATCGAACGCTGCTGCCGAAGGCGACGATGTTGACGCGATCATGGGGTTCGAGGAGCCCGAGGATATCGCTGAGCGCACGCCGCGCCTGAGCCATCGATTCGCCCTGCATCGAACCCGAGCAATCGATCACCAATCCCAACGAGAGGGGTCGCGGCTGCCGCAGGCCAGTGAAGAATGGCTGGAATGATGCCAGCACCGCCGATCCCTCACCGTCGGTGCCACACAACGCAAAGCTGCGGGCGGCGCGCGGCGCCTTGATCTGAAGCACGAAGTCGCGATCCATGACCGCACGCGGCTCCCGCAGCGCAATGATGGTCGTGTCATCACCGCTCGTCAGGCGCACGGCGTGCGACGGACAGGTGAACTGCGCCTCGCGCAAGGTCCCGCGCACGTGAAGTTCCAGCGCGAAGTCGTTCTCGACGTGCAGCGACGACTCCGGCTGCTGATGGGGGAGATGCTGCGGCACACCGTATCGCGGAGCGATGGTGGTCGGAACGAAGACGCGCAACCGGTCGCCCGCCCATCGGTAGAGCTGTGAATAACGAATGGTGATCTTCGCCGTCTCGCCGGGGAGAAGATTGCCGACGTTCATCGTGTAGCGTCCCGGCTCGAGCAGCTCCAACATCACCGCCGAGTCCCCAGACGACAGCGCATCTTCATACCGCTCCTCGGCCGCGTGCTTTTCGACGACGTGACCGCGCAGGACACGCTCACCGAGCTGCACCTCGACGTCGAGAAGAACCGCATCGATCGGAAGCGGAAAGGTGTAGACCGCCTCGATGTTCTGTTGCTCGATGTTTCGGTACGTCTGGGCGATGCTCACTTCGCACAGTAGATCGGTCAGTGTCGCCATGACCGCCACGTCGCTCAACGCCACACGTTCGCCCTGCGCGCCAGTGAGGCTGCTTTGCATGCCGCTCATTCTCTCTCCTTGCCGGATTGGACAGCCTCGTACGCGCGAGTGACGGCGCGGAAGAATTCGCGAACCTGCTCGGGGGTGAGCTGCGCGCGCGCTGGTTCGAGCACCACTTCAACCCCATCCGCGACAACCAGATGGCTCCACACTTCGACGCTCCCGGGGCGCCGCGGCGTGGGTGGAAGCACGCCCGATTCCTGATGCTTGAGGATTTCGCCGATTCGCTCCAGCGACAGTCCAGCGAGCTGCCACTTGCGGATCTGGAGGAGTTTCTCGACATGGCGCTCCGTGTACGACGCGCCTTTGCCCACACCCTGTGGCCGATCGACGAGACCGGTTTGGATGTAGTACCGCACAGTCCGCCGAGGCAGCTCGGCAAGTGCGGCGATTTCTTCGAGTGAAAAGGCTCGGGATTCGCTCATGCCAGTATTATGCGCCAGTGGTACTGTCTTTGTCAACTGTCACGAATAACCCCACCGCGCTCCGCCACGGAATCGGACCGCCCCCCCACCCGCCGCCAGGAGACCTGACCGCCCCCCGTCGAGCGTGGCGCGCTCACGCCGCTCTGAGTGTGCAGCTTCGATCAGCAGATGTGTGCGATTTCACTCGGCGCTTTTTGCAATTTCCATTGCAGCACTGACACACGGCTGACACGGCCATCCGGATGCCGTTGACGCCGCTCAGCGCGCGCTGACATTGTACCTGCGGTAGCGCGATTCGCTGCGACGCGGC
>JBBQRH010000140.1:0-7745 GCA_038215035.1 Gemmatimonadales bacterium | reverse complement strand
CTTGCCGACCGCGATAGATCCCGCATCCTGCTCATCGAAACCCGCGAACGCGCTCCAGGCGCTGTACCCTCGTACCGCCTCCTCCGGCGTCATGCGCTGCTCCGGATACCAGCCGCCGGGCGGTGCGCCTGCGGTGTCCTGCCGCGTGATGGCCGAATGCAGGCCGTAGAACAGGCTCCAGTCGGACCCTGGCAGGTCGGATGAGAACACTAGTTGCGCGCCTGAGCGGCGCAGCGTGCGCCATGCATACGCTCCCCTCACGCGATCCGGGCCAATCCGGGTCTCAGCCCATCCCTTGTCTTCCACGGCATGGGGGGGCTGCACCGATGCGATGATCCCGAGCGACGCGAAGCGAGGAACGTCGGCGGGCGAGATGACCTGCGCATGCTCCACGCGATGACGAAGGCCGCGTGCCCGCGGTGCCGCCGTCATCACCGAATCGATGAAGTCGATCGTGGCGCGATTGCCGGCGTCGCCAATGGCATGAATCCCCACCTGGAAACCCGCTGCCATGGCATCGCCAACTACCTGCCGATTGAATCCATACGCCCCGCCGCTTACGCCGCGATGACCGGGATTGTCGCTGTAGTCGGCGAGCAGCTGCGCGCCGCGTGAACCAAGCGCACCGTCGTAGTACGCCTTCACTGCCCGGACGCCAAGCATTCCGTTCGCCGTGGTGAAGGGCCCGCGCGCAATCAGGCTGCGAATGAGCGCCGAGTCACGCCCACTCAGCATCGCGTACACACGAACGGGGAGTGAATCAGTGTCCGCGAGACGCTCGAGCGACGCCAACACATCTGGTGCAACGCCCGCCTCGTGCACCCCGGTGTATCCCGCGTCTGCCATCACGTGCAGGGCGCGCATCACCTGCGCATCGCGCTGAACAGGCGACGGCAGCGGCACCGCGTCATCGAGCAATGGTACGGCGCGATTGAGGACCAGCCCAGTCGGCTCCCCCATCGCGTCTTTCCGGATTTCCCCGCCAGTCGGCGCGGGCGTATCGCGCGTGATCCCGGCCTTCGCCAGTGCCAGTTCATTCGCCCACGCCGCAAAGCCGTGCAGGCTGCGAAGGATCACCGGATGATCCGGCACACGGGCCGAAATCAGCCGCTTGTCGGGATACCGGTTGGCCCAGGCACCCTCGTCCCAGCCGTAGGCGAGAATCCACTGGCCCTTCGGCGTGGTCACAGCGCGCTGGGCGATACGCTCCACCGCCTCGGCTTCGGTCGCAACGCCGGTGAGGTTGACGCGATCGAGTGACTGCCCGAGTTCCGCCACGTGCGTGTGCGCGTCGACGAACCCCGGCAGCAACGTCGCCTCGCGAAGGTCGATGACACGCGATGCGGTGCCCCGCAGAGCAAGGGCACCAGAGTCGCTGCCGACGTAGATGATTCGTCCACTGCGCACGGCGACAGCGGTGGCATCGTGTGACCAGCCTCGGGCGGAGTCGAAGGGCGCGTCCGGCGCCGGCGCACCCTCGCGGGTCGGATCGCTCCAGCGAAGGGTGTACGCGTGCGCGTTGACGAGAATCAGATCGGGTGGTGCTGCCACCGCAGCGCCACGATCGCACGCGGTGAGGGTGGTGATCGCGCCGCATACGGCGCTGAGTCTGAACAACGGAAGTGAGAGACGCATTCAGGAATACTACCGGCGGGCCGGCCGAGTGCGAGCGGAGGCCGAGGGACATCGGCGAGTGGCCAACGGGGTAAGGGCAACTGCTTAACGCAACGATGCAAAGGCGCAGAGGCGCAAAGGACTGCAGATGTATGGGAACAGCGGAACCACAGCGCTGCCTCCGTTGCTGTTACACAACATCCTTGCTCAAATCGCGACCGACCATCACATCACGCCGAGGTGTTCGGAGGTCGTACAAGGCCCTCGCGCCCTTGCGTCCTTTGCGCCTTTGCGTCCGGCAGTTTGCTTTTCGTGTGACGTTTGTGCCCTCGAAAAAGGCCGCAAGTCTCGGGAGGCGTTGTGACGCCGAGCGACGGTTCTCGACGCTTCCGGTTGCCACGACATTTCGGCCGCACGACGCTAGACTTCCGGCGCATCCATCCCAAAACTGGTCCACTCCTCGCGCGTCGGGCCGTAGACGCCGGAGACGGAGAGTCCGGCCTGGCGCATCAGGATGGTCAGTTGTCCCCGGTGATGCGCCTGATGCCGGATCAGCACGTCCAACGTGCGGCCGCGCGGCCACTGCTCACCGTACATGTCATCGAGCTCGGTGAGCGTGGCGTCGGTCCAGTGCGCGGTGAGCTGTGCGACGAGCGACGCCGACGCATTTCGATAACCGTCTGCAATCGTCTCGGCACTCACCGGCACGGGATCGTGCTCTCCAACACCCGTCAGGTGCAGTCCGGTGCGCGCCATCATTTCCGGCAGCGTCTGCGCGATGTGCCAAGCCAGCCGGCCGATGGTGCGGCCACCGGGATAGGCGAGGTGCGCGAGCGACGCGTCGGTGAGGCCGCCGAGCATCGTGTGTGTGGCCTGTGACTCGTACTCCCAGACCGGGAAGAACTCCGCGAGCGAATGAAACACTGGGAACTCCGGTAGCGCGGGTAAAGGGGCAGGTATGGAACCGCGGAACCGCACTCAACAGGGCAACGGCCGCTCGCAGAATCTTATCGCGGCAAGGCAACGTAACATTCTGGCGCCCGCAGTTTGCCCCAGCCGACCGCAAGTGCGTTTGAGCTCGGTTGCGAATCGCGGGAAGAGTTCCTATTCTCGCTGCCCGTTCCCGAAACGTCTGTCACAGGAGTGTCACCGATGAGCACCGCCACGATGAGCACGATGGAGATTGCCACCACGCTGATCGATCTCTGCAGGCAAGGCAAGAATCACGAAGCGATGACGACGCTGTACGCGAAGGACATCGTGTCCAACGAAGCAGGCGCGGCGCCGGGGATGCCACAGGAAATCACGGGGATCGACGCTGTGCTGGCCAAGGGACAGTGGTGGATGGACAACCATACCGTGCACGAGGCCACCTTTGGAGGTCCGTGGCCGAATGGCGACCAGTTCATCGTCATGTTCAAGTACGACGTGACGAATAAGCCCTCGGGAAATCGCTTCATGATGGAAGAAGCGGCGCTCTACACGGTGAAGGATGGGAAGATCGTTCGTGAGGAGTTCTTCTACTCGATGTAGATCATCGCGAGGCGCGACTTCACGGGTTCAGCGGATGCCGCGCCGCCGGTTGCCGGTTCGACCGGATCGCGCAAGTCTCCTTGCAGACGCCGAGGCCCTGCACCGCGAGGCACGCGCCGGGCAGTCTGCTGCGCTTGGTGAGGTGGCAGAGGCCTGTACCGGGGCGTTTGATGCCGCGAGCGTGACGCTGGCACAGGCGCAGCACGCACTGGCGCAGAGTTACACCGCGCCGGACTGGCAACGGCTGATGCACGCCGTCGAGCTCGTCGACGCCATCTGGCGCGACGAGCTCGAGACGGTCCGAAATGGGATGCGCTGATCCGATCAACGCCACCACCGGGACACCGCTTGCCGGGACGACCCTGCTCCACATGTGTGTCGATTACGATGAGTATGACATCGCCGAATGGCTCATCGCGCACGGCGCAGACGTCAATGCCCGCGCGACGATCGGCGCGAGCGGCTTCGGTGGCTTCACACCGCTGTTCTGCACGGTGGTATCACAGCCGAACTTCTGGATGAACCACCACCAGCGTGGCCCGTTCACAGCCCCTTTTGCTGAGCTTCTACTTCGACACGGGGCTGAACCGAACGTCCGGGCGTCGATCTGGAAGGAGCTTCATCCGGGATACGACATTCCAGGTCGGCACGAATACCGTGACGTGACGGCGTTGTCGTACGGCCGGCGTTTTCATGCAGCGATCTTTGTCAGCCAGCCCGCGATGAATGCGATCGTCGCAACTGGCGGTACGGACTGATTCGGACCTGCCACGCCTCCAGACAACCCGGCTACGTCGCACACCACGCCACGCTGCGTGGCAGCACCGCGCCAACCCGCCATTCCGCTGGCGGAGCGACCCCGCCACTCGCCCGAACACCGCTCGGCGGCTCGACGAACTGATACGCGAGCAGCTGCTGCAATTCGGCCGGGATGGTCCGCACGGCCGAGATCCCAATCTGGCGCGGGAAGTTCAAGCCGCAGACCTTGTCGATCACCGACAGGCCAGAGGCAATGCTCACGAACGACGTGACGACATCCACACCCCGCACACCCTGCAACGCCTTCGGCAGCCGATCGGGGCGACTCATCGTCAGCGCCATCCGACGCAGCTCCGACGTGGCGCTGTCGAGATAGAAGCTGCCGTGCACATCCGGCGACCGAATCTTGTCCGCCGCGCGCACGTCGAGCCGCAGCCACGTCTCACCATCGCGATCGGAGGCCCCACCGTACGCGAAACAGTGATTGCGGACGAATTGGTCGTCCGCCAGGTCGAGGATCGTCGGTAGACTCATCGAGTACTCCTTCCCGCGCCGGGAATCCGAGCTGAGGCTCACAATTCGTCCGGGGCGATACGTGACACGCGCAAGGCCGCGGCTCAGCGTGGTATCGACCGACTGCAGTGTCAAGGTTGCGTCCCCCAACTGCCCCATTGCGCGCACCTGCAGAGAACTGAATGGGTACTGCTGTACGAGCAACCGATACCGGTCGGCGTTTTCGCGCAGCAATGCGACGAGGTCGGCAACGATCGGATCGCGCTCGCGATCCGGCGCACCCGGCCGCGGGCAACTCGTCATCGCGACGACCGTCGTTCGTACGAGTTGCGCGGGGATCTGGTTCAGCGTCGCGGCAACGCGAGTGACCGTGCCGGCCACGATCCGAACGCTGTCGCGAAACGGTGAGTAGCCGATGCGACGGATCACGATTTCGTACCGACCGGCCTGCAGCGCTGCGAGCGTGAAGCGACCAACAGAATCGGTAAAGCGTTCGATCGCCAGCTGCGGGATGCTCACGACCGCAAAAGGCAGCGGAATGTTCAGCGGCGCACCAGTTGCGCTGCCTTGCAGCGTGCCGGTCGTTGCGCTGCCAGCCTGCGAGACGGCGCTCGGTGCGGAAACGCTCAGCAGCATCAGACTCATCGCCCACGGCAACGCCCGACTGCGTCTGCTGCGGGTGTAGTTCATGTGGTCGCGGCGGAAGGAGGAAGCCTACCGATCTTTCCGTAGCCTAACCAATGCCTCCGGGTCGTCAACAATCCAGCGCTCAGCTGGCGGCAACCATCCCCAACCTGCCGCGCGCACACGCGCTACTTCATGACCTTGCCTGCCATCCGCAACATGTCATCCAGCGCGTTGCCATCGCCGTTCATGTCGAGCATCGACGCCAATCCACCGCCGCGCGACGCGCCGGAGCCGCCCATCAGGCCACCGAGCAATCCACCCAGCATCCCGCCGATTCCGCCACTGGCTGCTTCAGCCTCAGGCGCGGCTGGGGTGGCACTCTGCTGCTTTGCCATGTAGCCAGCGACCACCATCGCGAGCAGCGGCAGCATTTTCCTGAGCACACTCGGATCGAGTCCTGTCTGGGTGGCAGCGGTCTGCGCGACCGTACGGCTGACGTCCTTCGACCCGAAAATCTGTCCGAGCACGTCGTTGCCCTGACTGACGTCGGTCGGCGCTGGCGCAAGCACTGCGTCAAGCAGGCCACCTCCGCCGAGCTTGCCGAGCAACCCGCTTAGGCCATCGAGCCCCGCCGGCTGCGCCTGAGCCTGCTTCTTGAACCCACCGAGGATCGCGGGTGCCAGCGCTGCGGCACCTGCGGCAACCTGTGCTTCGCTGATGCCCAACTCCTTCGCGATCGACTGAAGGCCGCCCACCTGGGCGAGGATATCGGTGATCTGCATGCGTGTATTCCAGAAGCTTGGGTGGGGCGACACGACGCCAGCATGGCGCCGGTTGGGGCATTCTAATACGACGGCACCGGCACCGTGCAAGGCAGTCGCGGGTTGGGCACCGTCCGGCTCCAGAAATTGACGGCGAATTGGTGGTTCCGGCGATACGCTTCGCGAGCCAGCCCAGCCTACGCACACTTTCACCGCGCCTGACCCATGCCCCGAATCGGCGTTCCGCTCACTCTCACCGTTCTGCTGGTGGCCGCCTCCTGCGCCCGTCCGCCTCGCGGCGCTCCACAGCCCGATCCGATTTCGTACTCGCTCGGTACTATCGCTGGTTTTGGCGAACTGGTGAACTCGGGGGTGAAGAAGCTTGCACTGAGCGCGGTGCTGCCAGCCGCAGAGATGGATCGCCTGGCTGCGGCCGCACAGCCGGTGGCCGAACGCAACAAGGTCCTGCTCTATCGCGAAACCGATCTGCTGGTCACCGATCTCTTCCCGGCCGATGTGGCCAAGGGGAAGGACGTGTTGCTGATCTATCAGGGCACCACGAAGGACGAGTATCTACAGCTGAAGGCGGACGCGCGCGCACAGACACTGGCGGGTGCAGATACGGGCCAAGCACGCGAAGCGATTGCACGGCGATTCGGTCGGATGCTGAGTTATCCCACCTGGCGGATCAATCAGTTGCTGGCGCAGCAGAGCGATTTTCGCACGATGCACGACTTCGGCATCCGGGCCAGCAATCTGTTTCTCTACTACAAGGATCTCGATCGCGCGACGACGTTTTACCAGCAGACGCTGGGCATGGAGCTGGTGGCCGACTACCAGATGGCCCGCATCTTTCGCATGACGACCGATTCGTACCTGATTCTGGTCGATGCGACGAAAGGCATGCACACCGCCGAGGAACCGAAGTCAGTGGCGCTGGCGCTGCTGACGAATCAGCTGGAGGCGTGGCACGCGTATCTGGCGACCAAGGGACTCTCGCCAAAGTCACCATTCACCGTGAAACCTGGACGCGCACACGATGGGTTTGTGATCGCCGACCCGGAAGGGTATCTGCTGGAGTTCGAGCGATTCAATCCGCATCAAGAGAATGAAAATTTCGTTCCATTGCTGGCGGAGACGGCCACGGTGCGGTCGCCGACGAGCACCGTGCCGGCGGGGCTGGGATTCAATGCGACGGTGACCTGGCTCTACTACAAGGATCTGCCTGCCATCGAGACGTTTTACGAAGAGGTTCTGGGCCTGCGTCAGGTCGTCGATCAGGGCTGGGCGAAGGTGTATCAGGCCTCGCGCACCGGATTCGTCGGACTGGTGGATGAACGGCGCGGGATGAACCGATCGACAGAGACGAAGGCCGTCAATGTCTCCTTCATTCTCGACGACATCGACGGCTGGTTCAGCTATGTGCAGCGACGCAAGTCATTTGCGCTTCGGAGTGCCTCAGTGAACGACGACGACGCCGGTCGATACCGGGCTTTCGTCGGTTATGACAGGGAAGGTTACTTCATGGAGTTCGACCGCTTTCGTGCGCACCCGTTGAACCCGACCCTGATGCGATACCTCGGCACACCGGCGCGGTGACTTGAGATGCCGAGCGCGCGGAGCGTAGGGCCGGTGTCCTACGCCTCGCGCCGACGTTCGTCCCGCGACGGCGAGGGCTGGTCAGGTGTGTCGGCGCCGATGCAGCGCCCCCGGCCGCCCCGCTTGGCAGCGAGAAGGCGCTGATCAGCGATACTGATCAACGCTTTCGGGTTGGCGGGCGCCGCATCATCGGGAATACCACCGATACCGGCGCTGAAGTTGATGCGCAGGGTTTCGCCCTCGCCGAGGATGATGGGGGTGTCGGCCACCTCCTGGCGAATCGCTTCGATCCGCGCCAACGCTACGACGCTGGTCGTACCGGGCATCAGCACCACGAAC
>JBBQRH010000139.1:0-7768 GCA_038215035.1 Gemmatimonadales bacterium | reverse complement strand
GCGCGCAATTGGAAACGGAGCTGGGATGTCAAACATCGAACTGCGCCTGACCCACCGGGCGCGTGCACGGGGCGCATCCTCGCGCCGCAGCCGACCTGTGGGTGCTCCGTTGCCGCCCTACTGCAGCGGATTAGCATACGGAAGCCCAGCAAGGTACCCAGAAACCGTCCGCAGCCCAACCCGCGCCGCATGCCTGCCGAGTTCGCCCCCTCTCCGAACGTCTTTCAGCTTCGCCCCTCGGCGACCATCGCCGTCTCGACCCGCGCCAAGGCCCTCAAGGCGCAGGGCCGCCAGATCATCGACCTCGGCGTTGGTGAGCCCGACTTCGACACCCCCGATTTCGTGAAGGCCGCCGCCGCGCGAGCCGTCGCCGCGGGCCACACCAAGTACACGGCCACCGAGGGGATTCTGCCGTTACGGGAGGCGATCGCCGCGCACGCTGCCGAGCGCTGGGCCGGCGCCGCGTCCGACGCCCCGGTGGCCGCCGACGTGGTCGTCAGCAATGGCAGCAAACAGACGTTGTTCAACGCCTGCTTCTGCCTCTTCGGGGCCGGTGACGAGGTGCTGATCCCGACGCCGGCCTGGACCAGCTACGTCGAAATCGTCGCACTGGCCAGGGCGACGCCGGTGGCGGTGCTGGGCGATCCGGCGAACGGCTTTCAGGTCACCGTTGCCGATCTTCAGGCGGCCGCCACGCCCCGCACCAGGGGGCTGATGCTGAACTCGCCCAGCAACCCCACCGGGGCGACCTGGGATGCCGACGTGCTGCGCGAGATTCTCGCCTTTGCGCGAGCGCAGGGATGGTGGGTGCTCAGCGATGAGATCTATCGCCGGATCTCGTACGAAACGCCCGCCGCATCGGCGCTCGAACTGACGACTGATCGTTCGAATCTCATCATCGTCGACGGTGTGGCGAAGTCATATGCCATGACAGGCTGGCGCATCGGTTGGGCCGTCGCACCGCGCGCGATCGCAAAGTTGATGACCGACCTGCAGAGTCACACCACCTCCAACGCCGCGACGCCAAGCCAGTACGCCGCACTCGCGGCACTGACGGAGCGTGATGCGGCGGAAGAGAGCATCACCGCCATGGTTCGCGCCTTCCGCGCGCGTCGCGATGCCGCCCTGCTCCTCCTGAACGAGGAAGGCGCGCCACCATTCGTCCATCCGTCAGGGGCGTTTTACTTCTTCATCGATGTCAGCGCCATTCCCAACGGCGGCGACGATGCCGGCACCGTCTTCGCCGCGCACATGCTGGAAGATCATGGAGTGGCGATCGTGCCCGGAACGGCCTTCGGCACGCCGGGCTGGGTGCGCCTGAGCTACGCCGCTGCCGAAGCCGATGTCCTCGAAGCCATGCGTCGCATCATCGGTGCCTATCGTGCGATGATGTCGGTGCCCGCGTGATCACGACACACCTCCTCACATCCCGTCATTCGCGATGATCACGACGATCGTGCTGATTCAGGCCGACCCGATGACGATCCCAGTCACGGCCACGGCGTTGGCCGAGATTCATGGCGTGGGTGAGGTGTACTCGGTCAGTGGCGCATGGGATCTGGTGGCCATTCTCCGCGTCCCGCAACTCGACGACATCGCCACCGTGGTGACGGAAGAGTTCACCAAAGTGCCGGGTATCGTGCGGACGCAGACCCTCACCGCATTCCGCGCCTACTCGAAGAAGGATCTCGAGCAGGCGTGGGACCTCGGCGTGGAGTGAGCATCGCCGGACCGACCGTTGGTCGCGCGGTCGATGCCGCGCGAAGCGCTTTGCGTGCCTCGCTCGGCGATCGTGTCCGTACCGCAGGCCCCGATCGCACCGAAGCGCTGGCACAGGATGGAGCGGTACTGATGCAGCATGCAGCGGTGACGATCCTCGGCGGCTCGCTACGAGTGTGCGATGTGCCGCCGCCGTCGCGGGCATCGTTCGAAGGATTCCTGGATGGTATTCAGCGCAGCTCCACCATTGCCTATGTGGATGGCGTGCCGCTGTTGCACGGCACGGCGGCGGCGGCGATCCGCGATCGGGATGCTGATGGTCGCATGACGACATGGCGCGCGCCGCGGATCGATCACGCGATCTATGCGTCGCGTGTTTTGCTGGGCGACGCTACATGGGACGACGTCAGCGCGATTCTCGATGCGCGCGGCCAGTCGCTGTACGACAGCGACAACGCATTGCCCGTCACGTCCCGGCACCCCTCCTCATTGCTGCGCCAGGCGCTCGACGCGCTCTCCCGTGTGCGCAATGACCTCGAGCGCGCCGTGGGTGATGCCTGGTGCGATGTGCACCCCGATCGACGGTTGTATGTGGATGGATCGGTGCGCACCAGCCACGCCATGATGCGCAGCCCCGGTGTGATCGGTGTCGTGAAGAGTCACGCCACGCTCTACGTACCCGACGATGCGCTGGCGCTGGTCACCGCGCTCGGTGCAGGGCAGCGCACCTCGGTCATCGTGGCGCTCGACGCCGCCGACCGGCCGCGATTCCTGACCTGGTATCTGCGGCTTCGCAGTGCGGTGGGACGCGATCCGTTCTTCGGCCTGATTCGCGTGGAGTGCGGCGTGCGTGACGCGGACCAACGCGAGGCGGAGGCGCACGCTGATGCCGCCAGCACGTGGCTGCTGGCCGAGCGCTCGCCGATCGCGCGGCCCGATGCACGCTGGGATGTGATGCCGTATGCCATTCGCGACTGTGAAGTGTACCTGCGAGCGGTGGCCTGATGACGAGAAATTACCGTACCGTGATCGCTGAGAACGTGCCGTGCCCGGGAGTGATTCACCGATGATTGCCATTGCAGCCGACGACGTCCGCCGCCCGCTCGGGCGCGTCGTCGCAACCGAGCGGCGCCCCAATACGCCGCACGAGTTCCATTTCTGGACGGCGCTCGATGCCAATGTCGGTATCGGCACGATCGTGCGCGTCGACGGCACCGTGGTGGTGAACGGTCATGTGCCGCAGATCTACGGCGTCGTGATGGAAGGGCAGAGCTGGACCGACATGTTGTCGCCGCTGGATGATGTGCTCGGCCGCGATGGGCAGCCGGATGGTGGCCTGGTTGCAACCCAGCGCACCGAAATCCGGTTGTACACGGCCAGCGTGTTGCGCCACATCCCTGACGAACCGCTGCAACCGGTGCCGATGGGTACGGTCTGGCTGGCGGATGATCATGACATCGCGCTCGCATTGCGCATGGACGGCTACGTTGGTCGCACGGCCATCCCGGTCGGACTCTATCGCAGCGGCGGGACGGAGAGTCCGGTCTATCTCGATGCGGATTTCCTGCTCGGTCCCGAGGCGGCGCATCTCAACATCACCGGTGTCAGCGGCCTTGCCACCAAGACCAGCGCCGTCGAATGGCTGCTGCAGTCGATCTTCGCGCACTTTCCGGCCGACAAGGGGTCGGTGGCAGCGGTCTGCTTCAACGTCAAGGGGCCCGACCTCCTCTATCTCGATCAGCCGGCGGCGCTGGCCGCTGACGATCTGGCGATGTACGAGAAACTGGGCGTGCCAGCCGAGCCATTTCAGAACGTGCAGTACTACGCCCCGTATGATGCAGCACTCCGCGGCCTGGCAACCATCCGCAGCAATGAAGCGCTGCAGCACAACGTCCAGCCGCTCACGTGGGGGCTCAAGGAAGTGTTGCAGTACGCCGTCACGCTGCTCGACCGCGAAGACATCGATGCCAAGGCTGACGCCCTGATCGATTTCATCACCGATCGGGTGGTGGGGCAGAAGTTCAGCGACCCAATGCTCGGCGGCGAGATGATCGTGCACACCTTCGCCGACCTGGATCAGTGGTTCCGCACGCTGCTCGATGGTCTCGAGCGGAAGGATTCGCAGACCTGGCGTACCCATCACGTGGCAACGATCCGCAAAGTCCGGAACCGGCTGGTGAACCTGGCCACGCGGTGCGCAGGGCTGGTGACCGACGGTGCTGACGTGAGTGATCTCCCGTTCGGCACCTTCGAGGATCGTTCAGTGCACGTGCTCGACGTGGCGAATCTGGAGGAGGATGCGCAGGGGCTGATCTTCGCGCGCGTGGTGAGCAAGCTGAGGGAACACCTCGAGCGGCGTGACCTGGGCGTGAACCATGTGGTGGTCTTCGTCGATGAGCTGAACAAGTACGCTCCCAGCGACGGGCCGGAGACCTACGTCCGGCGGATGTTGCTCGACATTGCCGAGCGGGGGCGGTACCTGGGGATGGTGCTCTTTTCGGCCCAGCAGTTTCGCAGCCAGGTGCACAAGCGGGTGGTGGGGAACGCCGGCACCGCCCTCTACGGCCGGATGGATGGCGACGAATTGGCCACACCGGGGTATGCGGTGCTGAGTCCCGCGGTAAGGACGAAGCTGTCCACTCTCGACAAGGGTCAGCTGATGGTGCGTCATCCCCATTTCACGCAGCCGGTCTTCGTGCGCTTTCCCAGGCCAAGTGTGCTCACCGGTCGGCTCGGCGTCGAGCGGTTTCCGGCCGCCCCGCTCGAGGAGTTCGACGCCGCCATGCTGCGCCGGCTTCGGCGTTTCGACGGCGGGCTGACGCTCGATTGGCTGCGCAGCGTGATCGCGCTGGTTGATGATGCTGACGTGATTCGTGCGGTGCGCGCGACGGAACGCGAAGCGCCTCGCGACGCGAAGGTGTACTTCTCGGCGCAGTTCCGGCGCCAGGTGGCCCCGCGTGAACTGGCGGCCCCGCAGGCACTGGTTCAGCCTCTCGCCCTTCCGGTTGGTGATGATCCGTACGGCTTCTGATCCGCTTCGGGCCACGCTGCTGGTCGCGGTGGCCTGTGCGTCACTGCAGGCCCAGCGTGCGCGTGCCAGCGCCGATTCGCGGGTGTCACTCGTGCTGCGTCCGTTTCCTGGCGACATGATCCGGCAGCTGGTCGAGCACGATGTGGACGAACAGGGCACGATCACCATGGCGTCGGGTGATTCGACCGTGCGCGTCAGCACGCGAACGACCGTGGTGTTGCGGTCGAAGGTGGAGGCGGTGGACTCGCTGGGCGCCGAGATCACGTCGCAGGTCGAGAGTGTGACGGTGCGCGCCACCGGCGGCCGGGAAGAGAGCCGACGCGCGCGGATTGCCAGCGGGATGGCACTGCAGGGGCGCACGCTGCGCATGAAGCTCGCGCCTGACGGAGAGTTGCAGCTGCTCGAGGATCCGGCGTTGCAGGGCGCCGGTACCGTCGCCACGTTGACGGCACTGGTCGATCGTGTGCCCGCCGCGCTGCCGGTGTTGCCGGTGCGTGAGCATGAGAAGTGGACTCGGCACATGGTGCTCGCCGGTGCGCCCGGCGATGGGATCGAAGCCCAGTTCACGCTCGATTCGCTGACGCGTCATGGGGACTTTGCCTGGGTGTCGGTGAAGGGTGTGATGCGTGATGCCGGTGCCGACGCCGGCGCGAGCGTGGTCGGCTGGGTGTTGCTCGATCGCAGGCGCGGATGGATCACCCGGTCGCGGATGGTGATGACGATGCGCGCGGTGACCGGGGCGCAGGGGTCGTTGCCGCCGATGCGGTTCGTGATGCGGGTGGAGCAGCGGGTGGGTGAGGTGCAGGAGATGCGGGTGCGGCGGTAGGGGCTTGCCGCGAATTCTCGGGGATCTCAGGGGCGGTCGCTGACACCACTCTGCCCGATGCGTATTTTCTTGACTATGGCGCCAACTATGAATCGTCTTCCACGAAACGCCCGGCGCGGTGGCAAACTGAAGAAGCCGTTTGTCACGATACGCGTTCCAAAACGTGGAGCAACCTTACCGCTGACTGCAGAGTAGACCGCGCACTACGCCATCGACTGGGAGCGGTTGCAGTGAATGAGGGTTTGCAGTTCTGGGGTAGGGCCCGCGCCGGCGAAGTCGGTGTTACGTGGCATCCCGTTGCGTACCACTGACTCGATGTTGCAGCGGTCGCTGACGCCCTCCTGCTCGCAAGACCGCCTACCCGACTGCGCGCGGCATGGTCATTCGGCCTTCCAGAACCCAATGCACACGCTTTGACGGTCGCATTGGCAGGACATCACGACGTCGGCAAATTTGCTCCAGCATTTCAGCGGCTCGCAGCTCCGACTCGTTGGGTCTGGCGGACGTTCCTTGCGGGCGATGAGCGGCAGTACTTCGAACGCTCGGTGCACACGTAAGCTGGCGTGCTGGTTTGGCAACAGTCACTGCGAGAAAAGCTTGTCGTACGGATGTGGGTTGAGAGGCAGGATGCGATTGGCGAGTTGAACTGTGCCGTTCTCGGTCACCATGCTCGTCCTGTCGATTCGCCCCGTCGACGCTTGGGATCTCACTTCAGCGCAAACGCGCGACATCTGAGCCGAGCATACCGGCTTGTCCGCAGGATGTTTGCCACACGCGTCCTCATCGACGGGTGCCCGCCCGCGCGAGACGCAGAGTCGACGAAGGAAGCTTCGCGACCGTAAGCACCCGAGCTAGCATACGAGTACTATTACTTGGGCCAGCATTTATTGACCCGGCACTAAACTACTTGACAGTTTGACGTGCAAGTGTTACTATAGTGGATGTCCTCCACTGATCGTCGTCGCGCAAGCACCGATGCCCGCATTGCGCTGCGGCAGCAGGTGCTGATGCTGCACGGGCAGGGCCGCACGATGACCGAGATTGCGCACATCACGGGGTATGCGCGCACGTACGTGTCGACGCTCGTGCGCACGTTGTCGACCGATCCGACGCAGCAAGAGACTGTGGCGCGCGGGGGGCGTCCGCTGGGCGTGCGGCGCGCACTGTCGAAGGCCGATGAGCGGATTGCGCAGCGGTTGATTTGCGGGCAGTACCCGGATCAACTCGCCTTGCCGTTTGCACTCTGGTCTCGGCCGGCGATTCGCGCCATGATCCGCCAGAAGTGTGGCGTCGACTTGTCGGCGCGTGCCGTCGGCGATTACTGCGCGCGCTGGGGCTACACACCGCAGAAGGCGTCACGACGCGCGTATGAGCAGGATGGTACAGCCGTGCAGGCCTGGTTACAGACTGAATTCCCACAGATCCGGGCGCGCGCCAAACGTGAGGGGGCCGAGCTCAATTGGGGCGACGAAACCGGCGTCCGCAGCGACAGCGTCCGACCGCGTGGCTACGCGCCGCGGGGACAGGCCCCGCTCGTGCGCATTCCCGCGCGGCGCTGCGGATTGTCGCTTTTGGCGGCGGTCACGAATCAGGGCACGGTCCGCTTCATGGTGTACCGTGGGTCACTCACGACGCGGCACGTGATCACGTTCATGCAGCGCCTCATCCGCGCGGCCGGTCGGAAAGTGTTTCTCATTCTCGACAACTTGAACGTGCACAAAGCCAAGGTCGTCCGCGAATGGCTGGCCGAGCACACGGCGGAGATTCGTGTGTACTATCTGCCCGCGTATGCGCCGGAGCACAATCCCAGCGAATACTTCAACGGCGATCTGAAAGGGAGCTTGTCACGCGATGTCCCGGCGCGCGACGCGGCAGATCTGCACGCCAAGGTCCATCGCCACGCCCGACGCATTCAGCGCCAGCCACAGCGCGTCGCGAACTACTTTAAACACCCGTTGATCGCGTACGCCGCGTAGTCAACTACAAAGCTGCCGGATCAATAGTTCCCACTTGCCAGTCTGTCCCAAGCCTCGAGGACCAATCGACGAGTTTGATATTCGCCTAGCTGGCGGATCTCACGATCTTTTAGCACACGAAATGTCTCGGTTGGATATTCTGAGCCGAGCACGCTAGCTGGATCGAGAATGTATTCAAGGTCTTCTCGATCCAAGCCGTAGCAGCGTGCGACTAAG
>JBBQRH010000138.1:0-7858 GCA_038215035.1 Gemmatimonadales bacterium | reverse complement strand
GAACCCGGGCGCCGCGTTGATCTCGCAGATTGCGCCGCCGATATCCTTGTAGCTCTGGGTGATGTCGGGTGTCAGGAAATCGACGCCACCGATATCGAGCCCGATCGCCTTGATCGCCCTGACGGCCATCTCGGCGTTGTCAGGGTGAACCAGATCGGTCATGTCGCGCGCGGTGCCGCCGGTGCTGAGATTGGCGGTGAGGCGGAGGTACACCACTTCGTCCTTCGACGGCACGGTCTGCGCCGTGTAGCCAAGCTTCGTCAGCAGCGAATTCGCCTGATCATCGAGCTCGATGCGCGTCAGCACCTTTTCGTGACCGATGCCGCGCCGCGGATCGGAGTTCACGGTGGCGATGAGTTGTTCGATGGTGTGCGTACCATCGCCAACCACGTGGCCCGGCTCGCGCTTGGACACCGCAACCAGCTCTCCATCGATCACCACCATCCGATGATCGTGGCCGGTGATGTAGGTCTCGACGATCACGCTGCGCGAGTGTTCGGCGGCCCGCGCGAAGGCGGCACGGATCTCGTCCTTGTCGGAGAGGTTGATCGACACGCCGCGACCGTGATTGCCGTTGTACGGCTTGAGCACCACCGGAAATCCGAGGCGTTCGGCGGCGTTGACGGCACGTTCAGCGGTCTGCACCAGCCGCTGCTTGGGAACGGGGAGGCCGAGGTTGGCGAGGATCTTGTTCGTCTCTTCCTTGTCGCCGGCAAGTTCGACGGCGATGTGCGAGGTGCGACCGGTAACCGTGGCCTGAATTCGCTGCTGATGCACGCCATAGCCGAGCTGAATCAGCGACTGCTCGTTGAGCCGGATCCACGGAATACCGCGCTTTTCGGCCGCATGCACGATGCTGGCGGTGCTGGGGCCGAGTGCGCGGCGCTGGGCGTACCGAATGAACGTGTCCCGGCTCTCATCCCAGTCGAAATCGGCGTCGAAATCGGTGGGTCGCAGCGCGGCGGGGAGCAGCGAATGCAGCAGGTTGAGTGAGATATCGGCCGCTTCGATACCAACGTCTTCCTGTTCGTATTCGAAGGCCACGTCATAGACACCATCGCGACCGGCCGAGCGGGTCTTGCCGAAGGTGACGGCGATACCGGCGGTATTCTGCATTTCGATCACGACGTGTTCGAAGACATGGCCGAGCCAGGTGCCTTCGTCTTCGGTCATGCGTCGGATGAAGCCGCCTGGTTCGCCGTAGCTGCAGCCATGTTCCTTCAGGCCCGGCAGGCGTTCGACGAGGGTATCGATGAAGGGGCGTCCCAATCGCATCGTCGGCCAGGCTTCCAGTTCACCGAGATCCACTTCGAGGCGGATCACCGGGAAGTGGGCGTAGTGGCTCGGCCCGACATAGACGTTGCGATCGAGAATCTTCATGCGGCCGGATTCGTGTGCTGGAGAGTGACGACGTTGTTGCCGGCCGCCTTGCGGGTGCGGAGGTCATAGACGGCGCCTTCCGCGAGTTGGTGCATGCGAATGCCGATCAGCGTGATGGTGTCCTGCGGTTCGGCGGCGTGCATGGACGAGAACTCGACATCGGCCGTATCCACGACGGTGACGGCGCTGGTGCCCATGACATCGATGACGTCATCGGGGCTGATGAAGGCGGCCGTGTCTTCGTCCACGCCAAGGCCGAGGAGCGCTGGATTGTACGAGAGTGCGGTGAGGAGTCGGCCGAGCCGGTCGCGCTGTCGGAAGTGCTGATCGATGACGATGTCGCGGGTGAGGCCGAAGCCTGGAGCCAACGTGACCATGCCCGCGCGCGGTGTGTGGCCTTCTTCGCCGCCAGCGATCATGTGGGCGGACATTACCGCCGCGCCGGCGCTGGTTCCGGCGACCGGCATGCCGGCGTAGAAGCGGTCATGAAGGATTTTCGAGGCCGGGGTGCCGCCCATGATCGTGGTGAGGCGGAGCTGATTGCCGCCCGTGATGAACACGCCGTCGGCATCTTCGAGCTGCGAGAGCCAGTCGCGATCATCGCAGTCGGTCCGGCGCTGGAAGTTGAGAGCGCGGGCGTACTTGACGCCGTGTTTGGCGAACTGCTTTTCGTACCACGATCCCATGTCTGACTCGTCCGATGCGGTCGGGATGATGGCGATGACCGGGTTTCGGCGTCCACAGAGCTCGACGAATCGGGCGAGGATGGAGGCGTCGGTCAGTTTCCCGCCAATGGGGACGAGCCAGCCTTTCCGGGCAGAGCCCGGTGTGGGGGTCGGAGGCATGGTTGAAGTTACGGGGGGCGGCTTCGATCGGGGAGGCTGAGTGGTCGAGTATCGGCGATTGGGGGGAGACTCTGAGATCTGGTGAGAGAGGGCTGGGGGTGGAGGGCTCGGTGTTGATCGTGACCAACGGCGTTGAGCGAGACCAACGGCGTTAAGGCGGAGACGCAGAGGCACAGAGCCGCAGAGGAGCGCGATGTTTGCTTGTGGGGCTGGCGGGGTATGCGGTGCTGGTGATGGCTGCTGGTGGCTAGTGGTGGCTGGTGGTGCTGGTGGGTGGGCGGCGGTAGGCTTGGGCGCATGACGAAGACGAGTCCGATGACAGTGCTGCTCAACGGCGATGTGTATGCGCCGGAGCATTTGGGGCACCAGCACATCCTGATCGGTGGCGGGACGATCCTGTACATCGGTGCGGAGCGGCCGTCATTTCCGACGTATCTGGGGGTCGAGGAGATCGATCTCGAGGGGCGTCGGGTAATTCCGGGGTTGATCGACGGGCATTGCCACATCACCGGCGGCGGGGGGGAGGCGGGGCCGGCATCGAAGGTTCCGGCGCCGCTGGCCGAGTCGTACCGGGCGGCGGGTGTGACGACGGTGGTTGGTGTGCTGGGCACCGACGATGTGACGCGGAGCACGGCGGAGCTGGTGGCGGCGGCGCGGGCGCTCCGGGCGCAAGGCATCAACGCGTATTGTCACACGGGCGGGTATCACCTGCCGCTGACGACGCTCACCGGCTCAGTGCGCAGCGACATCGTGAACATCGACTGCATCATCGGCGTGGGCGAGGTGGCGATTTCGGATCATCGTTCGAGTCAGCCCACGTTGCAGGAATTGTTGCGCATTGCGTCAGATGCGCACGTGGCCGGGCTGATGACGGGCAAGGCGGGGATACTGCATTTGCACGTCGGCGATGGGCCGCGTGGGCTGGAGCTGATTCGGGAAGCGTTGACCGTGTCCGAGATTCCAGCGCGGGTGTTCAATCCGACGCATGTGAATCGGCGGAAGGCGCTCTTTCACGAAGCGATTGCTTTGGTGAAGGAGTTCGGGTGCTACATCGACATCACGGATTTTCCGGTGGCGGAGGGGGAGGATGCGTACTCGGCGGCGGATGCGCTCGAGGTGTACTGGGAGTCGGGGGCGCCGCTGGATCGGGTGACGGTGAGCTCGGATGGTGGTGGGTGTCTGCCGGTGTTTGATGGTGAGGGGCAAGTGGTTTCGTATGATGTGGGGGATTGTTCTGGGTTGATGCGGACGGTGGTCGAGTTGGGTCGACGAGGACATCTTCTCGATCGGATTCTGGCGCCGTTCACGAGTTCGGTCGGTCAGTTGTTGCGGTTCGGCAGATATGGGGTGCTGCGGAGTGGTGCGAGCGCGGATCTCGTGAGTGAGTTTGAGTCGGCTCAGCCTTTGCGTGTGTATATCCGCGGGGTTCGGACGTAGCGGTGACTGCCTGAGTTCGGCGCGTGAGTGACGTTTGTTCTCGGGCCGTTGGGGCCGAACGCCGCTCGCGCCATACCTTGCCACTGCCAACCGCTCGCCCTGCGTTCCGTGTTGCCAATCTGCGTCAGCCAACACCACGCTGCCGCAAACGCCGAGGACTCTCATGAAGCTCGACTCGGTTCGTGAACTGAAGCAGTCGCTCCCGGGAAAGTTGAGTTCGATGCTGGCAGACCGGACGTCGGCCAGGCGATCCAGCAACGTCGCCGTCGCCAGCGCTGCCAGTCTGCGCCGTGCTGCGCCCAGCTATTTCCTTGGCGTGACGGCGAAAGGGAAGACTGGCTACAAACTGGCGGTGCGCCTGCAGGACCGCGCACTGGAAAAGAGTGAACTCGTCGAGCGCATCTCGGCCAGCGCCAAAGGTGAGATCGACGTGCGCTACGTAGGTCGGATACGCGCCCGCGCAACGCCATGGTACAGGTCGAAGCAGCGACCGCTGCTCATCGGCTCCTCCGTCGGCTTCGTGGCGAACGGCTTCATCGTGGCGGGCACACTCGGTTGCTTCGTGCGAGGCCGTTCGGGCAGCGCGCTCTACATCCTGTCGAACAACCATGTGCTGGCCGATGAGAACCGGTATCCGCGCGGTGGAAACATTCTGCAGCCCGGCACACTTGACGGCGGAAGCCCGACCGCTGACCGCGTCGCCAAGCTGACGCGTTTCGTACGGCTCGCGCTGGGGAAACAGAACCTGGTCGACTGCGCGATCGCGAAACTGAACGCGAATGCCGCAATCGATCTGCACAAGCTGCGGGGCATCGGTACACTGGCAGGCCAGCGCGCGGGCGAGCTGGAGATTGGCGACATCGTGCACAAGGTGGGGCGGACCACCGGTGTGCGGCACGGTCGTGTGAGCGCGTTCGAGCTGGACGGACTCGAAGTCGAGTACGATATCGGCGTCGCGTCGTTCGACGATCAGATCGAGATCGAGGGTTCGGGTACGCGATCGTTCAGTGACTCTGGCGATAGCGGCTCGCTGATCGTGGATGATGACCACATGGGCGCTGCGTTGCTGTTCGCGGGCAGCGATCATGGCGGAAGGAACGGGAAAGGACTGACCTTCGCGAATCCACTGGCGGCAGTGCTGACGGCCCTGAAGGTCAGGCTGGCGTAACCATGCCCGTCACGCTGGCACAGGCACGGGCCGCCAAGGAACGTGCCAAGGACGAGCTCTCGGCGTTGCCCGGCGTCACGGGCGTCGGGATCTCGAAGGTTGGCGACGACTACGTCCTCAAGGTCAACCTTCGCGAGCCGCTGCCTGCGGGGACCGTGGCCCCGACGCAGGTCGATACCGTTGCGGTGCATTGCGAGGTAATCGGCCGCGTCACCAGGCGGACTGAGCGTCAGCGTCGTCCCGAGCGTTGAGAAACCGGCGAGCAGTGCGCATCGTATGACAGTCCATGGGTGCAGCGTACGACCGGACAGCAGACTGCACCCCGAACCCGGTCGGCGAGGCACCCGTGGAAGAGATCAAGGTTGCAGGCGACAAGCTCAAGACCACCATCAAGAAACTGATTCGCGAAGGCAACGTGCGGCGGATCATCGTGCGCAACTCGACCGGCCGCACCTTGCTCGACATGCCGCTGAGCGCCGGACTGGCAGGGGTGGTGCTGCTGCCGTTCTGGGCAGCGGTGGCCAGCATCGTGGCGCTGGCGAAGGAGTTCACGGTCGTGGTCGAGCGGGACTCCGACGCGGCGGTGACCCGCTCGGTGTGAGCGGGATGGGCAGCGGCTGAGCACCTGCCAGCGGGGAGAAACAGAAGCCAGATTCTACGGGCCTCCAGCCCCAGAGCCGCGATGTCCACGCCGCGAAACGCCCCCTGCCCCTGCGGCAGTGGCCTGAAGTTCAAGAAGTGCTGTGGTGGCGTGGCCGCGAACACGGTGGCCCTCGATCCGGAAGTGGCATACGCGACCGCCATCAAGCGCGCGGATATGGAGCTGCACGACATACTGATGCGCTTCATGGCGAAGCGACTCGGCCAGAAATGGCTCCGTGGCGCACTCGATCTGTTCATGGACGAGGCCCTCAAGGGCATGGAGCAGGCCGAGCTCGAGCTCGCGATCCCGTGGGCGCTGTATCACTGTCCGGTGATGGAGAGCGGCGAATCGATCGCGCGACTGATGGTGCAGCAGCCGCGGCTTCGGCTGACCGACGCACAACTGTCGGTGTTCCTCGCACAACTCAAGACATGGCTGTCGATCTGGGAAGTGACCGCCATCGAGCCGGGTGTCGGGATCGCACTGACCGATCTGCTCACCGGCTCGACCGCGTTTGCGCACGAGATCAAGGCGTCGCAGTCGGTCTCGCTGCATCTGGCGATTCTGGCACGCGTGGTGACGGTGAACGACGTGTCGTTCATCGCCGGCCTGCACCCGCAGCCGCTGACGCCGCGCTTCGCCGACCGCGCGGTGGCCAGCATGCGAAAGTACTTCCGCGTGCGGACACGTCCGGTGAAAGCTGAAAAACTGCTCGATCCGGATGCGCAGCTCGATATGGTGAACGGCTGGCGACTGCTCGCCGAAATGCAGAGGACGCCGCCCGAGATGAGCAACACCGATGGCGACCCGCTGGCGTTCATCACGGACCGATTCGACTTTTCGTCGGCACGACGCGCAGCTGTGCTCACGGCGCTCGGCGCACTGCCCGGGGCCGGCCCTGCGATGCAGGATGGCGAGAGCACCGAAATCGTCATCACCAAGCCGAGTGCCGAGAACAGGCAGCCTGGCCGCGCCAAGTCGATGCCATCTGAGGAGACGATGATTGCGCGCATCGAAGTAGAGAAGACCCATCTGCTGGTCGAAACGAATTCCAACGTGCGCGCCGAGACCGTCAAGGCCATGATCTCGTCGTCACTCGGCACGCTGGCGCGCTTCCGCAGTCGCGAGGAAGCAGACGTGAAGGAGCTGATGGAAGATGCGCGGCAGGCGGAGCAGTCGGGCCAGCTGCCGCCACCACCGGAAGCGTCGCCGGAGCTGGACGAAGTGATGCGACAATTCCGCGAGCAATACATGCAGCAGTGGCTGGACGACGACATTCCCGCGCTGGGAGGACTGACGCCGCGACAGGCCGCGGCAAATCCGAAGCATCACGCGGCATTGAAATCGTTGCTGCGTGAGGTGGAGTATCACGAGAATCAGCTACCGGCCGCGCAGCAGTGCGACATGAAGAAGCTACGGAAGAAGCTGGGGATGTAGGCTGGCGATGCGGCCGCCTCAGTGCAGCTGAGTCACACTGCCGATTCTCTGTTGATCGTACACGAGAGCTCACGGCGCACCAACACCACGTGGCGGGACTTGCAGGGTTACGCGTCGCCGTGCAACACTATGAGTCGCCTGCGTCTGGTTCTCCTTCAGGCACCGATCTCAGCTGCATCGCAAAATCTCTGCTTCGCACGACGGACAAATATTCGGCGAACGCGTCGTCAACCGCGCCAATTCGCCGATGCACCAGTCATTCAACAGATCGGGATGCGAGCAGCCAACGACGGACTCGCGTAAATGCAATGGTGTGTAACCGAAGTCTCGTGGCCGTCAGGCGTGCCTTTTGACGTGAGCCGGCGTTGTAACGCCTCGCGATATCGCTGACGCCGTTCTCGATCGTGTACCCTACCGACCGAGAACGACATCGATACTGGTCAGCACCTGTTCCAGCCGTTTCGGCGGAAGTTTGCCAATGCGTTTCGTGAGCCAGGCACGGTCGATGGCGAACAATTGCGAGGCGTTCGCCACGGAATCTTTCGGAAGGCCAGCGAGCTTCGCGCTGAGCAGGGTGCTTCCGGGTTCGGACGCCCACGTCAGATTACTTGTCAGCGGCTCGCACACCACCGTCGCCAACCGGCTGCGATTGAGCGCGTTGCCCTGCACAATGACGACGGGCCGGTGGAACCCCGCCGCCGAGCCAGCTGGTGCCGGCAGCTCGGCCCATCAGCTCTCGCCCTGAGTAACGTCTACCACTCGGTGTGCACCAGCACCGACTGGGCGGCTGCCGAAACAAACGCATCGGGTCCAGACGAAAGCTGGTCGACCACATGATTCATCGCGTCAGTCACTTCGTCCGGCGAATGACGGCTCAGGTACTCGGACAACGCCTCCGAGTACAGTTGACTGCGCGATTTATGCGCGCGCTTGGCCTGGCGTTCGGCC
>JBBQRH010000137.1:0-7902 GCA_038215035.1 Gemmatimonadales bacterium | reverse complement strand
GCGTCGCCGCGCTGGCCGCTTGTTGCCGTTCCGGCGCTGGTGCTCGCAGTGGTGGCGGCGGTGGTGTTCTTCCGCATGCGTGGCAACAGCGACGCTCCATCGACAACTGCATCCGTGCCGTCGGAAGTAACGGTGACGGCTCCACCTGTCGCGGCCGCCTCAGCTGCCGACAGTACGAATGGTGGCACTCCCCCCACGTCGCTGGCGGCGCCGGCCGTTCCAAGCGACGTGGCGAAACCGGTGGCGCCGAGCGTTGCAGGCGACGTGGCGAAACCGGCGGCACCTGATGCGAATGCGGCCGTCGACGAGGCAACACGTGCGGCGGAGGCCAAGGGCACGGAGGCGGTGCGGCGGGCACTGGCCGGCGCCGTCGAAGCGACGTGGCGATTCTACCTGAAGGCCGTCACGAAGGAGTACGGCGATGAGATCTCGGATCTCAAGGCAGACTTCGATGTGGTGGTCGATCAGGCGGGCCAGTTCGCCTCGATGCGCCCGGGCAGGCTGTCAGAAGAAGCGGTATTCGACGAGAATGCGTCGACCGCGCTGCAGAACGCTGCGCCGATCCGCGTTGGTGGCGCGCGGCGAAAGGGCGGTTGGCCGATGCGGGTACGGTTCGTGGGGCAGACGGTGCGGGTGACTGCGCGCTGACCACCATTGCGCATCACACGCATTCATGCGCGCAATGCGAGTTGTCACACTTTCTGCTCAGCCGCCGATCAGCACCGTCGGCGCACCCATCACGATCATGCCGCCGTGGGCCGTGTTGTCGAGCAATCGTGCCGCCGGCTTCTTGCCGATCAGCACGGTGGCCGACCCCTTGATCACCAGACTCGGCGGCCCGACACAGACGCACTGCGACGTCATCGTGGCGGCTGGCAACCCGCAAATCATCACCGTCGGTACGCCTGGCGGCAAAATCGGCCCACCGACGTGTGGCACCAGCACCGTGACCATCGGGCACACATGCGGATCGGTGATCCGCGCGGCCGGCATTCCCATCAGGCCCCCTGTGGCTGGCGTTGTGCGCTGAGTTCCTGACGCACATGACTGATGGAGTTGATCCATCCGCCCAGCTTCGTGACGATCTCCATGCCCTGTGCGACACTGGCGCGCACACGATCATCCATCTGCTCAGGTGGCCCCTGCAGTGTGGACACTGTGACGGTTGCGGCCACGAACGTCGCAACCATACCGGGTGGCGCCGGCACCGGTGCCGCACCCTCGGCTTCGGCAATGCTGCCGCCACTGAAGTACAGCGCGGCGGCAGCCAGCGTCACCGGATGCTTGATCCCAAGTGACTGTGCCGCCGCCCAGATGGCACGACGCTTCTGATCGTCAGGCGCCGCAATCCACTGCTCCACCATACCGAGCAATTCGTGCAATCGCGGAGACTCCTTCACGCCTGCCGCCGCCGCACCTTCGAGCGTGTGGCGCGCCGACACCCACGCCCACCAGACGTTCTGGCGCGAGGGGATGGCGACCGCGATCGAGCGAATCGCTTCGGTGGTGAGTCCCGCGCTGACCAATGATTCGACCAGCGCCGACGGATCATCAGTCCCGTGCGCAATTTCACGCCACGCTTCGACGACTCCAGCACTTTCTACGACAAAACCGATCGCGGTCTGCGAATCGAGCGTGGTGTTGGCAGAGGAGTTCATTGGGGCGCTCATCAGTTGATCATCACGACGCCGCCCTTCAGCGTCAGCATCCCGCCACCCGACACCTCGGCCATAGCGCTCCCACTGGCTTTGAACTGCGGGCCAGAAATCTCCACACCCGTCGGCGAGATCTTGATCGAGCTGCCACCACATTTCAATTCAATCGACATCGGCGCCGAAATCTCGATCTTGCCGCTGGAACTCTTGACGCTGATGTCGGCCATCGCGTCCAACATCATCTTCGCGGTCTTGGACTTGAGTGCGACATCCATCTGCGCCTCGAGGCTTGATTTGCCCGCCGAGACCTTGGTCGTCATGTCACCCTTGTTCACCGTGGTGGCATGGTTCTGCTCGACGGTGATGGTGAGCTTGCCCTTGGTGATGGTCAGCGACTGGTCACCCTTCTCCACCGTGACGGTCTGATTGCCTTCCTTCACCGTCAGCGTCGAGTCATGCTTGATCAGGCCGATGAAATCCTTCTGCGCCTGAAACACGACCTGCTCGGCATCCTTCTTGTCTTCGAAGCGCAGTTCGTTGTACGTCTCCGCGGTGCCTTTCGGCGACGATCGCGTGCGCATCGCACTTTGCGTCTTGTCGTCGGGCAGCTTGATCTGCGGCATGTTCACGTCGTTGTACAGACTGCCGACGATCACCGGCTGATCGGGATCGCCACCGAGGAAGCTCACCAGCACCTGATGGCCCACGCGCGGGAGAAAGAACGACCCCCAGCCCGGCCCGGAGACGAGCTGCGCGACGCGGACCCAGCAGGAATCGCCAGGGCCGTGCGGTGCCGACGCGTCGCGATTCCATTCGAAGACCACGCGAACCCGGCCGAACTTGTCGGTGAAGATTTCTTCACCGCCGGGCCCGACGACGGTGGCCACGTGCATCCCCTGCACCGCCGGCCATGGCGTCACCCGCGGAGGCCGGTAGACGACGCTATGCGGGATACACGTAAACTCGTTCGTGTAGGTCGACGCACCACTGTCGCCGCCGACGTAGCTGCCGTTCGATCCGCGGTGTTGCACCGACGTCACGAAGTACTGTCCATTCACATCGGTCTGGCCGACACATTTGATACCGACCTTGGCTCCGGCGGCGAGCCCCGAGGCCGTGCTGCTGCCCATCAGTCGTGACGAAGAGGCGGTCTCGGTTTGTGCGTGCAGTTTCACCTGTTCCCGGAGTGCCTGCACGATCTTTGAGAGCTCGCCCGACGTGTCGCCGCCACCTTTGTCGGAGGCATCGAAACTGCCACCGGTGACATACTCGTACAGCTGCGTCTCGAACGCCGCCGGAAATGCCGATGGGTCGAGTGCCCAGTCGCCCGGTGAACCGGGAAATGCCGGCGCTAAAGCCTCCTCGCGATTTTCCTTCCCGAACAACGCCTGCTGCGATGTTCCGACGACCACCTTCTTGATGAAGGGCTCCTGTCGGGTGCTGAAGCTGACGAGTTTGGCGTTCTTCTCCCAGTCGGTGTCACGCAGCTCGGTCACGCCATTCTGCGCGGCCGCGGACGCCATCGTATCCGCGAAGAGGGCGGTACAGGTGCTGGCGGTGTGTGTGAAGGTATACCAAATGCCACCGCGCTCGCAGAGGCGATTGGCGAACGTCCACCGCGACTCGTTGTAGCGTGTGCGGCTCGGTGCCGGCTGGAACGTGCCCTGCAGCTCCCACTTCACCTGGACGCCGGCGAG
This sequence comes from Gemmatimonadales bacterium, assembly GCA_038215035.1. Taxonomy (GTDB): domain Bacteria; phylum Gemmatimonadota; class Gemmatimonadetes; order Gemmatimonadales; family Gemmatimonadaceae; genus JACMLX01. The sequence continues at coordinate 4,550 of JBBQRH010000137.1, read as the reverse complement.
CACTTCTGCGAGCAGCGCCTTCAGGTCCAGATCCTGATGCACCTGATAGCCCGAGCCCAGCGCCAGCAGCCACACCGGCGGCACCACATACAGCACGTACTCCGTGAGCCGGTCTTTCCCGGCCTCCGGGCGTTCAACGTGCCGCACGATGCCGGTGAAATACCGTTCGTGCCCCCCCTCTGGCGCACAGTGCAGCGTCACCGTCTTGAGCAACAGCTCACTCGGCTCGATGTCTCCGCGTTCGCTGACGGCCGCGACGCGCAGTTCGAACAACGACGATACCGACTCCGTGCAGCTCCAGTTCGTGCACAGCAGCACATCCTTCCCAAGCGGCGTCTTGAGCCGAAAGGGGCGCGTGTCCTGCGTGAAGGTCGGCATCGTCGAGTTCCCGAGGAAAAATCAGTCCGTCACTGCATCGTACACGAATTCGCCATTCTCATCCACCGTCACGCGGACGGCGGTCGCGCGAAGCCCTTCGACGAGCGCGGTGAGCAGCAGGGTCGAGACTTCGGGGAGCAGCGTATTGGTCAGGATGTTGTCCACGTTCCGCGCGCCACTCTCCACCTCCGTGCATCGCGCCGCCACCTGATTCACCAGCTCCGGGCCGTACTCGAGGGTCACGCGATGCACTTCCTGCAACCGGCGCGCGATCTTGGCCAGCTTCAATCGCACGATGCTCTTCAGGTTCTCGTCCCGGATCGGATAGTACGGCACGATCACGGTTCGGCCAAGGAACGCCGGCTTGAAAGCCGCATCGAGCTCAGGCTTCAGGGCCGCCGCCATCGCCGCTGGGAACGGCAGCGTTTCGGGGTCAGCCGTGAGCTTCATGATGGTTTCGGTGCCGGCGTTGGTCGTGAGGATGATCACCGAGTTCCGGAAGTCGATCTGCCGGCCCTCACCGTCCTCCATCACGCCCTTGTCGAACACCTGAAAGAACAGCTCGAGCACGTCAGGGTGCGCCTTCTCGATCTCATCCAGCAGCACAACGCTGTACGGGCGGCGGCGAACTGCCTCAGTGAGCACGCCACCTTCGCCGTAGCCGACATACCCCGGCGGTGACCCCTTCAGCGTGCTGACGGTGTGCGGCTCCTGAAACTCGCTCATGTTGATGGTGATCATGTTCCGCTCGCCGCCGTAGAGCATCTCGCTGACGGTGACGGCGGTTTCCGTCTTGCCCACGCCCGAGGGTCCGACCAGCAGGAACACCCCCTTCGGCTTGTTCGGATCTTCAATGCCGGCCTTGCTGGTGCGCATGCGACGCGCGATGGCCTCCAGCGCGTGATCCTGCCCGATCACCCGGGCGCCCAGATGCGCTTCCAGCTGGAGCAGCGTGCCAAGCTCGTCGCGCATCATCGAGCCGACGGGAATGCCCGTCCATCCCGCGATGACCTCACCCACGATTGACGCATCGACGGTGACGCGCATCAGCGGCGTCTCGCCCTGAATCGCCTCGAGCTCCGCCTGCCTGGCCACCAGTTCCGCGCGGATCGGCGCATCGGCCTCCCCTTCGGCCACGCCGGCCGCGGGCGCGGACGCCTCGAGCTGCCCGCGCAGCGCCCGGATCGATTCGACCAGCGTACGCTCCTGCTCCCAACGCGCTTCCATGGCCGTCAGACGCCCCTGCGTCGTCGCACGCAGCGTATCGATGCCGGTGAGGCGTTCCGCGTGATCCACGCCGACGGCCTGTTCGCGGCGCAACACTCGCTCCTGCACCTCGAGGTCCTGGAGGATGCGTCGCGCATCTTCAATCGGTGCGGGCGTGCTGTTCTGGCCGAGGGCGAGGCGCGCGCAGGCGGTGTCGAGTACGCTCACTGCCTTGTCGGGCAGTTGCCGATCCGGGAGGTAGCGATGCGAGAGCCGCACTGCGGCGGCGAGACCATCGTCGGTGATCCGAACCGTGTGATGCTTCTCGAGCGACGGGACCACACCGCGCATCATCAACATGCAGACGGCCTCGGTCGGCTCGTCGACCTTCACCAGCTGGAAGCGCCGCGAGAGCGCCGGATCCTTCTCGAAGAACTTTTTGTACTCGCTCCACGTGGTGGCAGCAATCGTGCGCAGTTCGCCGCGTGCAAGTGCCGGCTTGAGCAGGTTGGCGGCGTCATTCTGGCCCGCCGCACCGCCGGCACCGATCATGGTGTGCGCCTCATCGATGAAGAGGATGATCGGTACCGGTGATTTCTTCACCTCATCGATCAGTCCCTTGAGGCGGCTCTCGAATTCGCCCTTCACGCCAGCGCCTGCCTGCAGCAGTGCCAGATCGAGCGTGCGCAGTGTGACACCCTTCAATGGCGCGGGCACGTCGCCTTCAGCGATGCGGCGCGCAAACCCCTCGACCACCGCCGTCTTGCCGACGCCCGCCTCGCCGACGAGAATCGGATTGTTCTGCCGGCGACGAGTGAGGATGTCGATGACCTGACGGACTTCGGTGTCTCGGCCGAGGACCGGATCGATCTTGCCGGCGCGCGCATTGGCCGTCAGATCAACTGTGTATTGATCGAGGAATGGCGTCTGACCGCCTGATTTTCCGGACGGCGCACCGCCTGCCGACGCACCGGGCGCCGCCGGACCGCCGCTGGATGCCAGATGGGCCTTGGCCTCGGTACTCTCGACCACGATGGTGTCGAAAGTCGACCGCAGCGCCTCGGGATTCACCGCACCGAGCGATGGCAATTCCTGCACGATGCGACGCCCGATGTCAGCGTCGGTGATGAGCGCCAGCAGGAAGTACCCGGTGCGGATCTTCTGCGCCCCATAGTCGATCGATCCGATCGTCCAGGCTTCCGTGAGCACCTTGACCAGCGATGGCGACAACGATGGCGTGCGCGCATTGCCGGTCTTCAGCTTATCCAGCGAGCGCTGCAACTCGGTGGCTAACCGCGAGCGATCGACGCCGAAGTGTCGTAGCGCGAAAAACAGATCGGTGTCGGTGGCATCGAGCGCCTTCAGCAGCAGGTGCTCGATCTCGATGTCATAGTGCGTGCGCGAGAGGCACGTACCAGCGGCCGCCTCGACTGCGTTGCGCAGTTCGGCGTCGAGCTTGGCGATGAGGGCGCGAAGGGTGACCATCGGTCGAGGGGCTCATGAGGGAAAGAACTGAAACAGCAGGATGGGAGCGACTGCGCTCCCGCGAAATGCACTCAGAAGAGAAACGCCGTGTCATCCGGATCTTGCGTCGGGACCCGTGTGCGAATCCACGTGCCCCAGCCAAGCTGCCCACCACCCATACCGAGCACCGTCGCCGGTACGGCGCTGCGCTCGAGCATCAACCGCACTTCGACTTCGACCGCATCACCAGCAACGAACCGGACCAGCCCCTTGAGCGCCGCGTGCCCCGGGGTGCCTGGCAGCAGCGACTCGAACAGGGCGCGTGGCATCGGCCCGATGCGCACGCGCGCACGAGCACCATGATCGAGCACTTCATCACCGACGACAGTCCCGAGGCCGAGCACGGTCGTCTCGTCGTCTTCACCGAGCGCGCACTGCGTCCCCGGTGCCAGGCGATACCACGCCGGCACGAACTCCTCGACCTCGCATGGCACCTCGAGGTAGGCGGCGATCAACTGCTGCAGTGCGCTGGCCGAGCGTGCATGCGGGGCGAGCAGCGCGGCATGGCGCAACAAAACCGAATCGTCCATCGGCAACTGGGCAACCACCGCCGGTGTTCCGATGCCGATGATGCTGCGTAGCCGCTGTGACAACGCATCGTCGACCGCGCCTTCGCCGGCCGCGACGTGCGGCCGCGTGGTACGCCAGGCACGATAGAAGAGTGAGATCAGGCGGTGATGGAAGAGATCGAGGAAATCCCTGATCGCCGTGTCCTTGACTCCGACCCGTTCCGCCACGAATTGCGTGTAGGTCTTGGGCAAGACACCGGCCGGCCCGATCAGCCCGAGGAAATTCACTTCCACGAACGGCTGGCCCCCCGCGCCGCGCATTCCCGCCCTGGAGGCGCGCGTCCGCGGCGTGGACAACTCACTCTCGTCGGTTACCCCCGGGCCACCAGGCGTGACACTCACACGGTGCACGTCGCCCGGCGGAAACCCGAGCGATGGATGCACGCCAAAGCGCACGATCTCGTCGGCCGGATCCCCAAACTCACCGACCGGTGACCGGGTCGGGTTCACGCGCGAGAGCAAGCGGACGAGTTGTGCGAACTCAAACGCCCCGGGCGCCTTTTCCATTCGATCCACGAGGGAGTCGAGCGCCACCGTGTCGAGCGGCTCGCTGCTCATCCGAGCGCCCGGCTGCCACTGCGTGGTCCCCATTCCGCCAGCGGACGGCGGCGTTGCCGCGTGCTGACGGTCAGTTGGGTGAAGCTGTTGAGCGATGCATAGAGCGAAAAGAAGCGCTCCAGCACACTGGCGAAGATCCACGCGCCATCGCCCGCGAAGTGATCCTCGTCGAGCTCGAGCGTGATTCGCCGGCCGCGCGCCAACGCCAGTCCGCCAGCCTGCGCCAGCCCAGGCACTCGCGCGTGCACCGCGGCACTCCGCACGTCGACAATTCCCTGCACCTGACGTTCGATATCGGGTGACTCGGCGTGATCA
>JBBQRH010000136.1:0-7968 GCA_038215035.1 Gemmatimonadales bacterium | reverse complement strand
ACGTCTGCCAGCGTACCATCTCCGGTGACCACGATCATTACAAACAGTCCATCACGCCGTGCCGTATACGTGTGGCGTGCCACAGGCACCTGATGCGATAGTTTCTTGAGTGCATCGCAGCGAACGAGGTGGAACGGCTTGGCGGTGTTCAGCTCGTGCTCGGAGGTGACGCGCTGGCGTCGGTACAGAATTGTCCGCTGACCGGCATACGCGAACAAGCTGGTTGCTGAATCGCACACAACGTCGACACTTGTCAAATCGACCCCGCGTGTCTCAAGCAGATCCGAATCAGCCACAGCACTTGCGTCGTTGATACATGTTTACGTGCTCGTCACGAGCTGTGACGCGGGGAACCGCATGAAGAGCTGAAAGAGGTGGTCCCACCGCGTGTTCACAAGACAACACGCTGTCTCCCAAACATGTCGCGAGGCAGTCGGGCCACGGCGTCCCTTTCGCGCAGGCTGACGTGTGTACACCTGCATGTACCTATAAGCGGTAGTAGAGCTTTGAAGATTTTACGCGCTGACGAAACTCGCTCAGAATCGAAGTGTCAGACTTGCCGGATACTATTTTTCGAGCATTCTGACATTTCTGTGAGATGGACTTCGGCATGTGAGGACGATTCTGTGTATACGACGAAACAATAGCGGAGTAGTCCGTATCAGCCAGCAGTCTCGATATACTCGGGAGGTCTGACAGAGGGCGCTCGGTCGAGGCTGCACACGACCGATTGTCGATTTGGCTACAAGGGCCTCTATTCGGCTTATCTCGTGACAGGCGAGCCCGCTTTTTTACCTGGCGATGCTCAAGGGCCACGATACGCAACCGTCACGCCTTGAACAGCGGGCGATGCCGGACAGGTCACCCTAGAAACAGTGGCGCATGACGCCGCACCGCGTTCCCCACCACGACCACCAAGGGTCAAGGGACGCCGGCCGTCGCCGGTGGGAGGGGCGGGCACGCGCGGGATTCTCGCACGCCTCCACGCCGACGCTTCCGTTGCCGTGTATCGCAAGGTGTGAAATGCGGTCGACCTTCCCCGGCGGGAGAACGAGCGTCCGGTCGGTCGTGAGGCACCCGCGAAGCGACACGGGGCGAGGGGCTGCTTTCTTCGTTGCGGTTGTCATGTGACGAGGACTCCAGGTCGCTGATGGGTGCAGTCAGGACGGGGGGCTCTCCCCACGTCCTTGGTCAGCCTAGACGTCTGGGTGCGCCGGCCGCCCGGCGCGGTTCTGTCGCTTCCGTCAGCAGAGGCATTCGCGCGAGGCGCGTCCGGCGATTGACACTCGCGCTGCAGAGTCTTGTGTCGGGTGCGCTCCACCCCACGATGGACGTGACCGGCGGCGGACGCGATACCAGCCGTCGACGGAGCGCGCAAAATTTCGCCGTCGCGAGCATGAAGTCCCTCAGTCAGACCCGGGGGGTCCCTCAGTCTGGCGAAAAAGGTCCCTCAGTCTGCCCAAAACGCACACAGGGCCGTATCCGTGGATACCGCCCTGTGTGCAATATTCCCTTATGCTGTATGGCTTTCCGTGCAAATAGCCAGGGAGGGAATCGAACCCCCGACACGCGGATTTTCAGTCCGCTGCTCTACCAACTGAGCTACCTGGCCAAGACTCACAACCTACCCACCACCCGCACCACCTTCAACCCACGCACACTCGCGAGTGCAAGCCAACCACCGCACACCGCACCATCCAGACCCCACTCGTCACCCGCGACACTCACGACGAAATCACACCCCCGCCGGCCGCACCCCATACCTCGCCGTAATCACACTCTTGATCCCCCCCCGCACCGCAAAATCCCCCTTCACCTCGAAAAACGTCGGCTGCGTCAGCGTCACCAGATCATCCAGAATGTGGTTCACCGCCCGCTCGTAAAAAATCCCGTCGTTCCGGAAGCTCCACAGATACAGCTTCAGGCTCTTGAGCTCCACGCAGAACTGATCCGGCACATACGTCAGGTACATCGTCGCAAAGTCCGGCGCCCCGCCCTGCAGCAGACTCAGCTCCGCCGCATCCGTCTCCACCCCGCCCAGCGGACACAGACTGGTGAACTCGGGGCAGATCATGTGGATCTCGTACTTCCGGTCGGCGTACGGGTTCGGAAACGTCTCGAGCAGTTCTGGCTTCGGCATCGCTGGTTCGTGGAAGGGTCTGCGCCCAATTTAGCACCCCACCCAACCGCCCCCACCGACTGTCCCAGGCAAGCCACACTTGCACACCCGTGTACCTGACCCTAGCGTTGAGTCATCGGTTCGACGGTGCATGCCGTTGACCATCTCCGCGGGGTCCAACCCAGCGGTATAGCCCCCCGGCAAGTCCGGGGGGCTCTCTTTTTGTGCCATCTCCAGCGCGCACCGAAGCGCGAACAGCCTGACGCAAAGGCGCAGAGGTCGCGAAGGCGCAAAGCGGTTCGTTTGGGACATCGAAGGCTTTGGTCACCGCGTGTGCGACGCGCGGTGACCAAAGCCTTTTTCGCGCTCGCGGATTGAAGGCCTGCTTCCTCGCGGCGAACTCCTCTGCGTCTTTGCGACCTCTGCGCCTTGGCGTCAAGCAGTTCGCTGTTCACTCGCGTGCGGTCCAGGAACCGCCGCTCAACGCCCCTGCCGCAGAATCTCCGACAGCTCGTGCAACCGCTCCTGCTCGCGCGCACTGAGACTCGCCTTCCCGCCACCGCTCGACATCTTGTCGAGCAGCTCGTTCAGCTCCTCCGTCGCGCTCAAGGCGGGCGCCACCGTCGCCGTCAACACCGGACGCTGCGGTGCCACCACAGGCGGCCGGCGCTGCACCAGCGCATTGCTGCGAGCCACCACGTCATCGGCCGCATCCATCGCCTCGCCACTGCGCGGCGGACGCATCGTGGAACGCGGCGGAATGGCGCGCAACGTGTCGTCTTCCGGCAGCTCAGGCGCCTGATTGAAACGATCCTGCCACGTCCCGATCTTGGTCGCATTCGGCAGCCGCACCAGCAGCCACGCCGTGAGCAATCCGCCCAGGTGCGCGAAGTGCGCGACGCCGCCACCTGAGCCAGTCACGCCGAGGAACAGGCTGATGAGCGTGAAACCGAACACGTACCAGCGGATCTGCATCGGGATCACGCCGAAGAACAGCAGAATCGTGCGCGGCCACGCATGGGCAAAGGCGTACATCACGCCGATCACTGCGGCACTGGCGCCAATCATCATGCTGCCGCGGTTTGCCGGCCACGCCCAATGCAGTGCGGCACCACCCAGCAAACACAGAGCGTAGAACCGAACGAACCGCGACGTGCCGAACAACCGCTCCACGCGCGGCCCGAACTGCCACAGCGCGATCATGTTGAACAAAATGTGCCAGATGTCACCATGCACGAAGGCATAGGTGATCGGCGACCACCAGCGCTGCAACACATTCGTGCTGGTGAACGCAAAGATCGATGCCATGTCTTCCGGACGCACCACGGTCTGCTGCAGGAAGTAGATCGCGACGTTCGCGACCAGCAACCACTGCACCGCCGGCGTCAAACCGGCAGGACCTTCTTCCGTCTCGGAATAACTCGACATGCTGCAGGACCGCGGCAATAGGGCGTGAACGACGACCTTCAGACGATGAAACACACAGCCGACAACGCGGTTCCGGAACCTCGTCCGCCCCGCCTCGCGGTACTCGGCAATCCTGTATCCGTCCCTCGACGATCCGGCCGGCCGACGGTGACGACTCCCCTGAAGCTCGGCCGGGAAGTCGGTTCCGGCAAGCCCGAAGTCCTGCGCAAGCCCTGCGCGCTTGAACTGGCTTGGAATCGCGTGGAGGACGATGAGCAGCATTCAGATGCCCATACATACGCAGAACATCGCCAACGCGCACCGAACCGCGGCCCGAAAGATTCCGAGCCGGTACAAAGCCGCGCCTCAGCTCATCGAACCGCGTCCTGCACCAGCCTGTCACAGAACTCCACGAACGACACCCCAGCCGCCGCCGCACTCTGCGGCACCAGACTCAGCGCCGTCATGCCGGGCAGCGTGTTCGCTTCCAGACAGGCCAACGTCCCGTCGTCCGTCAGCCGGAAGTCGATGCGAGCACAGCCGCGCAGCTTGAGCGCCACATACGCCCGCTCCGCATACCGCTGCACGGACGCTGTCATCTCCGGCGGCAGGTCGGCCGGAAATACCTCGCGCGCCATTCCGGGCGTGTACTTGCACTCGTAGTCGTAGATCTCCTTTACCGGGATGATCTCCCCCACCGGCAACGCGACACCGGCCAGCACCGGCACCGTCAGCTCCCGGCCAGGCACGAACGTCTCACACATCACTTCCCGATCAAACCGGTGCGCCTCGGCCACCGCCCCCGCGAACTGGCCGCGTTCCTTCACGATCGTCAGCCCCACCGTCGAGCCTTCGCGATTCGGTTTCACGATCAGCGGCAGGCCGAGATAGCCGATCGCCGCATCGGCATCCACCGGCGTCATCCGCCAGTGCGCCGTCGGCACGCCCGCATGCACCAGGATCCGCTTGGTCATGTCCTTGTCCATCGCAATCGCGGTCGCCATCGCCCCGCTGCCGGTATAACGCGCGCCGGCCACATCGAGCAGCGCCTGCACCGTGCCGTCCTCCCCCTGGCCACCATGCAGCGCCAGCACGACGCACTCCGCGTCACGCACCAGCGGATGGGTGGGCAACGTGGGCGTCTGATCGTTCAGCTTGAGCGCCGCCAGTTCGCCGACGGACGGAGGGGCGGTGCCTACCGATCGCTCACGCAGCAGCGCCTCGACCTCCGCCCCGATCGGGCCCGTCGCCGGATCGAGCAGGCGCACCTCATGGCCCGCCTCCCGCAGCGCCGCCGCCATCCGCAGTCCACTCGCCAGCGACACGTTGCGTTCACTCGACGTCCCGCCCAGCAACACGGTCAATCGCATCGTTCAGCGGGCCATGAGGTAAGCCAGCACGTCGGATCGCGTCACGATGCCCGCGATGTTGCCATGTTCACGCACCAGCACCGCCGGATTGGTCTTCGAGAGCAGCGTCACCACCGCATCCACCACCTGCGTGCCATCGACGATCGGATAGGGCGAGTCCATCACTTCACTGACCGTGGCATCCAGCATCTTCGGATTCTCCAGGCTGCGACCGGTCAGTGACCACTCGCTGATGCTCCCGACACAGTTCTGTCCATCCATCACCGGCAGCTGCGAGATGTCGTGCATCGTCATCAACCGCAGCGCCTGTCGCACACTCTGCCCGGGCGCGGCGCTGATCAGCGTCGGTGCGCCAACATCCTTGTGCGAGATCAGCGCGCCAAGTGTCGCGCGATCACTATCCAGCATCTGGTTCTCGCGCATCCACTCGTCGTTGAACTGCTTCGACAGATAGCGCTCACCGGTATCACAGAGGAAGGTCACCACCAGCGCCTCCGGATCATCGAGACGGCGCGACAGGTTCAACGCCGCATGTGCAATCAGGCCGGCCGAGCCACCAACGAAGATGCCCTCTTCACGGGTCAACCGACGTGACATCGCAAACGCTTCGCGATCACCCACCGTCACGTAGTCATCGATCACACTCATGTCGAGTGTCCCGGGCACCTTGTCCTGCCCGATCCCTTCCACCTTGTACGGCGCACCGTGCGCCTCGCTCTGCCCCTTGCTGCGCCAGTGCTCCGCCAGAATGGATCCGTTCGGATCGGCGCCGATGATCTTGATGTTCGGATTCTTCTCTTTCAGGAAGCGACCCACGCCGCTGATCGTGCCACCGGTTCCGGCTGCCGCAACGAAGTGGGTGATCCGACCTTCCGTCTGCTCCCACAACTCAGGGCCCGTGGTGCGATAGTGTGCGTCCGGGTTCGCATGGTTGTAGAACTGATTGGCCAGCACCGCATTGGGTGTTTCCTGCGCAATGCGCTTGGCCATCATCACGTAGTTGTCGGGATGGTCGTACGCCACCGCCGTCGGCGTGATGATCACCTCCGCACCAAACGCCTTCAGCAACCGCACCTTTTCCTGACTCATCTTGTCAGGCATGGTGAAGATGCAGCGATACCCTTTGTGCGCCGCCGCAATCGCGAGGCCGATGCCGGTATTGCCGCTCGTGCCTTCGACGATCACGCCACCAGGCTTCAGCTGTCCGCTCGCCTCCGCCGCTTCGATGATCGGCAGCCCGATCCGATCCTTGACGCTGCCGCCCGGATTGAAATAGTCAGCCTTGCCGTAGAGCGGCGTGCGCACACCGCGTCCCACACGCGAGAGTCGGATCAGCGGCGTCCAGCCGATGGTCTCGAGTACCGATCCATACGGTCGACGATGCCGTTCGACGTGGGTACCAGCGGGAGTTTCAACCGGAGCAGTCATGTCAGCCTCGCGCCACGGCTGCATGTCGGCAGCGAGTGTCGCAGTCAGAAGTGCAATTCAGTGAACCACCAATATGGTCTCGCGCCCCCGCACACATGCTGGAGCCCGCCAGCGTTCTCGCACAGTGAAAACAACAAGGGCAACAGCTTTGACGCAAAGACGCAAAGACGCAACGGCGCATTCTCAGCATGGCGAAGACAACAAGGGTAAAAGCTTTGACGCAAAGGCGCAGCGGGGGTCAATAAACACTCGACCAATGAGCCGCGAACCGTCAACGCGCAATTCGAAAATTTCCACTCGCTCGAACGACCGCATTGCTTTTGGAACGGCAAAGGGCACGGAGCCCACCAAAGCATTTTCAGTCCTGCCCTGCGCATGAATACAATCTTTCCATCCGCCTTCTTTGCGCCTTTGCGCCTTTGCGTCAATGCAGTTGCCCTTCCGTTCAGGCCGACGGAACCACGATCCCGCGCGCCGTACCAAAGCCGATCCGCCGCTGACCTGGCGCCTCACACCAGCCCGCCAGCTCCACCAGATCGCCATCTTCCAGAAAGGCCCGCGTCTCCCCGCCCGGCAGCGTCAGCGGCTCAGCCCCACGCCACGTCAGCTCCAGCAGACAGCCACGTTCCCCCTTCGTCGGACCACTTACCGTACCGCTCGCCAGAAGGTCGCCAGGCCGAAGGTTGCAGCCACCCATCGCGTGGTGCGTGAGCAGCTGCGCCAGCGTCCAGTACATGTGCGTAAAGCTGGTGCGACTCAGCGACACCGGCGCCTCACCCCTCGCCCGCATCGAAGCCGACTGAAGACGCACTTCGAGCGTGATCGACACGCCGCCCCGTGCGTCGTTTTCCGGCGTCGTCAGATACGGCAACGGCGACGGATCACCCTCCGGCCGCGCGAACGCCGGCGCCCGGAACGGCTCGAGGGCATCCAGCGTCACCACCCACGGGCTGAGCGTGGTGGCGAAGTTCTTCGCCAGAAACGGTCCCAGCGGCTGGTACTCCCAGCTCTGCACATCACGCGCCGACCAGTCGTTCACCAGGCAGAGCCCGAACATGTGCTGCTCCGCCTCGGCCAGCGGAATCGTGGAGCCAAGCCGGTTGCCGGCGCCCACGAACACCCCCACCTCACACTCGTAGTCCAGCGACCGTGACGGCCCCACACTCGGCTCAGCATCGTTCGGGCCTTTCCGTTGGCCAACCGGACGCTGCACCGGTGTCTCGCTCGGCACCATCGAGCTCGCCCGACCGTGATAGCCGATCGGCACGTACTTGTAGTTCGGCAGCAGCGCATTGTCGGGTCGGAACATGCTGCCCACGTTGGTGGCGTGATACACCGACGCGTAAAAGTCCGTGTAGTCGCCGATCTGTGCCGGCAGCAGCATCTCCACGTCCACCATCGGCACCAGCGCCGGACCCAGTGCGAACGCGGCCGGGCGAATGGTGACATCGAGCGCAGCACTGAGTGCCGCGCGTAGCGTCCGCAGCGGCGCTCGGCCCAGCGCCATCAACGTGTTGAGCGAGGCTTCACCGCACGCCGACACCGCCGCCTCGCAGCCAGCAAAACTCGCCGGCGCCAGCACGGCCGCGGCCGAGACATCGAGTACCATCGCGCCGATCGCCACGCCAACGCTTCCGCGATCCG
>JBBQRH010000135.1:0-8029 GCA_038215035.1 Gemmatimonadales bacterium | reverse complement strand
GCCGCTTCCATCACGGCATAGACCACATCCGGGTCCTTCGGACTGATGGCGAGGCCAATGCGCCCGAGTTCTTCCGTTGGCAATCCGAGCGTGATCTTCGTCCAGGTGGCGCCGGCATCGGTGGAGCGGTGAAGGGCGCTTTCGGGCCCGCCGCTGACCTGTCCCCAGACGCGGCGCTGCCGCACATGCGTGGTGGCAATCAGGATGTCGGGGTTGCGCGGGTCGAGCTGTACGTCGTTGACGCCGATCCAGTCGCCTCCGCCAAGCACCCGCGTCCATGTTTTTCCGCCGTCACTCGTCTTGTAGAGCCCCCGTTCGCCCCCTGAACTCCACACCGGCCCCTGCGCCGCCACATACACCACATTGCTGTTGCGTGGATCGACAATGATGCGCCCGATATGTTCCGACGTCTTGAGCCCGACGTTCGTCCACGACTTGCCGTCGTCGACCGACTTGTACACGCCATCGCCGTAGCCCACTGCGCGCTGATAGTTGTTCTCGCCCGAACCCACCCAGACCACATGCGGGTTGTTCGGATCGATGGTCACGGCGCCGATGGAGTAGGTCGATTGCGCGTCGAACACTGGCGTGAACGTCGTACCGGCGTTGGTGGTCTTCCACAGTCCACCGCTGGCGGCGGCGACGTACCAGGTGCGCGGAGTCCGCGGGTGGATGGCCAGATCGCTGATTCGGCCCGACATCGTCGCGGGTCCGATACTGCGCCACGTCAGGCCGTCGAGCGACGGACCAGGAGGAGCACTGTCCGCCTTGGGCGCCGCTGTGCCGGCTCGAGCGGCGGTGGCAGGCGCCACGCGTGCCTGCGCTGGCAGGGCGGCCGTCGGAGCCAACAGGCAGACCAGCGCCAGCAGCGTACCGGCAGTACGACGAACCGTGGACATGGGTGTTCGTGGCAAGGGATGAACCTTCAGAGAACCTTCGTGTGCGGCAGATGCCCAAGCGAGGCACCGTACCGCGTTCGCAGCCAGTGGTATCGACCGCAACAGGCGGAGTTGCCGGATGCCACAACGGTATGGCCGAAAACGCATCGCGGATACCCTGTACCCTCCGGCGCGCCGACGGGATTGGCGATGAGTGGTAGCGGGAGCGGGCGCGCAACTTCAGCTTTGGGCATGCCGAGCCTTTGGATTCTCCTTGTCGCCGCCCCGATTGCGCCCAGCACCTTGGCTGCATCGCAGTTGGAGGCCGAGGGGATTCTGGCGCGACGTGATGCGTAGTCAGTCGTTCCGTGTGCTGCTGGCACTCGCGCTCGGACTGGCGCTCGGCATGGGCGTGGCGACGATCGGTGATGCCGCCTTTGCGCGCCTCGTTCCGGTGGCCGACGTGGTTGGCACGCTCTGGACGAACGCGATTCGAATGACGGTCATTCCCCTCGTCGCCGCGCTGACGATCGCGTCGGTGGCGGGAACCGGTGCGACGTCCGAGCTGCGACGCGCAATGAGTCGTGCCGTGGCGGTGTTCGTCGTGCTGCTGGTCAGTGGCGGCGCATTGGCGCTCGTCATCGGTGAGATCGCCTTCGCCGATTTCGTTCTGCCGGCCGACGTGGCACTCCGTATCCGCGCCACGGCGACGACCGTTGGCGGCACACCGACGCTCCCCAGCCTCGGCCAACGCATCATCGAGATCGTCCCGTCCAATCCTGTGAAGGCGGCGGCCGATGGCGCGCTGCTGCCGCTGGTCGTCTTCTCGCTCGCACTCGGCTTCGCGCTCAAGCGGGTGGCGCAGGACCGCCGCGACGCCGTGATCACGTTCTGCCGTGGCGTCTCCGATGCGCTCTTGGTGGTTGTCGGATGGGTCGTCGCCGCCGCGCCGATCGGCGTTCTTGCGCTGGCCTTTGCGCTTGGCGCACGGCTGGGCAGTTCGAGCGTCGGTGCGCTGGCACGCTACATCGTCACGCTGTCGCTGGTGCTGATCGTCTTCACCCTGCTGCTCTATCCGGTGGTGGCGCTCCTCGGGCGCATGCCGTTACGTCGATTCATGGCGGCGGCAGCGCCAGCGCAGGCACTGGCGGCCGGATCACGGTCGTCGCTGAGCGCATTGCCGATGATGATCAGTGCAGCACGGGAGCGACTGGGCCTCGACGCGGCCGCCAGCGGATTTGTGCTGCCGCTCGCCGTCTCGATTTTTCGCGTCAACGTACCGATGGCCTGGGTTGTCGGTGTGATCTTTCTCGGCAAGCTGTATGGAGTGGAGATCAGCGTCGCAACGCTGGCGATGGTCATCGTTACGTCGACGCTGCTCAGCTTTAGTGTGCCAGGAATTCCGTCGGGAAGCCTCTTCATCCTGGCACCAGTGCTGGTCGATCTGGGCCTGCCCGCCGAAGCCGTGGGAATCCTGATCGCCGTGGATGTGATTCCCGACATCTTCAAGACCACCGCCAATGTCACAGCACACCTGACGGCGGCAACGCTGGCAAGCGGGCGCAGTTCAGACGTCGCGGTCGATACCGGCTTGGCGAGCGATGTGAGCGCGGCCGTGACTGCCAACGCCCGGTAGCCTTCGCGTATGCGTCCGCGCCTCGGCGTCATCACGATCGGCCAGTCGCCGCGACCCGATCTGCATGCCGTCTTCGCGCGCGAAGCACCGCACGCGGAAGTCCTCGTGCGCGGTGCGCTCGACAATCTCGATGTGTCGGCCATCGCCGAGTTGGCGACCGCTGGTTGTGAGTACCCCTTGCTGGTGCGGCTGCGCAACGGTGCGTCAGCCGAGGTGCCGATGGCGACGGTGCATCAACGCGTGGTTGTCGCGGCAGAGTCGCTGGCTGCCGAGGGCGTGTACGCGATCGTCGTGGCGTGTGCCGGCGCCTTTCCCGAGGTGCCCAGTGCAGTGCCGGTGTTGCTTCCGGGACGGATCCTTCCGGCCGCGGTGCAGGCCATGGTTCGGTCACGTCGGATCGGTGTGGTGTCCCCGATCGCCGGCCAGCTGGCGGCTGCCGAAGCCAAGTGGCGCAGCGACGGGTTCGATCCAGTCATGGCGTCTGCGTCACCCGTCGCCGAGCACGAGATCGATGCCGCGGCGGAGACCATGCGCCAGGCTAAGCCGGAGTTGGTTATTCTGGACTGCATGGGCCACGGCGACGAGTACACGCAGCGGTTCGCCGACGGCTGTGGTCGACCCGTCGTCTCCGCTCAATCATTGACTGCACGCCTCGCTGGCGCGCTGCTTCCCCCACGGTGACCGATCCGAATGCAACAACCCTCCGCTGACGCCCGCGGCGCACGTATGGATACCACCGCGCGCGGTGTGTACGTGATCTCGGCCACGCCGTTCACCGACACCGCGGCCATCGATTGGACGAGTCTCGATCGCCTGCTCGATTTCTACCTTGGCCATGGGGTACACGGCATCACGCTGCTTGGCATGATGGGTGAGGCGAACAAGCTGGATGACACGGAGAGTGAGGCCGTGGTGCGGCATGCGACCAAGCGGATTGCAGGACGCGTTCCGGTCGTCGTTGGCGTCAGCGGCAGCTCTTTGACGCAGATGCGGTCGCTGAGCGAAGTGGCAATGGGCGAAGGAGCGTCGGCGGTGATGGTCGCACCGATCAGCGGCCTGCGCACCGACGATCAGATCGCGAATTACGTGCGGTCGGTGTGTGACGCGCTGGGCAACATTCCGATTGTGTATCAGGATTATCCCCCCACCACCAATGTCTGGCTCGGCGCGTCACTCTGGGCGCGACTCATCGCCGCGCACCCGCAGATCGTGATGCTCAAGGCTGAAGACACGCCAGGCCTCGACAAGGTGACGGCGATCCGCAATGCGGAAGGTGCAGGTTCCCTGCGGCGCAGCAGTATCACGGTGGGTAACGGGGGAATCTTTCTGCCGCAGGCCCTGCATCGCGGCGCCGATGGCATCATGACCGGCTTCAGCTATCCGGAGATGCTGGTCGAGGTCTACACTCGGCACAATGCGGGTGATGTCGATGGTGCCGAGGACTGCTATGAGCGCTATCTCCCGCTGGTGTCCTATGAGCTGCAGCCCGGCTATGGCCTGGCGGTGCGCAAGGAAATCCTGCGCCGTCGCGGCGCAATCGCGCACGGTGTGGTTCGTGCCCCGGGTCCGCGGCTGACCGCAGCCGATCATTTCGAGATCGATCGACTGCTGGCACGATTGGCAACGGCGCTTGGGCGCCCGGTGACGGCGTGACGGCCAAACTCGACGTTGCCATTCGGGGTGGCCGGATCGTCACCGCCGATCGGCAGTGGAACGCCGACATCGGCATCCGTGACGGAATCATCGTGGCACTCGGCGACACTATTCCAGCGGCGACCCTCGAACTCGATGCCGCGGGTCGTCACCTGCTTCCGGGGGGCGTGGACGTACACACGCACATCGACCAGCGCTCCAGCACCGGGCTGCACACCGCCGATGATTTCACCAGTGCCAGCCGGTCGGCTGCCGCGGGCGGAACCACCACGGTGCTGTCGCACGTCGCGCAGCATCGCGGGGATTCGCTGCGTGCCGTCACCGACGCGTATGCCGCGCGCGCCGCCCGTGACGCGGTCATCGACTATGCGTTTCACCTCATCGTCAGTGATCCCACGGACATCGTGATGCAGCAGGAGCTGCCGTCGCTGATTGCGGAAGGGCACAAGTCGCTCAAGCTGTTCATGACGTATGAGAAGATTCGGCTCAATGACGCACAGATGCTGGCGGTGATGGAGCTGGCGCGTGTGCATGGTGCGCTGCCGATTGTGCACGCCGAGCATCATGAGGCCATTCAGTGGCTGACACAGCGGCTGCTGGCCGAGGGTAAAACGTCACCTCGCTGGCACGTGGCTGCGCGACCGGAGTTCGTCGAGCGGGAAGCGGTGCATCGTGCCTGCATGTTCGCCGAGATGACCGGTGTGCCGCTGATGGTCTTTCATGTGTCCGGCGCGCAGGTGCTGGACGAGATCCGGCGTGCCCGCGCCCGCGGTGTGACGGTATTTGCCGAGACCTGTCCACAGTATCTGGCGTTTACCGCAGACGACCTGGCGCACGACACGTTCGAGATGGCGAAGCTGATGTTCAGTCCGGCCCCGCGTGACGCTGCCGCACAGGCGGCACTCTGGGCCGCGCTGGCCGACGGAACGCTTGACCTGTTCTCCAGCGATCACGCACCGTATCGCTTCAACGACGAGCAGGGGAAGCAGGCCTTCGGTACCGACGCGCCGTTCTCGCGGATTCCGAATGGTGTGCCTGGGCTTGCGATGCGCATGCCGTTTCTGATCAGCGAAGGTGTACACGGCGGACGCATCTCACTCGAACGAGCGGTGGCGCTCGGCTGTACGGTGCCGGCCGAACGCTTCGGGCTTGCGCCACGCAAGGGCACGATCGCGCTCGGTGGCGATGCAGACATCGTGGTGTGGGATCTGGATCGCGAGGTGACGGTGACGCAGGCGCTGCAGCACGATCACATGGACTACACGCCGTATGAGGGGCGCCGGATCCGCGGCTGGCCGCAGCTCACGCTGTCGCGTGGCGAGGTGGTGTACCGTGACGGCGAGCCAGCCGGGGCGCCGGGGCGGGGGCGGTGGCTGGGGAGGTAGGGAGCGCAGACCAGCCAACAGGGGTCAAATGCACCGATCATGCGATCATGGGGTCGATCATGGGGTCAGAGTCCTTGCTCGGCGGATGCGATCATATCAAGGACTCTGACCCCATGATCGCATGATCGGAAGCGTCGTGCACGCGCTACACCGCCAGCAGCGGGACCTGGTACGCGGCGATCACGGGATCGCGCGTGGCAATCTGCAGCCCGTGCGTCAGCGCCTGCGCCACCAGCACGCGGTCGAAGGGATCGCTGTGATGCCACGGCAGGCGCGCACTCCGTCGCGCGTCGCTCGCTGACACTGGCAGTTCGAGAAATCCGGTCTCTTCCGCTGCGGTAAGCCAATGCTCCGGCAAGGTGAGTTTTCCCTTGGCCGCCTTGATCTCCAGCTCCCAGGCGGACGCGGCGCTGAAATACACCGCGCGGCGCGAGTCGCTGATCACCGCCCGCGCGGCGGGGGCCAGTCGCGCCGGGTCGTGCAATGCCCACAACAGCGTGTGCGAGTCGAGCAGCAGATTCACGATGCGTCGGACTCCACGTGAGGATCGCGCGCCGACTCCGCGACGCGTCGCACTGGTGCCGGCTCGAGCGCGCCGCCGTAAAACAGCGCCTCAGTCTCGGCGTCCGACTCCCAGCAGTCGTCTGCCTCGAGCACCTGCCCGGAGAGGACGCCCAATGGGCGCGGCCCTCGATGTGCCGTCACCGGCACAAGGCGAACCAGCGGCGTACCCGCTTTCGAGATCACGACATCTTCGCCACCGACCACCTCGGCAATCAGTCGTGACAATTGGGTCTTCGCGGCGTGAATGTTCACGATTTTCATACGACTAAGTCTAGTCCGGTCCGACAATGTGTCAAGCACGGCTGGCATGCAAAGCCGACCCGTGTCGGGATGGCGAGGCGGCCCTGGCACCAGGCACGGCTCGTGTCACAACCCCATCGCCCGCAACAGCTCCGGGTACCGCGGGTGCGCGCGGATAGCGTCCGTGGCAAACGGTAGTCGGGCCCAGAATGGGTTGAGTGCGTCACAACGCTCCACCGACTCCAGCGCATAGTCGATGGCTTCGTCGTGGCGCCCGAGGTAACACGCGGCATTTGCCAAGGCGCTGCGTTGCACCGTATCGATCTCCGCACGGGCCTGCAGTTCCGCGTACGCAGCCTCCGCTCGTCGCGCGTCACCGTTGTTCAGGTACGCCAGCACGAGAAACGAGATAAAAAGAGGATGCCTTCCGAACTTGGCAAGCGCTTCGTTGGCGGCGGTAATCGCGGCCCGCACGTCCTCCGGGTCGTCAGAGACGATGAGTGCGATGACCCGGCCGTACGCAGCGGTGAAGGAGTCAGCGTCGAGCGCCTGCGCACGTTTCGCTTCTGTACGCGCGGCGGCTGTATGTCCCGTGATCGCGAGCAGGCCGCTGGAAAAGCCGGCAACGCTGGCACTCAGTGGGTCGTCCGCGACCGCGCGCTCCCACCAGTCGAACGCCGCGCTAGGAGCATGCTCGAAGAAGAGGCTGACCAGCGCTTGTGCACCCATTGCTTCGTTATGGTTAGGCTCGAGTTCCAGCGCCCGAGTGAGTGCGGCCTTCGCCAGCGGGTGTCCCATGCTTACGGGCATGAGCCCGTATCGCACGAAGTTCACCAGCGTCTCGCCGAGCAAGGCATACGCATCAGCGTTGTCGGGATCGAGGCGAATCGCGGCCTCGAAGCACTCGCGCGCGACCAGCAGACTCCGTCCCCGTTGCAACTGTAGCGCGCGCCCCTTGGCGACCAGCTCAAACGCCTCCACTTCCGCCGTTGTCGCCTTGCCCGCGTCGTACAGCGGCAGGATGTGCGGATGACTGAGCTTGGCGGCGAGCTGGATCTCTCGCAGGAAACGTTCACCTCCCACCGATGCCGCGACGTCATCGCGCAGGACCTTCAGGGCCACGTGGCGATCGTGCTTGAGGTCGTGCGCGAGTTATACGGTGGCCATGCCAGCCTGGCCGAGTTCGCGTTCGATGCGGTATCGGTTACCCAGTGCTGCATCGAGTTGATCGGTCGTGCTCATCGCGTCACCGGTGAAGGCATGAACTTCGTCACGGTTCGTCCGTGAGCGGATCGACGATCTCGACGAAGGGAAGCCGCGCGAAATCGGTCTCACGCGTGCAAATGCGGCGAATGCCATGCTCCAACTGTGTGTGCCACCGCTCGCGGAATGCTCGCCGCCGCGCGGACGGCCTCACGTGGGTGGCTGGCCATGACGGTGCCATTGATGTCGAGCAACGTCTTCATCTGGTAAACCATACTGTTGGAATGGATGTGCGATAACGAATGCAGTGGCGCTCGGCTTGTATTAGGCCTGCGAGCTCCGCCCCCATCTCGCAGTGTTTCATGCTCGGCCGTTCGCCGCGTAACACCCCGCACAGCTACCAGCAGATCTGGTTACTGCCTGAGCCGCAACGTGCGCAGGTTCTTGTCCGCCAGGATGTCCTTCTCGTA
>JBBQRH010000134.1:0-8079 GCA_038215035.1 Gemmatimonadales bacterium | reverse complement strand
CCGATCGGGGCTTTTTCGTGCCGATGTTTCGCAGGTGTCACCGCGCTCCCTGCGATTGTTCGATCGGAGCGAAATCATCAGCGTCGCCGTCGGCAGGGTGACTCGCGCGACTACCAGTGTGACTCACAGTCTGTCTCCGGTCACCTGGCAAGGAGGAGGTCGATCTCCACCTGCGCCCCCGACGCCAGACGAGCAACCGCCACAGCGGCCCATGTCCGGATTCGGCGTGTCCGCCGCATTCATGGCGGCGTGTCCGCCGCAGTCATGGCGGCGACGTTCGACATGTCAGTCAGATCGACGTTGCAGCTGACCACATCATCCAGTGACACGTCCGAGGCGCGCAACGCGCCCGCGGGATCGTCGCACACCCAATGTGTCGGCACTGTGACATCGCCATCGATCAACGTGCCTGTCGCGGGATCAATCGACGTCTGACTAAAGAGAAAGAGCTGCTGGGCCGACCCGACCTAACGGGAGTAAGGGCTGATGGCGAATGGGGCGTCGTTGGCAATGGTGGCGATGAGCTGGCACTGCAACCGTGGGCGATTCCGATCGGCAACGGCATGCATCATCTCAACGAGTTGTCGGCGGCGGGCGACCCTCCTTCTCGGCTTCCTCCCGAGCCAGACGATCCTGAATAGCATCGCGCCCCTCTGACGCTCGATCGGCGGAGACGGACGGCGCCGGCGACGCGGAATCAGCCAATTGACTGTACGAAACCTCCCGTCGCGCCGAGCCGGGCTTTGGGATGCGTCCGACAACTTCCTCGAACTCGCGCACAATCAGTTGCCCCACCAGCGCCCCGGACCGATTCGAGGCGATGCGGAACTCCTGTTGGAAGGTTCGCGGATTATTCGCATCACGTTCGACAGGATCGGGTCGCCCCCAGCCACCACTCGGTTCGATCCATCCGGAATTGCAGGAGAAATCCCCAAGGGCGCGCAGTACGGTCGTATCGGCCTGACCCTGTCCGTAGTAGACAAAGCGCAGGAGCGTGTCACCTGTTTGAACGACAGTCAGGTACTCCCACGGCGCAGTGACGCGCGTACGCACACGTGCCTGCCGGATCATCTGGCTCAGCGTGTTGGCGGCAACACGGTAGGTGCCCGCCACCGGTGGACATGTGCCCGCGCGCGTGCCGTCCCGTGCCTTCCCGAGTCGGACGTCGCGAGGTGCCCCTGGATCGGAGAAGGCGCAGGCTGACAGGAACACCAGCGCAGACGCACGCAGTAGGGGAGACATTCCGGAAACGTATGCGGGCGAAGAATGAGAGCGGTAACGAAAAAAGACGAGCAAGCTCGCCCTCGGTATCGGGATGCTCCATTCGCGCAGCGGCTTTCACGGTCCGATTGTCATGCTGCCGGTTGAAATCCGCCATGTCAGCGCCACGGTTGTTGATCCCGGGGGCTGTCACCCAGCGATGCTCGCCGCCAAGCATTTGCGAGGCCTAGGATCCTGAACCCCCTCGAGTGTACTGCGGTTCGATGTCTCTGACGAACACGCGGCGTCGGGCATTGGTTGCGATTTGAACCGTTGAATCGTTTTGACTAGGCACGGTTGATCCGCCGACGAAGGACCGCGTCGGCGCGATGCGGAGCGCGTCCCGTACGCCACCTCTCAACGCGGTCGAACGCCTGTTCAACCGCAGCCGGTCCGGCCCCAAACCGCAACGAGGCTTGATGCAGCTCGTCGATGTGAATGCAGCGCATTGGCGAAGCGTGCGCGCTATCGTCCTTGACCGCGACGCCAGGCGGTGTCAGGAATGCGGTGAGCTTTGCAAGAAGGGGGAAGCGGATGTACATCATCTGGTGCCACGTGCGGCGGGTGGCCTGGATGAGCCGGCGAATCTGATCACGCTGTGTGACGGTTGCCATGCCGCTCGTCATCCCAATCTGCAGGGAACGCTCGCGCGACGAATGATCGAACGCTGGGGCTTGCGACTTGCGAAGCTACTGGATCGCGAAGGGGAGCTCGCCAGCGTCGACGAGTCGCTCGCTGCTGCCCTGCGTCTGCTCGGCGTGTCGCGCTTGCGTGACGCACAACTCGAGGTGATTCTCGCAGCGCTGCGGGGTGAGTCGCTGCTGCTCGTGAGCGCCACCGGTTCAGGGAAGTCACTGTGCTTTCAGGTGCCGATTCTACTCACGCCCGGATGTGGCTTCGTGATATCGCCACTAAAGGTGCTCATGAGTCAGCAAGTGGTAGATCTCCAACGCAAAAAGATCCCCGGCACGTTCATCAATGGAGATCTCGGACCGACGGAGAAGCAGATCCGCTACGCGCTGCTCCGGGATCGGGCAATCAAGTTTCTGTTTTGTACGCCGGAACGCTTCGATTCGGGGATGGTGCGGGAGGCCGAAGTCGAAGAGATCACGCGCGCGAGGCCGAACTACCTCGTGGTGGATGAAGCACACTGCATTGATCGTTGGGGAAGCGATTTTCGTCCGAACTACGGCCGATTACGTGCCGCGCGCAGTGCACTCGGCGATCCACCGGTATTGGCGTTCACGGCGACCGCCGGCGTTGAAAGCCAGCAGCGAATTCTCCGGTCCCTGGGAATACCTGACGCCCGTGTTGTTGTCACGGGAGTCAATCGCCCGAACATTGCGCTGGCGCGCGTGGATGGCGTGAAGGACGAGATGAGGCACGCCCTGATACTCAAGCTCCTGACGTGCATGCCAGCAGGTCGAGCCATGCTTTTTGTGCCCACGGTCAAGATCGGGGCCCAGCTGCAAGTTGGCCTGCGATCGCTGGGGGTGGAGGTGCCGTTCTTTCATTCGAAATGCGGCACGGCCAATGAGCGCGAAACGTTGCTCGGCCGTTTTACGGGCCGGCTCGAACCTGCGGTGAACACGGTCATTTGCACGAATGCGTTTGGTATGGGTCTCGACCTCCCCAATGTCCGCCTCGTCGTTCACTGGCAGCATCCCGCGTCGGTAGAGGACTATTTGCAGGAATTTGGTCGTGCGGGCCGCGATGGCGCGCCCGCGGTCGCCGTCTTGTTCACTGACGAGAAGGACGCTCGTCTGCTCGAATACATGGCGGACCTGACGGTCGAGAACGCGGATCTCGACGCTGCGGCAAAGTCCATCGCGCGTCGCGCGAAGCGGGACAGTATCCAACAGATGAAGCTGCGCGCGAACGCAAGAGATGTCTGCTTCCGGTCGTCCATCGTCCGCTACTTCGGTGAGGACGAGACGCGGCGCCGACAGTCGCTCTCGCTCAGAATCGTCGACTGGTTGTTTTCGAGATCGAGCCAGCTCGCGCGCGCCTCAGGGTGCTGCGACAGGTGCGACGGCGTGCGCGTCGGCAATCTGCTCGATTGGGCCGCGAAAATGTGGGGATCTGCTGGTGCGGAGGTGCGTCGGCCTCTGCCGACGCCACAAACCCGGCAAACCGAGCGACACTGGAAAACCGGTCACCGCGTCGGTGCGCGTCGGCGGCGTTGGGCTCGACTGCGAGAGTACCTCGCTCGCTGAGTCACGGTTCGTTCAGCGGCGCCCCGCGTGCGCCTCGAAGTCAGTATCGCGCGAACACCGGGGCGGCACCGCCTCGTCGGGCGTTCAGTGCCTTCGCCGACAGCGTCGACCGCGAACGGTGGCACCACATTCTGACGAATGGTGTTGGTGGCGACGATCGCGCTGTTCTGTCGGCTCGCCTCGAGCCGCACCGGAGCCTTAAGCCCAATCAATATGAACTTGTGTCTAGTCAGACTAGTCAGCAAGCTCAAGCATGCAAGAAGAGTACTCCATCTACGACGCCAAGGCACACCTCTCGTCCCTGTTGAAGCGAGTTCGCGAAGGCAGCACATTCGTGATTACCTTGCGCGGCGAGCCAGTCGCGGAACTCCGACCGGTCACGACGCCGGACGCCGGAGCGCAGACGCTGGCTGAACGCCTCGCGGAACTGCGTGCGTCGGGTGAGATCGTCGAGTCAGGCCGCCCTCACAACCTGCCGCCAACGCTGCCCGAGGCGCAGGACGTGCCCGGAGCCCTCGACCGTTTCCTGCGAGACCGCGAATGAAGGTGGCGTTCGTGGATAGTTCGGTGATTGTGGCGCTGGCGCTCGACAAAGCCGCAGCGCCGGATCTGCGGGCGCGCCTGCTGGAGTTCGATGCGCTCTACGCGTCGCCGTTGCTCGAGGCGGAGTATCTCAGCGCCTGCCGGCGCGAGCGCGCCGTGCCCGACTCGCGCTGGCTCGATCAGCTCGCGTGGGTTCTGATCCGTCGTTCACTGCGCGCAGAAATTCACCTTACCTTGGGAATGGGCTATGTGCGCGGTGCCGATTGCCACCATCTGGCGACCGCCTTGTATCTCGCGCCGACGCCGGAGCAGCTCACCTTTCTGACGCGTGACACGAGGCAGCAGGACGCCGCGCGGGCGCTGGGGTTTCAGACTTGACGCTGAACACTGGTGCGCCGACCGATACCGTTCGTTACACGTAACCTTGCATCCAGGTGTAGTTGCACAACACCGTTCGCGGCCCGTTTGCCAATGACGATCTTCCTCCGCCGCACCGAAAAACTCGCTGCCTTGCTGCCGGTCACCCTTCCGGCCCCCAACGCATCCGACACCGCACTCGGTGATTGGTACGTGAATCGTCTGGTCGTCGATCGCCAGCCGTTGCTGCTGCTTGTGAGCGCGCTCACGCTCCTGCCCATCGTCATTCCCGGCCGCGACGTGCGCACACTCCCTACTCGCCTCGGCGAACTGGTTCGTCGACGCTTGCAGCGGCTGGATGTTCTGGGCGAATGGATCGACGCCGAGTTGGCCGCCATGGTGCCGGTGGCCGTCGCGAAGACGGCAAGTCGTTCGGTGCTCGGTGTCATGAACGACTTTGCGCACGGCATACCGTACTACCTGTCGCGCGGTTGGGATGAGAACAGCCTGCCGCTGGTTGGTGATAAGCTGGCTGATACGCCGCTCTTCGCGTCGGGGCCGCGGGATGGGGTGGTGGTACCGAGGCTCGCGGCGCCGGAACGGATGCGGGCACAGTATGGGCTCAATAGCTGAGTGTCGATCCCCGCTGGCGTCACGGTCGTCGAGGCGAAGGACTACAATCGGGGGTTGGAACAGTGGCACGATCAACCGGCATCGAACAGGATTGACTCGAGTGCTTTACGTTGAACCTTCACCCGCCGCCATGCTCGCCGCCCTCGAACTCCGCGTTCCTCCGCCGATCCTCGCCGCCGTCACCGCGCTGGTGATGTGGGGCGGCGCCTACGACGCGGTGCCGTTCCTGCGTCCAGTCTGGCTGCTCAGTGCGACGATCGGCGTGGCCGTCACCGGCGTGCTGATTGCCGCTGCCGGTATCGTCGGCCTGCGGGCCGCTCGCACCACCGTCTCGCCCACGCGACCCGACGCATCACGGGCACTCGTACGACGCGGCATCTTCAAACTGACACGCAATCCGATCTATCTGGGCGCGCTGCTGGTCCTCACCGCCTGGGCCATGCAGCTCTGGGAGCCACAGTCGTTCGTGGCGCTGCCGGTGTTCGCGGGCTGGATTCATCGCTTCCAGATCCTGCCCGAGGAGCGTGCGCTGCGCGCAAAATTCGGCGCTGGTTATGAGGAATACACACTCGCAACGCGACGCTGGCTCTGAGCGGCATCACGGTGGTTGTGTGCGTGATCGCGATGAATCATCACCCGCATCATAGGAACGGATGAAATCCACCTCCAGCTGAAACGGCCCATCCCGTCCATCCGCCATGTACAATCCCACGCTCTGGATTCGTGCGAGGTTGATGGGTGCGGCATTCACGTTCTGGCCGAAGATGGTGTTCCGCAGTACGGTGAAGGGGATGCGCACGACCGTCCACTCTGCCGTGGTGGGAAACGAAGCACGCCGCGACACGTTGCGTCCGAACCGGCGCTCACCATCGTCAACCTCCACCTGAAACTGGCGCCCCGTGCCGCGCACGCGCAGTTCGAGTCCGGTTTGCGCGGTCAGGTCGACCACACACCGCGCTCGCGTAAGTGTGAATCCACCACCTTGTGTCACGAGCGTGCCCGTGAAGCGAAGCGCGCCGTTCGTCACCGTCACGAAACCAGCCGATCGGCCTCCCATGACGCCGTCGTTCAC
This sequence comes from Gemmatimonadales bacterium, assembly GCA_038215035.1. Taxonomy (GTDB): domain Bacteria; phylum Gemmatimonadota; class Gemmatimonadetes; order Gemmatimonadales; family Gemmatimonadaceae; genus JACMLX01. The sequence continues at coordinate 1,998 of JBBQRH010000134.1, read as the reverse complement.
CACGCTCCATTCCGATTCCGCTGCGCTGTCGAATGAGAAAAGTGTGATCGGCATCATGCGCTCGGGTTGAGTGAAACTGGGAAGCGGATGGAAGGCTGCCACCCCACAGAGGAGTGGCAAGAGAAGCCGCCGCGCCGACTCGAATGTCACAGGATGAGTGCTGCAATTCACACGACCTCCGTCAGCGCTTCGATATGCTTCGCCTCGATCTGTGCCAGCCACGTGGCGACGTCACGAAGCGAGGACTCTGTGCGATCATCCCGCGCAGTGCTCAGTGGCCGTGCCGAATAGGGTCCGTCATGACCGGGCAGAGAAACGCAGTGGAAGCCCGTGAAGGCCTCGAGACTGTCGCCTCGCCGCCTTGGGTCGATGGCAGCCATCGGCGGGCTCTGTCAATATCGTGGAACGTCGTCGCCGCCGCACCGTTCCGGGGCCGGGGCAGGCTGGCCGGTGTCGTCGCCATCGAACTGTCCTGTGCTATGACACCATTCGTGAGCAGGCTCGTAGTGCGGTCATGAGCTTCCAGTCAATGCTTTCGACTGCCACAGAAGTTTTCAGCGCCCGCGGCGCCTTGCGGCCGATCGCACGGCGGCACGCGGCGGTCTGCGCACTCGCACTGCTGGCCAGAACAACCAACGCGCTCGCACAAGCACCTGCGGCAATGTGCCAGCCTGACTCAGACGGTCCTCCCGTACCGCGCGCGGCCTTCGCCCCGCGCGAATCGACAGCGTACATCCTGCCATTTGAACTCGGCACGCCACGACTGATCTGGCGCACTACCAGTCACTACACACGGGGCAACGGCGGTGTGGGTCTGTACGCCATCGACGTCGAAATGCCAGTTGGCACCCCCTTGATCGCGGTACGAACAGGACGTGTGGTTGCCGTGCGCGACAGCTTTCCCGACGAGAACGATCGTGACCTCGAAGAGAATTACGTCATGGTCCAGCACGCAGATTCCACCGTCGCGCGCTATCTGCATCTGACGCAACGTGGTGCGCTGGTCCGTGTTGGTGATCGTGTGAATCAGGGCCAACGGATCGCGCTCAGCGGTAACAGCGGGCAGACCGGCGGACCCCATCTGCATTTCGATGTGCAACGCTGCGGGCCGAATCTTCCGCCCGGTTATAACACGCTGCCATGTGGTATGACCATACCGCTGACATTTCGGAATGCCGGTCCGAACGTGTGCGGCTTGGTGCCTGGCGAGCGATATGGGCGGCGTCAGTCGAAGCGCCTCGCTCGATGACACGAACGTGGGCGCCAGAGCAGCGGATAATGCAAGCCCAATGCAAGAACCGCGTGCGTTTCGCGCGGATCACTACCCCGTGAGGGTGCCGGAACGCGAATGAAATCCCTCTGCCCGCCGGATCAGGGAAACAATACGCGGTCGCGAAGATGGCGAGTCGTTCGGTACTCGGTGTCATGAATGACTTTGCGCACGGCACTACCAACTGCCTGTCGCGCGGTTCGGACGAGAACTGCGTGACGCTGCTCGGCCATCAGCTGGCGGACACGCCGATATTCGCGGCGGGGCCACGGGACGGGGGGTGAGACCGGGGCGTTGCGACGCCGGCAAACGCGAGAAGACGTGCCAGTTCATTCCTCCGCGGCGGTCTTGTCACCTTCACCCCCTGCGCGTGGACTACGACCCGTCCACCGCTTGAACGCCCGCGAAAACGCCTCCGGATGAGCAAATCCAGTGCGACGCGCGACGTCACGCACCGTCAGCTCACGCTGCGCCAGCAGCTCCGTCGCCACCGTCAGACGCACCCGCTCCAGTACGGCCTCGAAGGTGGTGCCTTCCAGTTTCAGCCGACGGTACAACGTCTGTCGACTCATCGCGAGCATCTGCCCCACGCGCGTGACGCTCACCCCGCCAGAGACGAGCAGGGACCGCGCGGCAAGCTCGACCTGCCCTCGTGTAGTGCGTTGGGCGTCAAGCGCCGACAATCGCGCATCCGCATGCGCGGTGAGGATACGCGTGACATGCGTCGG
>JBBQRH010000133.1:0-8130 GCA_038215035.1 Gemmatimonadales bacterium | reverse complement strand
GCGCGGGGAGAACAGCACCTGCTGTGCCTCGGGCGTGGACTGGCCGTACTCCTGCTCGCCGGTCGACGACATCATCGACGTCAATGACAGCACCCGGTCGGGGAACTCAATCGCCATCTTCTGGGCGATCATCCCGCCCATTGAGGACCCGAGCACGTGTGCCCGCTCGATGCCGAGGTCCGTCAGCAGATCCATCCCGTCACCGGCCATGTCTCGCAGCGAGTACGGCGCCATGGCGAGCGCGCGGTCGAAGTCGCCGGAGGTCATGGCGGTGATGAAGTCTCCGAGATGGACCGGGTGCTCCTCCAGCTTCGTCGAGAGGCCGCAGTCGCGGTTGTCATACCGGATGACGTAGCGACCGCGGGCCGCGAGCATGCGGCAGAAGTCGACGTCCCAGCCGAGCAGTTGGGTGCCGAAGCCCATGACGAGCAACACGGCAGGGTGGGTCGGATCTCCGAACACCTCATGCTGGATCGTGATGTGCTTGCGGAAGGCGTCGGCGTGCGCGGGGTCCGGCTTCGGGTCCATCGGGGGGGTCATGAGGTGTCTCTCTGCTCACGCGGTCGAAGTCAGGGGCGGGCTGGCGCCGCGAGGGGACAGCAGGTTGCGCACCGCTTGCGGCAGCGGGCGCCGACTTCCACTCCAGATGTGGCACCGTCTGCGCGTTTGCTACGCCGGCGGTCCCGAGGGTGAGAACAATCAGCGCGACGCATACACGGTAGGGCGTCATCTGTACGCCCGGACTCTGAACGAGATGAACGGCCTTAAGGCTTGCGCACGCGTTGAGAGGCGCGGATGCACCGACATAGAGTTGCATTCGAAGCCTGTCTCTGGCTCGACAGTTTCATGCGTCTGTTAGGCGGCAGTGAAAATTGTGGCAAACCGGCGAGCCGTGGCCCAACCCATCCTAACCAGCCCGGCAATTCGGACCGCAGTCACAAGGGTTTGGAGGAGATCGGGCACTGGGATGAGAGCCAAAAGGAAATTGAGCCCAATCCCGATCAGGAACAAGCGCGCGGTTGTAAGGATCGCCGCGCACCCGCCACCCAACCGCTCGTGTCTCCCGTGCGCCATCTGGTCGGTGGTCAGCAAGGTCTACGCGTCGAGGATCGACGCAGAAGCCTTCGCGGAGCAGCGCCAGCGCCGACACCCTGAACGAGGTCTATGAGGACGCGCGCGCTGCGCACCTGGTTACTGCGGCGCGCGACGTCATGCAACATCTCCGGACGACGTACGTGGCCGACGGCACTCCGTATGCGCGGCAGCGTTAAGATGGTCGTGCGTTCAACTCAGCGGTCGCGCTGACGACCCGCTGTGGACACGCTTGGGGACAAAACGTTGCAGACCCGCTGAATGTACAATTCAGCGGGTCTGCAAGTCGTTTCAAATCAACATGTTACCAATCGGGACGGCGGGATTCGAACCCGCGACCCCCTGAACCCCATGCTCCGGGTTGGGAGCGCAAGTCATTGTGGGACAGGGGGTTAGCTGTGCAAAACGTGGCGACGTTGCGCAGATTCAGGGGGTCGCTGGCACTTGGGGGACAGATTCGGGGACACAACGTCGCCGGAAACGTCGCCGACGAAGGCAGGCAAGACAGGCCCCCGCGCCGTCTCGCTCACTTCGGCAGCGGAACCTGCATCCACGCGTTTCCAGCGAGCGTCGAAGCGTGCGTGCCCGTCACAATGGTCGGGACACGCCCAGCGCGCGCGAGCAGGTTCGCGAGCAGGAACTCCGTGAGGATCGGGATGTCCGGCTCGGAGCTCGTGATCCTCACCTCACGAGACTCCGGGAGCTTGAATGAGCGCCACCGCGCCCCGGCATCATGCGCCTCGAGCACCGACGCTCCGTCCGGCGCGAAGATCCACCACCGCTCACCGCCCACCGCCTCGCCGTCGAACACGGCGACGGGCACGAGCCAGACGTGCACGCGCCCGTCCTCGGCCCGATAGCTGAATGGCGCGAACTGCCGCTGCTCCGCCGCAAACTTCGGAGCGCCGAGTCGCATCGCCGTGCGCTTCGCCTGCAACTCAGCGAGGAGCGCCACGGTGTCGAGCGCCACGGTGCTGCGCGCCATCGTGCCGAGGTCTACCAGGCGCACGTTTGTCGCGCGACTGAGCGCGCTGTCGGCGTCGAGGAACACGCCATGCCGCGTCGTTCCGATGCGGACGCAGAGCCCGTACGCACCAACCGAGTCCGCGGCGCCGAACGCGGCGCGGTTGCGCGCGCGCGCGGTCATCTGCGCGCATTCGATTACCCAGGCGACCGACTGCGCCTCGCGGTCCGCAATATCGAAAAACCGGGCGCGATCATTCGATGCGACGGGCTGAGCTTGGGCAATCAGCGTCGTCGGCTCGGCGGCGAGTATGGCGACAAGGGCGAGCGTGCGGAGGGAGCAATTCATGCGGTCAAGACGGGGTGGACGGCCGGTCGCGTGTCGAGCCACCCTGACCGCGTCGATGATCGGCGATGTAATGATACCGGCTCCGTGGGAAGATGCCGTCGGCTACGATGTGCAAGCAAGCCTCGCAGCATCGAGGTGCCCTTCGCCACGGCATGTGTGACGAAGGCGGGTCAAGGCGTCGCGTTCCCCGCATTTCGGTGACAGTGCACTCATTGCAGCGAATAGCCTGTATCAGTGACACCCTGCCCCAATGGAGGGCTGTGGCAAGCCACGTCGGCGCGCCGTGGCCCTCACAGGTGCAGACTGGCACCGTCTCTATCAGAACAGTGCAATGAGTGCACTGTCACCGAAATTTGCTGAGCCTGCGCCGTGCGTTCATGGCGCGGGCGTACGCGTGATGCACCACGCCCAGGCATCGACGCAGTCCGTCGTCGGTGGCCGGCACGAGGAGCAGATGCACGTGATTCGGCATCAGGCAGTACGCCAGACACGCTACGCGCGAGGCGGCGCAGGATTCGCTCAGCAGCTGCAGGTAGCGGGCGTAGTCAGCGTCACCGAAGAAGGTCTGCTGGCGACCATTCCCGCGCTGCGTGACGTGATGGGCCAGACCTGGAATGACGACGCGTGCAAGGCGGGACATGCGGGGCTTCGCTCTGAGGGATCGGCGTGGAAGTCTCCGTAGGGTATCTCTCCCACACCGTTCGAGTGTCACCGATTCACGCTGATATCATCGTTCTGTAGCAATGAGTGCACTGTCACCGGTTTCGCCAATGAGTGCACTATCACCGGTTTCGCTGTCACCGGTTTCGCCGCCCGGTTTCGCCTCACCGGTTTCACCTGACGCACTTGCGCGCAGATGTCTACTTCACGGGCACGCGCACGCTCCGGATCGTTGGGCTCAAGATCGCCGAGGTCTGGACCGGCGCGGTGGCCGCACCCGGTTTTGATTGGACCTGCGCCTGTTTGTTCCCGGTTGACGCCGTGCACTTCACGGACTTCGAGTGCCTCGTCGGGGCTTTGGTCGGCGTCCATTTAATCCTGATGCGTGTATGGTTCTCAACTCGCGTTGTTGTGTTGGGAGTGTGTGCGTACGCCGGATAGCCGCATGTCCTTATGACACGCAAGTTCAAATCGGGCACCTTCCTCAGCAGCCGCCCCGGAGACGCTTCCATGAAGAGACTCGAACAGCTCACAAGCCTTCGTTTTTCGATTCGCTGGTTCCTGCGCTCACTGTTCCGAAGAGCGACCCACCACCACCGTCGAGTGGGATGTGCCGCGTTGGCAGCCGTCCTCTGCGCGGGCTCGCTGGCGACGGTCGTGCTCGGGCAGGGAAAGCCAGCCGTGCCGCAGAATACGCCGGTACGGCAGCAGGATGAGCTTTCTCTGGCCAGGACACCGGTGGCCGTGCAGCCCATCGCTCACGACGCCGAGATCCAGCAGCGTGTCCAGAGCGTCCTGAACGCCACAGGGTGGTTCACTGCTCCGGAAGTCAGAGTCGAGAATGGCGTTGTTTTTCTCAGCGGCCACGCCGATAACGAGGAGATCAGAAAGTGGGCGGGCGACCTGGCTCGCAACACGCAGGACGTGGTCGCTGTTGCCAACCGGATCGAAGTATCACGACCCTCGGCATGGGACTTCAATCGCGCTTGGGATGGCCTTTCAGGTCTGGCGCGCGACTTCATCAGTTCGCTCCCGCTGATCATCATGGCGGTCCTGATCCTCGCCTTGTCGGCTGGTGCTGGCTGGCTGACGGTCCGGAAAGCCCGAAAACTGCTCGCCGGGCGCGTCAAGGCGAAACTCCTGCGCGCAGTTCTTGCGGGAGGCCTTGGTGCCGCGGTGTTTCTCGCCGGAACGTATGTCGTTCTTCGAGTTGCAGGCCTCACCCAGCTGGCTTTGACGATTATCGGAGGCACCGGATTGGTCGGCCTGGCGGTCGGTATCGCCTTCCGGGACATCACTGAGAACTTTCTCGCCAGCATCTTCCTCAGTGTCCAGCGCCCGTTCGGAACCGGTGACCTGGTCGAAATCGTCGGTGTCACTGGCTATGTGCAGCAGTTGAACATCCGGACTACGGTGCTGCTGACGCTCGACGGCAATCTGGTGCAGGTCCCCAACTCAGCCGTGTACAAGAGCACCATTCATAACTTTACTGCTACGCCGAACCGGCGCGAGACCTTCGTCGTCGGCATCGGATATGACGACGCGATCGATGAAGCGCAGGAAGTTGCCCGCCAGGTACTGGAGGATCACCCCGCGGTCTTGAACGAGCCGGAGCCGTGGGTGCTTGCCGACGACCTTGGTCAATCAACCGTCAATCTGCGCATCTATTTTTGGCTTAATGGCCACGAACACAGTTGGCTCAAAGTGCGTTCGTCTGTGATTCGCCTCGTCAAGGTGGCCTTTCAGCAGCATGGCATCAGCATGCCGGACGAGGCTCGAGAAATCATCTTCCCGAACGGCGTCCCAGTCACGATGCTCGAGTCGACGCAGCAGCCGACGAAAGGCCTTCGATTCCTCGCCTCTCGAGGCGACGCAGCCCGCCCTCGAGATGTGGACTCCGTGTCCACGAAGGCGGAAGCGGGATTGTCCAGCGACGCCGGCATTCTCGAGGAGCAGGCACGCCAAGCCAAGCCGGTGAATGAGGAGGAGAATCTGCTGAGAGGCACCCTCAGCACGCGCGCCGCAAAGGCCTAGATGATCGCCGACACTTGAAATTCGGTTCATCAATCGGCACGCTCACCGCGCGCGTGCGACATTGTGCCGACGCGAGCGAAGCGCACGACCGAAAGCGTGAAGGTTTGCTCCTGAAGCCCCTCGCGACGCCACATGTCGATCTCAAGCGGGAGCTCCAATGCCTGCGACTGCAGCGACCGGAATGCGACGTGCCGTGAGGCCGCGCGGCGCGTACGAATCGAGGCGCTCATCTCGACTGAGTCAGCGACGAAGTGCAGTGCGCGGAGCGCACGCACCGTGTGCCGGGAACGACGCACGGCGCGAATCAGGTGTGCGCCTGCTGTGCGTCGTGCGTCGCGGTGCGGACATTCGAGAGGTCGCGCTGCGCATGCCGCAGGATCTGCCAGGCGCCGGAGAGCGCGAGCACACCCATGATCAGCGCGACGGCGATGTCAGGCCACCCGCGCCGCGTGGTGAAGACGCCGGCCGCTGCGGCGACGACGGCGACGTTGCCGACCGCATCGTTCCGCGAGCAGATCCACACCGACCGCATATTCGAATCGCCGGTGCGATACCGATACAAGAGCAGCGCTACGAACACGTTCGATGCGAGTGCCAGGACGCCGACCACGCTCATGGTCAGGGGCTCCGGCGCCTGCCCGGTCGTGGTCTGGTAGATGGCGTGTGCAACTACCCAACAGCCGAACGCCGCCATCGTCGCACCCTTGAGGAGCGAGGCGCGGGCGCGGACGATCAGCGCGGAAGAGAGGACGAAGAGGCTGATCCCATAGTTCGCCGCATCGCCGAGGAAATCGAGCGCGTCCGCCTGCAGTGCCGAGGATGCGGCCGACACACCGGCGACGATCTCGACGACGAACATCAGCACATTGACCGCCAATGCCACCCACACCACTTGGCGATACCGCGGCGTGCTCGCGTCCCCTGTCCCGCACCCCGTCCCATTACATGTTGCGCTCACGAATCCCCCAACGCCTCAGTGGAGCATGCTTCCGATTGACGGAGGGAGGCTACACCTTGTAGTGACTACAAGGTCAAGGGGGAATGATGACGGAGGCTGGGCGTCCGATCGCTGGACTGACCATCGGAGAATTGGCAGCGCGCACCGGATGCACCCCTGAGGCTATCCGGTACTACGAGCGGGTGGGGGTCGTGCCGCGGCCGGCCCGGGCCGGATCGGGGCGATACCGGCAATACGGCGACGCCGACGTCGAGCGACTCGCGTTCCTGCGCCGCGCTCGCGAACTCGGCTTCAGCCTCGCCGAGGTCCGCGCGCTGCTGACGTTCAGCGACGGCGATCCTGATCGGTCGTGTGGCGACGTCGATGCACTGGCGCGCGCGCACCTCATGCAGGTGGACGCCAAGCTGGCGCAGCTCACCGCGCTGCGCGACGCCCTCGCCGGCGTGATCGATCAGTGCCGTGGTGGGTTGGCGGTGGCGGACTGCCGGATTCTCGGCGCGCTGGGCGGCGGAGCGCGCGCATCCGCCGACAACGGCATTCAAACGCGACGGAGAGCGGACGGTGGCGTGACGTAACGACAAGTCGTGGTGATTCCTCATGCAGCGGAGGCGACACATCGAGGCGCTCCTGACGTGACCCTGCACAGCACGATGTGCATTCGAGACCGCAGAGTTGGCTTGCGAACACTACGACTACCAGCGTCGGCCGGTGCTCGAACCGAGTGGCGACGGCCCCCTCTGCCGACCGGCGTCGCGCCTCGACACGCGCAACGAGGTGCACTACGACACCCTCGGTGCGCATCTGGTCGCGGCACAAGACGTCATGCAGCATCTCCCGACGACATACGCGACGGATGGCACTCCGTGTGTGCAGGGGCGGTGAGATGCTCGTGCGCTGCACGCAGTGCTCGACCTCACGACCCACTGAGGACACGGATATTGGGAGCGTCGCTAAAAACACTGCAGACCCGCTGAATGCGAAATTCAGCGGGTCTGCAAGTCGTTCTACATCACTGCGTTGACCATCGGGACGACAGGATTCGAACCTGCGACCCCCTGAACCCCATTCAGGTGCGCTACCGGACTGCGCTACGTCCCGTCACTGCCGCCAAACCCGCCGACAGGCCCCACAACACATGGGTAACCTAACCCCGCCCCCGCCCCGCTTCAATCGGAACCCGAAACACCAACCCGCCCCTACGGCCGCTTGCTGATCACCGCACCCGTCATCGCGTCCACCACCACCTCGCTCTTCGGCACCTGACCCGGCACCGTGATGATCGCGATGTACACCAGCTTTCCCGCCACCCCGCGACGCAATTCAATCGTACTCATCCGGCCACCAGGCACCTTCCCAAGGGCGGTCATCCGAGCGGCATCCTTCGACACCCGTGCCTCCTGCGCCATCGACTGCTGCGCCGTCGCACGCGCCTGCGCCACACCATTGCTGGCCGCGATCACCGCAACACACGCCAACGCACCCAATCTCGCCCCGACCCTCACACAACCGATCTTCATCGTCTCCGCCCGCCAGAAGTGAACCCGCTCCGGCCAGAGGATAAGAGCTTGCTAATCATACGGCAAGGTAACAGCTGGCTCTGGTTTGTTCGCGCTCGGGGCGGTGCCGAAACGTGGCGCTGCGCCTGGTGACCAGCCGATGACCCAAGCCCCGGATCGCAAGGCCGAGCATTCCTGACCGCAGGCACGCCCCGGGTCAGCTTCGGGGTCGTGTCAAACACCGTGGACGCATTCCTCGCCGGATCACGAACGCACCAGTCATCGCGTCGAATACGACGTCGGCGCGAACTGGCTCTCCAGGTACGCACCGATACACGCCGTTCGTGCACGACGAACGCTCCACGACACGGAGTTGACCGGCGTGCACGGACATTGCCCGGACCTTGCCAACGAGCAACCGTGTCGGCCTCTGAAAATTCCGCGCCCGCACCATGACCTCCGTGCACGCGCGTCACAATCGACTCAGCGCGGCAGCGACACGGTAAAACGCGTGCCCTCCGCCTCCGTCGATGTCACCCCGATACGCCCGCCATGCGCAGTCACGATCTGTTCGGCGA
>JBBQRH010000132.1:0-8290 GCA_038215035.1 Gemmatimonadales bacterium | reverse complement strand
CTCGACGTCCGCACCAGCGTGCCACCCGGCGACCTGATGAGGCGGTTGGGCTGTGCGTGAGCCCCTGACTCAGTTCATCGGTGGCTTCATGACCGTCTCACCCCTCCGAGCCAGCGCTACCGTCCTACGGATTGGTACCGTCGTCGCGCTTGGCGCATGTGGCTCGTCCGCCAGCTTCCCCATCGCCTCCGGAATCGGCCCAACACCGGTCCTGCCTGCGCCGCAGCACTCGCTGATCCCGCTCGTGAACGTTGCCGCAGTCAACCGCTGGCCCGCTGGCGCGCGGCCGGTCGCAGCGCCTGGCCTGACGGTCACGGCCTTCGCCGACAGTCTTGATCATCCGCGGTGGCTCTACGTCCTGCCGAATGGTGACGTGCTGGTGGCCGAGACGAATGCGCCGAAGCGGCCTGACGACGCGAAGGGGATCAAGGGATGGTTCTTCAAGCGGTTCCAGAAGAAGGGCGGTGGTGCGGTGCCGAGTGCGGATCGCATCACGTTGTTGCGCGACACGAATGGTGATGGCGTCGCCGATCGGCGATTCGTGTTGCTGCAGCAGCTCTACTCACCGTTCGGGATGACGCTGGTGCGCGGCCAGTTGATCGTGGCCAACAGCGACGCGTTGGTGCGTTTCCCGTACCGCGACGGGGATACGACGATCACGACGCCCGGTGTGGTGATTGCGGCGCTTCCGGCCGGGACGATCAATCATCACTGGACCAAGAATGTCATTGCTTCCGCGGATGGCGAGACGCTGTACGTCGCCGTCGGGTCGAACAGCAACGTGGGCGAGAACGGCATGACGGTCGAAGCGGAACGCGCCGCGATCTGGGCCGTCGACCGTGCGACGGGCTCGCACCGGATTTTCGCGTCAGGACTGCGCAATCCCGTGGGGCTCGCCTTCGAACCGACCACGCGCGCACTCTGGACGGCAGTCAACGAGCGCGATGAGATCGGTGGTGACCTGGTGCCGGACTACATGACCGCGGTGCGTGATGGTGCCTTCTACGGCTGGCCGTACAGCTATTTCGGCGATCATGTCGACACACGCGTACAGCCCGCCCGCCCGGACCTGGTGGCGACGGCTGTCGTGCCGGACTACGCGCTTGGTGCGCACACGGCTTCGCTGGGATTGGCGTGGTCAGACAGTGATGCGATGCCACCTGCGTTCCGGCAAGGAATGTTCGTCGGCCAGCATGGCTCGTGGAATCGCAAACCACGGAGTGGCTATTCGGTGATCTTCGTTTCGTTCGTGAATGGTCAGCCGTCAGGGCAGCCGCTGGATGTGCTGACCGGTTTCATCGGCGCCGACGAGAAGGCGATGGGGCGACCGGTGGGTGTGGCGATGGACACGCATGGTGCGTTGCTGGTGGCCGACGATGTGGGGAATGTGATCTGGCGGGTGCGAGCGGCGGGAAGTCGGTGATGTTTCGCGCGGGGTGCGATCAAGGCATCAGGGGTATTGATGCCGATCGACGACTCAAAGGATCCAACTCAACGGGTTACTCAACGGGTTACTCAACGCTTCTACTCAAGGGGTCGGGGTCCGTGCGCACAGCGATCAAGGACTCCGACCGCTTGATGGGAGACCCCTTGATGGGTTGATCTGGTGCAGTCGTGCAGCATGGGGAGGGCGATCGTGATGCGGCGACCCGCAGCGCTGCCTCACCCTGCTGCGTACCATCGACGGACTCCGCCTTTCATATTTCCGCGTCTTCGTGGCTGCTCACAGTGCGGGCATGCCACTCCGTCACCTCATGAACATCCGCATGCCGTTCCCGCGCGAATCCGCCGTAGCCTCTCAGAGCCGTTGGTTCACCCGCGCCTTGGCGGCCCTCACGGCCTGTGCAGTCGGTATGGCGCCAGCCGCTGCGCACGCGCAGGGCCCGTCTCCGGCCCCGGCCCGCCTCGACGCCGCCCGCGCCGACTCTTTCGCCCGCGCCGCTCGCGCCCGCCCGCTCCCCGACGCGAGGGCGCTCCGGATCACTACGCCGCCAGTGATCGATGGCCGGCTGGACGAGGCGATGTGGCAGGAGGCGACGCCGATCACGGACTTCCTTCAGCGTGAGCTGAATGAAGGCGTGCCGGCTACGGAACGCACCGACGTGCGACTCGCGACCGACGGACAGTCGCTCTACATCGCCGCGCGCATGTTCGACCGCGAGCCGAACCTGATCGTGCCGGGCGAAAAGATCCGCGATGTCACGCTCTCCAACAGCGATCACATCGCGCTGATCTTCGACACGTATCACGATCGACAGAACGGCTTCGTTTTCGCCACCACGCCAGCGGGGGTGGAGTACGATGGGCAGGTGATTCGCGAAGGTGAAGGCGGTGGCGCGGCAGTGCAGGGACAGAACCGCTCGCTGGCCGGCGGTTTGGGGGGCTTCAACGTCAACTGGGACGCGAGTTGGACAGTAGCCACGACGATCGACTCGCTGGGCTGGACGGCCGAGTTCCGGATTCCGTTTTCCACCCTCCGCTATCAGGCTGGAAGGACTGAGCAGAGCTGGGGATTCAATATCACGCGTTCCATCCGCCGCAAGAATGAAGAACTCTACTGGGCGTTCATTCCGCGACAGTTCAACCTGTATCGACTGTCACTGGCCGGTACACTCGAGAAACTGACGGTACCGGCGCGACGCATCCAGACCGTCACGCCATACGTCCTTGGTGCGTCGCAGACGACGTTTCCCGCGTCAGGATCGCGCACGACCACGCCGGTCGAATTCGGCGGAGAAATCAAGTACGGCGTCACGCCGGCACTGACGCTGGATCTGACGGTCAACACCGACTTCGCGCAGGTGGAAGTGGACGACCAGCGTGTGAACCTGACGCGCTTTCCCATCTTCTTTCCCGAGAAGCGCCCCTTTTTCCTGGAGAACGCCGGCATCTTTTCGGCCGGCACACCGCAGGCCGTCGACCTGTTCTTCACGCGCCGCATCGGCATCGCCGACAACGGGACGCCGCAACCGATCCTGGGCGGTGGTCGACTGACGGGTCGCGTGGGAAAGACTACTATCGGCCTGCTGCAGATGGTGACCGACGCGCCGGACAATGCCACGGATGGTCAGTCGTACTCGGTGGTGCGTGCGATCCGGGAAGTGTCACGACGCTCACGAATCGGCGCGATGGCCGTACAGCGACTGTCCACGCGCGATGCCGGCGATGTGAATCGCACCTTTGCCGTGGATGGACGTATCGGGCTGGGTCAGGAGTGGACCACCGACCTCTGGGCCGCCAAGACCACCACGCCCGGACGAGCCGGTGACGACAATGCCTTCAGTGGGCGCATTGCCTATCAGACGAATGTGTGGAATCACAGTCTGCGCGTGGCCCAGGTGGGCGGTGACTTCAATCCCGAAGTCGGCTTCCTCAGTCGGCCGGCGGGATTTCGTCAGTACGACCTGTCATTGTTGCGACTGGTCCGCAAGCCGGAATGGGCCTGGTTCCGTCAGTGGAATCCCCACATGAACTATCGCAGCACCTATGGTCTGGACGGCTTCTACCAGTCAGGATTTGTGCACCTCGACGTGACCGAGATCGAGTTCGCGAACAGCGCACGTTTCGGACCCGAATACAACATCTCCCATGAAGGGCTGCAGGCGCCGTTCACGATCGCGCCGGGCGTGGTGTTGCCGGTGGGTTCGTATACCTGGGGCACGGTGGGCTTCGACTATCAGACCGACCCGAGCGAGAACCTGTGGGTGACGGGTCGTTTTGACGTCGGCGAGTTCTGGACGGGTACCCGACGCGGTGGCAGCGGTACGCTCACACTGCGTCGAGGGGCCACATTCTCGGGCTCACTGACGGTGGAGCACAATGATGTCCGGCTGCCGCAAGGCAACTTTACGCGGACGCTGCAAGCGGTACGTCTCAACTATTTCTTCTCGCCGCGCATCTTCGTGCAGTCACTGACGCAGTACAACAATCAACAGTCGATCTGGTCGGCCAATGTCCGTTTTGGCTGGCTCAACACGGCGGGGACGGGGTTGTTCGTGGTGTTCAACGATGGCCGCGATGCGGGCAGTTTTTTCGACTGGCGTCGGCCGCAGCAGCGGAACGTGTTCGTGAAGTTCACGCGGCAGTTCGGAACGGGAGGCTGAGCCACGGGGGTGTACGTCGGCAACCGGTGCCGCGCCCGACAATGTGATGAGGGCAGAGTGGGACGAAGACGGAGCGCGCCGCTGGCTGTCAACAGGGCTGGCGAAACACAGGCACGGTCATTCCATTCCATTCCTCACGAGCCAGCGATGCGAACCGCGGCGGAACACGGGACGTTTCCTCAGGAGTCTGACAATGAAGCCACGTCTGCTCGCCCCTCTCGGTGCTGTCGCCGCAACGTTGCTGTTTACCGCCACGTGCGCCGCTCACGCCTTCATCGCTATTCCTGTCAGCTTGGTCAGTCTCGATCCGGGCGTCCGCAACATCGGCTTCGGCTGTAAGCTTTTTGATTCCGAAGGTCGCTTAGCTGGCGGTGGCGCGCTGCCGTTCATCTCAGTACGAAGGGGAGTGCTCGAGACCGAAGTACGCGTCCCGATTCACCGCACCGTCGCCGGTACCGCACCGGTGGCCCGCTACACGTGTGTGGCGGATGTGTACGGAACTCGGCCTGACGGTGTGAGTTATCTCTTCGCTACCGGCTTCCGCGTGAATGCGGAGGGTTGGCGCGGCGAGTCGTGGGGATGGCCTGGTGATGGTGTGTCTGTCACCCGGATTCTGGCGATGATGCCGCGTGCCGGCACACGGCCCCAGTTGATCATCCAAGGTGACGTACCCGCTCGCATCGCTCGCCTGTTCACAGAAGTCGAGGAGCCAGATCCGAACGCCTGTCCGTGCGGTTGCGGCGCCGGTGGCTCAGATGGCGCCGCTTGCAACTCGCGGCAGCGCGCGGATTGGTTGAACCGCGTGCCTCTGCCAGAGCGCCGGTCGCCGTCGAACGGTACGCCAGCGGCACCACCACCGCCGCCGAAAAAGTCTCAGGCAACGATCGCTTCGGAGTCACAGCGGCTGGGACTCGACCGACGGACGACGGGGCCGATTCCTGGGAGCGGCGGTTTCCCACCCAGCTTCACCACGGCTCGTCTCGAGTTCGTCGGGGTCGGGACGTCGGTGCTGAGTCGATGGTAGCGGTCGGGTGCGCCGACACACGGAGTTCAGGCGCGCACGAGATCGTCGTGACTGCGAGGCCGTGCCCCCACCGCGTCATCAACGTTGCTCGCTAGGTTGAGCAACAGCTGCGTCGTCAGTTCGGCGCCGCGTCCCGCAGCCGACTCGACAATTTCGAGTTCTTGAATCACCGGATGCTCGGTACCAAGTGCATCGACCACCAGCTGCGTCGTCCCAAGAATCACGGCGGGTAGGTCGTTGACGTCATGCGCAACAACACCGGCGAGTTGCCCGACTGCCTCCAGCTTGCGCGTCCGCACGAGCTGCACTTCGAAACTCAGTCCGCCTCTCAACGTGCGGCTGACCACAGCCCCCGCAAACGCGGCGCTAGTTCGTTGTCGCCCGTCGTCGCCGATACGCGCAAAGGACCACCAATCCACCAACCAGCAACGCCCAACTCTTTGGCTCCGGGACCAGAAAGCCATTCAGATTCCCGCCGTTGCGATAGCTGAACTGCGGCACCAGATCAGACTGCTTCCATACGAAGCCATCAGGCAACGTCTGGAATGACACCCATTCGAACGGCAATGCGAACCAGCCGTCGAAGCCGCCTGCGGTGCAGGTACGACCGGCGTAAAAGGTGATCCCTCCCGGATTCCCATAGGGCGCCGCGCAGCCGAGGGCACCGATTCCAACTGGTGCGGTGTACACGCGCTGCCAGCACGAGATGCAGGATTCCTCACTCCATCCTTCTGGAGCAAGAATGACCGAGCCGCCCCCCGCGAAATCAAACCGGCGGGTGTCGACGTTACCCACTCGAGTGATGATGTTGCTCCTGAAGAAACAGTCGTTGAAGTTCGCGCAACGTGGCGTGGCCGGCGCGAGACTGATGTTCACCGTGCCAATACCGAGAATCGGCGTGTCGGACGGCGACTGACCATTCCGGAACAGCAGTGTACCGCGGAAGCCGCTCTCGGTCAGCGAAAATGCATCGACGCGCCACTCGGCTTGCGCGAACGACGCCTGCGGCAAGGCGCAGGCGAGCAGCACCAGCGAGAGCAGTGATTTCGTGATCATGTGGGTCTTCTGCAGAAGGGAACGCGGAGCTGTAGCCACTGCTACGCTAGTACCAACTCCGGAATCGAGCTGTCAGGCAATGACCGACAGCTCTACCGTCGCACTCTGCCTCTACAGCTGCCTCAACCAACTCAGCTTTACGATCACCGACCGCGCCGACGGCGTCGTCCCGTCCTGAATGGCCTGCCGGTCGTTGTATACCACGTACAGAAACGACAGCGGCGCAAACTCCCAGCTGAACCGCGCGTTCAGTGCGCCGCGCTGCTGCAGCGTGTTGTACTGATAGAACGCGCTCCATTGCACTCGCGGATTGAGAAACACCCGCAGTTCCGGTGCCAGCAGATGGGTAACGAAACTGGTGTCACGTGTGCCGATGCTCTGCAGGCGGTTCACTTCATAGTCGGCACGCAGCGCCACGTACGGTGACGGCGAGAAGCGTGCGCCCACGGCGGCACGATCGAGCCGGCCATCGAAGAAGGTGCCGCTGCTCAGGTTGCCCGTCGTCGAGACACGCGCGCTCTGATCACTCTTGAGCTCCAGACCATACCGCGTGTAGTCGCGCGAGCCCGCCGCGATGCTGACACCGGGGAACAGCGAAACTGATGTTGTGGGGCGCTGGAGATTTGATTCGACGAACGGTACCAGCTGTGCCCCGTTGCGATACAGCACTTCGCCGCGTACCTGCACCAGCCCTTCCTGCAGCGCGTATGTCTCGGGGGAGTGATACAGAAACGTGGCAATACCGGGTTTGAACCACACGATCGACTTCGGGCTCCACTGTGGCTGGAAGGTGATGTTGAAGCTCGGATTGGTGAGAATCACATTCGGTCGCGACACGAATCCGGTGAGTGGATCGTAGCGCTCCGTGACCCAGGCGCCGAGCAGGCCGGTGGTGCTGCGCGGTGTGGTCCGGCTGAGTTGCCAGGTACTCGCAAAATCAGTGCGGTTGTCGCGTGCCGACGACGTGAGTGTGCGCGTCGACGTGGAGACGGTACCTGTGAGCTGGATCTGTTCGCCGATCCTCGCCAGCGCGTCGACAGCGGTGACGAGGTTGTCGCCCGACGCGCTGGCAGCGTCTCGCACGGCCACCGTAGCGCCGACCCGCGTTGCGCGGCCGAAGAACTGACTGCCACGCGCCACGGCGAACGTCGCGTCTTCGTCGGTACCAACCCCGCGCTGCCGCATGGCGAGAATCCCGGCCGTGGTGCGCCCGGTGCGATACGCGAACCGTGCACCACCATCGATCGGCAGCAGCGTGCCATCATTGCCCAAGCCGATGCGACGCGTAAAGAAGGGCTGCACGATGTAGCGTGACGTTGCGCCCAGTCCGCCCGCACTGAGCAAATCAGCATTCTCGAGAAAGAACTGACGCCGTTCGGGGAAGAACACACTGAACCGGGTGAGGTTCACCACCTGTCGGTCCACATCGGCCTGCGCGAAGTCGGTATTCACCGTGGCCTCGAGCAGCGTGTTCGCGGTCGGTGCCCAGATCACTTCGCCGCCGATGTCCCCGGTGCTGGCGTTGTTGGCGCCCGGCGTCCGATCACGTTGCGCGGAGCCAAGCGCGTAGGGGCGGATGCGCACATTGGTGCGGGGCGGCGGCGGCTGGAGTGAGTCGAGCGATCCGGCGTAGGTCAGTCTCCACGACGTGAGCTGCCGCGGATAGGGCATCCAGGAGCTGAACTGCGCGGCACGACGCGTGTTGCGCAGCAGGTTGATGTCCCACGAGGTCAGTCCGCGCGCATAGCGCAGTGAGCGCCACGGAATGGCGATCTCGGCCACCCACCCAGAGTCGGCGCGTGTGGTTCGTGTACGCCAGACGGCATCCCAGTTGAAGTTGAACGCATCACCCCCGTCGAACGCCTGCACATCGCCCTGCGAACCGAGCGGCGAGACATGGAACTGATACGCGGTACGGTGATCGCCGAGCGGGCCGAGAGTAATGGCGAAGTCGTCGGCCTCAGGTGGCTCGAAGTCGCGGCGCAGGTCGGGCAGGCGCATCGACGCGAGGCCTGCGCTGTCGCGGTGAAATCCGCCGATGTACAGATTCTCGGAATCGAAAAGAATGCGAACCTCCGACGGGTACTTGGTCGTCGGAGCATAGTCT
>JBBQRH010000131.1:0-8343 GCA_038215035.1 Gemmatimonadales bacterium | reverse complement strand
TCGAGCAGGCGCTTTGGTGCGCGGGGATCGAATTTCGATGTCATGCCTTGCGTCCCGTGTTGATGACGTTGATCTGGCGGTGGCGCGTGGGCGGACACCCGTGACTGACGGAGTTCGACTGCCCGGGCTGTCCCTTGCCGTCAAAGAAGCTGGCACCGAGCTCGTAGCTCTTCTTGCCGCCGAGCATGTCGAGCGCGTTCCAGAACTCTGGGGTGCGCATCTGATAGGCCACATCCTTCAGCATGCCGACCACCTTGCCGCCCTTGATCTCATAGAACAGCTGGCCGCCGAACTGCGCGTTGTAGCGCTGCTGATCGATCGAGAAACTGCCGTCACCGACGATGGCGATGCCCTTGTCGGTCGCCGCGATGATGTCCTCGAACGACTGCTCCTTCGGTCCGGGAAGCACCGACACATTCGGCATGCGCTGGAACTGCACGCTGCTCCAGGCATCACCATACGAGCAGCCGTGACTGCGCGTCGGCTTGCCGTTCTTGTCGTACCACCACTTGATCCAGTTCGCCTGTTCGCGCGTGGTCTGGTAGTCGTTCAGCATGCCGTTCTTGATGATCAGGAAGTCCTCCGGCACCACGCCTTCATCATCGAAGCCAACGGTGGCGCAGGCGCCGGGCTGCGACCGATCGCCCTGCACGTTCAACATCTCCGGGCCGTACTTGAGCGAGCCGAGCACCTTCTCCGGCGGACTGACGAAGCTGGTGCCGGCGTAGTTGGCCTCGTAGCCGCTGGCGCGATCGAGCTCGGTGGGATGCCCCACCGATTCGTGAATCGTGAGCCAGAGATGCGAGGGATGCAGGACCAGGTCGTATCGGCCCGGCTCGACGGCTTTCGCCTTCAGTTTCTGGGCGGCCTCCTCGCCCCACTTCTTCGCGTTGCCAACGATGTCGGCCTCGAGAATGTGTTCGTACCCGCGACCGGCGGGTTGCACCGTATTGCTGCGCGACTGAAAGTCCGTCATGTCGGACGAAATCGCGGTGATGCTCATCGGCGCCCAGCTGCGCACGATCGTCTGCGTGGTGACGGTGCCTTCGGTGTTGGCATAGTTCTTCTCTTCCTTGACGAAGAACATCTGGCTCGCCACGTACTTCACACCCGGCACCTTGAGTGCCTCGGCATTGGCCCGGATCAGCAGGTCGGCTTTCTGCTCCACCGGAATCGTCCACGGATCGATGGTGAAGCCATTCGACCAGGTGCGTTCACCAAGTGATGGCGCCGGCGCGAGCTCCACGCTACGGTCGCGGGCGACGCGATTGGCCTTCGCAATGGCGGCGGCGTCGCGTGCGGCAGCGGCAACACCATCAGCGGTCAGCGTGCGCGTCGCGGCAAAGCCCCAGCAGCCGTCAACCAGCGCGCGAACGCCGCAGCCCATGGTTTCGGTGTCGACGATCTCGATGATCTGCTGTTCGCGCGTGATCACGAAGTTGCGACGCGTGCGCCCGATACGGGCGTCGGCAAACGAGGCGCCGCTCATTTTGGCCGAGTTGAGGGCGGCCATCAGCAGATCCTTGGTCGGCGCGTCCATCGGCGGCTGTTCGTGCGGCGTGAGCGGTGCCAGGCGGCGCGTGTATGCCTCTGCCTCTGCGGGCAGCGAGGCGACGGCCATGGCGCCGGCGGCGAATGCACCGGTGGCGAGAAAATCCCGACGGGTTGTCATGCGGAGAGGGCTCGGGTGGCAGGACGGAAACAGCACGTCGGGCGCGCGTCGTGGCGCGCCGCGTTGGGTCGTACGCTCGAGAGACAATTTGGATTCGTGCGCGCGTCGAATGGTTGTCTGACTTCGCAAACACGCGCTGACTTGGCGAGCTGAACAAGCACTCTGCTCGAGCCGGGCGGCGGGCAGTGGCGTGATACGCCAGCGGTCGCGTTGCTCTGGCTTTGCTGACTCTGTCCTCCGCAACCCGCGTGAAGGGAGTCAACCATACGCCTCCCCCCACCGACGCAGGCAACGCGTCAAGAACTTTGTGCGGTCAGTTCACACCGCGTCCGACAGCGACGTGAAGTTGAAGTCGCGGGCTTTGAGGATCGGCATGATCTGCGTGCCGGGCCCATCTGACGCGGTCCGACGCACCGGGCCCAGCGCCTCGACGTTATTGAGCAGGAACAGCGGGCTCTCGTTGAAGCGCATGTTCTTGATCGACCTGGAGATCTTGCCGTTCTCGATCAGGAACGTGCCGTCGCGGGTGAGGCCGGTGTAGCTCATCGTGCGCGGATCAGTTTCGCGCAGATACCAGAGGCGCGTGACCAGCACGCCGCGCTGGGTGCTGGCGATCATCTGCTCACGAGAGGTATTTCCGCCGCTCAGGATGATGTTGTTCGGGGTGCCCGTCGCGACGAGATTCTTCCGCGCCGCCCATGCCCTTGGCACCAACATCGTAGAAAGTGTGCCGTTGGTGATCCATGACTGTTTCGTCAGTGGCATACCATCACCATCAAAAGGCTGGGCCAGCACCATCGGGTCGGCAGGGTCGCTGGAGAGCGTGATCATCGCATTCACGATCGTTTCGCCCAGCTTGTTGCCGCCGCCCTGTTTGGCGAACGGGCTTCGGCCTTCGTCGGCGCTGCGGGCGTTGAAGTAGCGCGGCATCAGCCCAACCAGGTCGCCAACCGCCTGCGGCTCGAGAATGACCGTGTAGCGCCCTGGCTCGATCGCGACCGGATTCCGCGACTGGGTCGCCTTCTCGATGGCCTGAGCACTCACCGCTCCGAAGTCGAGCGAGCTCCAGGCAACCGCGTCCTCACCGCTCCAGCCGGAACCGGTGCCGTCGGCCGAACGGACGGTGAGTGTGTAGTTGGCACTGGTGCCGCGGTGATACGCGAAGTGGCCGGCGCTGGTGCCGATGGCGATGGCGTCGGCGCCGGTGACCAAGAAGCCGGCCACGTTGAGCAGACTGCCCGCGCGGCGCGCCGGACCCAGCGCAGTGTTGGCGGCAGCGGTCACGTCGCCCGCCGGCAGGTTGGCGGTCGCCTCGTCCCAGGCAGCGCTCAGGTCGCGCAGGGTCTGGGGCCCAAGCACCGGGAGCATCTCCGGATCGTCCGGTGCAAGGCGCGCGATGGCTTCCGCCTTGCGCACCGTGCGCTCGATGCTCTCCGGCGACAGATCGTTGGTGGTGACGGCCGAGTGTTTGCGGCCGATGAACGACATCACGACCAGTGTCGTGTCTTCCACTACGCCGGCGGTGGAGAGCTGGTTGGCGGCGAAGCGCACGTTGCGCGTGCGCGATGAGCGGATCACGGCCTGCACCGAATCGGCACGTGACAGCTTGATCACACTCTCGATCACGCGTTGTGCATCGGCACGCGAGATCACCACATCTTCCGCCAGCAACGAGCGCGGCGCGCGCGGGTCGAGAATGGTCCGCGAGGCACGCGGAACGATGATCATGCTCATGCCTTGCGACCCGTGTTGATGACGTTGACCTGCTTGTGGCGGGTCGGTACACAGCCGTGTGTGACGGCATTCGCCTGCCCCGGTTGACCCTTGCCATCGGAGAATGTGGCATAGAGCTCGTAGCTCTTCTGGCCACCCAGCATGTCGAGAGCGCCCCAGAACTCGGTGGTGCGGAACTGATAGGCCACGTCGCGCAGCTGGCCGACGATCTTGCCGCCGCGCACTTCGTAAAACAATGCGCCGCCGAACTGGCCGTTGAAGCGTTGTTGATCGATCGAGTACGAGCCGCGTCCGAGAATCGCGATGCCTTTATCGGTGGCGGCGATCAGGTCGTTCCATCCGAGGTCCTTGGCGCCTGGCTTGATCGACACGTTGGGCATCCGCTGAAACGCGACGCTGCTCCACGAGTCGGCGTAGGAACAGCCGTGACTACGCGTGGGCATACCCTGCTTTTTGTACCACCAGTCGAGCCACATCGCCTGTTCGCGGGTGGTCTGGTAGTCGACGAAGATGCCGTCCTTGATGATCGTGAACGCTTCCGGCTTCACGCCGTCATCGTCGTAGCCGATGGTCGCGCAGCCGCCAGGCTCCGAGCGATCACCAGTGATGGTCATCAGCGGAGAACCAAACTTGAGCGACCCGAGCACCTTCTCCGGTGGCGCGACGAACGAGGTGCCGGCGTAGTTGGCTTCGTAGCCGTAGGCGCGATCCAGTTCCGTTGGATGCGCCACCGACTCGTGCAACGTGAGTCCGAGGTTGGAGGGGTGCAGGATCAGGTCCCAGCGCCCGGGTTCCACCGACTTTGCCGTCAGCTTCTCGGCCGCTTCCTCGGCCCATTTCTTCGCGTTCACCGGCAGGTTGTTCTCCAGCACCGATTCCCAACCGCGGCCCGTGGGCTGCACGACGGCGTCGCGGATGGCGAAGTCGGTGCGATCGGCGCTGACGGCGGTGATGCTCATCGGCGTGTAGGTGCGGACCAGCGTCTGCGCGATTACTGAGCCGTCGGTGTTGGCGTAGTTGCGCTCCTCCTTCACGAACTGCAACTGGGTGCTGACGAAACGCACACCAGGAACCGAGAGAGCGGCGGTGTTGGCCGCGATCGCCAGCGTCGCTTTCTCCTCGATCGAGATCGTGAACGGATCGATGGTGAAGCCGCTACTCCAAGTGGCGTCGGGATGACTCGGATTCGGGGCCAGTTCAATTGGCTTGTCGCGCGCAATGCGGTTGGCCTTGGCGGTGGCGACCGCTTCCATCGTTGCGCGCTGCACGCCCTCGTTGGTCAGCCGCGGCGTGGCGGCAAAACCCCAGCAGCCATCCACCAGCGCCCGCACGCCGCAGCCGATGGTATCGCTGTCGATGACGTCGAGCACCTGCTTCTCGCGGGTGAACACGGCGTTGCGCTGTACGCGCTGAATGCGTACGTCGGCGTAGCTGGCGCCGGCGCGTTTGGCCGTGTCGAGTGCCAGCAGCAGCAGGTCACGCGTTGGCGCATCCATGCGATGCTGCACATGCGGCATCAGGCGCGAATGGGCCGCCGCGTCGCGCGGACGTCCAAGGGCGAGGGCACCGGCGGCGAGGGCGGTGGTGGCGACGAAATCGCGGCGAGTGGTCATGCGGTGGGGCGGTGAGGGCGACGACGGTCCGGGTTCGGACAGTTTACGCACAACCCCTGGCCTGTGTGGCGCGACTCACCGTCAGCTACGCGGCGGCAGACTCCCGCCGGCTCACCACCGGCAATCCCTGCGTCGTCCGCGCCAGCCGAATCAACTGATCCGCCAGCAGTCGTGCTTCCGTGTCGTTCACCCCATGATCGCTGGCGTGATTGGCGATCCGCTGGATCACGTCATGCTCGCGGGTGGCGTCCACCGGGGGCATCGCGGCCGTCCGCTTGGCGGTGCCGACTGCCCGGGCGAGGCGCTGCCGCTCACCGATCAGCGAGACCAGCATCTCGTCAATGCGATCGATGGAGGCGCGAAGCGACTCCACGCGGTCGGCGGCGCGCTGCTGTTCCGGAGTGCGATCCGGGGCGGGGCTGGCGGTCTTGGACTGGGTCTGCATTGGCGGGGCTCCGATGCCGTGAGGCGTGGTGGAGAGGAGTCCGTGGCGTTCGGGCTTTGCCAAAAAAGCAAAAGGCCCGCATCGCTGCGGGCCTCGGGGGAAAGTCAGTCGCGGTGTTACGCGCGCGCTTTACCACCTTGGTCCGCGAAGCGGCCAAAGTAATAATAGCTGGTAAAGAGGGCGCGGACCGGATGGCTCATGAGACATAGAGTGCTCTGCGAAGCGCGACGTGTCAACCCCCCGCCGACGGTCCCCATAGAGCTCAGGTCGAAATAGCGACCGTCGCGCCGCTGGCATCTGGCGTCACGGTGACACGAAAAAGACTGGACGTCTGCTGTTCACCGCCAGTCCAACTGCCATCGAAGGAGAACTCGGCGCCGTGATTGGGGCACTTGAGTGTGAAGTTCGACCGGACGTCGACCGTGGTACCGGCGTGCGTGCACTCCAGCGAAAACCCCACCAGGCCGCTCGACGTGCGTGCAAGTGCAAGCGGCGGCTGGCTACTCACCCGCGCGACCCCGCCGACGGTGGTGAGCGCCGGAAAGTTCGCCAGCGTGATGATCAGCGGCGTCGACAGCGCCGGAGGCTTCGGGACGAACGGCGCTGACGTCGGCCCACCATCACTGCCGCCGCCACATCCGCTCAATACAACCGCGACCGCAGCCAGCGTCGCCTGTGATACAAAGTCACGCCGCGACAACGCGGCGCTGGCAACGGCGCAGCCGCCGCAGGTTCGAATATCCACAGTCATTGTGCAATCCTCCACGCGTCACTGAAACGGTGACGACCATCGTCACCGGGGTCAGTGCGGCAGACCGCGCTGGCGCGCTGAGTATTCCCGCCGATGCGTGCTCGCGTTGCCGACGAGCCGCCGCGCGATGTGCTCGTCACATCTTTCGTGCAAAGAAATCGAGTGCTGCCTCATACGCACGAATCCACGACTCGTGCCGCAGGAACCCGTGAATCTCATCGGGAAACACCAACTGCTCCACGTAGACCTGTTGTGCACGCAGTCGCTCGATCAGGGTGAGTGTTTCGATGAAGCGCACGTTGCGATCGTCGTCACCGTGAATGAGCAGCACCGGGGCGCGCCAGTTTTTCACCTGCGCCAGCGGTGACGAGAGATAGGCAAGCCTGGTGCGCGCCGAATCTTCGTACACATCGTAGTCAGGCACGAACGTCCTGATGCCGACATTCCAGTCGTGCACTCCGTGCACGTCGACACCGGCCTTGAAGAGTTCGGGATTACGCGTGAGTCCCATGGCGGTGAGATATCCACCGTACGATCCGCCCCAGAGTCCGATACGGGTCCGATCGACGTCGGCGCGCGCGCCCAGCCAGCGCGCAGCGGCAACCACATCGCCATACTCGCTGCCGCCCGTTGCTCCCTGCCGCAACGCCTCGCGGAACTCCATGCCGTAGCCGATCCCACTGCGATAGTTGAGGGAGACCACGATATACCCGCGCAGCGCCAGCGCCTGATTCATGGCGTACGCATGGTGGTAGTAGCTGCCGTAGTTCCAGCCGAGCAGCATCTGCCGGCGCGAGCCGCCATGCATGAAGATCACGGCGGGGTACTTCTTTCCCGGCGTGGCATTCGGCGGCATGAACAGCTGGCCGTACGACGTGAATCCATCGGCAGCGCGCAGGGTGATGGCGGACGGCAGCACCAGCGACGCGGCCGGAAAATCGGCAGGCATCGACTCCGGCGCCAACGGTGTCCAGTTGCCTTTGTCGAGTATGGCGGCATGCGCTGGCATCCGCTCGTCGCTCACCAGCGCGTAGACACCGCCCGCGCTCGACTCAACCGGATTCCACGCGATGTGTGCGCCACTGACAGCGGACGCTGGTGCCGATCGGCCGTCAGCGGCGACGGTCATCACTCGGCGGCGCTCGATGTCGCCGATGTTGGTGTTGTAGATCAGGCGCGCGCCATCCCGACTCTGCGACACAAACTCGACTTCACCGTTGCCGGGCGTGAGTTCCGCTGGTGTCCCACCGGTGACGGCGATACTGTAGAGGTGTACCCATCCCGTTTTCTCCCATGGAAAGACGATACGATCGCCGGTGGTCCAGAACAGTTGATTGTCGGCGACGATTGCCCAGTATGCACTCCCCCTACCGGCCGATGCGCGGAAGATTTCCCGCGCCGTGCCGCTCGCCGCATCGGCCACCATGATCCCCCACGGTTGCGCCGCGCGCGTTGCGCGAAAGCCGAGCTGCTGCCCGTCGTATGGCATCCGGAGGAAGGCCAGTTTGGAGCCGTCCGGTGACCAGACGGGCGAGTTGTCGCCGTCGGTGCTGGGCGCAATCCATCGCAGCGCTTTCGATGCAGGCGTGTACACACCGATGAAGCTGTGCGTGCCACGGTTCGACACGAACGCCAGCTGCTCTCCGTTCGGGGACCAGCGCAACGAGCCACCACTGCCGCGCATCTTGAGCAGCGGCGCAGTGCGCAGGGAGTCACCGGCGGGCGTTGCCATCCAGATGGCGCCACGACGTGTGAACGCGAACCCCGGCCCGCGTGGCGCAGGCGTCGGCGACGATCCCTCCGTGACTCGCGCGGCCGGCGAGCCGTCGAGCGCAACGCGCCAGATCGCCTGCTCGGCACCGGCGGGATCACTGGTGGGGTTGGGAATGTCCCCAGTGCGATTCGGTCCGCCACCGCGCACGCAGTACAGTGTGCGTCCATCGGCGCTGAATACGAGCGACGTGATGTCCTGTCCATCGTCCTGCGCGAATGCCGTCACCATTCGCGCCGCCGCGCGCGTGGAGTCGGTGACCCAGATGTTACGCACCCCCCGCGCGTTGAGCACGAACGCCACCGCGTTTGCCGCCGGCGCGGCCACGATGGTCGCGGCAAACGGGGCACCGTCGAT
>JBBQRH010000130.1:0-8397 GCA_038215035.1 Gemmatimonadales bacterium | reverse complement strand
GACGCGCCCGGTGTAGGTGGGGCGGTGTTGTTTGGGGGGGACGACACTGCCCCCTGGGGGGGGTGTGGGTGGTGGGGTGGGTGTTGGGGGTGGCGTGGGTGTGGGGGGTGGTGTGGGTGTTGGGGGTGGTGTGGGTGTCGGGGGTGGTGTGGGTGTTGGGGGTGGTGTGGGTGTTGGGGGTGGCGTGGGTGTTGGGGGTGGTGTGGGTGTCGGGGGTGGTGTGGGTGTCGGGGGTGGTGTGGGTGTTGGGGGTGGTGTGGGTGTCGGGGGCGGTGTGACCGGCGGAGGCGTGACAATCAGGATTTGCACGGTGTCGCGTAGCGAGTCGGCGGTTGCAGCGGGCGTCGACGCTTCAATGCTCGCGGTGCCGGCGGCGAGAGCGAACACAGCGCCCGATTGGGACACGGTGGCAAGGTCCGGGGTGAGTGAACGCCAGGTCACAGCTGCGCCGCTGAGTACGTCACCACGCTGATCGCGAACACTCGCGGAGAGTGTGCGCGTGGCGGCGATGACGAGCGTATCCGCGTGCGGGCGGGCGTCGAGTGCGGCTGCGAAGCGAGGGCGAACCACCACCGCCACGTCGATCCGGGCCTGCGCATCAAAGGCGCTGGCGGTCAGCGTCGCGGTTCCGGGTCCGACGGCGAGGACCATCCCGCTTTCGTCGACCGCGGCGATCTCGGAATTACTCGAGGTCCAGATTACCGACTTGTTGTCCTGCGCACAGCCTGTGTACACGCTGGCGGCCACCTGCCCACGCACACCAACATCCAGCGAGAGCGCCTCGGGGAAGGCGGTGATCGCTCGGTTCGGCTCGACCAGGCCGGCACACGAGTCTGCGCCGCCGCCTGCACACCCGGCGAGCACGAGGCTCAGCAGCGCTGCAAGTTGGTGCAGTTTTCGATGCCCCCGACGGTTCCGAACACCGCTGGCTGAACGAATCGTATTCATCGCGTCACTTCCACTGGATCCATCCGAGTGCTGTATGGAGGCAGACGCAGGATCTACTCGATGCCACGGTGCGTCATCGCATGGTGGCCGCGGCGCGGACGACGAATGTCACGCGTCAGTGATCGTGCGGCTTGGAATCGTGAAGCGTATTTCGTGCCGCAAAAAATCGGGCGGCACCGCCTCACTCGCGGCACCGCCCGATCCGTGATGCAACTCCGCGGCCGCTGGTGGTTCAGGCCTGTGGTTGCTCACTGCTCATCCTGGCGCCGATACAACTGTCATGAATCATAGCCGACGGTCGGCTGCAAGTGCAGCATGCCTTCATGCAAGATCAACGCGTCAGTCGTCGTGGCGACACTGCGATAGCTGAGCCCGACACTGGCGCGCTGCACTGCGCGAATCGCGCTGCAGTGCGGCAAGAGTCGAACTCGTGGGCCGCATACCCTCGAGCTCCCTACGGCTCTCTCGCGCATCTCTGCTGTGGGCACGTCGCGACCGGCGTGCCATCGCCGATGACGATAATTCCCGAATGCTCCGCCAGCAAACTGAGCGTCAGGCCTTCGAGCAGCAGACGTTGACTCGCATGTGACACAGGGGCACGTTGAAGCAACGCGAAGCGTCGGGCAGCGTTCTGGGTCGACACACCAGCCCCCCGCCGTGGCAGTCACAGCGCGCGTTACCGTCGCGCCTGACTGCGCGATGCGACGACGATCCGACATCGACGCAGCCCACTTTCCGGTGTTGCGGAGCGGGTTTGATCGAAGGCTGGAGCACTCACCGCCGTCTGTTCTGGATGCGTGACCTGCTTCGTGCGCCTGAGCGCGCCAATTGCCACGAGGCTGTGGGGACGTCATGCACCGCAGCACGAGATCGCAGGTCGTTCGATCAGAACCTCACTCACGATGTACGACCGGAGGAATCCATGTATCCCAGGACCCGAAGGATTTGCACGCTGATCGGTGCCGTGATGCTGGCACTGCCAGCCTGCGGCAGGAGCAGCCCGGATCGCGCCGACAGCACCGCTGCCGTGCAGCTGGACTCCGCGGCGGCGGGAGGAATGAGCGGAATGCGCCCAGGCATTGGTCCGGACAACACGCCAGCGACGACCGGTCCGACCATCATGCCACCGATGTCCGCCGAAATGACTGCGCATATGGCGGAGATGAAGGCTGCCGACGGCTCGCGCTTGGTAGCGATGGTATGGGAGCATCGCAAGCTGGTCAACGGCCTGCTGGCGCAGATGAACGATCCGATGAGGAACATGAACGTGTCGGTCAGTCCTGCCTGGACGGCGCTCACGGATTCGATCGGGGGCGACCTTGCGGCGATGTCGAAGGCGAGTGGCGCGTGATCGCCGGATCGCGTTCGATCCGGTCGGTGCGACCATTGGCCTCTGGCTGGGACGCGTGCGGCCTGAATGGCGTGCGCTCGATTTCACAGGGCCGCTGTCACTCGACGCACTGATGCCGCCCTGAGTACAACGCGCCCACTCCCGCGTCCATCGCACTGCTGCGGCGCAGTCGCTCAGCTCCGCTTCCGTCGCGTCGGTTCGGTCGGGAACTCCGCGTGGTGCAGCACCGTGTCGAGTTCCTCGGTTCGTTCGGTCAGATACTGTCGTGCCTCGGCAATCGCCTGGTTGTAAATGCTCGGCCCGATCTCAGCGAGAATGTGGTCGAGAAGCAGCGTGCCTTGCAACTCACTGATCGGCTCATCGATCAGGCTGTTGACGTGCTTCACGAGCGATGAGACGGCCATGTGGCGCGCCTCGTCCGGGAGCGTGATGCCTTTGCGGTGTCGCACGAGATGTCAGAATTGTGAAGGGTAGACCACATGTCGCTGCGGACACAGCTTCGTGCGTGGAGCG
This sequence comes from Gemmatimonadales bacterium, assembly GCA_038215035.1. GTDB lineage: Bacteria > Gemmatimonadota > Gemmatimonadetes > Gemmatimonadales > Gemmatimonadaceae > JACMLX01. The sequence goes on along the minus strand of JBBQRH010000130.1, from coordinate 5,585 downwards.
GCCGGTGCGACGCAGGAACGAGCCCACGGGGACGGCTCGGCGTTGATGCCGATCCGACGACGGAAATCTACTGCCGGATGAACCATCCCGAAATTCGCCAGCCGGTGGGTCCAGCGCGCGATCACGCGCCTAGTCTGTTCCGCCGGCAAAGCAGCCGCGTATTCCGGCGATTCGTCCCGCAGGCAACGCTCCGGGCCTCGGGGCCAGAGCGGACCGGAACAGATGGGGCGGCGAGGGGCACCCGCTGCCGAATGCTGGGGGATATCCGCCCACGCGGCCTCGCCGCGCCCGTGAGCAGGCTCCGGCTCGGACACGGATGTAACATTGGTTGTCGTCACCGGCGCCCGCCGCGCAGCGACCATGTCACGGCACGACCCCTTCACCCAGCGGCTCCCAACCATGCGCTCCCTCGCTGCCTTGGCCTTCCTCGGCCTCACGACGACGCTGTCAGCCCAGACCAACTTCGACACCGTGCAGGTGCGCGCCGTCCAGGTCACGCCCGGTCTGCATGTCCTCTTCGGCGCCGGCGGCAACATCGCCGTCTCTACCGGCAGCGACGGCACCTTCATCATCGATGACCAGTTTGCGCCGCTGACCCCAAAGATCGTGGCGGCCATCCGGACCCTCACGCCGACCCCGGTGAAGTACGTGATCAACACGCACTGGCACGGTGACCACACCGGCGGAAACGAGAATTTCGGCAATGCGGGCGCCATCATCGTGGCGCACGACAACGTGCGCAAGCGGATGTCGACCGAGGACTTCAATGCGACGCTCAATCAGCGCCGGCCCGCAGCTCCGCGTGCGGCATTGCCGGTGGTGACATTCAGCGAGTCGGTCACGCTGCACATGAACGGCGACTCGGTGTCGGTGACCCACGTCGATCCGGCCCACACCGATGGCGACGCGATCATCTACTTCATGAAGGCCAACGTCGTGCACATGGGTGACGTGTTCAACGATACCGGATTGCCGTTCATCGACCGGGCCAGCGGCGGCGTCGTGAACGGATTCATTGCGGCGGCCGATCGCGTGTATGCCATGACCAACCCGGCCACGCGCATCATTCCGGGCCATGGCCAGATCACCGATCGGGAACGGCTCAAGGCGTGGCGCGACGCGATTGCCACCGTCCGGGACCGGGTGCAGCGTGAAGTGCGTGCCGGGAAGACGATCGATCAGGTGCTGGCCATGAAGCCCGGCGCAGAGTACACCGCGCAATGGCCCGGCGGTCACGAACGCTTTGTCCGCGCGGTGTTTGACGAGCTCACGGCGAAGCGCTGAGTCACGCGTTGCTGAGTTACGATTGATTGCTATGTGTTGTGTTGCCCTGCTGTCACTGCCCTGACCGTACACCCACCTGAGCCTCCCTCTCCCATGCGTCCATTCTTCCGTCGTCTGAGTGTCGTCGCGGTGTTGCTGCTGATCGCGGCACCACTCTTTGCGCACGACATGTTTCTGCGTCTCGAGCAATTCTTCGTCGCACCGAATGCCAGCGTCAACGTCCGGCTGTTCAACGGGACGTTCACGCTCTCCGAGAACTCGATCTCACCAGATCGGCTGGCGGATGTGGCGGTGGTGTCGCCGGCCGGCCGTGCAAAGATCGACGTAGCGACATGGAATGCCTCGGGCGACACCAGCGTTTTCCCGTTTCGCACCGGCGCGGCGGGAACCTATGTGATCGGTGTTTCCACCAAGCCGCGTGTGCTCGAGATGAGTGGAAAGGACTTCAACGCCTACTTGCGTTCGGACGGTATTCCGGACGAACTGGCGTCGCGACGGGCGCAGCGGCGGCTCGATGACCGTGCCAAGGAACGGTACCAGAAGCATGTGAAGGCGCTGGTACAGGTGGGAACGACGCCGAGTGATGCCTACAGTACCGTGCTCGGATATCCGGCCGAACTGGTGCCGGTGGAGAATCCCTATGCACTGAAAATCGGCGCCACGCTTTCGGTGCGCGTCCTGGTGGACGGCAAGCCGGTGGCGAACCAATTCGTGCAGTACGGCGGCCTCTCGGTGTCGAACGGTCGTGTGGCGCAGCGCAACATCCGATCGGATGCGGCAGGGATCGTCCGGATTCCGCTGGACCGCTCGGGCACGTACTACGTCAAGTTCATCTCGATGGTTCGCCTGACGGGCGACGCCGAAGCGAATCATGCGTCCAAGTGGGGCTCGCTGACCTTCGCGGTGAAGTAGCGTGCACCTTGCGCGACGATGTGCGCTAGTGTGCCTGTTGCTCGGCAGCGTTTCGACTGAGTTGCTGGCCCACGGTGTTGCGGCGGGCGACAAGGGATTCATTCAGCAGAGCAGTGGCGTGCTGCTGATTCCGTTCGCCTATCTCGGGGCCAAGCACATGGTCACGGGATACGATCATCTGCTGTTTCTGCTGGGCGTGATCTTCTTTCTGTATCGGCTGAAGGATGTCGCGCTCTACGTCACGCTCTTTGCAATCGGTCACTCGACCACGTTGCTGCTCGGTGTGCTGTTGCAAGTCAACGTGAATGCGTATGTCATCGATGCGATCATCGGCCTGTCGGTGGTCTACAAGGCGCTCGACAACCTTGGTGCCTTCAAGACCTGGTTCGGCGTGGCGCCCGACGCGCGTGCCGCGACACTGATCTTCGGCCTGTTTCACGGCTTCGGCCTTGCGACGAAAATTCTTGACTTCAGGATGTCGGCCGATGGACTGCTACCGAACCTCGTCGCGTTCAACGTCGGCGTCGAGATCGGGCAGGTGCTCGCATTGAGTGCCATCCTGATCGCGATGAATCACTGGCGACGGACGAACAGTTTCCGCCCGCTGGCGTATGGCGCGAATGTGGCGATCATGACCGCGGGCTTCGTGCTGGTCGGTTTTCAGCTCGCCGGTTTCTTCATCATGCGAGGCGCGACGACATGACTACACCGACTGCGGCGACCGAGATGCCGTCAGGCCGATCGCTTTTGCGCTCGACCGCTATTGCAGTGGCGGTCGCCGGCGTGCTGCTGCTGACGTGCGTGCTCCCGGCCGAGTATGGCGTCGATCCCACGGGCGTGGGGCGCGTGCTTGGTCTGACGCAGATGGGTGAGGTCAAGTTGGCGTTGGCCGAAGAGGCGGCCAGCAACGCTGCGGCTGAGGCGTCGGCGGATTCCGTGATTGCGGCATCGGAGAGTGCGGTGCCGCCGGCGCCGGCGGAGTCGGGCCAGGCGGTTGCCGCGCCAGTGTTACGAGTGGATACGACACTGGTGACCTTGCTGCCGAACAAGGGCGGCGAGATCAAGCTGGTGATGCCGGGTGGATCTCGCGCCGCGTATCGCTGGAGCGTGACGGGTGGCGTGGTGAACTTCGACATGCACGGCGACTCGACGAACGCGCCGAAGGACTGGTTCGTCAGCTACCGGAAGGGCCAGCGGGCGGCTGCCGATTCCGGTGAACTGGTAGCGGGTTTCACCGGCAACCACGGCTGGTACTGGCGCAATCGCGGGACGCGCGAGGTGTTGGTGCAGCTGATCACGACGGGGAGCTACGCGCGGATCGATCAGCACTTTTGAGCGCCGCAGATATCTCGCTGCAACCCACACTCGTTGCCCAACGCTCATGATGAACCGCAGTGGAGAATTCGTGCTGAGGCCGTACGTCGGTCGGGCGATGGGTGTCGTACGCGCTGCTGCAATGTCTGCGCTGATGTGTGGATGGTGCATTGCGTGCGGTCCGCGAGATCGTGCGTCGCGGGACTCGGCGTTAGTGAGTGCCGGGCCAATCGCCGTCACACCATACGGCCGATACCGGCCCAGTGCGCCGGAGGAAGGTGTGCTTGCCTATCGGGGCATTCCGTACGCCGCCCAGCCTGCGGGGGAACGTCGGTGGCGAGAACCCGCCCTCCCCGAACGTTCCGATCGACTCGTTGATGCCACGGTGTTTGGGCCTACCTGTCGGCAGGCACTGGATGAACATGAGCCGGCATCGAGCACAACGCAGGGCGAGGATTGTCTGAGCCTCAACGTCTGGACGCGTGGCGTTGCGGGGCCGCGGCGACCGGTGATGTTGTGGATTCACGGCGGGGCGAATATCAGCGGTGGCACCGCCGATCCGTTTTACGACGGCCACAACTTCGTACGCGACAACGACGTCGTCCTCGTGTCGATCAATTACCGCCTCGGGCCATTCGGTTTTCTCGATCTGTCGGAGGTCGGGGATTCCACCTATGCACGGAGTCGGAATCTCGGGCTGCTCGATCAGCTGGCAGCGCTGCGCTGGGTACGCGCGCACGTTGCGGTGTTTGGTGGCGACACGTCGAACATCACCATCTTCGGCGAGTCAGCTGGTGGGTCGGCCGTGATGCGATTGCTCGCCATGCCGCTCGCGCGGGGTTTGTTCGACAAGGCAATCATCGAAAGCGGTGGCCCCGCCAACATCCGGGTTCGTGGTGTGTCTGCGGGCACGCCGGTGGCGTCCGGTCGGGCCCTGACGCGCGAATTCATGGCGGCGGCACGAGCGCCTGATCTGGCAGCGCTGCTCACGTTGCGCGCAGACTCAGTCTTGGCGGTGTCCACTCGGGTGGCGCTCGCGCGCGGCGATGCGATCGGCGCGGCCACCTGGGGCGCGCGCGCGGACAGCGTCACCCTGCCGCTGGACCTGTTTGGCGACATCCGTCGTGGCGTCATGGGCAACGTGAAGGTCCTGATCGGCACCAACGAAGACGAGATGCTCTACTTCCGCCTGTATAACACGGACTTCGAGCGGACGCTGATGACCGAGTACCATCAACGCTCGACGGTGATGGGGCGCGACATGAGCACCGTGAAGGCGATCGCCGATCGCTACACGCAACAGAGTACAGACCCGATTCGCTACGTGGACTTTGCCGGAGAGTTCTGGATCCGCCAACCGTCCATTCTGCTGGCCGAAGGGACGTCACGGTTTCGTGACACCTATATGTATCTCTTCACCTGGGACTCGCGCGTTCCCGGTTTGGGGGCCAGTCACGCGATCGAACTGCCCTTCGTCTTCGGGCATCTCTCGGGCGCCAGTGTCGAGAGTCTGACAGGCCCCAATCCACCCGCCGCGTTGTCGCGCCGGATGCAGGCGGCGTGGACCGCCTTCGCCACGACGGGCAATCCAACCGCGCCGGGAGAAGTTCCGTGGCCGCGATACGACGAGCGTACGCGCGCAACGATGCAGCTGACCGATGGGCCGTGGACCGTGGTGAACGATCCGAGAGGGAGCGCCAGGGTGCTGCTGCGTGAGATGTTCGACGTGGGGAGATGATACGGTGACGCTTGGGACGGCCGACTTGGCCATTCGCGCGAAACTCGTGCTTCCTTCCTACCTTTGTGTTTCCCTTGTCGCCGAGGTCGTGATGCGCCGGACTGTGTCATCGTTGCTGCTTCTGGCAGGCGCCAGCGCCTGTGGCGGTAGCGACAGCGCCGCGGCGACGGGCACACCACTGGTGGCCACCTCCGATGCGTCGTTCACGCGGATCCAGCGCGACATCCTCGATCCGCAGTGTGCCGCCTGTCACAAATCGGGCAACACCAACGCCCGGCAGTCTGGGCTCGTGTTGACGGCGGATTCATCGTATCAGCAGTTGGTGGGCGTGGCGTCG
>JBBQRH010000129.1:0-8673 GCA_038215035.1 Gemmatimonadales bacterium | reverse complement strand
TCCACCGCCCCGTACACCGGGTAGGTGTTGATGTACGGAATCCGTCCGACGCGGAGCACGTCAGGCCGCCACGCCGATCGCGTCGCTGGTGGCGCGATCAAACGTGCGAATCACGCGGTAGAATGAGTCGCGCTCGGCGGGTTCCTTGCCGGCGCCGCGGATCAGCTTGAGCAGCTCGCTGAGCGTCATGCCCTGCTGCGTGGTGGCGCCGACGGCATGATAGATCTTCTCGCGCACCACGGTGCCCTCGATGTCGTTCACACCGAACGCCAGCGCAATCTGGGTCAACGACGGTGACACCATGATCCAGTGCGACTTGATGTGCTCGAAGTTGTCGAGGAACAGTCGACCGACCGCGAGGTTGCGCAAATCGTCGAAACCGGTGGTGCTGGTGCCCTGCCGGCCAAGCTGTTTTCCGAGTTCGTTGTCGTCGGGATGATAGGCCAGCGGGATGAACGCCAGAAATCCTCCGGTGTCGTCCTGCAGGTCGCGCAGCATCGACAGGTGCTCGACGCGATCCTCGATGGTCTCGACGTGGCCATAGAGCATCGTGCAGTTGCTGCGAATGCCGAGCGCATGTGCCGCACGATGCACATTGATGTAGTCCGCGCCACCGAGCTTCTTGTCGGCGATCAGGTCACGCACCGCCGCGCTGAATGTCTCGGCTCCGCCACCAGGCATGGTATCGAGCCCAGCGTCCCGCAGCGCAACCAGCACATCGGTCCACGACATCTTTTCGATGCGCGCGATGTGCGCGATCTCGACAGCCGTCAGCGCCTTGATGTGCACCAAGGGATGGGCCGTCTTCAGCGCCTTGAACATCGTGGTGTAGTACTCCAGGCCGGCCTCCATATCGAGGCCGCCCACGATGTGGAACTCACGCGTCATGCTGTCGCTGGCCTGCGCCGCTTCGGCCAACACCTGCTCGATCGTGTAGCGATAGGCACCCGCTTCCTTCGGCAGGCGGGCATAGCCGCAGAAGACGCAGGTCTTCCGCAACACACAGACGTTGGTGGGATTGATGTGCTGGTTCGACGCAAACGTGACGACATCGCCGTGCCTGACACGATTCACCGCATCGGCAAGATGCCCGACGCCGAGCAGGTCAACAGAGCGGTAGAGCGTGACCGCATCAATTGCGCTGAGCCGCTCGCCGCGACGCACCTTCTCACCGATCGGGTGGAGCGCAGGATCGCGCAGACGGTCGAGATGAATGGTTGGCACAGCGGTCATGCGATTGCTACTCCTGATATCGTCGGACGGCGATCGACACATTGTGACCGCCAAATCCAGAACTGTTGCTGAGCGCCACCGTCACAGGGCGTTCCTTTGCGGTGTTCGGTGTAACATCCAGATCGCACAGCGGATCTGGCGTCGTGTAGTTGATGGTCGGCGGGATGATGCCGTCGCGCATGGCCAGCGTGCAGGCAATGAATTCCACTGACCCAGCCGCGCCGAGCATGTGCCCCGTCATCGACTTGGTGGAGCTGACCGACAGGGTATCCGCATGCGAGCCGAACACGGCACGGATCGCCAGGCACTCGTTGGAGTCGTTCAATGGAGTCGATGTTCCGTGCGCATTGATGTAATCCACCGCTGATGGCTCCAATCCCGCGTCCTTGAGGGCCAGACGCATCGAACGCTGCAGCCCCTCGTGGGCATCAGGCTGACCGGTGAGGCTGTGCGCATCCCCAGTCGCCCCGTACCCAACCACCTCTCCATGGATGTACGCCCCACGACGGCGTGCATGTTCCAGCTCTTCGAGCACGACGATACCGGCGCCCTCTCCCAGCACGAAGCCGTCGCGCGTCTGGTCGAAGGGGCGGGAGGCGTGCGTGGGGTCGTCGTTGCGGCTCGACATGGCGCCCATGCTGGCGAAGCCGCCGATCGACATCGGGGTCACCGCCGCTTCGGAACCACCGGCTATGATGATGTCGGCATCCCCGTAGATGATCGTCCGCATCGCCATTCCGATCGCATGGGCACTGGTGGCACACGCCGAGACGGTCGCAAAATTGGGTCCACGGCAGTTGAACTGCATCGAGACGACACCGGCGGCGATGTCGACGATGTACATCGGCACGAAGAATGGCGAGATCCGCTTCGGCCCACCGGTCATGTAATTGGTGTGCTGATCCTCCATCGTCTTCAACCCGCCGATGCCGCTACCGATGATCACGCCACAGCGGTCCGGGTCGAACCCCCCGTCGGCCAGCCCCGCGTCGCGCATCGCCTGCACCGACGCCGCAACCGCGTACTGCGTGTACAGGTCAGCGCGCTTTGCTTCCTTGCGCTCCATGTACTGCGTGACGTCGAAGTCCTTCAGCTCGCACGCGAAGCGCGTCGCGAATTTCTCCGCGTCGAATTTCGTGATCGACCCCGCTCCGCTCACCCCGGCGCGAAGTGCGGCCCAGGTCGTCGCCACATCGTTCCCGACGGCCGTGAGGCATCCGAGCCCGGTGACGACGACCCTCCGTTCTCTCATCAGCCCTGCACCTTGGAATTCAGATAGCCGAGCGCATCACCGACGGTACGGAGCTTCTCCGCATCCTCGTCCGGGATGTCGATGTCGAACTCCTTCTCGAACTCCATCACCAGCTCCACGATATCGAGGCTGTCGGCTCCGAGATCCTCGATGAAGCTCGCTTCATGGGTCAGCTTATCGCGCTCGACACCGAGTTCGCGCTCGATGATCGTCTTAACCTTCTCCGTATGGTCTGCCATTTCCGCTCCGTGCACTGGTTGAGGCGTGGGTGGTCACTCGAGGACGGTACGCTGCCCTCCGGGGCGAACATTACATCACCATGCCGCCATCCACCACGAGGACCTGCCCCGTGATGTACGACGCGTGGTCCGAGGCGAGGAAAGCAACCGCCGACGCGATGTCGGCGGGACTCCCAAGCCGCTCCAGCGGAATCTGGCCTTCGAGGGCCTTCCGCTGGTCCTCGCCGAGGGCGGCGGTCATGTCGGTCGCGATGAAGCCCGGCGCCACCGCGTTGCAGAGGATGTTGCGCGATGCCAGTTCCTTCGCGACCGACTTGGTGAGGCCGATCAGCCCCGCCTTGCTCGCCGCATAGTTGGCCTGGCCGCGATTGCCGATCACGCCGACGACGCTGCTGATGTTGATGATCCGCCCGCTGCGCCGCTTCATCATGCCACGCGACGCGGCGCGAATGCTGGCAAATGCGCCCCGCAGATTCGCGTCGAGGACGGCGTCCCAGTCCTCGTCCTTCAGTCGCACGATGACGTTGTCCTTTGTCAGCCCGGCGTTGTTGACCAGGATGTCCAGCGTCCCAAAGGCCAGTTCGACATCGGCGACGAGCGCGCTGACCTGTGCCGTGTCGCTCACGTCGCAAGCAAACCCCTTGGCGCCATGGCCAATCTCCAGGGCCGCCGCCTCCGCGCGCGGCAGATCACGCCCGACGACAGCCACGCGTGCGCCGGCTCCGGCGAGTGTCTCGGCGATCGCCCGGCCGATGCCACGGGTGCTCCCCGTGACCAGCGCCACCTTGCCTGTCAGGTCGATCTGCATCATGCTGGTTGAAGCGAGAGGATCGAGTCGAGTTGCGCTGCCGTACCAGCGGGCAGCACGTGGGCTTCAGGAAGGATCTTTCGGATGAGTCCGCCGAGCACGTGCCCCGGTCCAAGCTCGATGAACGTGATGCCCGGAAAGTCGGATGCGATGTGGCGAATTGTCTCGGTCCACCGCACGGGCGCCATCATCTGATCGCCCAGCAGTTGCCGCGACGCCTCCGCGCCGGTCACCGGCATGCCGGTGATGTTGGCATACACTGGAATGCGCGCGTCGTGCATCTCCACGTCGGCCAGCGCCGCTTCCCACCCGGGTCGCGCGTCTTCCATCAGTGGCGAGTGAAAGGCGCCGCTGACCTGCAGTCGCATGCACTTGCGTGCGCCGTGTTCCTTGGCCAGTTCGATGAGACGATCCACGCCAGCCGCCTCGCCGGAGACCACCACCTGCCCCGGAGAATTGAAGTTGGCGGGGACCACGATTCCGGCTTCTCGAGTGGCACGCTCGCAGAGTTCGCGCACGCGAACCGTCAGGTCGCCTAGCACCGCTGCCATCGCGCCTGGTCGGGCGACGCCGGCCGCCCGCATCAACTCGCCCCGCGTGCGGACCAACTTGACCGCCGTCTCAAAATCGAACGTCCCCGCGGCCACGTGTGCTGTGAACTCGCCGAGCGAGTGACCGGCCGCGCAGCGCATGTGCGGGCCAAAGCGCTCCGCCAGCAATCGCCACACGGCGACGCCGTGCGTGAGCAGCGCGGGCTGCGCATTGTGGGTTTCCATCAGCGTCTCGGCCGGGCCCTCGAAGCAGAGGCGCGAGAGCGAGAATCCGAGCGCCGCGTCGGCCTGGCGGAAGGTTTCAGCCGCTGACGGGTGCACCTCGACCAGATCGAGTGCCATCCCGGGCTTCTGTGAGCCCTGGCCGGGAAAAACGAGTGCGATATCCATCAAAGCCGCACTACCATCGAGCCCCACGTGAAGCCAGCGCCGAAGGCGCAGAGCATGACGGTGTCACCGGTGCGCACCCGCCCGGATCGGATCGCCTCATCGAGCGCAATGCCGATCGAGGCCGAGGAGGTATTGCCGAAGCGATTGACGTTCACGTACACCTTGTCCATGGAAACATTGGCGTGTTTGGCCGTCGCCTCGATGATTCGGACATTGGCCTGATGAGGAATGAGCAGATCGATGTCAGCACCCGTCAGCCGGGCGCCATCGAGCGCCCGGTCGCACGACTCCGCCATCATTCGCACGGCATGCTTGAACACTTCGCGACCCGCCATTCTCACATAGGACGATCGGTCCTCGAGGACGGGGAGCGAAAACGGCTGGCGTGCGCCGCCGCTTGGTCGCCAGAGCAATTCGGCGAGCGCGCCGTCGCTGCGCATGAACGACGACAGAATGCCACGCTTCCCGTCGCTCCGTCGCACGACCGCCGCGCCGGCCCCGTCACCGAACAGCACTGCCGTGCTGCGATCCTGCCAGTCGGTGATCGCGCTCATCTTTTCCGAACCGATGACCAGCGCTGTCTCGATCGATCCGGCTGCGATCAGTCCCTCGGCGACGGTCAACGCGTAGAGCCACCCGGTGCAGGCAGCGGAGATATCGAAGGCGGCGGCGCGGGTGGCGCCGAGGACCGCCTGGATATCGACTGCCGTCGACGGCAGCAGGCGGTCCGGTGTCGCGGTGGAGAGAATGATGGCATCGATTTCGGCGGCGGTGATGCCGGCTTTCTGCATCGCCTTGGTCGCGGCGTCCACGCCCATGCTGCAGGTTGATTCGCCATCGCGCGCAATGTGACGTTGCACGATTCCGGAGCGCTCGAAAATCCACTGATGCGTGGTGTCGATCCCGATCGCCTGAAAATCGTGATTGGTCATCACGTGTTTCGGGACGCTGTATCCAGTACCGGTCAGTGCGGCGATCGGGCGCTTCAAGGCCTCTCCTCCCGCTGAAATCGACGCACCGTCTGACGGGTGTGTCGATCCCCGCATGGTGTCAGGCCGCGGGAGCCGCCGCGGCGAGTCGACGTCCGATGTGCTCGGACATGTTCGACTCCGCCGCCCGTATGGCGACATTCACGGCATTCTTGATGGCGCGCGGCGACGAACTGCCGTGCGCGATGATGCTGACACCCCGGACACCCAGCAACGGCGCGCCGCCGTAGTTGGAATAGTCCAGGTGGGCCAGCCCCTTCAGCATCTCCTGCGGGTCGACACTGATCGACGACGCGATCATGCGGATCAGCGTCGGCGCGAGTCCCTCGTAGAACTTGAGAATGACATTGCCGGTGAACCCGTCGCATACCACGATGTCGAACGGGCCCCGGTCACAGGTGCCGGCGGCGACGTCGCGCCCTTCGATGTTGCCGACGAAGTTGACGCCCGCCTGCACCAGGAGTTGGTGCGCAGCCTTGACTGCAGCGCTCCCCTTTTCCGGTTCCTCACCGATGTTGAGCAGCCCGATCGCGGGATTGGTGCGGCCCATGATGTCCTCGGCATACACCAGTCCGAGCCGCGCAAAGTTGACCAGTTCTTCCGGGCTGCAATCGACATTGGCGCCGCTGTCGAGAACCACGACGGTGTGAAGCGCGGTCGGAAAGATGGCGCCGATGGCGGGCCGTTTCAGGTCACCATGCAGCCCGAGAATACTGTATGACGCCGCCATCTGCGCGCCCGTGTTCCCGGCGCTGACGAAGCCGTCGGCATCGCCGTCGGCATGGCGCTTCAGGCCGACGGCCATCGACGAGTGCGGCCGCCGGATGACCGCCGAAGGCTTGTCGCTCATCGCGATCACGTCTGGCGCGTCGATGATGTCGATCCGCTCACGCTGCGACGCGAGATGGCCGTACTCGCCGCCGAGCACAGCGTTGAGCGCCGCCGACACCTCGGCTTCGCGACCAATCAGTTGGATACGATGCTCAGCGCCCAGATCTGCGAGGGCGAGCAACGCGCCACACACCGGTGCGATGGGAGCGAAATCGCCTCCCATCGCATCCAGGGCGATCCGGGCCAAGGCTCAGCCTTCCCGGGCCGCGATCCGCTGCTCGCCGCCGTAGTATCCGCACTCGTCACACACGCGATGCGGACGCTTCATGCTCGAGCACTGGGGGCACTTCTGAATGACGATCCGCGGCGCCACTTTGTGGGTGTTGCGGAGACGCTTGCGCTGCTTGGAGGTCCTGCGCTTCGGTACGGCCATCGGTCAGTTTCCGGTATGAGTCGAACTACGATTCAGTCGTGCGCTCAGTGAGCCCTGCCCAGCGCGCATCACTCGCCGACGCGCAACTGCAGACAGTCGTATTGCGGTCAACGCCGCATGTCGGACACAGACCTTTGCAATCTTCACGGCACAGCACGAATGGCGGGACTGCAAGGATCCACCCTTCGCGAACCGCCGGACGAACGTCGATCGTGCGCGACTTCGCGTCCAGCAGGAACACATCAGGGTCATCGTCCAGACCGTCCTCGTCAGAACTGACGAAGAGACACTGGATCGAATCACCTGCCCTCACCGGCACCTCGATCAGGCACCGGGTGCATTCACCAACCGCCGACCCATCGAACTCGCCGGTGAAGTAGTACCGTCCCTCACCTGCGCCCGAGAGTCGGCCCTGCACCGTCACCGGCGAACTGGGCCGAACATCTCCATCCAGCCACACTGCATCGTCCGGATCAATCGATCCGTCCACCTGCACAGCCTGGCCATCTAGACTCCGGAGATCAACTGACAGCATAGCCACGGAAAATAGACGAGCCGCGGGCACCAAGCAAGTGCCCACGGCATCGTGACTTAGCTCACTGCACCGGCGGCGGTGTGCCCCGGTCAGGTCAGCCCGGGAAAGAAGAAGGCCGCTTCGACTGCGGCGTTCTCATCCGAGTCGGAGGCGTGGATCGCGTTCCGCCCCTTCGATTCGGCGAACAGCTTCCGGACGGTCCCTTCGGCGGCCTCAGCGGGATCGGTCGCGCCGATGGCGTTCCGCAAGGCGGCGACGGCGTCCGGCTTCTCGAGCACCATCGGCATGCACGGTCCAGAGGTCATGAATTCGACCAGTTCGGCGTAGAAGCCACGCCCGCTGTGAACTTCATAGAACTTACCGGCCTCGGCCGTCGTCATATGCATCACGCGAGCCGCCTTCAGGACGAAGCCCTGTGCCTCGAGATGTGCCAGAATCTTCCCGGCCTTCTGTGAGCCGAACGCGTCCGGCTTGATGATCGTCAGTGTGCGATGTCCGGCCATGATACCGAGCTCCAGTGTGGTGCAGGCGCAGCGCGCCGTGGGTTGTCAGAAAATCGCGCCCGGTCCCCGAAGTGGCCCGGCGCGACCGAGAAACTACTCCGGAACGACCCGGAGGCAAAACGGCTGGCCTGTCTAGAGCCGCGCTTGTACCAGCTCGACGAAGTCCATTGGCCGCTTGGCGATACCCATGCCGGCCTTCTCGAAGGATTCGATCTTCTCGGCCGCCGTTCCTGCCGAGCCGGAAATGATCGCGCCCGCATGGCCCATTCGCCGTCCGGGTGGCGCCGTCTGGCCCGCGATGAATCCGACCACCGGCTTCGTCATCTTCGTCCGTACGAACTCGGCCGCTTCCTGCTCATCGGTGCCACCGATTTCACCCATCAGCGCGACCACTTTGGTCTGTGGGTCGGCTTCGAACGCCGCCAAGGCATCGATGAAGTTGGTGCCATTGATCGGATCGCCGCCGATACCGACGCAAGTCGACTGACCAATACCGAGTTGAGTGAGTTGGAACACGGCTTCGTAAGTTAAAGTGCCAGAGCGCGAGACTACGCCAATATTCCCTGGCTTATGAATGTGCCCTGGCATGATACCAATCTTACATTGACCAGGAGTAATGATCCCTGGGCAGTTCGGCCCAATGAGACGCGACTGGGTCGAAGCCAAATAACGCTTCGTCGTCAGCATATCTTTGACTGGAATTCCTTCGGTGATGCAAACGATGAGTTCAATGCCCGCATCAGCAGCTTCGCAAATCGCGTCGGCTGCGCCGGCAGGAGGCACAAAAATCATCGAAACGTTAGCGCCAGTTTTTTTGCGCGCTTCGCCTACTGAATTCCAAACCGGGAATCCTTCGATGTCGGTGCCGCCTTTGCCTGGCGTCACGCCTCCGACCACGTTGGTTCCGTA
>JBBQRH010000128.1:0-9236 GCA_038215035.1 Gemmatimonadales bacterium | reverse complement strand
CCCGATCGGCGCCCATTCCCCCTGACTCTGGCAGCATTCATGTACACCTCTCTCGACCGACCATCCGCTGTCTGGGTGCTGACCCTGCTCGCCGCACTCACGACGGCTTGCGGCCGATCGACCGATCAGGTGCCAGCCACCACCGCGGCGGTCGAGGAGCTGGTCTCGACCACGGGCGTGGTCGTCTCCTCCCATCATCTGGCGTCCGAGGCCGGTGCTGCGATGCTCGCCAAGGGTGGCAACGCTGTCGACGCCGCCGTCGCAACGGCCTTCGCGCTGGCGGTCACACATCCCTCGGCTGGAAACATCGGTGGCGGTGGATTCATGGTGATCCGCCTGGCTGACGGCACATCGACGACAATCGACTACCGCGAGAGAGCCCCCGCGAAGTCGACGCCCACGATGTATCTCGATGCGAAAGGGCAGATTGCGCCGGCGGCGACCGACTCTGGCTGGCGCGCGGCCGGCGTGCCTGGCACGGTGCGAGGACTCGCCATGGCGCACGCGAAATTCGGCAAGTTGAAATGGGCCGACGTCGTGATGCCCGCCGTGCTGCAGGCAGAGCAGGGGTTCGCACTCTCGGCGCCGCTGGCCAGCGAACTCAATTCGGCAGTGGCGACATTGCTGGCGTCGTTCCCCGCGTCGGTGGCGGCGTACGGAAAGCCGGGAGGCGGTACATGGATCGGGGGCGATACGATCAGACTGCCGCAACTTGGCCGCGCGCTGCGCGCCATCGCGGAAGGCGGCCCCGATGTGTTCTACACCGGGTGGATCGCCGATTCGATCAGCGCACAGATGCGCGCACACCGCGGATTGATCAGCAGAGCCGATCTGGCCGCGTACAAGGCGGTGGAGCGCGAGCCGGTGCGCGGTAGCTTCTACGGATACGAGCTCATTGCCATGGGACCTCCAAGCTCCGGCGGCATGGTAATGATGCTCACACTGAATCAGCTGGAGGCGTTGCAGATCGCCAACCGGAAGCGCGGCGATGTGATGACGTTGCACCTGCGCCTGGAAGTGGCGCGCCGAGCCTATCTCGATCGTGCCCGCTGGATGGGTGACCCGGATTTCGTGACGGACATTCCGCTCACTCGGCTGGTGTCGAAGGAGTATGCGCGCGAACTCGTTGCCGGAATCGACACGCAACACGCATCGAGCAGTGCTGATCTGGGCAAGGATATCCTGACACCCGCAGCGGAAACCCCGCACACCACGCACTTCAGTGTGGTGGATGCGGCGGGTAACGCCGTTTCGAACACCTACACGCTCGAGAACTCGTACGGATCGGGCGTCGTAGTGGCCGGCTTCCTGCTGAACAACGAGATGGGCGACTTCAACAAGAAGCCCGGCTACACCGACCAGGGCTGGGCAATCGGCACGCCGGCGAATTTGATTGCACCCGGCAAGCGCATGCTCAGCTCGATGTCGCCGGTGATCGTCACGCAGGGCGGCGCATTGCGCCTCGTCACTGGTTCACCGGGTGGCCGCACGATTCCCAACACGGTGCTCAACGTGGTACTCGGCGTGACGGCGTTCGGCGAAGGCGTGCGTGCCGCAGTCGATGCACCGCGGCTGCATCATCAGTGGATGCCCGACACGGCGAGCGTCGAAGCGGGAGCAGCCACAGCGGAGGTGCTGGCCGCACTTCGCGCGATGGGGCATCAGATCAAGGAGGAGCCGGCGCGCAGTCAAGGCGACGCGCACTCGATTCTTTACGACGCGGCAACGCGAACGGCGCGCGGTGCGAATGACAAGCGGAGCCCTGATTCCGGCGCGCGGGCGCCGAAACCATAGGCATCAACTCAATCCAGATCGGTACACGCCGCACTTCATGCGCGCGTTCAGATTTACCGCCGGAACAACCACGCCACCTTCACGAACAGTCCATCAGACTGCCGGACGAGGTCTGTATTGAAGATCGTTCCATTCGAGCCCCACGAGTCGCCATAGCCGATGAAGGCGGTGGTCCCCGGCGTGGGCTCGTACTGTACCAGCCAGTCGGTGCGCAAGGAGCGTCGATCGTTGGCGGTGAGAGCTGTGCCGGTTGACGAAAGCAGCGGTGCTCGGGTGAGTGGATTCCGCGCTGCATCCACACGGTCGCTTCGGAACTGACTCACCACGCGGAAGAACACCGAGCGCGTCGGCTGATACTCGGCCTTCAGTCTCGGGATCAGTACTCGTGCGTATTCGCCGCCGCCGGCGCGGGCGAGCCGGCTGTGGGTGAGCGTGCCTTCGATGCGTGTGCCAGGCGTGGGTCGCAACGTCACCGCGCCGGTCACGCGCCGCTGTGTGCCTGACCGTCCTTCGACGAAGATCGGCACATCGCCGTACTCGAATCTGAGTGACGCGTTCACACGCTGGTACACTGGCGTGGAGATCGAGTTGGAAATGCTCCACAGATCCGAGAGACGGTTCGACGGGCGCCAGGGTACCAGCGCGTTCGATCCATCACGCTGGAAGATGCCAGAGGCAAAGGCCGGATCGACTGTCACGAACGTGCGCTGGACCGATGGCGACAGTCCCCAGCCCCCGCGCATCGTGATGAACGTGCCGATCTGCTCACTGCCTTCGATCTGCGCCGACGTCGCGAAGGAGCCGTAACGCCAGAGACGTGTCGGGCCCGCAAAGATGCTCAGATTCTGAAAGAGCGAGCGTTCGTTGCCAAGGAACGAGATGCGCTGAAATGCACGCCCCTGCTGGTAGCCGACGCGTGGTACGAAACCAGCCCCCGTCTCGAAGTCGTCGCCGATTCCCGTCGCGGCAAAATTGAATCCCCAACGGCGACCGGTACGATCAAACTCTGCGCTCCAGATCGGAGCTCTGGTGGTGTTGCCCGCGCGTGACGTTAGAGAGTTCCCGAACTGCGCCTGCAGGTAGTACAGATTCTGGAAGACGTAACGGGTGTCCGCTGCCACGACGGTATTCGACTCACCATTGCCACGGCGATCGGTGATCGTGACGCCGGCCACGGAATTCGTGCCGTAGTCGCTGCGCAGCCGCGCGATGTTCACCACGTCGTTGTAATCGCGTAGCTCGTCGACGGCGGATAACAACGCCACACCGATGCGACCGGTCTTGCCGGTGAGCTTGCCGCCTGCAATCGGGTTTGCGATCGTGCGCGAGTACACGAGCTGATTCGGCGTTGCAAACAGTTCGATGCCTTCGAGAAAGAAAGGACGGCGTTCCGGCAGAAAGAGCGCGAAGCGTTCGTTGACGGTGACCAGCCCTGCGTCTGCCTCGACCTGTGAAAAGTCGGGGTTGATGGTGCCGTCGATCGCGAGTGCTGGGAAGCCAAGGCGGAGATTCACACCTCCGTCACCGGTGAGCGGGCCTTGCCGGAATCGATTGGAGGCATTCAGCGCGCCGGCGCTGACGCCGGTCACGAAGGGCTGCACGTCGGTGACCACACCGCGATTCACGCGCTCGATTCCAGCCAGGATGCCGGATTGGGCGAGGAACGACGACGCCCCGCGCTGCGCGTCGGTCCAGGTGTCTTCGGCCGCGCGCGACGGACTGTTGCGCACCACTTGAATCCCCCACGACTGCACCTTGTCCGACGAGAACCTGATGCTGCGGAACGGGATCTTCATCTCGATCACGTAGCCGGTGCTGGTGCGGCGCCCCGAGGTCTGGAACTGGAAGTCGGGATTCAGGTCGACGCTGCCGCCGAAGATGTTCCCGACGGCCGCCGCGCCTTCGGTGCGCACGCCGTCGAGCTGCACGCCCAGTGCGTTGGCGCCGAACAGATACGCGCGTCGGCGGTCGTTGAAGGTGTCGAGGTAGATCGTGACGCGATCGTCATTGGTGATGTTGTCGCGTTTCGAAACCGTGGCGCGCACCGTCGTCGGGTCGGCGGTGGTGGCGATGATGCCGAAGTAGATCGCCTGCGCGGTGTAGACCACGCGTACCTCGGTGGAATCCACCGCCGGCCGCTGGTCTACGGGCTGATACTGCGAGAAGCCCGTCAGCCGCGCCGCGCTCTGCCAGGCTGCGTCATTCATCACGCCATCGATCACCACCGAATCGTCGAGGCGCGGTGGACGGACGGTGGGGGCCCCGCGCCCGGGGACGGCGGCAGGCTGCGCCTGTGCCAGGGAGGCGGCGGCGAGCGCGAGGCACACGACGTTCAGACGAATCCACCGGAGCAGCAGGTGTACGCCAACGACGTTGGTGCGATGGGGCGGGGTAGCTGACACGACAGGCGTTGGTCTCGGATGAAGCCGCGCGCACGAAGCGCGCGAAGCGAGGAAGATACATCCCGGCATTCAGGCGCCCGTTGCGGGCGACGGCGCCAGCCATTGTCGAGTGGCGCGCCATCGGGCGCGGCGATGCTTGACAGCCCGACGGGCACGGCGTAACGTACAACCATATGGTTGCACGAGCAGCACTCTCCGAGGCCGAACTCGATCGGCTCTTCCGCGCGCTCGCCGACACCACCCGACGCGACATCGTCGCACGGGTGATGTCCGGAGACGCCGCCTCCGTCTCGGCCCTGGCGGCTCGCTACGACATGTCGTTTGCCGCCGTGCAAAAGCATGTCGCGGTGCTCGAGGAGGCGGGACTGGTGACCAAGCACGCGCAGGGTCGCGAACGGATCGTTCGCGGCAATCCGCGGCAGCTGGCGCGCGCGCGGGCGCTGCTCCTGCAGCTCGAGCAATTGTGGGTCAGCCGTTTCAGCCAGCTCGACGCCATTCTCACCGAACGCCGACCAGCGAAGGAGTAGCATGCCGATCACATCCGTCACATCTGATGCCGCAGCACTCACACTCACCGTCACCGCTGACTATCCCGTGCCGGTCGAGCGGCTCTGGGATGCCTACGCCGACCCGCGTCAACTGGAGCGATTCTGGGGGCCGGAGCAATGGCCCGCGACCTTCACGCGGCATGACATGGCTGTGGGTGGCCACTCGCACTATTTCATGACCGGCCCGGATGGCATGACGTCGCGGGGATGGTTCCGTTTTCTGCAGGTGGAGCCGTGTCGAACCATCGAGGTGGAAGATGGATTCTCCGATGATGCGGGTGCGCCGAATTCGCAGATGCCAACCATGCGGATGGTATTCGCCTTTGAGTCCACCACGGCCGGCTCGCGCTGCACGACGGTCACGACCTTCGGCAGCGTCGACGCGATGGAGGCACTGGTGAAGATGGGCATGCTCGAAGGGATGAAGTCCGCCATGAGCCAGATCGATGCCTTGCTCGCCGATCTCGCCAGTTTCGCTGTCGGCCGCACCGTCGATGCGCAGCTGCTGAGCGATACGCAGGTGCGGGTGAGTCGCGTGGTGCGCGGCACGGTCGAGCAGGTCTGGCGTGCACATCACGACCCGGCGCTGATGCAGCGGTGGCTCCTTGGCCCCGACGGGTGGTCGATGCCCGTGTGCGACGTCGCGCGCCACGTCGGTGATCACTACCGCTATGAGTGGGCCTCGGACGACGGCGCGCAGCGATTCGGTTTTGAGGGCGAGTTGCTGGAATCTGTCGCGCCCACCCGGTCGGTGACCACTGAACAGATGATCGGCATGGACGGCCCGGCGACGCGCAACGAGCTCACGATGGTGCCGGTGCAGGGAGGCACGTTGCTCAGCCTCGTCATCACCTATCCGAGCAAGGAACTGCGCGACATGATCCTCGGCACCGGCATGACGACGGGGATGGAAGCGAGTTATGCGCGGCTCGAGCAGGTGATGCGGGCGGCGTAACAGCTGGCAGTGCGCGGGCGCTCGTTGCGCCTGCAGCGTACCGTCGGCATACTCTGCACGTTCCACCACGCAAGAAGTCTCGTTCGCCCCGCCGCCGGACGCACCTCGGCGCAGCTGCAGCAGCTGCGCCGGACCGCGTCAGCCCTCGCCGATTCTCAGGAGCACGCATGCGGATTACCGCAATCAGGGTGTACCGCGTCGAACTGCCGCTCCATGAAGGCAGCTACAAGTGGTCCGGCGGCAACTCGGTCAGTGTCTTCGATTCCACGGTCGTTGCAATCGACACCGATGCCGGGATTACCGGCTATGGCGAGGTGTGTCCGCTTGGGCCAGCGTATCTCCCTGCCTACGCGGCTGGGGCGCGCACTGGAATTGCCGAACTGGCGCCGAATCTGCTTGGACATGATCCGACGGAGTTGGCGAGCATCAATCGGCGGATGGATCAACTCCTGCGCGGCCATCCGTACGTCAAGACCGCAATCGACATGGCCTGCTGGGATATCCTCGGCCACGCGACAGGGCAGTCGGTTGTCACGCTGCTCGGTGGCAGGGTGGGGGAGGATGTGGCGTTGTACCGCGCCATCTCGCAGGACACGCCGGAGCGGATGGCGGCCAGAGTCGGTGTGTACCGGGCCGAAGGCTACACCAAGTTCCAGCTCAAGGTCGGCGGCGATCCGGATACGGACATCGAGCGCATTCGTGCCGCCGCCGCCCAGTTGCGCTCCGGCGACGTGCTGATCGCCGATGCCAACACCGGCTGGACCCAGCATCAGGCGATCCGTGTGGCGGATGCGGTGCGCGGTGTCGACGTGTACATCGAGCAACCGTGTCTGCGATATGAGGAGTGTCTTGCGGTGCGGCGACACACCGATCGGCCATTCGTGCTCGATGAAGTGATCGACGACATCATGATGGTGCTGCGCGGGCATCACGATCAGGCGATGGACGTCATCAATCTCAAGATCTCGAAAGTCGGTGGACTCACACGCGCCCGCCAGATCCGTGACCTGTGCCTGTCGCTCGGCATCGCGATGACGATCGAGGACTCGTGGGGCGGGGACATCATCACCGCCGCGATCGCGCATCTGGCGCACAGTACGCCACCTGAACTGCTCTTCTCGACGACGGACTTCAACAGTTACGTCACCGTGAGCACGGCGGCCGGTGCACCAGAGCGTGTGCACGGCAAGATGGCCGCGTCCTCGGCGCCGGGCCTGGGTATCACTCCGCGAATGGAAGTGCTGGGCACGCCGGTCTTTTCGGTGGGCTGAACATCCAGCCGCAGGCGCCGACCGCGCGCGCGATGCACGTGACGACCTTCCTCCGCTGTGCACAGGAGCACGTATGACCGCACCTCTCCGCTCAGCGCGACAGGCGCCAATGGCGGCACTGCTCGGTATCGGGGCGTTCGCCAACTTCTTCGACGCCCTCGGTGTCGGCTCGTTCGCAACGACTACCGCCGCGCTCAGGATCGGCGAATTGATGGATGACGAGAACATCCCTGGCACGCTGAATGTAGGACACGCGACGCCGACAATTCTCGAAGCGGTGCTCTTCATCATTGCGCTGGGCGGATTGATCGATCGCCCAACGATCATCAGCATGGTGCTCGCCGGAGGTATCGGTGCCTGGTTCGGCGCCGGTATCGTCTCGAACTGGCCGCGACAGAAGATTCAGCGGGCGATGGCGATCGCGCTGGTCGTGACGGCTGGCTTCATGACACTGCGGATGATGGCGAGTCTGTCACTGAACGCCGGAACGATTGGTTTGCGTGGGATGGCGCTGGTGATCGGCGTGGTCGCCAGCCTCATCATCGGTTCACTCACCAGCCTTGGCATCGGCAACTACGCACCAACCATGGCCGTCACCTATCTGCTTGGCATGAACGAGAAGGCTGTCTTCCCGATCATGGCGACGTCGGCGGCGGTGATTCTGCCAGCGGCGGCAATCCGCTTCTACCGTTCGGGTCGGTTTGACCGACGCGCAGCCGTTGCGTTCACGCTTGGTGGCATTCCCGCGGTGCTGATCGCGGTGTACGTCGTGAAGAGTTTGCCGCTCGACATCATGCGGTGGATCATCGTGGCGGTGTTGCTCTATACGTCGGCAACGCTGTGGCGGTCGTCGCGCAATTGACCTATGTAGTCAACGATTCGCGGATATTCGTGCCCGCAGCTCTGGCGTCCAGTTGAGCACCACGATCGTCTCCGGCGTCGCGTCCCCGGTGGGCGCAATCATCACGAAGCGGCGGCCATCAGGCATGACGTCGTAGTTCCGATGCGGCATCGGCATGTCGCCATCGAACGTATCGGCGAACAGCATGCGGCGGCGCGTGACGGTCGGCGACGCCGCACCAGTCAGCTCCGCATACATCAGCTGCCGATCGCCCCGGTAGTAGATCCGACGACCATCGGCAGCCCACGCGGGTTCAGTACCACCGTCCAGCGACACCTGGATCGCCGCGCCCGGACCGGGAAAGGGGCGCAGGTACACCTCGTAGCGACCTGATTCACTACCGGCATAGATCAACCATCGCCCGTTTGGCGAGAGCGACGGCATGAACGCGTCGTACGTACCGGTAACGACGGCCTGCGGCTCCAGTTCGCCTGGCATTGGCGCCCGCCAGATACTCCAGACACCGTTCACTCGCCGCTGAAAGAGCAGCAGGTTCGGTTCCCGGGTCGGGCTGGCGGCAAACAGCCCCTGCGCCGCCGTCAGGCGTTCGGGACGTCCATTGCCGTCCGCTGGTATGCGCCAGAGCGCATCGCGCCCTTCGACGGTCGAGGCGTAAACCAGATGACGCCCGTCCGACTCCCAGGCAGGGCCGAGGACGGAGCCCGACCGAGTCACGCGAGCCTGTGCCCCATCGGCGATGTCGTAGACCCACGCATCCGTGCCTTCGGCACTTGCACTCTGCAACGCGACACGACGTCCGTCGGGTGACACGCGCGGATTCATGAACGCGCCACTCAGTCCGGTAACGAGCGGTGTTGCAGTTCCTGTCGAATCCACAAGCACTGGTGCGTTCTGCGGGAGCACGCGGCGCGAATACAGCAACGTGCCGTTGCTTGCCAGCCGCGCTGCGTCGATCCCACCACCCTCTTGCTCGAGCACCACAACCGGTTGCCCGATGATGCTGGAGGATGCCAGATCGAGCCGCGCCGCCATCAATGCACGCGCATCACGCCGGATGTAGAGAATCCACCCGTCCTGATACGCGAATGCGATTTGTGCGTCGATGCCCAGGGGTGTGTAGCTGACCGTGCCATCGGCACCAGGATCAAATTTCGCAAGAGCCAGTTCACCGCTCTGCGCGCCCGGCCCCGCTCGGCCGCGAGCCACTGTGAAGACGAAGGTTCGCCCATCGCCGAGTGAAAAGGGTCGCATATGTACGCTGTCGTGCCGTAGCGTGTCGAGTTGCGTCAGTGCGTGCGCCGGTCCGCCGTTGATCGAGCGCCAGGTCAGTCCCTCCTGACCGAAGCTGTCGAGCATGAGAATGCTGTCGTTCAGAAAGCCGCCGCTGCTATACCGAAACGCACC
>JBBQRH010000127.1:0-9268 GCA_038215035.1 Gemmatimonadales bacterium | reverse complement strand
CTCTGGTCTCCGAAGGCGCAGATGTTCGTCGCCGGTGATGTGTCGGCGTCGAAGGAGTTTCGTTTCTGGGTGCGTGGCGACAGTGGCAGCTATCAGTTCATGGTCTACGTCCAAAGCAAAGGCAACACGCCGACGATCAAGACATTCAGCGTGGACGCCACGTGGCGCGAAATCGTCATGCCGTGGAACGAGTTCGGCACGGATGCGCACGATTTGCTGGCGGTGATCATTGCGGCAGGACCAAAAGAAGGGCCGTTCACCTTTCAGCTGGATGGCATCAGGGTGCGATAGAGACGCCAGGCGCTTGCCGTTACCTGGGCGCATTGACCATGACGGTCGCGCCACGCTGGATCTTTAGTGGTTCCCAGATCACTTCGTACCCTGAGCGGGCGTGGATGGGCCATCTAATGTCCCCGAACGTGAACGAGTACTCCACTTTGCCGCTGGACGCCCAGCGCGCGTGTCCCACCGACTGGAGTCGGCATCGATAAATCACGCTTCACAAACGTGCCGCCAGGTGGCCAAAGCCGGAGTAGCTCGTTACATCAGCTCGAGCCACATCGACAGGGCAAGTCGACCTGCTGTCGCCTCACGGCATAGGAATCTCAATCGGGATGTGATAAGAATCGAGTGAGCTGGCGCGTGCGGTCGTGCGCCCCGGTCATGGCATGGCGTTGGCAAAGGGAGATCGTGATGCAACGGAGTCGCTCGGATGTATGCCGCATTCTCATGGCCGTGGTCGTGTTCGGCCCGGTTGCTGATGGCGTAGCGGCACAGAGCCCAGGGACGCCGCCAGCCTCGGTCACGGTTGGCTCGGCGCTTCCGGTACAGCACCCCGACCTGCGCGTGCGACTCATCGATCGGCGTACGCGCGCGCCGCTCCGCAGGCGTGCTGTAACGGTGTACAGCGACAATGGGCGGCGTTGCCTTCGCGCACCCTGCGCCACGAACGGCGAGCAGTGGGACGGACGCACCGACACAACCGGTATGGTGGTACTGCCGGGCCGATTGCGGCAAGAGTCGATGCATCTCTGGGCCGATGGCTACTCGATGCGCATCGACCTCCTTGACAGCGCCGTGCGTCGCTCCGCCGACTCGTGGGTGGTGGCGCTGCGACGCGATCGCAAGTGATGGGACCGCGCCTCGCCTCGCCTAGCCGCCGACTTACGGCCGCGGCCGCGGCGACGGAACCGGCTTCGGAACGTCTTTGCCACCAATCGGTGTCGCGCCGGTGCCCCGCCCAGGCTGTGAGAGTGTACCAAACGGGCGTCTCGGATCGACCGTGACGCCGCCCACGCGGTTGCACGGATTGGTGTTCGCGTCACCGCAGTTCACGACGCCACTCACACCAACCTCTGGTCCTTCGTTCAACACCAGTGATGGCACACCACTCGGCTGCGTGATGCGGCCGCCAGAAATCACGAGATCGGTCTCTCGCTTCCATTGCTGGTAGTTCGCCGTCGCCAGCCATGGCAGAAAGCGCGAGAGCTCGCCCTCGTACCCGCGTCCTGTGCCGGTCTCGCTTGGCGTCAGGACCGGAACGTCGCTGCGGGTACTGGTCTTTCCGCTGGGAGTCCAGGTGGTGATGGTGACCGTCCATCGACCAGCATTCGCTTCGTACGAGCCGCGACTCGCTACGCCGCTGCCGTCAGCTACCGCCCACGAACCGCCTGTGGCACGTCCAGTCGCGTCCCGGTTTTCCGTCGAGGTACCCGCAGACGTCGGTCCTTGCGAAGCGGTGGTTCGTGTACTGGATCCATCGGAGTGTACGGTGACGACCATGGTCACCTTGTCTCCTGCATTGGTGGTCCCTTCGGTCATCACGACCGACTGATCTTTACCGCCTGGTGTCATCGGACCCTCGCTCGCCCGTCCATCGCGGCCGATACCTGCACGTGGATCGGCCCAGGTGCCTGCTCCCTTGGCGCCGCGTCGCCCGGGCAGACCGTCCGCCGGGTTCAACGACGGTATGCCAGCCTGCGCCGCGTCGAACGCGCGGCCGACGTCAGTCAAACGGTTGCCTAAGTCCGCGATTCGCTGCAGCAGCCTCACATCCTCTCCAATTCCGCGCAGCCGTGTTGCGAGCACCTCGGGCACCGGCGATGAGCGACGAGCACCGGCAATCGTCGTCGGCTCCGCACTGGCGAAGACGCGCGCCTCATCATGCAGCACCGTGCCGCCTGACGGCCCGGACCCGGCGTAGACATAGCGCGCGACACTCGGGAGCCGCTGCCCTGGCTTACCGTCGCCAAAGGTGACGGTGACGGTCGCGCCGTCGCGCACGTAGTAGATGCGTCGCCAGGCGCCATCCGCCGCATACTCGCGCCACCCGGCTGTGGTTCTCGAACCGTTACGAATGACGCTGTCGACGACAACAGTCGTGCCCGGCGGAAGGACGGACGTACGCGCCATCTTCGTCTGCGCGTCGAGTGGCTGGACGTGCGCGCTGATGACGAGTACGACAGCGCCGTACATCATCTGCCTGTCGAGTGTGCGCCGCATCTCGCGATCTCCTTCATCAGTGTGGAAAAGCGGCCGCGCACCGTATGAATGCAGCCTACAGTTTGGAACAGATACCGCCACCACCGTACGCGCCAAGCACCGAGTCGCCTTTGCTGATCCAGTCGGCAACCTGCTCGGCGGTCCTGGCGCCGATGCCTTTCAGCACTGGCCCAACTGCGCCGGTGGCCAGAGAGCAGGGGAGCTCGCCGAGGCTGCCGATATCGCCCGGTTGTGCTTCGAGGGTGGCGAGGGTGAGCGTTGCCGCGTGCAGTTTGGTGAGTTTGGTCTGTTCCACGGAGAGCCAGGCGCCGAAGCCGTAGCTGCCACCGAGCATCGAGGCCGCGACGCCGATGTTGTTCAGAATGTTCGATGCGCGTTGGAACACCGCATTGATCTCCTCTACTTCTCCGCCGCCGCTGCCATCCGGGAGCACACCGATCAGCGTGCCGTTCCTCGGCGTGACGGCCCAGAACGCGGCCACCGACGCATCGGCCGCGACGAGGCGCGCGCGCGCGCGCCAGACCGGTGCATCGGCGATGCGCGCGAGCGACGTCAACTTGTCCGCGTCCAGATCACGCAGCACAGTGGCGACCGCGCGACCTGGCGGGACGAGCACCAGCTCTTTGCCGGCGAGCAGTGAGGCCGTTGACTTGGAGAAGCCCGCCTGCTCGATCAGCGCCAGACGCGCCGTGCGCTCGAGTGTGCGCCGCGCATCCACCCCGCCGTCCGCACCGATGGTGGACACGTGCAGCATCGGGAGCACATCGACGCGGCGGAGTCCGGGTTTGCCCGGTCGGCGGCGTGCGGTGATCAGCACCGCCGACAGCCCGTTGGCGAAAGTGCAGCTGTTGCCGTCGTTGGCGCGATGCCACTGCGGCTGATAGGCAAAACATTCAGCGGTAACGGCGTACGGTGCCTTCGCCAGCGCGGCAGCGGTGGCGCGGTCGTCCTTGGCGGCAATGGCGCGCAGGATCGGCTCTTGCGCGAGCATGCCGGTGAAGACGTCATCGAGCCAGGCAGCGGCCGTCGGCGGACCGCCCTCGAATGCCAGCACCGCCGTGCCGAAAAGCGCCGCCTCCACCTCCGCTGGCGGGCCTTCGGCTAGCGTGCGCAGGTGCACCTCGCGCCCCGACTCCACGCTCACGTAAAGCCCGGCGAGGGCATCGGGGCGCACACGTGCGGTGGCATCCGGCACGATGTAGGACGCGGTAGCCGCCAGGCTCCGCCCGGCGATCGAGACCCGCACGGCGCGAGTGGACGGCCCATCGGCCGGTGCGACATAACGCAGCTGATGCGCAGCATCCGCCCGCTCGCCAAGGAGCCGACGTACGGCTGCCACAGCGGCGTCCGGCGTGGCGGCAGCCGTGGACACGCCGCCGGACGCAGCGGCGAGCGCTGCAAGTGTTGCCTTCTCCGCCGCGCCGACCCCGACCAGCACGGCAGGCGGCCCGGATGCAATGCGGGCCAGCCACTCGGGACGCGGTTGATCGCTCGCCTTGCCGTCCGTGATGAGGACGACAACCGTAGGATCCGCCGCCGTCCGCGCGTCGGACAAAGACTGCCACAGGCCGGACTCGAACGACCGTGGCAGATGCGTGCGCGCGGCATCCTCGATCGCATCAGCGTCGGTCAGCCACGGCTCGGCCTTCGGACGCTCACCGATGGCACGTACCCGCACCCGGAGGCCAGGAACGTCCGCGAGCAACGCGTCTGCCATCGACCGAATGACGCGGAGCGCGCCGCCGCCGCGGAAGTCGGCGGGCAAGCTCGCGGAGCCATCCAGCAGAAGCAGGACACGCGGTGCGCGGCGATTGCGAAGAAGAAGTGCCGAGGTCGCAGTATTCTCCTCCTGACACACGAAGGCCGAGGCCGGCAATCCCTCGATCGCGACGCCGGCAGCATCGCGCGCGGTGACGTCGAGCAGCACCGACGGAAAGGCGGTCCCTCGGGCGGTGACCGTCAGCGAAGCCACTCGCGCAAGCAGCGCCGGGTTCGGCGTCGCTTCAGCCAGTGGTTCCTCATTCAGTCTCACGGCGCCATTTGCATCGAGGTCGATGAGGTCGCCTTGCAGCGTGATGGCGCGGCCGGTTCGGGTCTGGCGTGCACGCTCGACATCGTTGAGTGTTGCACCGCGCAGGCCGATCAGCGGCAGGACGGTGCGCACCTGATCGATACGCATACGGAGCAGCTCGGCGGCAGCCACCGGGGGCGGAAAGCCGAGTATGACCTGCCGTCCGGCGAGATCGGCGGCCGTCCATGCCGCACTCACCAACTCGATGCGCTCGTCCGGTGCAGAGGAGCGAGATGCGAGCAGCGCGATGCGCACTGTGGGGGTGGCCAACGGCGCCGCCGCAGTCGAGGGCGGCCCCATAAGGACATCGGCGTTGAAGTCGGCGCCCGGCACGTTCGGATTGGCGAGTTGCACTCCCGCGCGTGTACGCAAGCGAACGAGCGGGAGCTCGATCGAACGTCGTTTGACACGTGCCACGGGCGCTGTCAGAAGATCGCCGAGCAGATCGGCCAACCGAGTGGCAAGCGCAGCGGCCGCACGGTCATCCGGATCGAGCGGCGGCAGGCGCGATGGCTCCGCGCCACCGCGTGCCACTGCCGTCAGTACGGCATTGTCCTCGGGCCGCAGCCGCGGCGCGAAGTCGGTCGGCATGTATCCACGCAGAAGCGTGAACGGATCGTCGTCGGGAAGCGCGACGCGGCCGGCGACCACCTCGGCGTCGAAGCCGGCAGCGCGATACAACTTCATCAGCAATTCGGCTTTCTCGCGCGGCGTTCCGGCCCCGCACCGGAGCGCGGCGCGCGTGCCCCAGCGCATGGCCCGCACGGGCGACGCAAAACCGTCGGCGTCGTCAGGCAAGGTGCGGATTTGATCGCGCACGAATCGATGGAGCCCCGCCGCATCTTTCTTCGCAACGAGGGCACGGGCAACGAACTCCAGATGATCGGGCGAACGGCGGACAGACTCGCGAAGTCGGCGCAGCGCTTCGAACGGATCGGTCGTGGTGGCGACTGGCGCGTCGGGTGCAGAGCTTCGACAGCCGAGAACGCCAAAGGCGACGCCGAGTGCGGCGGCCTGCAGCAGGTCGCGTCGAGAGAGTGACACTCTACGGCCGGGCGCTCAGAGCCCAGCCGCCATCAGGCGACTGCACACGAAGGTGCCACGGACCGTCCAGGGCTGGCTCTTCGGATCCGAGTACGGACCGATGATGAAGGAGCCACTTCGTTCATCCGGATTGACTGTCACCGAGGCCGTGCCGACGGCGGTTCGGATGGACTGATCCCACATGCGCTTGCCTTCCGGCCGGAAGAGCCACGCCTTCGCCGTCTTCTTTGGCCCCAGCGTGAAGTGCTGCGGATACGTGCCGGCGCCGGCATAGCGGACACTCCGATCCCACGGGTAGCCGCCGATCTGCAGCGTCAGCTGCGCGCCAGGCGGGCCGCCGACCTTGGGGCCATCGGGGCCAATCGTGGCGTCGAACTCCACCGTGTAGGTGCCGCGCCTGGTGTTCCGGTTGCAGCCGACGAGGCGCATCGGCCTGGCGACTGTGCGGCCGGGCGGTAGGGCGCGCGGCGGCGCCGAGCGCGACGTCGCGACGAGCGGAAAGCCGCCGGCGCTTCGTGACTGATCGTAAGAAGCGGAGACGCGGTCCCCTTTGACGAGCTCGTACGTGACTCGGACCGTACCGGAGTCGGCCTGCCCCTGAGCGACGTTGGGCAACAGCATGAGCAGGACAAATCCGAACGAGCGCATTGTCACCTCGCGGTAGCGGGGACGAGCACGAACTGGAATAATCGCGGATCGGTGGAGCAAGCGGGGCAGGACGTCAACGCCGAGCGAATATACTGCCCGCACCATGGCCGTGGTCAATGAAAGCGAGGGGCCCGTCGGCGTCGCGCTGGCGGTGCCCATGCGAAGATGCCGTGACGCGCAGATGATCCAGTCGTGTCAACGTTGAAGTTCTGTCTTGTCAGCGCCTTTCCCGCGCTTAGCCTAGAAGTCAACGCAGCGCGCGAAACGCTGTGCGTCTTCACGGTCCCCAGCACACCGAACGTGATTCCCCATCTGAGGCGAACACCAATGACTTCGTTGCGCAGTGCTCTTTTCTTCAGTCTGAGTGCCGGTACGCTCTCCGCCCAAGCCGCCGCCCCGATTCGTCCGACGACGGCGCAGGCTGGCATGGTACTGGTGGCCGGGAGCGATCTGGTGGTCGACTCGATCGGGCTCGCCATTCCCCGCTTTCCTGGCTCTGGTGCAGAGGCGGAGGGTAACCAGGTCAACGCCCGCGGGTTGTATGTGGTGGCGAGAGTGACCAATCGAGGACGCGAGCGGTGGGCGTCGCGCGGTACCGTGCGCTTCAATCTGTCGGCGGGGCGGGAGGAGGACGCTGCCGGTCGGACGCCTCGTCGCGGCGGTGCGAGCGTGGTCCCGAACTCCTCCGGACTCCACGACGCGGTGATGGCGCCATTCGGACCGTTCAGTGCTCAGGCAACAATCGCAGGGAGCATTGCACCGGGCGAGTCGAAAATGATCACGGCCATGGTCGGAAACCGAAACGATCAGAGCAGGCTGATCTTCGAGCGCGACAAGTACTACACCATGATGTCAACGATCATTGCGAATGGGGACGTCGATGACTCGAATAATCGGAGCGTCCGCGTTGGCCGCATCGACGCGAATCGTCGCGGTACGCTGCTGGTCAATTGGGAGCCGATCGCATACCGCTCGTCAGGCGGCGCGGTTCAGGTGAACGCGCCACCGAGGCCGTGAGGTTCGGCACGCTACCGGGCGACGGATCTCGAACGTCGCCCGGTCGCGTGACATTGTAACGCGTTGTTCCAATGCCACGCGGGGCTCAATCGCGCTCGGGCACGTCGCTCTCCATACAAGTGCGCGTGCTCGCGAGGTCACAGTTGTTCGAGTGCCTTTCTCGCAATCTTCGTGAGCCGTTCGACGCTTTCCTCGACCCTGTCGCCCGCCGAGGATTCGCCGATCGTGAGCCACTGCCTCGGTGCACGCTGCACGTTGACGGCGAGAGACGACCGCTGCGCACTGCCGAGGTTCACCCAATACGCAGCATCACCCAGTCCAGCAATGTCGACGGGCGTCGCGTTCAGCCCGAGGGCTGCGACCCCCTTCTTCATCTGCTCGACGGTGGCGTGCGCCGCGTCGCTCGGTGCGGTGACCACGGTCAGGTTGATGGTCATCATGTCACGCATCGTAGTACCCGACGTATAGGTACATGATGTGACGGCGTTGGTCTTGGCGGTGCCGGGCCGATTGTGCGGCACAGGTCCGCTGGTATCGACGACGAACGTCCGCGGCGCAAAAGCCTCGGCAAGATCGGCAGGCGAGATCATCTTGCACGCATCGGCGGTTGCGGCGGAGCCGCGCGCGCCTGCGTCCGTGTTGCCACTGGCGGCGACGGTTGCCGACGGCGAGGCGTTTGCTCCAGATTTTTCAACTGTTCCGCCTCCGCAGGCCACCAGAAGTGCGGTCGAGAGGGTGAGTGCCGAGTGACGTCGAGTCATGGAACAGTCTCCGTTGGTGTTCGTTGACGGACAGGTGTCGTGACAACGCTGGCCTTCAGAAAAGGTGACGACAATCCGGGGTGCCGCAAGACGTTGGGCGGCGGCCCGTCCTTTCTTGTCAGCGCCGGATTGCTCTCAGACAGCCGATGGTAAGCCGAATAGCTGCATTGAAGCGGTGGATGGCCTCCGCGCGCTAGCGCAGACACGTGACACATTAGACTGCCTCGTCCCTGAGCACCTCAGGCGGTTGCTACACGCTGCCGTGTGAAATCCATTGCCTATCCGATCAGTTCACTGTGATCTCATTCGGCACGCGCAGTATCCTCTTGCTGGTTGGTACGGTCCACGGGCTGGTGCTGGCGGCGCTGCTGCTGCGCGCGACCAGCAATCGTGTAGCCAACCGGGTGCTGGCACTGTTGCTGTTGCTGGTCGCCATGCGCGTGGTGCCGTACATCATCGGCTTCGCTGGCTTCTACGACGTCTATCCATGGCTGTCGTACATGCCGTACGACTGGTCGCTGGCCTACGGCGCCGTGATCTGGCTGTACGCACGCGTAATCTGCACCGGCACGCTTCCACCTCGCTGGCGCTGGCATCTCGTTCCTGGTGCCATGCAAGGTGCCTACTACTGCGTGATGTTCGTGCAACCGCTGTCCTTCAAGAATCACTGGAACGCGACCACTCACGACCCGCGCATCGTGCCGGTCGAAACGGCGTGGTCGCTGCTGGCGATGTGCGTGTACATCGCCCTGTCATGGCGCGAGTACACACGCTACCAACGCTGGCTCGACTCGGATCTGTCGAATCGTGAAGAGTTCAGGCTGACGTGGCTGCGATGGTTTCTGCTGGCGCTCGGCGCGACGCTGGTGTTGTGGACCGGCACAGTGCTGTTCGAGGCGCTCGTGAAGCAGCTGAACTACTTCGACCGCTTTCCGCTCTACCTCTGGTTCTCGCTCCTGACGTATGCACTCGGTGTTGGCGGACTGCGGAGCGCGAACCTGGCGTATCCCAAGCCGCCAACGTGGCCCTGGTTCGAGGCTGGCGAATCGGTGACGAAGGAGACGTTTACGGTTGAGGTCGCCGCGCAGGCCACCGTGGCGGACGTGCTCCCTGACGGCCGCATGAACGTTGAGGTCGTGCCGAGCGCCCCGAAATGGTTCATCGGAGTGGAAACCTTTGCTGATGCAGAAGCCGAATCAAAGGCGGAGGCCGCTCGTCAGCCGGA
>JBBQRH010000126.1:0-9357 GCA_038215035.1 Gemmatimonadales bacterium | reverse complement strand
GTGGGCGTCAGCGGTGGCGTCTTCGGACTCGAGCGCGGCTACTGCCAGATGATCGGCGGCGAAAAGGAGATCGTGGCGACGCTCGAGCCGATCTTCGCCACGCTTGCTCCACCAAAGGATGCTGCGGCACCGACACCTGGTCGCAACGATCGCATCGGTACGGCCGATCATGGCTACCTGCACTGCGGTCCAGCCGGGGCCGGCCACTTCGTCAAAATGGTACACAACGGCATCGAGTACGGGATGATGGCGGCGTACGCAGAGGGGCTTGGTATCCTGCGCAGCGCGAACATCGGCAAGACCGATCAGGAGCATGACGCCGAAACGACGCCGCTGCGCGATCCCGAGCACTACCAGTATGACTTTCCGCTGGACGAGATCACCGAACTCTGGCGGCGCGGCAGCGTGATCACCTCGTGGCTGCTGGATCTCACGGCGCAGGCGCTGATCGAGTCACCGGACCTGAAGGAGTATGCGGGCCGCGTCTCCGATTCCGGCGAAGGTCGCTGGACGATCAAGGCGGCCATCGACGAAGCGGTTCCGGTGCCGGTACTCACCGCGGCGCTGTACTCGCGGTTCTCGTCGCGCGGTGAAGCCGACTACGCCAATCGGGTGTTGTCAGCCATGCGCGCAGGGTTCGGTGGTCACAAGGAGAAGAAGTGAGACCAACACCATCAGGCGCACTGGTCTTCTACGGCGCTACCGGCGATCTCGCCTTCAAGAAGATCTTC
The DNA here is from genome assembly GCA_038215035.1 of Gemmatimonadales bacterium. Taxonomy (GTDB): domain Bacteria; phylum Gemmatimonadota; class Gemmatimonadetes; order Gemmatimonadales; family Gemmatimonadaceae; genus JACMLX01. Next base: position 8,626 of record JBBQRH010000126.1, on the reverse strand, counting down.
CCGGCCATGCAGCGGATGGTGAAGGAAGGTGTGCTCGACGTGCCGGTGATCGGCATGGCACGGGGCGGCGGCTCGCTGGAAGCGCTGCAGAAGCGAGCGGAAGAAAGTGTGACGAAGCACGGCGGCGGCGTGGACCCGGTGGCGTTCCCGAAGCTGATGCAGCTCATGCGCTATGTGGAAGGCGAGTACACGTCGCCGGAGATGTTCGACCGGCTGGACGTAACCCTGGGCGACGTGAAGAACCCGCTGCACTACCTGGCGGTGCCGCAGTCCCTGTTCGAAACGGTGATCAGGCAGCTGAGTCGCAACGGCAAACCTGCCGAGGCGCGCCTGATGCTCGAAAAGCCGTTCGGAACCGACCTGGCCTCGGCCCGACACCTGAATGCGATCATCCACGAATCGTTCAACGAAAATCAGATCTTCCGCATCGATCATTACCTCGGCAAGGAGGCGGTGCAGAATCTCGTCTTCTTCCGCTTTGCGAACAGCTTCCTCGAACCGATCTGGAATCGGCAGTACGTCGAGAATGTCCAGATCACGATGGCTGAGCCATTCGGCATTTCGGGGCGCGGCGCATTCTACGACGCCACCGGCGCGATCCGCGACGTGGTGCAGAATCATCTGCTGCAGGTGCTGTCCAACATCGCAATGGAACCGCCGCCGAGCAGTGAGGACACCGAGACGCTGCGCGACGAGAAGGTGAAGGTGCTGAAGGCGATCGCGCCACTCGAGCGAAAGCAGGTGGTGCGCGGGCAGTTCCGCGGGTATCTCGACGAAGCCGGGGTTGCGTCCCGCTCACACACCGAGACCTACGTGGCACTGGAGCTGGCGGTGGACTCGTGGCGCTGGCACGGTGTGCCGTTCTTCATTCGCGCCGGCAAGCAGATGCCGGAGCTGCGAACCGAGGTGGTGGTGAAGCTTCGTCGACCGCCCCCGATCGGCGGCATACGCCTGCACTCGAACTACGTACGCTTCCAGCTCGGGCCGAAGTTCGAGCTGGCGCTGGGTGCGACCGTTCGTGAGCCCGATGTAGCCAGCGGGCATCGACTCGAGTTGAAAGCGAGTCACGAGCACGAAGGGACCGAGACCGATGCCTACGCCGAGCTGTTCGGCGATGCGATGAATGGCGAGACCTTCCGCTTCGCGCGGCAGGACTACGTGGAGGAGGCGTGGCGGATCGTGGATCCAGTTCTCGATAATGGCGCGCCGATTCTCTACGATCCGGGCTCATGGGGCCCTGAGGAAGCCGAAGATCTCGTGCCCGGCGGTTGGTATGAGGTTGATCGGTGACCGCTGGCATGCACACGCTCTGGCTGGTGCGTCATGGTGAAACCGCATGGACGCAGACGGGCCAGCATACCGGACGGACGGATGTCCCGCTCACACCGTTCGGTGAGCAGCAGGCGAGCGCGATCCGTGCGAAACTCGGCGCGCGACAGTTCGCGCTCGTTCTTGCCAGCCCGCTCGCCCGCGCGCGCGAGACGTGTCGGCTGGCCGGGTTTGGTGAGATGGCGGAGATCGACCCCAACCTGCAGGAATGGGACTACGGGGAGTTTGAGGGGAAGACAAACGCCGAGATCCGTGCGATGCATCCGGACTGGAGTGTATGGACACGCGGCGGTCCGGGCGGGGAGTCGCCAGAGGACGTCGCGCGCAGGGCCGATCGCGTGATCGAACGCGTCGTGGGTGCACAGGGTGATGTGGCGATCTTCGCGCATGGACATCTGCTGCGGGTGCTTGCCGCACGGTGGCTCGGCCATCCGCCGAGCGCGGGAGCCGGGCTGTTCATGGACACCGCGTCAGTAAGTGTGCTGGCCAGCCATCGCGAGGATCGCATCCTCCGGCACTGGAACGAGATTTGTCATCTCGGCGGGCATTGAAGCCGATGCGTCAGGAGATTCTCGCGGATGTCGATGCGGTCGCACGGCGGGCGGCCGAGGTGATCGCCGAGGCGGCGTACGACGCGGTGGCTGAGCGCGGGCGGTTTTTGTTGGCCACCAGCGGTGGCAGCACACCATGGCTGATGCTGCGGTATCTGGCCGACTTGGCGGTGCCCTGGTCCCGGGTCGAGCTGTTCCAGGTGGATGAACGGATTGCGCCCGCCGGCCACGCGGACCGGAACCTCACCAGTCTCGAGCGATCACTGCTCGACCGTCTGCAGGAACCGATGGGCGGGGTACACGCAATGCCAGTCGATGTTGACGATCCTCAACAAGCGGCTCGTCGATATGCTGATACTGTCTCATTAGTGGCTGGTAAACCATCGGTATTTGACATGGTGCACCTCGGACTCGGTGAGGATGGGCACACCGCGTCGCTCGTCCCGAACGACCCCATTCTCGACGTGGACGGCACCGACGTCGGTGTTTCCGAGGTGTACGCGGGCCGCCGTCGCATGACCCTTACGTACCCTGTGCTCAACCGTGCCCGCCAGATCCTCTGGGTGGTTACCGGCGCCGCGAAAGCACCAATGCTGGACCGCCTGCGCCGTGGCGACCAGACGATTCCGGCCGGTCGGGTTCGCTCCGACCACGCCATCCTGCTAGCCGATCGCGCGGCCAGTCCACGAACACATTCCTGAACCAGAGATACACCCGTGCCGATGCCAACCGACGATCGCGCCACCGTTCTGCCGCCGAGGAGCTGCAATGAATCCGCTTGAACTCTGGGAGCGCTACCGCGCGCATCTCTGCGTGACCGAATCCCTGGGCATCTCGCTCGACATATCGCGCATGCGGTTCGATGACGATTTCGCAGGCCGTATGGCCGCGCCCATGGCCGGCGCCTTAGCTGCGATGCAGGCGCTCGAGAAGGGAGCGATCGCGAATCCAGATGAAGGGCGCATGGTTGGCCACTATTGGCTGCGCGCTCCAGAGCTGGCGCCAGAGCCAGCGATGACCGCCGCCATCACCAGTACCATCGAGCGCATTCATCAGTTCGCGGCGGCGGTGCATAGCGGCCAGATTCACCCGGAGCGGGGAGCGCGCTTTGAACAGCTGCTGGTGGTCGGAATCGGCGGATCCGCACTGGGACCGCAGTTCATTGCCGATGCCTTGGGAACGGGTGCCGACCGGCTCACCCCGCACTTCTTCGACAACACCGACCCGGACGGCATGGCGCGCGTCGTCGAGCGACTGGGTGAGCGGCTCGCGACGACACTCACGCTCGTCATCTCCAAGTCTGGCGGCACCAAGGAGACGCGGAACGGCATGCTCATCGCCGACGCGGCCTATCGTACGGCTGGCCTGAGTTTCGCGAAGCATGCGGTGGCGGTCACGGGCAACGGCAGCGAGCTGGATCGGACCGCGACGACCGCTGGCTGGCTGGCAAAGTTCCCGATGTGGGACTGGGTTGGCGGCCGGACGTCGATCTTTTCCGCCGTCGGCCTGCTACCAGCCGCGCTACAGGGCATCGACATCACGGCGTTGCTCGACGGCGCACGGATGATGGATGTCGCGACACGGAGCACTACGATGGCGTCGAACCCAGCGGCACTGCTGGCGCTGATGTGGCATCACGCCGGCGGCGGTCGCGGGATGAAAGACATGGTGGTGCTGCCGTACAAGGATCGCCTGCTGCTCTTCTCGCGCTATCTGCAACAGCTGGTGATGGAGTCGATCGGCAAGGAACGGGATCTGTCGGGCGCGGTCGTCCATCAGGGCATTGCGGTCTACGGCAACAAGGGGTCGACGGATCAGCACGCGTACGTGCAGCAGCTGCGCGACGGCGTGAACAACTTTTTTCTCACCTTCGTCGAAGTACTCGACGACCAGGCGGGCGCCCCGCTGGAAGTCGAACCGAACGTGACATCCGGCGACTACCTCCTCGGTTTCATGCTCGGTACACGCGAGGCGCTGTACCAGAATGCACGCGAGTCGATGACGCTCACATTGCCGGATGTCAGTCCCCGCTCGGTAGGCGCGCTGATTGCGCTCTACGAGCGTGCTGTCGGGCTCTATGCATCGCTGGTGAACGTGAACGCCTACCACCAGCCGGGTGTCGAGGCGGGAAAGAAGGCCGCTACCGCGGTCCTCGGGGTCCAACATGCCGTACTTGATGCGTTGCGGGCCACACGGACGCCGCTCACGGCCGGAGAGGTTGCGGCGGCAGCTGGTTCGAGCGATCAGGTGGAGACCGTCTTCAAGGTGCTGGAGCATCTGGCCGCGAACGGGAGGCTGCGGCGTACGGCCGGACCAACGCCAACCAGCGCGACGTATGTCAGCGCGAGTGCGGCCTGACTCGCGAATCGAAGCTCCCGCGATACGTTCGTGGCGACTGTAGTTTCACCGCCCGTCTCCGCCTGGAGTGTGCCATGCTTCGCCGAATCGCCCTGCTGCTCACCTGCCCCGCGCTGGTCTGCGCGCAATCTCAGCCCGCACCGGCGAAACCAGGCTGGCAGTGGACGATGGATTCGGTCCGCACCGTCGTGAACGCCGTGCGGGCCGGTCGATCACTGGCCCCAGCCACCTGGCCCGGCGGCGCACGCGTTGCGGTCCTGCTGTCCTTCGACGTCGACAACGAGACGATCCCGCTCCGATTCGGTGAGCCCACGGTCGGCACCCTGGCCTCGGCGCAGTATGGTGCGCGCCGCGGACTGGGCCGGCTGGTACGCCTGCTCGATGCGCAGCGCATTCCGGCGTCGTTCTTCATCCCGTCCGTCAGCCTTGCGCTCACGCCGTCGATGGCCGACACGATCAAGCGTAGCGGTCGACATGAATTCGCCGTGCATGGCTGGATTCACGAACTGAATGCCACACTCCCCGATTCGGCCGAGCGTGCGCTGCTGAAGAAGGCGGTGGCCGAGCTGACGATGCTCACGGGGACGAAGCCGACAGGATACCGCGCGCCGAGCTGGAACTTCAGTCCGAACACGCTCAGCATCCTGCGCGACATGGGCTTTCGGTATGAAAGCTCACTGATGGCGGATGACAGCCCGTACGAGCTGCTGCAGAACGGCCGCCCAACGGGAATCGTCGAACTGCCGGTGGAATGGATTCTCGACGATGCACCGCTTTTTGATCCACGCGGGAACGCCTACATGAACCCGCGGGACGTGGCAAAGGTGTGGATGGACGAGTTCGACAAGGCGTTCGCGGAAGGCGGAATGTTTCTGCTGACGATGCATCCGCACGTCTCGGGGCATCGGTCGCGGATCGTCGCACTCGAACTGCTGTTGACGCATATCAAGGCGAAAGGCGCCGGACGCGTCTGGTATGCCACACATGCATCGGCGGCGGAGTACGTACGTACGGCGGCAGGGCTCGGTGAACCAGTCGCGCCCGGGAAGGACTGAGCGGCGCGGCGCGCTGCGCTGGCGTGCGATTTGCCGAGCAATCGGTAGCTCGCGAGAACGACACGCCGCGCGGCACGTTGCATAACCTGTGGAGTGGGCATTCCTCCGTGGTACGCAGCGCGCCCACCCACCTGCGCTGCTGCACCGGACAGGTTGGCTGAGGAGAGCACCCGATGGCATTCATTCCGCAATCACAGAACTGGCCCGGCACCCGGGCCATCCTGATGGTCCACGGCATCGGCGACGCGAGCGCTGGCAAAGCCGGCTCGTTTCCGGACGATGCACTGCGCGCAATTCTCGGCCCGGATTCGGCCACGACGGCGATCTACAGGCTGAACTATGATTTCATCAACGATTGGCTTGCCACGAAGGTGAATTTTGCCGCCGGCGTACACGCGCTGAAGACCGCGATCAGCGTGCAGCTTGGCGGTGCTGCGACCGATACGGTGATCGCGGAGTACGCTGGTGACGTGCTGTGGCCAGTGCTGAGCGCTGATTTGCGATTTGCAATCCGCGACGCGTACCTGTCGCAACTGCAGCAAATCCAACTCGATCGTGACCGAGCTGCTGATGCCCGCGGTGACAATCCGCTCAAATACAGCGTATCGATTCTCGCGCACAGCCTTGGCTGCTTTCACACCTATGAAGTGCTCACTGCCGCTGCCGCCGAGCCCGCGCACCAGCTCCGTCCCGCCAGCGACCTGGTGACGTATGACTCGGTAATTCTGATGGCGTCGCCGGTACAGATCATCCGGACGATCGGTGGAGCGATTGGAGGGCTGATTCCCGATATCGGCAGCCTGGCCACGCTCTCACAGCCACTGGCGATTCCGGCGGAGCTGCGTCGCGGACGGAACGTGCGCTGCACCAAGAGGTTCATCTCGGTCACCGGAACGCATGACCCAGTAGGCGGACACGTGCTCGGCAAACGACTGGCATGGGCGTACATGAACGTGCCCGGTCAGAAGAGCATCGTCGTGCCACAAACCGGATTGAACATCACCAGCGCGGAGGGCACCGCGCTGGCACTGGCTGCCGCGTTCGGACCGGGCGGACCGGTCGCCAACGATCCTCATTCGTGGACGGCGTACGTCTCGAGTCAGGAAACGTTGCTGCGGACGGGGGTCGTGGTATGAACAGTCGTCAAGTTGTCCGAGTGACTGGCCGTGTCGGCGCCCTGCTGCTCTGCACCATGGCGCACACCGCCGGCGCGCAAGCAGGCCGCGCAGTGCCCGACTCGGCGTTGATCGCTCGCGCGGATTCGTTCACTGTCGGCGACTACTGCCGCGCCACGCGTTCCGTGATCGCGTCACCAGTGATCATGACGGCACTTGCGTCCGACAGCGTGATCGTCCGGGTGAGCGGTACCACGATCTGCGATCCACTCTTGTCGAGCTTCTCGCTGCGAGCCCTCTTCGGCGGCACACATGCGCCGCTTGCCGCCGTTGCCCGGCTGCACACACAGGGCACCGCCGAATCACGCACCCGCATTTTCGACGCCATGTCGGAGTTCCGCGCGACGGTTCAGAGCCAGGAGATGATCGAGACCGTCGAGCGTGGGCTCGATTCAGTATCGAATCGATTGCTGGTGCGCGTCACGAGTACGGTGCAGAGTCTGCTCACCTCCGCGGCCCGAGATCGCGCGCTCGACCGCCTTGCGCGATATGAACGGAAGCTCGGCCCGACATCAGCGCGACTGAATGGCCCCGAGGTGCTATTGAACTACGCCGCGCAACGCTGGATTCCGAAGTTCCGCGCCGACCCACTCAAGGGGCCCAGCCCATTGGAGATCATCGCTGCCTACACTCCGGGATACGTCACCCGCAGCGCGAATCGCCTGCAGGCCGTGTCGGCCTCGGAGTTCGGACTGCGTCGCTATCTGTTCGGCGATCGCTTCGGACAGTCCGGCGCTCGCGGGCTGCTCTATCCCAGCTACTGGGCAGCCGGCGTTCTCACCGCCAGCGATCGTAACGGCGCGCTGGTGTGGCCGTGGGACGGGCGCAATCGCGTTGGTGGATTCGTGAGCTGGGGGTCGCTCAAAGTCGCCTACATTCCGGATCGCACGGGCGCCCTGCTGGTCACGAAACAGTTTCAGGCGATTCCCTTCGTCTTCTGAATTGCCGCACCATCCTGCCAATCACCCGATCGTTACCGTCGGGTCGCCGAGCAGTACCATCGATTCCAGGTCCGAGGCAATCAGGCGCAGTCGACGCACTTCGTCTGCCGAGCCGGCCTTGAACGTGTTCATGTCATCACGTGCATTCGCAACGTCGCGCCATAGTCCGCCCACACCGCGATAGTAGGCCTGCATCGCGAGACCAAGCGGCGGTCGGCTGGCCCGGTGCAGCTGGCCATAGAAGGCGTCGATGATGTGGGCAGTGGTGGTCTGACCATTTCGGGTGTCGCGCAGCGTCCAGTCGAAGGTCGGCTCCACATGTCCAATGAACGCGCGCGCCGGCGACGGCCTGCCGAGCAGCAGCTTTGGCAGCGGTGCGGACCGCGCCCCCAGTGTGCCGAGCGCGGTGAGCGTTCGTGCGAGTGTGGAAGTTGGCGCGGCAACACCCGCAAAGCTCGACGTCGCATCACACCCAGCCGAGCAGCAGGCGTGCGCATACCAGATGGTTCCGTGCGGCGACCAGTTGTTTGTCAGCGTCGCGAGGGGCAGCGTGGTGTGGTCACGATCAACGGGCACACCGAGCTGCGCGGCCATGCTCACTGCATCATCGAGTGGACCCGTTGCACCGTGGCTCGAGGTCGCGACGAAGGCGGGAGTGCGCTGCGCCAGCGCGTCGATGAGTGCCGTACCGGTGGAGGTGTCGTCTGACAATGCACCGCCCGGCATCGTGAACTCCTGCCCCACGTCGGTGGTGAATGCTTTCGTCAATCGATCAGCAATCGTCCGCCGCATCAGGCGTGTGATATCCTGCGGGCCATGATCCACCGCCCAGACAACCGGCGTGGCCCGCGTCACCCTGGCACCATTCCACTCGCTGAGCAGCGCGTCGATGTAGTGCTCGAGGCCTGCCGTGTCCAAGTCGAGCCGACCGACGGCGGCATCCAGTTGCAGGCGATACTGAAACGACCAGGGAATTTCCGCTGGCGATCCAATGATCAGCAGAAACTTCGGAATCGCGTTGGCATCCATGCCGCGCAACCCTGCGACGCCGGGATCGGTGAACGAGCCGTCTGACACATAGCGACGCACTACGCCAGCAGGCAGCGCACTGACGTAGCGAAAGACGGGCGCGTTGGAGCGCGCGGCGATCAGTGTCCGGACGCACTCCGGCGCATCGAGTGCTCGCGCCTTGTCGGCGCCGGGGGCGCCGGAATCAG
>JBBQRH010000125.1:0-9534 GCA_038215035.1 Gemmatimonadales bacterium | reverse complement strand
GTCGCAGGGCCCAACGGCGGGCACCGAGACCGTGGACCCGCTCGCGTTCCTGGCCCGGGTGCTCACACACATCCCCGACGAGGGCCACGTCACCACGCGCTACGACGGCTGGTATGCCAACCGACCGCGCGGCATGCGACGGCCGGCCGAGCCCGCCTGCGCCACCGCGCCACCCGCGAGGCGCACGCCGGGCCGAGGAGCCCGCCATCGACCCGTGCCCCCACGAGCCGAGACGCGTCACGCGTTGCGCGCGCCGCCGCCCCGACCACCCCCTGAGCACGGCCCCGGCCACCACGCGGGGACCTTTGGCGTGCTCGGCAGTCCCACCGGAGCAGCTGATCGGTCCGCGCCGACATTGCCCCCCCACTGGGACCGCCGAGCACACGGCGCTCACGGCGCACGAGCGAGCTGGAGGGTACCCCGGCACCCGTCTCACGGCGATGGTGCGGTCGGCAATCGCGCCGTATGCTCGACGGATAGTCGACCCACCCCGATTGAAATTCCTTTCCCGACATCGCGGGATGCAAGGAGGGCGTTGCGAAGAATCGTGCGCGCGACGGGACCGCCGGCCGCTAAATTCGCAGTGCGGTGTCGCGTCCCGAGTTTCACAGCACGCCATCGAATCGCCCCCCTGAGTGCCGAACCATGGCCGACCTGCTCTCCCGTCTGAAAGCTGGTGTCGCTGACCGCTACCGCGTCGATCGAGAGATCGGTCAGGGCGGAATGGCCACGGTGTATCTGGCCGACGACCTCCGCCATGGGCGTCAGGTCGCGATCAAACTGCTGACACCAGAACTTGGCGCGATCATCGGCGGCAAGCGGTTCCTCACCGAGATTCGCGTCACCGCGAACTTGCAGCATCCGCATATCCTCGGCCTGATCGACTCCGGCGAGACCGACGGTCTGCTGTACTACGTGATGCCGTATGTCGAAGGCGAGTCGTTGCGCGCGCGACTTGATCGCGAGCGCCAACTGTCGGTGAGTGAAGCGTTACGCATCACGCGTGAAGTCGGCAGCGCACTCGATTACGCGCACCGTCGCGGCGTCATTCATCGCGACATCAAGCCCGAGAACGTCCTGTTGCTCGACGGGCAGGCCATGGTCGCCGATTTCGGTATCGCGCTCGCCGCCAGTCGCGCCGGCGGCGCGCGTCTGACAGAAACTGGCTTGTCGCTCGGCACCCCCTCGTACATGAGTCCTGAGCAGGCCGGCGGCGAACGCGACCTCGATGCACGCAGCGATCAGTACTCGCTGGCGTGCATGTTGTACGAGATGCTGGCGGGGCGGCTGCCACACACTGGCCCGACGGTGCAGGCGGTGCTTGCCGCGGTCCTCACGCGCGAACCTGAATCGCTCGATGTGTTACGCACGACCGTGCCCGCGCACGTGTCAGAGGCCGTGCACATCGCGCTCGCAAAATTGTCGGCGGACCGTTTTAAAACGACCGCGAAATTTCTGACGGCGCTCGAGCAGCCGGGACAGAGCACTGGTGCGACAAGCCGTCGCACGACGGCGTCGCGCGGTGCGACGTCGATGCGTGCAGCAGTCGTCGCGGCACTCGCGGTGGCGGGCTTGACGCTGGGCAGCATCGGTGGGTGGATGGCTCGTGCGTCACAGCCGTCAGCGCCGCCGCCGCGATATCAGTTTGCGATCGAAGGCGATCGAACGCATGTGCTCAACGAAATTGTCGCGCTTTCACCAGATGGGCGCACGCTGGCGTACTGGGCAGCGACTGACGGTCGGCGGACGCTGTACGCGCGCGCACTGGACAATCTGCAATCGCGCGCACTTGTGACGTTCGCTGCGAACGAAACGTTCGGCGCTCTGCTGTTCTTTTCGCCTGACGGCAAATTCGTTGCCTTCGCCAGTGGCAACGCGCTGCGTCACGTGTCGCTGGAGGGTGGCGAGCCGGTCACGGTGACGGCGGTGAAGAACGCCGCCGACCTGGTCGGTGCGACATGGACGGACGACGGCGAGATCGTCTTTAGTACGCCCGACGCGGTGAGTCGTGTGCCGGCGTTGGGCGGCACGGTGACACGTGTGCCACGACGTGGCGCTGACAGTGCCGCGACCATTCACTCGTTCGCGGCACTCCCCGGCGGCGGCCGCGTGCTCAGCGTCCGCGGGTTTGGCGTGAAGGCCGAGTTGGGCGTGCTGACGCTGGCGACCGGTGAGTTTCGCGCGACGACGCGCGCCATCACACCGCTATATCTCGCGTCCGGTCACCTCGTGTTCGGGCGACCGGATGGGTCGATCTGGTCGCAACCGTTCAATGTGCGATCCGGTGATACCACGGGATCCGCGTCCCGTATCGCCCAAGGGGCCATCGTGCGCTTTGAGTCCGTGACGCGTATGGCCGCGTCGCGAACGGGTGCGGTATGCTGGGTCTCGTCGCAGGCGACGGAAGCGCTGCTGCAATTATCCGACAACGGCGTCTCTCCACGGACGCTGCTGCAACACGTGCGCATGTGGAGTCCTCGGTTGTCGCCGTCGGCCAGGCAAATCGCGTTCGCGAAGTATGACGCGACGGAGCCGTTGTTCGCGGATCTGTGGATTTTCGACGTGGCAAGTGGCACCGATCAACGACTGACATCGGGTGGTGTCGAGCACCGAGACTTTAACGATGCCACATGGAGTCCCGACGGACGATGGCTCGCGATGTCGGCGAACGACTCGACGGGGCCGGCGGTCCAACATCTGTATCTCATGCCCGCCGACGGTAGCGCTCCGCCGCGCAAACTGCTGGAGCGCGTGGGCACACAGTGGCCGTCTGATTTTTCACCCGACGGCAAGTGGCTGGTGTTCACGGACCGCCCTGATGAGAAGTTGCGATCGATCTGGGTGGCGCCCGTCGATGGATCGTCGGCGCCTCGTGTACTCGTGAAGACGCCATACAGTGCGGCAGCGGGTCGCATCTCGCCCGATGGCAAGTGGCTCGCGTTTCACGCCGATGACACCGGCCAGAATGAAGTCTACGTGCAGCCGTTTCCGGGTCCGGGCGCGCGCGTGCGTATCTCGACCGCCGGTGGTCGCATGCCCGTCTGGTCACGTGGTGGATCGGAGCTGTCCTACGCGACCGCGACCGCCATCCAGATCGCCACTGTGTCGGCCGGCGCCGAGTTCACCGTGACGGCGCGACGGCAGTCGCTGCCGATCACGTTCCCTGAATTCAGTGAGCACGCGCAGTACGATGTGTCGGTGGATGGCAAGCGGATGGTGTTGTTGACGATGCCATCGGCGCCGAACCGCATTCTGATTTCGACGAGCGTGGTGGATAGCGTCGCGCGGTAAAGTCTCGCTGCACACGGTGACGTGACACTCCGCCGGCGTTGACGATGACGTCGTGCAGCTCGCAAATGGACGCGCCGCTGCCTCTCCGAGAAGCGTCTCAGGTGTTACTCGGCCCCGAGCCGATAGCGCGCTCACCCGCTCGGGTGATGACCGTGCGACATGCGCTCACGCAGTTTTGGTGTAACGAGGCGGGCTTTCGCGAGTCATACGTCTGCCGCCGCTGCAGAATCGCGCTCGCGATCGTCACCGATAGGTTCATGATGACCGTCGCGCCGCCGCGCGCGACACGAGTTCTCCAGCCTGACACGGTGTATGCTGCTGAGGAAAGACTTTGTTCACGATTGCCGCACGACGTCTGGGAGGCGGTTCTGTCTTTGGCCCTGTGCTCGTTGGCGTGATGAGGCCGGGCCATCAGGGCTGCATACGAAAGCATGTATGATGCGAGTGTGTGCTGGCTGTCGGAAGCTCGGTTTCATCTACCTCGAAGGCATCACACTCCCAAATGACCAGCCGCACGCCGTCGCCGCCTTCTTCGATGGCCGGCAGATCGGCAATCCCGAACGCTGCAACAATCGGGCGTACCTGCTCGAAAACGGCGTCGGGGAGCATCGCCCCTGAGAGGGTTCCGACAATGCTTCCCGACGCTGAACGCCGCGGCCGAATTCAGGAACAGCCGGATCGGGTGGGGGGCACAGCAGGGCATCAGCATCGTGGTCACATCATTCAACCCTTCATGATACAAATGCTCAATTCGCTTGTTGCTCTTCTGGAGTCGCGCCTTCGGGTGACGAGGAACGGTCGGATGCTCGCTGCCTGGCTGGTCGTGCTTTCCCTCGGCCTCCCCCGAGTGGCGTCCGCATTCCAGCCCGACGAAGCCCGGCGCCAGGCGCAGATGGAACGTTCACGGCAGAGCGCGGCCGACATCGACCGCCGCAATTCCGATCAAGCGTTTCAGGCTGGGTTGGCGCGCGCCGCAGACGCCAGGGCAGCGAGCAATGCCGGTTCGCGTTCGTCATCCTCCGGGAGCAGGGCCGGGAGCGGAAGTCCGAGCAGCGGCAGCGGTTCTGGGGGCAATGGCTCCACCGGTCCGCAAAGTGTGGTGGCGACGCGCACGTACCGGATCTTCGTTGGCGAAACGATGCCGCAGGCGGCGGCCCGGCTGGGGCGAGAAGCCGCTGCCGGGAGTGCCGAGTCGCAGTACCTGCTGGGGCGCATGAATTACGCGGGCTATGGCGTGCCGACGAACGAGGTGGAGGCGCGCCGACTCTTCATGGCGGCCGCCGTCCAGCAGCATGTCGAGGCGAGTGCTTTCGCCGGCACGATGCTTGTCAACGGCGTTGGCGGCCCCGTCGATCGCACGCGTGGCATGGCGTATCTGCTCGCCGCGGCCAACGCGGGGAATGTCGACGGACTGGCCCTGTGGGGTACGAAAACCATCCTTGCGACGGACGCGACGAGTGACAGAGCGCAAGTCGATCGCGCGCTGTCGATGCTGGAGCGCGCGGCAGATGCGGGGAAGGCCCTAGCCCAAGCCGTCCTGGGTACGCATGTGTACTTCTATGGAGTCAGTGGCGCGGCCCAGGACAGCGTCAAGGCGGTGAAGTTTCTCCGGATGGGTGCCGCACAGGGTGACCCGATGTGCATGTCGCTGCTTGGGGAGCTGATGGTCGGCGGTCATCCATGGACCGGCCTGAATCGGACCGAGGGCTGGTCGTTGGTGAGCCGTGCAGCGCAGGCTGGGAATGGCCACGCGATGGCGAAGCTTGGCACGGCCAGATTCAATGGTGATCTGGGCCAGCAGAAGGATGTGCAGGGTGGTGTCCGTCTGATTCGTCAATCGGCCGAGTCGGGCGATCGGGACGGCATGTTCGTGTTTGCCAACATGCTCTATCTCGGGAATGAAGTCCCCGAGAACAAGCCGGAGGCGATCCGGTATGCGCGACTCGCCGCCGAGGCGGATCTCGGCGATGCGCAACTCATGATGGCGAAGATGAGCTACTTCGGCGATGTCGGTCTGGCGAAGAATCGTGCGGAGGCCGTGCGCTGGAGCCGGCTCTCATCGGAAAGTGGATCCCCTGGCGGACAGATGTTCTACGCGAGGTTGCTCTGGACGGCCGACGGTGTCCCGCAGGACCGGATCGCTGCCGCCCGACTGATTCAGAAGGCCGCCGCGCAAGGCGATCAGGACGCAATGACGGAACTGCGTGATCCGGATGTTCAGGCCATTCTGCGAACGCTCCCTGCGCCTGCGGCGACTGCCAGACCTGCGGCGACTGCCGGACCTGCGGCCGCTGCGCCAACAGTGCGGGGGGCCAAGCCTGCTGCGCCAGCTGACTCGAACGAAATCGCGTGCAATCGTGGCGTTGCCAACGCCTGCGTGACCCTTGGTATCAACTATACCGACGGTGTTGGCGTCACGATCGATCTGCCACGGGGCGCGACCCTCTTCCAGAAAGCCTGTTCCCTGAACGATCCGCGCGGCTGCATGCTCTGGGGCTATGCGCTCAACAGCGGTCGTGGCGTCGCGGTCAACGTGTCGCAGGCTCTGAGCGCAAATGAGCGGGCATGCACGGGTGCCGATGGCTTTGGGTGCAACAATCTCGGATTGATGTACCAATCCGGCAGCGGCGTTACGCGTGACGAAAGGCGCGCATTCGAGTTGTATTCCAAGGCGTGCACGCTGCGGACCGGGATTGGCTGTCGGAACGCTGGTATCCTGCACGCAGATGCCGTCACACTCCCACATGACCGTTCGCTCGCCGTGACCGAATTCGACAAGGGGTGTGAGCTCGGCGATCTGGACAGCTGCAACAAGCAGGCGTGGCATGTCGAGCAGGGCCTCGGTACCCAGCGCAACGTCGAGAAGGCGCGACGCCTGTACGCGAAGGCCTGCGATGGCGGGTACCAGTTGGCCTGCACGAACGGGCGGAATTTGGCCAGTGCTGCCGGCGCCGGGCAGGGCGCGGTTCCGCAGCCAACCCTGGCAACCGATGGCTTCACCGTCTGCACCGCGTACATGGCTGAAGGGCGCAAGTTCTTCTACAGCGTCCCTTTTGCGGCCGCCTCCAGCCGCTCGAACGAGTTTGCGCTGGCGTACGCCAGTATGCTGCGAGAGAAGGGATACGCAGCCGCCAGCCCGTATGCGCCCGCCGGGTCATCGCCGCCTGCCCTGACCGTGGACTGCCGCTCCCACCCGACGCCGGCGCAGGCGAATGAGTTCATGAAGCGTGTGGTGGCTGGTAGCACGCGGGAACGCATGACGACGGTCCCGACCTCGTTCAATCCGCTGTGACCTGGTCGAGTCGGTTCGTTGCGTGAGCCACGTTCCCGACAAAGGCGATGAAAGTGCGCGGTTCGTGTTCCCTGAATGAAGTAGATCGGGCGGACACGCGACGCTGGCGAGAGCACCTCCTCGCAGCCTGACGCGGGGAATAGTCAGTGTCAGTGCCGAACTGAGACGCATGACAGCGCCGATTGAAATTGCACCCTGGGCGTCCGTTACGACCGGCAGGGTCCATGCTCAGTCGACGCTCAGCTCCCGACCCATGCCCTGCGACGAAACGCCTGAGCGGTCGCACGTTGCCGCAGTCACCGACGTCGTAGACGTCACGGTGGAGTCAGCCGCCCCACACAGGATAGGAATTTCAGGATAGGAATTTCAGGATAGGAATTTCAATCGGGGAAGGTCGACTCTCCCTCGAGTACACGACGCGATCGCCGACCGCGCGAGCACCGACCGGCGGCGCCGACCGCGCCGCGCCGCGCTGGCGCGCCTCGTGCGGCCGTGAACACGGCGGTGTTCGCCGGCCGGGAGCGTGCTGAGGCGGCGGTGGGACGGGCCGGTCCCGCGTCGTGGTGGGGGCGTCGGGCCGGGCTCAGGGGGCGGTCGCGGCGGCGGTACGCGAAACGCGTCTTGGCTCGTGGGGGACGTATCGCTCGACATCGACGTGCTGGACCCGAGCCTTGCGCCGGGAACCGGGACACTCGAGTCGGGCGGACTGACCTTTCAGCAGATTCATGAGCTGCTTGTCGGGCGTCCGCGCCAGGGAAGAGTCATCGGCCTCGATGTCGTTGAGGTCAGTCCGTTTTATGACGCAACGGGAGTAACGGCACAGACGGCTGTACGATTGATCATTGACCTACTTGGCGCGGTGTTCCGTTCCCGCTAAGGTGGTGCGCCGGCTGCCGAGCGGCTCCGATCGCTGCCAGCGGCAGCGATGTGTCGTCGGGGGCACCGCATAACATTCGTTGCACCAGTCAAGCGATCTACGGATGGCTCGCTTCGCTCGCTTCTATTGATTCGCTTGCAGGTGAACTTGAGCGTTCGACCTCCCGCACCTCCGAACTACCTCGCACCCGACCCGCATGATCAGCCGCAGGCTTCGACCGGTCCAGCAGTACGGGGTCTTGGCGGTGGTCACCGCGCTGAGTCTGTACTACCTCTACCGCGCGATCCACTACCGGTTTGTGGTGCCGGATCGCCTGGGACCCGGGCTGTTCGACAAGCAGCTGTGGTACGTCTCGCATCTTCTCTTCGCCCTGCCGGTCGTTCTCGGCGCGCCGTTGCAGTTCGTTGCACCCTTGCGACGACGATCGCCGCGACTGCATCGCGTGATCGGCAAGGCCTACGTGGTCGGCGCGTCCGGCGCGGCCATCCTGGCGATTTATCTCGGGGCGATCGTCGGCGTGTACGAAGGCTCGCGCCTCTCGATCGCGTTGACGGGCCTCCTCTGGTTGTTCTTCACCCTGGCCGCGTGGCGATGCGCGGTGGCGAAGCGCTTTGTCGCTCATCGAGCCTTCATGATTCGCAGCTATAGCATGGCGCTGGTGCTCGTCTGGCTACGGCTCATGGACGATTTCCAGGACGTGCTCTTCTTCTACGTCACGAATCCGGACTTGCGCGACGCGACCCGGGAATGGGCCTCGTGGGTGGTCCCGCTCCTCGTGGTCGAGCTCTGGCTGTCGTGGTACCCGTCACTCCGCACCAGACGCACAGCAGGAGCGAGCCACGATGAGACGTGATCGGTCACAGTTCCGAATCCATGCGCTGGTCGCAGCCGCGCTGATCATCGGCCTGGCCAACGGGTCCATCGCGCAAGGCACACGTGCGCCCGTCACCGCCGCTCGGGGCCCTGACACGGTTCACGTTGGCGCGCTCGACCAGCGGATTGATGTCGTGACACCGCTGGCCCCCGAGTTGGCCACCTTCGGGGCGTACCCGATCGGCGTGCGCACGATCACCGTCACCGATCGCAACCGACGGGACATTCTCCGCACCACCGCGGTCGACAGCGCGGCACGATACGATCGATCACTGACCCTCGAGGTGTGGTACCCGGCGGCCGCGGGGAGCCCGGTGCGCAGTGGAGAGTATCGCGTGATGATGCGTGATCCCTCGATCACCGTGTCGCTCTACGGGCAGGCCCAGCGCGATGCCGCACCGCGCGACGGCGAGGCGCCGTTTCCGCTGGTCATCATCTCGCACGGATACCCGGGTAATCGCTACCTGCTCAGCCATCTCGGTGAGAATCTGGCCAGCAAGGGGTACGTCGTCGTCTCCATCGATCACACCGAGAGCACCTACGGCGATGCCCAGGCGTTTGGCAGCACGCTGTACAATCGCCCGCTCGATCAACTGTTCGTGTTGCAATCGATCGCAGGCTTTGCAGTGCCTGGGTCGCGTAGCTTTCTGGCGGGTCGGGTCGATGCCAACCGCACCGGCATCATCGGCTATTCCATGGGCGGCTACGGTGTGGTCAATGTCATCGGTGGTGGCTTCCGCACGGCGGCGGCCACACTGCCCGGTGCACCCCCCAACCGTCTGCTCCTCGAGCGAAGCGCCGACAATCCGGCGTATCAGCGTGGAGGGGGTGACGCGCGCATCAAGGCGGCGGTCGCGATTGGTCCGTGGGGCATGCACGTCGGGCTGTGGGACGCGGCGGGCCTGGCGGGTATTCGCACCCCCACGCTCTTTGTGGCCGGCAGCGCCGATGACGTGTCGGGCTATGAGAACGGAACCCGTGCGCTGTTTCGTGGCGCCGTGAACGCCGATCGATATCTGCTCACCTTTCTTGGTGCGGGCCACAACGCTGGTGCACCGATTCCGGCGCCCGCTGAAAGCTACGCCTACTCCGCCACGCTCAAGTCATTCCCGTTCACGCACTACGCCGACCCGATGTGGGATACGCGTCGCATGAACAATATTTTGGCGCACTTCATCACGGCGCACTTCGACGCCCAGCT
>JBBQRH010000124.1:0-9562 GCA_038215035.1 Gemmatimonadales bacterium | reverse complement strand
CGCCGCCGTGTATGACGACGTGGTCGGCTGGCAGAACGATCAGTTCTATGGTCAGGGTGAGTTCTACCTGAACTTCGGCAACTACGATGTCAGCATCACGGTGCCGCACAACCACATCGTGCAGAGCACCGGGGTCCTGATGAATCCGACCGAGGTGTTGACCGCCACCCAGCGCGAGCGCCTGACGCGCGCGATGACGTCGGAGAATCAGGTCTACATCATCACCAAGGAAGAGGCCAACACCCCAGCCACACGCCCGGCGGGGACGCAGCCGTTCACTTGGCGCTTCAAGGCGGAAAACGTCCGTGACTTTGCCTGGGCCTCGTCGGCCGGTTTCATCTGGGATGCAGCGGGATATCGCTATTCCCCGACCGCCAAGCCGATCGAAATGCATTCGCTGTACCCGCGCGAAGCACTCGGCGTCTGGGACTCACTGAGCACCAAGGCCATTGCGCAGACAATGCGTTCGTACGGCAAGCTGGCGTTCGAGTACCCATACCCGAAGGCCAGCAACATCCATGGCATTGTCGGTGGCATGGAGTATCCGATGATCGCGTTCTGCGGCGCACGTCCGCCGGCGAACGCGAACGCGACGGTGCTGAAGAACGTCGGCTATGGCCTGGTGGCCGTCACGATTCACGAGGTCGGTCACAACTGGTTTCCAATGATCGTCGCCAGCGACGAGCGGAAGTGGACCTGGATGGACGAGGGGCTGAACAGCTATCTCGAAGGGATGGCGTCAGTGGAGTTCGACCAGACCTGGCCGAAGGCGCGGCTGCCGATGGTGGCGGCGAACATCGTTGGCTACATGAAGAACACCGATCAGGTGCCGTTGATGACCGAGTCGGACCTGATCCATCGTGGCTTCGGCCCGAACGGCTACACCAAGCCGGCGTCCGGGCTCTTCATCCTGCGCGAGCAGGTGCTTGGTCCGGCCAACTTCGACGCGGCGTTCCGCGAGTACTCGGCAGCGTGGATGTTCAAGCATCCGCAGCCGGCCGACTTCTTCCGCAGCATGATGCAAGCCAGCGGCGACAACCTGAACTGGTTCTGGCGCGGCTGGTTCTACAGCACGCACGCCAACGATCAGGGGCTCGGCCCGGTAGAAACGCAGTCTGCCGACTCGATGGGCATGAGCGCGCGAGGCCGATTCTACAATCGCGTGACACTCGAGAACAAGGGTGGGTTGGTGATGCCGGTGATCATGGAACTCACGTTCACCGACGGCAGCAAGGAGCGGGTCAAGCTGCCCGTCTCGATCTGGCGCACCAACGAAAAGAAGTTCGAGTACGGCCGCTTCTCGCAGAAGGAGCTCCAGGCGGTGGAGCTCGATCCGGACAACGTGTTGGCTGACATCAATCGCGACAACAACAAGTGGTCGCGACCGGCGGCAGCGATTCCGTGATGACGGGCTGGCTGTCGGCAGTGCTGCTGGCGGGGGTGGCCATCACGGCCGCTCCCGTCAGTTCGTCGGTCGCACCGCTAAAGCGGGTTCGCCACGACTTTCACGTGTCATACACGCGCATGGCCGTCGAGCCGACGGTGATCTCGGCGCAGATTCGTCTGTTCAGCGACGATGTGAATCGTGCCCTCGTCGAGCGCTCCAAGACTCCATCACTGGCGCTCAATTCGCCACAGGGTGAGGCTGCGTTTCAGGCCTATCTGGCGGAGCAGTTTCCCGTCAGCGTGAACGGCAAGCGGCTGACACCGGTGGTGGTGAGTAGTGCGCAGGACAAGGACATGTGGTCGTATGTGCTGACCTGGACATCATCAGCACCGATCACGTCCGTTTCGATGCACAACGCCGCGCTGTTCGAGTTCTTCGACGATCAGCAGAACATCGTGAAGATCAAGCACATCGCGAGTGGCAAGGAAGCGACGCTGTTCTACTCGGGCGGGTCGAGGGCGGATCAGGTGTTTCGGTTCTGACCGGATCTTCTCCATATCTGGCGGTAGCCTCCTCGCTTAGCTTTTGACCATGACCTGGCCCTACCCGACCATCTCCCCCGACATCATCCACATCGGACCGCTCCGTGTCCGGTGGTACGGCATGATGTACGTGCTCGGCTACATCGTTGCCGGCCGGCTCTGCAAGCTGCGCATGAAGCACGGCACGCTGCCGCTGACTCAGGAAGGGCTCGACACCTTCCTCACCGCGCTCTTCGTCGGCATGCTGCTCGGCGCCCGCGCGATGTATGTGCTGGTGTACGATCGCAGCCTGCTGACCGGACTCGACTGGCTCAAGGTCTGGAATGGTGGACTCTCGTTCCATGGTGCCGCGGTCGGAATGATCCTGGCCTGCATCTGGACGGCGCGGCACTACAAGGTGCCGATCATGACACTCACCGATACGCTGGCGCTCTGCGCGACGCCCGGGCTCGCGTTCGGCCGCATCGGCAATTTCATCAATGCCGAGTTGTATGGTCGCGCCTCCGATGTACCGTGGGCGATGGTGTTCCCGACCGATCCGCAGCAGATCCCGCGACATCCGTCACAGCTCTACGAGTGCCTCGGTGAAGGCGTCATCCTCGGCACCTTCCTCTGGTGGCTGGAGGCCAAGGCGCGACGAGAAGGATGGTGGCGCCCAGGTGTTGGTGGCACCGCGTTCCTCATCGGCTACGGCATCATTCGTTCGTTGGTGGAGCTGACGCGGCAACCTGATGCGCAACTCGGTTTCCTTGCCGGCGGCATCACCATGGGGCAACTGCTGTCGAGCCTCATGATCATCGGCGGCATCGCGGTTGCGAGCTGGGTGTATCGGCAGCCGCCGCAGACGCCGAAGCCGGTTCGAGAACTGGCCACCGCCTGACTTCAGCTGCGTGACGGCAACTGCTCAACGGCAACTGCTCAACGGCAACTGCTGGACGCAAAGGCGCAAAGGACGCAAAGACGCCGAGAGAAATAAAAATGCTTTGGGAACAGCGTCTTGCAAATGCTGCTCCCAAAGCATTTCTGTTCTCTCAGCGCGTGAGCTGACCCTTTGCGGTAGATCTCTTTGCGCCTTGGCGTCCTTGCGCCTTTGCGTCAGGCGGTTGCCGTTACACCGCCTCGACCGCCATCAGTCCCGGTCGCGACGCACGATCACTCGCTTGCCTTTGATCGTGGTGTTGCGCAGCGCGTCGATGATGTCATCCGCGATCTCGTCCGGCACTTCGACGATCGAGAACTTGTCCTGAATCTGGATGGCACCGACCACGCTGGCATCGAGCTGCAGTTCGTTGGCGATGGCACCCACCAGATCGCCGGGACGAACGCGCGCCAGACGACCTGCGCCGACATAGAGTCGCGCCACATCCCACTGCGGCTTGCGTGCCGGGCGAGCCGCCGGACGCTCGCCCTCGGCCGCCGGACGCGCCGGACGGTCGGGGCGTTCCGCCGCGCGTTCCGTTCGCTCCGGACGCGGACGATCGGCGCGCTCGAAGCGCGTCGCGGTGCGCTCTGGACGATCACTGCGGCTTGGCGGACCACTGCGTTCGCGATCCACCGGACGCTCACGACGCGGTTCGACAGCTGGGATTTCCTTCTCGTCGGCACTGCCGCCACTCGAGAGTTCGAGCGCCTTCACCGCGGCCGCGGCCACGTCCATCACATCGAATTCCTCGGCCAGCGCTTCCACGATGCTGCGGAACGCATCCAGGTCGCCCGCCAGAATTCCTTCACGCAGCGATGCCTTCGTCAGTTCCAGACGACGCGTACGCAGGTCGGCCACCGTCGGCACCGTCGCGATCTCGATCTTCGACTTGGTCGCCAGCTCAATGTTGCGCAGCATGCGATGTTCGCGCGGCTCAGCCAGCGAAATCGCGACCCCCTCACGTCCAGCACGACCCGTCCGGCCGATGCGATGTACGTAGGCTTCGGTGGACGTCGGCACATCGTAGTTCACGACATGCGACACATGCTGGATATCCAGACCGCGAGCCGCGACGTCCGTCGCCACCAGCAGATCTGTCTTTTCGGCACGGAACTTCTTCATCACACGGTCACGCTGATCCTGACTCAGGCCACCGTGCAACGCTTCGCAGCGATAGCCACGGGCGTTCATCGTTTCGGTGAGCTCGTCGACTTCCGTACGGGTACGGCAGAAGATGATGGCCGATTGCGGCTGCTCGATGTCGAGCACACGACCGAGGGCTGCCATCTTGTGGGCGCGCGGCACGATGTAGGCCACCTGGCGCACCTTCGCCGTCTGGCCCGGCTCCACCTTTGCCTTGTCGATCTTGACCGTGAGCGGATCCCGCAGATGCTTGCGTGCGATCTGCGCAATGCGCGGCGCGACCGTGGCCGAAAAGAGTGCCGTCTGGCGTTCCTTCGGCGTTGCGGCGAGAATCGCCTCGAGGTCTTCGGCAAAACCCATGTCGAGCATCTCGTCAGCTTCGTCGAGCACGACGATTCGGACGCTGTCGAGCAGCAGGGTGCCACGACGGATGTGATCGAGGGCACGACCGGGTGTTGCCACCACCACGTCCACGCCGCGGCGCAATGCGCGGATCTGTGTGTCCATGGCCGAGCCGCCATAGATCGGCAGCGCGATGATGCCCATTGCCTTGCCGTACTTGTGCACCGCCTCCGCCACCTGCATCGCGAGTTCGCGGGTCGGCGTGAGAATCAGCGCCTTGGTGCGTGAGCGCGCCGGAGCCGTGGTATCGACGAGGTGCAGGAGGGGCAACGCGAACGCGGCGGTCTTGCCGGTGCCGGTTGCGGCCTGCGCGAGAATGTCACGACCTTCCAGCAGCGGCGGAATCGCTTCGCGCTGAATCGGGGTCGGCTCTTCATAGCCGAGTCCGGCCAGTGCTCCGACCAATCGTGGATCGAGGCCGAGGCCGGAAAATCCGGTGTCGGCAGGTAGTTCTGAACTTGTGGGACGTGGTGTCATAAGTTATGAAGCTAACGCATCTTACGACGAAACGCGGGTTTGGAGGGCGTCACTGGCCCGGATGCCTCGCGCTAGGCCGCCCCCGGGGGCTTGGGGGCCGGTGAGCCGAGGGCCGTTTCGCGGTGTCTGGCGTCCATTGACAGCTCGTGCCGCAACCGTTTGGCCAGCAGCCACACCACGCAGCAATTCACCGCCAGCAGGACGAAGAGCGTCGCCGACGGGTGCTTGAAGCACTCGTAGATCTCGGGCGGGATCAGCGTCCCGGTCGCGACCACGGTCAGCCATTCGGCCCAGCGTCGCTGGAGCCAGAGCCCCACGGCTTCAACCAGGAACAGGCCCGCATACGCAAAGAGCGCCGCGCCGAGCAGAACGACCCGGTGCGTCTGCGGGCCTGAGATCCACTCGAGGAAGGTTTCGGAGATGTGCTGGACGTAGCCAACCGGCAGGTCCTGCACCCACTGTTCGAACGAGGCCGCGACGTCGGGCCGGACCAGCCGCATCGTTGCCAGCCCCAGGGCCACCAGAATTGCCGTCTGCGCGAACTTGTAGATCGCCACGATGCGCAGAAACGCGGTGCGATCGACGACGGATGGTTTGGCGGGTGCGGTCATTGGCGGGAAACGGTCTGGTGCGCTGGCTTTCGAGAACGATACCCTGCTGCGCCATGGGTGTGTCCTCCGCAGCGCGCGGATTTCATTCGTTCGCCAGATTTGACCGATGCCGCTGTACGACGCCACGGATTCGCCGCCCTTCGCCATTCGCCCCTCGCCGATGCAGGGGATGGGGGCCTTCGCCACCCACCATATCCCCGCCGGAACGCGGCTGGTGGAGTACGCCGGCCAGCGGCTCACGCCGACCGCCGCCGAAGCGCGGTATCCCGATCTGCTCGGCGAGCGGCACCACACGTTTCTGTTCGCCATCGACGATGCGGTGGTGATCGACGCCGCAGTGGATGGCAACGATGCCCGCTGGATCAACCACTCCTGTGCGCCGAACTGCGACGCGGTGATCGAGGATGCGCGGATCTGGATCGAATCCATTCGCGACATCGAGCCCGGTGAAGAACTGGCGTACGACTACGCGTTCACGCTCCCGGAGCGTCACACGCCGGCGGCCAAACGCCGATACCCATGTCATTGTGGTGCGACCAGCTGCCGGGGCACGATGCTGGCGAAGAAGCGGTGACTCGTTGCACCGATGTGACGCGATCGGTGCAACGACCTGATGCCACGAATCAGACCCGCTCGCCGTTGCTCAGTGCCCGGATGAATCCCCTGCTCGGCCGGCCTCGAACAGGAACCAGGTACGACGTTCCGTTTCGTCGATCCATACTTCGATCAGGCTGGCGCTCGCGATATCCTTGTGCTCATCACACACCCCATGCACCTCGCGCAGGCTGGCCGCCAGCGTCTTGTTATCCTCACACAGCTCGGCCAGCATGTCGGACGGCTCGACGTACTCAGCGTCATTGTCTTTCACTCGCTGCAACCGGCCGATGTGTCCGGTTGACCTGAGCGTCGAGCCACCGACTTTGCGCACACGTTCGGCCAGCGGATCGGACATGGCGAATAGCTGATCCGCCTGCTCATCCAGCAGCAGGTGATAGTCGCGGAAATGCGGTCCGCTCAGGTGCCAGTGGAAATTCTTCGTCTTCATGTAGATCGCGAAGACGTCAGCCAGGATGAGGTTCAGACCACCAGCGATATCGCGGGTTGCCTTGGCGGACAGGTCGGTTGGCGTTGCGAGCGGAGCAGTACGTCGCGCGCGAAGCTCGGTCTGCTTCGCTGCGCCGATCTTCTTCATGGTCATTGGATGTCGTTGGTTGAGGATATCTGCATCAAGGCACAGACCGTACTTGAATGCAAGCAGGCCCGTGCGGCGCTCATCGCGCGCTGCCGTCGTTTGACCACGATTATGAGGCCCGCGTTCGTTCGGCACTCGATGGCGCGCGCCGCGACTGCATCGGCTGCGGAGTGCGGCCTCGGCGAGGAAACACCTGACTGACGGTGGAATCGCGGGCGGCCGGATCGAGATTGTATCCGTCGGAGAATAGCAACCGGCCGACGCCGGCAGCGACGACGGCGCTGTCGCACGGAACCGACGTGCGGAATTCGCGATTCTCTCCGGTACCGACGCGCTCATGGCGCCACGATAGCCGCCGATTGAATTGGGTGCATGCACACGGGAAGAACAACTGAATTCCGACGTGGGCACTCACCCGCATCAAGTCACGCTGGCATGATGTCGGCAAGGGGCGTCAGCCCTTTCTTGTGATCCAATTTGTCGAACGTGCTGGCGAGCAATGTATGGAGCTTGCGTGCGGCACCCGTCATCGCCTTTGCGACCGTTTCACCGTCATTCGTGACGGCCACAGGCTGCCGGCCCGTGACACGGGCCTCGATGACACAGCGCTTGTCCATGCCGTTGGACTTCGCGGCACTGCTCTCGTCCGACAGATGGACTTCGACACGCGTGATGCGATTGCTGAAGCGTCCGAGCTCAGTCGCGAGGATTGCTTCCGCTTGCGCGCGCAACGCTTCGTCAGCGCTGAGTTGATTGTCGGTGTTGATCTGGACCTGCATCGTCGTACTCCGGGGTCGAGTTGCGATGGACCGATGAGACACGCTGGTGTCTGATCATCTGCTCAGTTTACGACCTGGCACACACGCCCGGAGTACCGAGCCGACGCGGTTTCCCGCTCCCCCTGACCCCGGAGTCAGGGCGCCGCGGTATCGAGCCAGTCGCCTCGGAACCCGACGCAACGGAGGCCATGAGTGATTCCTCGCCTGCGGCGGCGGCGTCATCGTGCCCTGCTGCGCCGCACTCCCATCAACAGCCGACCGAGCCCAGTCAGCGCGTGAGTAGGCGTTCAGTTCGATGAGGGGATCACCAGAAGACACTCGCACTGCAATATCTCAGGATCGTGATACTTTCGCGGGGAGACGGCTCCGCCACCCTGCGCTGTTCCGCGCTCTCGAGAGACGGTCGGACAGGTGCGGCGCGACCGTTCGATGCCTTCGAAATCGCTGATGGGGTCGATGCCATGCGCGAACGCCACGGGCTCACTCAGGCGACTCTTGCGTCGCGTCGCCGAGGTCTGATGGCACTTCGGCGAGGCGACACGAGGGTGCAGCGATACGCAGCCAATCGGCGTATCACTGGCAGACACCCGTCGTCCCTCGCCCCGGCCCTGTGCTGATTCGCCGACTCGTCCTCATCGTTGCTGCCTCCGTCCTACCCGTAGTCAACGCTGCGGGTCAGACGCACGACCATACCGGCGGCATGCCGCCGGTGACGCTCCCGGCCGGTTCGCTGGTGACCGAAGCCGACGTGCGCTTCATGCAGGGCATGATCGCCCACCATGCGCAGGCGGTGGTGATGTCGCGAATGGCAGGCTCGCGCGGTGCGAGCGCACGGGTACTCAAGCTGGCGCAGAAGATCGACCTCGCGCAGGCGGGCGAGATCGCGCTGATGCAGGACTGGCTGCGGGCATACGCCCAGTTCGCGCCCGACACGTCGTCGTGGCGCACGATGACCATGGCGGGCATGCTGACCAGTGCCGAGCTGGCGCAGATGGAGGCGTCGCGCGGCAGCGACTTCGACCGCCTGTTCCTGCAGCTGATGATCCGGCACCATCAGGGCGCGCTGAGCATGGTGGCCGACCTGCTGAAGACGCCACGCGCCGCGCAGGAAGTGGACATCAACGTGTTTGCGAACGATGTGGAAACCACGCAGACGGCCGAAATCGGCCTGATGCGCCAGATGCTGCTGGACCGTTGACCTTCTCCCTGGAGTTCGATCTCATGGCCGTGTCTCATGGCGTGCGCACCACCGCGCCAGCCTTCCTGTTCGCCCTCGCCGCCGCGACGTCATCGCTTGCAGCGCAGACCTATCCCGCCGCGACTGATCCACGGAATGGGCTCAAGCCCGGTCTGCATGATGCCGGTGAAGCGATTTCCGGGATGACGCTGCTCTCGACGACGGGCAAGCCCGGGGTGTTCGATTCCGCACGCGGCCTGACCTTCGTCAACAGCGATCTCGCGTTCCGGGGCAACAATCTCTACATCGGCAACTTCGCCGGCTTCTCGATCTATGACGTGAGCAACCCGGCGAAGCCCGTGATGCTCTCGGCCGTGGAGTGCATCACGTCGCAGGGTGATCCGTCGATCGTCGGGAATCTGCTGTTCGTGTCGGCCGAGGGTGGCGGCAATCGCAAGGACTGCGCGAAGGGAGGCGTGAAGGACGGGGCGGATCACATGACCGGGGTGCGCATCTACGACATCGCCAATCCGCGTGCGCCGAGGCTGGTGAAAAACGTCGAGACCTGCAAGGGTTCGCATACGCACACCGTCGTGCCGTCGCCGACCGACAAGAACATCATCTACCTCTACGTCTCGGGGCAGCAGGGTGCTCGGCCTGCGACGGAGCTGGCCGGGTGCCGCAACGGCTCGAGCCCGGCCGACGAGGCGAATTCGCTCTTCCGTCTCGACATCATCAAGGTGCCGCTGAATCGTCCGCAGGATGCGGAGGTGATCAGCGGTGCTCGCATCTTCACCGGTCTCTCGGCGGCGCCAGCGCGTGGCGGACGTGCGGTGGCAGCGCGGGCCATTGCCGGTGCCGACAGTGCGATGATGGCCGAGATGCGTTCGGCCGGCCCACGCAACTGTCACGACGTGACCGCGTATCCCG
>JBBQRH010000123.1:0-10017 GCA_038215035.1 Gemmatimonadales bacterium | reverse complement strand
CGTGGACCGACCGTTGTGGTGCCCGCCAGCGCCGCCGCCCGCGCCTGCAGGTTGGGCAGCCCATCACCACTTCGCATCGCATCTGGTGCGAACCCACGTCCATCGTCAGCCACTCGGCATCGGAGCTCGCCGTCACGGACTGTGATCCGGACCTGCACCTGCTTCGCCGCCGCATGACGAATCACATTCGTGACCGACTCCTGCAGAAACGCCGTCAATGCATGCCGTTCGTCCGCGGCGAGCATCAGGTCGCCGAGCGCCGCGATCGGCCAGTCGACCGCGATACCCGCCGCGGTGAGTCGCTCGACCGATGCAAAACGGGAGTCGGCCACAACTTCCGCCAGTGGTGCCGCGGTCACCATGTCGCCGCTGACGACACTGCGCATGCCACGAACCGCGCGCCGTATCTCACTTTGCACCGCCGCCATCTGCTCGCCGCCCTCGGCGCCGGTGGTCAGCGGTGACAACCCTGCCAGCAACGGCGAACTGACCGTGTCGTGCAGGTCGCGCGCGATCCGCGACCGTTCGCTGCTGACGCCGATGTCGTACGCCTTGCGGCTCTCGTTGGCAGACTGCATCAGGGAGATCAGCGTCCGGACGAGTTGCGCATCGCCTGGCGTGAAGAGGCGCTTGCCACCGCCGGCGTAGGTGAGACGCAGGGCAGGGGACGAGACGATCGCGGGCACCGCCAATTCCTGCCCTTGCGCTTTTAGCTCGACATCCTGCTCGTCGGCATGGCTGGTGCGCGTGCCGTCGGCGGCAGCATGAAGCGGGTCGAACAGCTCGACCAGCAAGGCACGCCAGCGCGCATCCCGCTGTGCATCCGATACTGCGTACGTCACGTGCAGCGCCTTTGCGAACAACTGTTCCGGTGGCAACGCCTTGCGATCAAAGAGCCGCGACCAGGCCCAGCGCCGCACCGGAAAGGTGCCGAGCGCAAGAAACGAGGCAATCGTCAGCGTTCGCGCGGCACCGGAACTGGCTGTGCCGATCAACGCCAGATCGATGGCGACGAAGACCGCAATCAGCAGCCCCCAGAACAGGATGCGATACGCCCATTGATCGAGATCGAAGAGCCGATACTGCCTCAGTCCCACGGCGAGGCCGGCGTACATCATGACGAAGAAACCGAAGGCGTAGCCCTGTGGAATCGGGGGCAGTCCACCGATCGCGCTGACCATGGCCGTCAGACCGATGAACGCTCCGCACCCGGTGAGGACGCTGACGGCAAACCAGCGCAGCACCGCGCGTGCGGCCGGATCACCCCTCGTTCGGCGCCACTGCACCAGCGAGATGATGATCGCGCCCAGCATCGCCGTCATCACAGGAAATCGGGATCCCCAATCCTGATCTGGTGCCAGTCGCGTGACGCAGGCCAGCCACCACGTGAACGCGATCACGCCGAGAGCGATGAGCGCAGGGGAATTGCCAAGTCGGAGCGGGTACACCAGAAAGAGCGCGCAGAGAGCGGCCCCGAAGTGGATCGCACCGAAGTGATTGATGCCGCTCAACGTCCGGAACAGCGTCGCCGGCAGGGCGAGCTCGCGTGCGCTGTAAACGGCAGCGGCGTGTGCGAAGATGAGAAAACACATCCCGGTGATTGCGTACGCCCTGGGCGCCCAGTCGGCCGGTCGAAGTGCCCACACCCAGGCCCCGATGATCAGCCCGGCCGCGCCGAACAGGAGTTGCAACCAGAAGACCAGCGGCAGGCTGCCGAGTGGCCGGTGTCGTGGTACCACCGACACGGTTCGAACGGTGTTGCTCTTGTCGAGCAGGGTGAGGCTTACCGATGGTGACGTGAGGATGGTGTGAATCGCGGACTGCCGCGCATAGAAGGCGTCTTCCTGTGCCCACGTATCGAGGAAGTCGGGCTCCTCGAGCAGGTCACGGGGCTCGATGTGCAACGCGGCACCGCCCGGCGCGGCGATAGCGATCAGCGAATCACCCGACTGGGGTCCTTTGGCCGGATCGCCCGCGTCGACGCTGGCCACACGAAGGGTGGCGCCGGCTGAGGTCTGTTCAAAGGCCAGGCCCAACCAGGGGGGCGTTCGAACCAGCCACGTGCACAGCACCGCGGAGACGAGGCACACCGCGACCGCGCCAAGAAGCCGGGCGGTCGGCAGAACCGGGGCACTCATCGGAGAATCTCGTCGGGGAGGACGTACGTCGCGCGGAACACTTAGCGAGCTCCGCAGGAGTCATGCAGAGAAACGTATCAGCGGGTGCCGTTACAAGCGAGAGTAATTGTCCGGACGCGTCGCGTGGCTCCGCGGAGGCAGGTGATTCCGGAGCGCGCGTTGCCGGCGCTTGGGCTGCGCCCGTTACCGAATGACGTCCACGCCCCCCGCCATCTGCCCGACATCCACCGTCGCGACGGTCTTGAGCGTGCGCAGGTCGATGATCTCGAGCGTCCCCGGCTCCGAGCCGATGCCCTCGACCGTGACGAAGACGTATCGGTCGTCGCCGGAGACGGCGGCACCGTGCACCACGCGTCGTGTGGTCGGGATGCGGGCAAGTTCGCGCCCGGACGGCAGCTCGATGATGCTCACCGACTGCCCGCGCTTGTTGGTCGCGATCAGCTTCGTGCCGTCGCGCGTGGCGGCAAGATTGTAGACACCGGCACCCGCCGGTATGCGACGCACCATCGTCCATGTCGCCACGTCGATCTCGACGATGTCGCTCGTCTTGTTGCACGCCACGTACACCTTGCTGCCGTCGGCGGACGGTTGTGCCCAGGTCGGTGAGCAGGACGGATCACCTGCCGCGGGCGCCGTCATGCCATGCCCGGACATGTCGTGTGTTCCGGCGCTCGCCATGATCATCGGCGGGCCTGCCATCCCCATCTCTTTGCCCTTCGTGAGCTGAAAGTGCCGGCTCACTTCCATGGTCGCGACGTCGATCTCCACCAGCAGGTCGTCCATCATGCAGGCCGAGTAGTGTTTCGTGCCCTGCGCATTCAGTCGACTGCCATGCGGCATCGTGCAGGTTTTGATGCGCGTCAGCTCGACCATGTCATCCACGCCCACGACGCTGACATCACTCGCCACCATGTCGCCATGGAGGTTGAAATTCACGACGAATGCGAGATGCCCTTCCGGTGTGATTTGCGCGGTGGCGGGAAAGTTGCCGAGCATGACCCGGCCAACGACGGTGTTGTCGCTGGTGCGCAGCTTCCAGAAACTGCCGTACGGTGTACCGTGCGCCGTGGAGACGTAGTAGAACTGCTTGTCCGGCGACGCCGCCAGACCATGCGGCCCGTCGGGATCGGTCACACTCAGCCCGATCGGGACCTTGGTCTGGATGGCAGCCCCCGACGGCCCAAACGAGATGATCGAAATCTCGTCGGTGCCTTCGGAGGCGACGGCGATCGTATAGGTGCGCTCGGGCGGCCTTGGGACCCGGTTAGGGGCCCACCCCAGCGCCCCCAACCGCGGCCCCCCAAACAACGTGCGCATAAGCAGCGCGCCACGCACCATCATGGTGTGATGCCGCGCTTCGGCTTCATGCGCACGATCCAGAGCCCGTTGTACATGTCGTTCACGTAGGCCAGCCCGTCTCGCACGACCACACCCCACGTCATGGCCGCATTCTTCACGAAGCCATCCATGTCGGCCGTATTCAGATGGGCCATCTCGCGCTGCTGTGCGCGCAAGTCGCCTCGCAGTTCGCCACTGATGTCGAAGGTGCGGAAGCCGGCATTGTACGCGCCCATGTACAGCGTGTCACCGGCGATCCAGATGTTGTGGACACCGCCGAACTCCGGTTCGTAAAAGGCCACCGACTTCGGATTCGCATAGTCCGAGACGTCGATCACCTGCAGTCGCCCGTACGCGCGGCCGGCCGACGCGTCCTTCGCGCCCTGCACGCCGCTCGACGGGAAGACTTCGTCGGCGATGAACACATAGTTCTTGTGGCGCCAGGCGGTGTGTGTGCCGCGGATGAAGCCGGAGCCGCCGGCGAGTTCCACCTGACGATACAGATCGTTCAGGTCGTACTTGTACTGGCTGACGATCACTGGGTTCGACGGCGAGCCGCCCTTGATGCCATTGCCGACGTCGAGAATGATCAGCCCATCATTCCAGTAGCTCAGATAGGCAAGCCCATCCTGCACATCGACGTCGTGCAGCGACCGACCAGCATCCGGGCGCGGCGTGCGCCACTCGGCTACCTGCTTCGGCTTGTAGGGGTCGGTGATGTCGATGATGTGGAAGGCGCCGGTGCCGTCATTCGTCGCGTAGACATGCGTGCCGAACTTCGGCTGCGTGTACACGAACGCCGAGTGCACGCCGGCGGTCATGCCTTCGGTGAACTCGGCGATCTTCACCGGGTGCAGCGGATCGGCCAGGCTGCTGATCACGATGCCGTTCTTGCGATCACTGGCGCCTTCGCGCGTGTTCACCAGAATCGTCCCTTCGGCGTTCGTCATCAGATCGTTCACGCGACGGGTGTTGAGCACCATGCTGTCGCTGACGATCGGATTGGCGGGGTTCGAGATGTCGAGCGTGTAGAACAGATCACCGCCACTGCCCGAACCGAGGTAGGCCACCTTGCCGTTCGGATGGAGCCAGACTTCTTCGGTGGTGAAGCGCTTCTTCGGTGAGCGACCCACCACTTCCAGCGGCCGGCGCACGTCGCGCGCGGTGAGCGTCACGGTCGCTTCGGCCGACTGTGCGCCGAAGCTGGCGGTAATCGTGTAGGTCCCCTGCTCGTAACCCACGAATCCGCCATCCGGGCCGATCATGCCCTGGCCGGGGCTGAAGCTCCAGATGGGTGTCAGGCCATCGATTGCCTTGCCCGTGGCGTCCATCGGCTTGGCCGTGAAGTGAATCACGTCGCCGGTGCGCGCGTCCGCTGATGCCGGTGCCACATCGAGCGAGACGATCCGCCGCGAGGCGACCGTCACGGGCACCTCTTTCGTGACGGCGCCGGCGGTCGCAATCAGCTTGGCCGCACCTGGTGCCACCGCCACCGCCAGCCCGTCTCGCGATACCGTCAGCACGCGAGGGTTGGAGCTGGTCCACAACACGCGGTCGTCGCGCCGGTCGTTTCCACTGTCGTAGGCGGTCGCCAGGTAGCGCATTCGCTGGCCGATGGCGAGTGTCGACACGGTTGTCGTGACGGCGATGTGGTGCGCCGGCCCGGGCAGCATCTTCACCTCGAGGCGTTCGATGACCGGCTGGCGCCCGAGCATCGTCGCCGAGACGACGATCGGCAGCGTTCCGGTCGAGCCAGAGCGTACCAGCCCGTCAGTCTCGACCGTGCCTTCGAAGAACCCGCCGGCACGACTGAACTTGATCAACGCACCAGGCACCTCATTGCCCTGGGCGTCCAAGGCGCGAGCGCGCAGCCGCATCGTGTCGCGCGCGGTCATGCTCCGGTCGCGGGGCAGAATCTGGAGCGACGCAATGGCCGGCGCAGCGGCTGCGGTAGCGGGCTGGGCTGTGGACTGAGCGCCAGCGGTGAACGGGGCAAGCAGGAGAAGGGCGGCGACACTGGTCGGACGCGGCATGCAGGGAACCTCAAGCAGCGGGCTCAAACGATCGGAACACAGAGAGAACTGAAGCATACCGCCGGCGTGGCGTTGTCGCGACGTTCAACTTCTGACCGCGCGCGCTGACTGGGTGGTGGGCGAATAGTCGGTCCTCTCCAACAGCAGCACCGCGGTCACATGGGATCCTGGTGGCACCAAATGACGGGACGTGCTCAGGCTGCCTGCCTGCGGCAAGCAGGTGCCGGGAAGGCGTCGGTCGTCGCGCAGCAGGGGAAGGCGCCGCCGCTGCCATCGCCCTGGCACATCCGGAACCTGCCGTCGACAACCGCCGTGGTCTGCCGAGTGTCCGACGAATAGATTCCTTCGGAGCACTCCAATCCAATCCGTGTCCGCATCCTTTCAGGAACACCTCGAACTCGCCCTTGGCGACGAGTATCGCGTCGTGCGCGAACTCGGCGGCGGCGGGATGAGCCGTGTCTTTCTCGCGACGGAGATTGCGCTCGGGCGCCAGGTCGTGATCAAGGTGCTCACCCCGGAACTTGCCGCGGGCGTGAACCGGGAACGGTTCCGCCGCGAGGTGCAGCTCGCCGCTGGACTGCAGCACCCGATGATCGTCCCGCTGCTCAGCGCGGGCGAGGCGGAAGGGCTGCTCTGGTACACGATGCCCTTCGTGGAAGGGGAGTCACTGCGCGAACGCATTCAGCGCGGTGTGATGTCGTCGCGCGATGTGCTGCCGATCCTGATCGATGTCGCACGCGCACTCGGCGCGGCGCATCGCAAGGGCATCGTCCATCGTGACATCAAACCCGGCAACATCCTGCTGCACGAGCAGCATGCCGTGGTGGCCGATTTCGGCGTGGCGAAGGCACTCACGGCAGCCACGTCTGATTCGACGGGCCTGACCACCTCTGGGCTTGCCGTTGGTACGCCAGCGTACATGTCGCCGGAACAGGCGGCCGGGGACGCAACCGTGGATGGCCGCGCTGACATCTACGCGCTGGGCTGCGTGGCGTACGAACTGTTGAGCGGCAAGCCGCCATTCACCGATCCGAGCGCGGCGCGAATGCTGGTGGCGCAGGTGTCGCAGATGCCGGTGCCGCTGCATCAGGTCGCACCGTTGAAGGCGAGCCTGTCGCACGCCATCATGCGCTGCCTCGAAAAGGACCCCGAAATGCGCTGGCCAACCGCCGACGCCTTGGCGGACTCGCTGGAAGAGCAGCGCTATACGGCGGAGATGCCAGTACCCGCACTTACGCTGCCGGACGCTGGCGTCCGTGCGCGCACGCCGACCGGACCGGTCGCGACCATCGCCGCGCCCGTTCCTCGCAAGCCGTGGCGACGCGCGCTGGTTGGCGGAGGCGCGCTGGCGATTGCGATAGCCATCGGTGTGTCGCTGTCGTCAGGGAACAACGGGCCGACGGCGGCAGTGGCCTTTGCCGCGCCGCAGCTGGTGATCGTTGCCGACGTGGAGAATCGGACCGCCGACTCCACGCTCGGTGATCTGTTGTCGGAAGCACTCCGGACCGAGCTCCAACAGTCGAAGATGGTCACCGTGATGACGCCGGCAGCTACTGCGCAGGCGCTTCAGCGAATGCAGCGACCGGCGGCGGCGCGAGTCCCAGCTTCACTGGCGCGTGAAATCGCCGTTCGGGAAGGTGTGCCGGTGGTCGTCGAAGGACGGATCCAGAAGGTCGGCAACACCTATCTGGTGCGCGCGGCGCTCGTCTCTCCTTCCGATGGCGCTGAACAGAGTGCAGTGCAGGAGACGGCGGCAAACGAGGACGGTCTGATCGCGGCCATCGGTCGAATGGCGCGTCACACGCGTGAAAAGCTTGGCGAGTCGGGGACCACCCTCACGGCTCTGCCGCCGATGGAAAGGGTCACCACCACATCGCTCGACGCGCTGCGGAAATACACCGAAGCGCTTCGGCTGGGTGACGGCACCGGACGGGAAGATGATTCTCGTCGCGAGATTCAGCTGCTGGAAGAGGCGGTCGCGCTCGATTCGAATTTTGCGATGGCGTGGCGTCGACTCGGCGTTCGACTGATGCGCGGCGATGGTCAGTACTCCAACGAGCGGGTGGTGCGTGGCAAGGCGGCCGTCGCGCGCGCCTATCGGTTGCGCGAACGGCTGGCTCCGGTGGAGCGCGGGCTGGCAGAAGCGG
The DNA here is from genome assembly GCA_038215035.1 of Gemmatimonadales bacterium. Classification (GTDB taxonomy): domain Bacteria; phylum Gemmatimonadota; class Gemmatimonadetes; order Gemmatimonadales; family Gemmatimonadaceae; genus JACMLX01. Next base: position 2,361 of record JBBQRH010000123.1, on the reverse strand, counting down.
CGTACTTCACCGAAGTCGAGAGCAATCCCGAGCGCGCTACCACCGCGTATCTCGCCATACTGAATGAACAGCCGGCCAATCGGATCGCGCTGAACAATCTGGCCAATAGCGCGCTGACCAACGGAATGTTCGAGCGCCTTCGAGAGTATGCTGCTCGGTACGTTGCCGTCGATTCGAGCAACATGGAGGCGTGGCCGTGGACCATCTGGGGCGCCTATGGCACTGGGCGTACCGGTGAGGCGCGCGCCGCGCGTTCCGCCATGCGCCGAAGGTTCACGAGCCCAGACGACCTGCGTCGCATCGATGAACTCGAGCTGCAATGGCTGAGTGTGGAGCGTGACTGGCCCGCTGTGGATCGTCTGGCGCGGCGCCTGCTCTCGGTCGAACAGGACACGCGGAGCGTCGATCGCCTGACATACCATCTCGTGGTCGCACTCGCCATGCGCGGCATGCTGAACGCGGCGTGGGGCGTCAACGATTCGCTCGGGGCGCGGCGGCTGCTCAGTACGGATTCGGCCGAGCGACGGAAGTGGCGTGGGGACGCGGCCCGGCAACGCTACTTCGATCGCGCCTGGTACGGCCGCGATACGACCGGCATCGGTCGGGCTATCCAGACCTACAGAGAGGTCTCCGGCGTCGATCGCTGGCGGATGGGAGACCGTCCCATGTTCAACTTGATCTTCGACTACATTCTGGCCGGAGACTCGCGTAACGCTCGAGGTCGCTTCGTGGCCCTTCGCTCTGCATCGCTACGTGAAAGGGGCGTTGGCGCGCTGCCGCCGGTGGAATCGCCAATCATGGCCAGTCTCGAGGCGCAGGTGCTCCTCGCCGAAGGGAAGCCCCGTGACGCCTTGCGGCTCCTCATCCCGCTGGCCCCGGAAGCCCTGCGTTTTCCGCAGCCGGAGACGTTCCACATCGGCAAGGCCTACCTCGATCTTGGCCAGCGGGACTCCGCACGAGTCTGGCTGTCGCGTGTGACCGATTCGCCCGACCCTCGTCGCGCGTGGACGGAGGCGTCATTCCGTTCGCGCGCGCTCCTACTCCTCTGCGAGCTGGCCGACACTCCGGACCAGAAGCAACGGTGGTGTGGGGTGCTGGTCGCCGAATGGAAGGATGCGGACCCCCTGCTGGCACCTATCGTTTCTCGCGCGAAGGCGAGACTCACCGAATGACCCGATGATTTTCAAACACCTCTACGACACATCGCTCTCGCAGTCGAGTTATCTGATCGGCTGTCAGGCCACGGGCGAAGCGGTCGTAGTGGATCCGGTACGTGATGTGGATCCGTACATCGCGCTTGCCGAACGGGAGGGTCTTCGTCTCACGGCCGTGGCAGAGACCCACATTCACGCCGACTACTGCAGCGGCGCGCGCGAGTTGGCATTCCGCACCAGCGCGCAGCTGTACCTCAGTGGCTGCGGGGGGCCGGACTGGCGCTACACCTACGCCGCGACCGATCACGCGGTCGAACTGGTCGACGGCGATGTGATCCCGATCGGCAACATCCGGCTGACGGCCCTGCACACCCCTGGCCACACGCCGGAGCACCTCTGCTTCCTCGTCACGGATGGCGCAGTCACGGCGCATCCAATGGGCATGCTCAGCGGCGACTTCCTCTTCGTCGGTGATGTCGGCCGTCCCGATCTGCTGGAGACCGTGGCGGGTCAGACCGGCACGATGGACGCCAGCGCCCGGCAACTGTATCGCTCATTGCAGGGACTGAAGAAGCTGCCCGATCACCTGCAGATCTGGCCCGGTCACGGCGCCGGCAGTGCCTGCGGTCGGGCCCTCGGTGCCGTGCCGCAGACCACACTCGGCTACGAACGACTGGTCAACTGGGCGCTCACACCACAAACGGAGGACGCGTTCGTGGCCGAGGTGCTTCGCGACCAGCCTGACGCACCGGCCTACTTCGCCGTCATGAAACGCATCAACCGCGACGGCCCGACGCTGCTGGGTGGATTGCCCGAAGTGCCGCATCGGAGCGGGTTCGAGGCGCAGCAGTGGGTGGAGAAGCTCGGCTTGCTGGTGGATGCACGTCCGGCCGAGGATTTTGCGGCGGCGCACATTCGCGGGTCACTCAACATCCCGGGGAATGCCAGTTTCGCCAGCTGGTTCGGATCGCTGATCGACTACCGGATGGATGTCTGGCTGGTCGCCGTCGACGAGGCGCATGCCGAGCGACTGGTGCGTGAATTGATGGGCATTGGATTTGACCGGATCGTCGGCGTCAGTGTGGCGTCGGACGCGCTGGTTGGTGTGGATGCCGATACCGTGACGCAGCGATCCGCGATTGCGCTGTCTGGCGCGCTTGGCCGCGAAGGGCTGATTGTCGTCGACGTGCGAAGTCGGCGTGAGCGG
>JBBQRH010000122.1:0-10131 GCA_038215035.1 Gemmatimonadales bacterium | reverse complement strand
GACACTGCCGCGTGTGCCAGCAGTGTCTCCGACCGCTATCCCCTGCGTCCGGTCATGGAGCCGCTGCAACTCCCCGATTCGGCATCAGCGCGAAACACCCTGCCACTCGGTACCACGGTTCGGTCCGCGGCGCTACGTGCGTCACCGGTGCAGATGGTGTCGGTGCCCGCTGGCGTCGGGCCTCGGGCTGCTCGCAGCGGTGTCGTCCGTCCGGCGGACACGGCGCGACAATCCTGAGCGAGTCGCCCGCATCAGTTAGCGCGTGGCGTTGCCGGTGCCCAGCGCCATCACCAGACCGACACCGAACGTGAGTTACGAGATCCGGCTCGTGGCTGTGGCATTGGGCGCCTCGACCGCGAACGAAAAGCGACGGTAGCGCGCGATGGGCCTCAGGAACCAGAGCTGATTCTACCCGAGCGCAATGTCGAGGCCAGCGCCGCCTTCGATCGTCAGCAGCCCCTTGGTATCGATCACGCCGTACTCGGCGGCGGCGGCGATGAGGTACAGGCGAGCGAGTCTAGCTGCAGTGCGCAGCGTGCGCCATCGTCTCCGGTGCGCCGGTGAGGGACCCGGCACCCCGGCGCGATACACAGGTTACGCCGTCATCGCCGCTGAGTTGAGCAGCCCGACCGCGACGGCAATGGCGGCCATCAGAATCGACGATGCCGTCTTCCCCTCATCCACATGCGCGGAGAGTTGGGGGAGGATGAGGCGCGAGATGCCGTAGGCCATCAGCTGTGCCACCAGCGCCACACCGCTCCAGATCAGCATGTCGAGGATGCTCTCGCTTTGTGCCACTGCCTTCGCCAGCGGAATGGTATAGCCGAGGATCGCACCACCGAGCGAGATGGCCGCGGCAGAGTTGCCCAGACGGATGAGCCGGAACTCGCGGTGCGGCGTCATCGTCACGTAGATCGCCACGAAGACGAGAACTGCCGCGGCAGCGATGCCGAAGTGGACGAGGTGCGCGACGATTCCAGTGAGGGAGTCGCTGAGGAGGCCACTGCTCATTCTTCTCTCGGGAAAGACGGGATACCCACGTGCGCGTCCTGAACACTCGGTGTTCGAGGTGCTTCCGCAGACTACTGCCCCTGCAGTGCTAACGCGACCGTACCGCTGAAATCAGCTACCGCATGCCGCTCGCATCGTCCACGAGTAACCGGTGTGCGCCGGCAACCGTCGTGGCTGCTCTGGTGCAAACTGTGACTTTGGTGGCTGCTGCGGTGTGCACTGCTCCCGACGCCGGGGCGGCGCACGGAACATCGTCAGACGCCATCGCGGCATACATGTATGAAGGCACGTGTTGTTCGATACTCCTGACGATGCTCGCTGCCACCGAGCGGATCCACCACCAGTGTGACGCTCGGCATCACGCGGTCCGCTTGTAGCTGAAGCCGGCGTGAGCGAGCGTGCATCGAGGGGTTCGTGCGCTCGCGCACTGAAAGGTGAGGGGCCGTCGTCGCACGCACGCGCGCCGACACAGCTGCATCGTGTGCGAGAGCTCCGTGAGCTGGCCATTCCACCGGGCAACCGGTTGAAAGCGTGGAAGGGGACGCGGCGCGGGCAGCACAGTATCCGCATGCACGAGCAGTACCGAATCTGTTTCCGCTGGGAGGATGGCTATGTCGACGACGTCGACGTCACGGACTACCACGAAGGCACCAGACGTGACCGCACTGATGCGGCGCACGCAACACAGGCCGACTCCATCGTGGAGCCGGCCTGCGTTGCATGCCACTGCCTTCGCCGTCGTTACGGCAGCGGCGATGCACTCGACCGCTGAGCGCTCTTCATCGTGCTGCCATCAGTCACACTCACATCGAGGAAGTAGATCGAACCACCCTGTGCAGTGACGAACCAGTCGATGCCCGTACCGTTCTGGAGGCCCCACGTCGGATTCCACCCCGTCGCGCCACTCAGGTCGGGAATCGAGAGATCCCATGCGCCACCGCCGACATAGCTGGTCGTCGCACCGATCGACGTATTCCGGAAAAGAGCGGACTGACTGAATTCGGCGTTGAAGAATCGGCTGTACTCCGACTGAACCGCGAGCTGGGCTCGCACGCGCGAGTAGGCGCCGCCGGTCAGGCGAGTCAGTGTCGGTGTGCTGAGTACCGGTCCAAGCGCCAGTGAGCGATCAGTCGGTCCACGGAAGTACACCGCGCTGAATCGCGAGTTCTGGTCGTTGTTGGCGGTGCTGGCCGACGCGAAGAGCTGCTGCAGTTCGCCTGCGGCAAGCTGCGCGAGCGGAACGGCGTCATAGGCTGCCGCACCGGTCGCTGCGAGGTAATCGGAGATGGTTCCGATGAACCCGAAGGTTGAACCGCGCGTACCGTTGAAGAGCGACCCGATGCTCGCGGTATCGGCGCCGAGACCGGTGACCGTGACGTTGGCGCTCGTCGGTACAAACGCTTCGGCCGCGTTGAAGTCGAGCACCGCCAGTGACCCGCCATCGGCGATGTTCAGTCCGCGACGGAGGATCAGCTTGTCAGCCCGCTGGGTCGTGGCATCGAGCCGTGAGGCAAACAGGTCCTGCGCACCGGCAGCGACCTTCGTGAGCGCGAAGACACTGCTGGTGATCGGAATCACGAACGCTGTGCTGTAGCCAAGCGTGACATACGCAATTTGTGCGTTCGACACGTTCGCGACACTGCCATTGATCGTCTTGCCACCGCAGACACCGACGCCGACTGCCGACCCGAAGCCGTTCGCCTCGGCGGTGGTGGCATAGGTCACGTTGAGATCGAACCCGGTGCCGACCGTATCGACGGTCGCCACGCCGAGCTTGCCCGACGCAATCGGGAATGCATAGGTGTTGGTGCCGGAGTTCGGCGTGGCGCGTATCCAGGCGCCGGTGCCGTCCTGATACGCAAGCCAGATCGGCGCGTCAGCGGCGCAGTAGGACAGGGTGACGGTGGTACCGGAGGCGACGGCAGTCACCGTGATCGTGAGCGTGTCCGTCGCTGTCGGGACTCCAGTGCCAGCGGCGCTGATCACGATCGGATACACGCCGGCTGCCACGCTGCTGCCGACGGCAATGGCCAGCGCGCTGGTGGTCGACGCCGCCACGATCGATGTCGGGGTGAATGTCACCGTCATTCCGGCCGGTGCTCCGGTCGATGTCATCGCAACGGCAGCGGCGAAGCCACCGCCACGCACGATCGTGGCCGTCGCACTGCCATTGGTGCCGGCAAGGATCGATGCCGACGCCGGCGCAACGCTGACGCTGAGCGTCGGAACGGGCACCACGATCAGTGTGTACGTGACCGTCGGCGCCGTGATGCCGGTGCCGGCTGCGCTGATCACGATTGGATACGTGCCCGGGACTGCGGTGGTCGATGAGCGAATCGAGATTGTGCTGGTGGTTGCGCCGACCGCGATCGGACTCGGTGCGTAGGTGACTGTCACACCGGCTGGTGCACCCGTCTGGCTGAGTATGAGATCACCGGCAAAGCCGCCGGTACGAGCAATCGTCGCGACGGTTGTGGCAGTGGTGTCGCGCGCCTGTAGGGTGCTCGTCGCGCTGCTGACAGCCAGCGTAGCGCCGGGTGTGGCGGCGGCGGTGACGGTGAGCGTGAGCGTCGTCTGCGCCGTCGTCACGCCGGTGCCGGCGGCGTTGATGGTGATCGGAATGGATGCGGGAGCGACTGTTCCTGCTGCGACGGCCACGCTGATCGTGCTGGTGGTGGCACCGGCTGCGATCGTGGCGCTGCCGAAGGTGACGGTCACTCCGGTGGGTTCACCGGTCGCGGTGAGCGACACGGCGCCGGCAAATCCTCCACTTCGCGCGATGGTTGCGGTCGAGCTGCCGCTGCCGCCGACGGGAATCGTCAGGTCGGCCGGACCGACCGTCACCGCCACGACCGGGGTGGCAGCCGGTGGCGTCGGCGGAGCGTCGCTGCCACCACAGGCACTGAGCAGGCCAAACGCGGCGCCAGCCAGCAAGACGCGGATAGCGATTCGACTACGGGCAAGTGTTCGCATGGCAGACCTCTTGAGCGGTGGGTTCGACGGGACAGCCGGGGCTTCGACGGCAGGTTCGGTTGGCTCTGATGGCGTGGTTGGGATCGGTGGGCATCGTCGCTTCGAGATGGGCACGTGGTACAGCAGCGCTCGCTGCGCCGTCCGCTCGGCGGTACGTTGGCGATCATTCATGTGCGACATCTCCATGCTGTCGGGTGGGCGCTGTCGTGAGCGCGCGCGATGGCTGCGCCGCCTCGTTTCAGACAGAGCGAGAGAACGAGCGATGCTTCACATCCCGGTCACACGCCGATCACACGGCGCCAAGTCATTCCATTGCTTCGACTTCTGACCTTCGGTGGGCTCCGCGTGTCGCGCGACGACGGCACCGTGACCGAACTCGCGAACCAGCGGCGTCGGTTGGCGGTGCTGGCAGCGGTCGCGGCGGCGTTTCCGTCAGGTGTGTCGCGCGACCGGCTGCTCCTGCTGCTGTGGCCAGACGCTGAAGCGGAGCGCGGACGTCATGCGCTGAACCAGATCGTGTACAACCTCCGCCGCGAACTCGGCACGTCGCCGATCGATGGCGCTGCTGAGCTCACGCTTTTGCCAGACGTCATGACGGCGGACGTGACCGATTTCCGTGCGTCGATCGCCAAGGGCGATCACGCCGCCGCCATCGCGCTCTTCGCCGGGCCGTTTCTGGACGGATTCTTCGTGCCGGGCGCGACCGAGTTCGATCGATGGGTGGAGGACGAGCGACAGCGCACGACTCGTCAGGCGATCAGTGCGCTCGACAAGCTGGTCGCGACGGCAGAGTCCACCTCGGCGGTGGCCGATCTCGTCAAGTGGACCGGTCGGCTGGTGGAACTGGACCCGCTCAGCGCTCGACGAGCGTTGGCGCACATGCGCGCACTGGTACGGCACGACGAGCGTGACTCCGCCATCGCCTATGGACGCCGCTACGACGCGCTCGCGCGGGCGGATGGAGACGACGTCGATCCCGACGTGATGGCGGAAGTCGAACGGTTGCGAAGTGCACGCACGACGCCTCTGTCGACGCCGGTCGCCTCCGAGCCGGTTCCTGCACTGGTCATGCAACAGAGCGTGGTCTCGAGCGCTGCGGTCCAAGCAGGCGTCTCTGGCCCGGTGCCGACGGTGGAGTCTCTCGCGCCGATTGTCGAGCCGTTGCACTCGGCCACAGTCGTCACCTCCTCGCCGCCAGTGGTGACGAGGCGCGGAGGGGGCGGATGGACGCTGGCCGCGTTCGCCGCCGCGGCCGCGGCGGCGGCGTTCTTCGTCTGGCGGGCGACTCGGCCACCCGCACTGCCGCTCGATCGGGGCGATCGACTGGTGATCGCCGATGTGAAGCTGCAAGGCGTCGATACGGCGAACACACTGGCGTTCACCTTCGCATTGCAGAGCGCTCTGTTGCAGTCGTCGCGGGTGCGACTGATCAGCCCGGGCGCGATCGCTGATGCATTGCGCCGAATGGGGCGAGACGCCGGTCGCACGGCAATGCCCGATTCCACCGCGGTCGAACTGGCTGAGCGTGAAGGGGCACGCTACGTGGTGAGCCTGTCGATCCTGCCATCGGGCACCACGCGATTGCTGACGCTGCAGGCGCTGGACGCGCGGACCGGCATTGCGCGACGCACCTACACGGCCGTCGCGCCACCGGAGAACCTGCTGCCCGCCATCGACGATGTCGCCGCACAGATGCGCCGAGATCTTGGCGACAGCCAGTCCGACGTCGAGTCGTCCCTGCCGCTCCCGCGAGCAACGACGGCCTCGCTCGAGGCGCTTCGGTTGCTCGCCAGTGGCAACGCGGCTTACAACCGCGCGCTGTACAGCGATGCCCGAACGCTGTACGCGAGCGCGGTCGCGCTGGACTCGGGATTCGCGGCGGCGTACGCCGGGATGGCCTCGGTCGATTACGTCGCCAACAACACGAAGCAGGCTGACTCGAGCATGCAGCGTGCGCTGTCCCTGGCCGATCGGCTTCCGCCGCGCGAACGGCTGCTGATCCAGGCGTCGGCCGAACGTGGTCGCGGCGACTGGACCAAGGCCGCGGGACTACATCGCGCGTACCTGGCGCGTTTTCCCGATGACTACGACGTGTACCAGATGCTTGGCTATGACCTGATGCGCGACAAGAATCCGGTCGATGCACGGGCGGCCTTCGACACGCTCGCGGCACACCGATCACTGGGCGCCAGCGCTTGGATGAATCTCGCTTCGATCAACCGTCAACTTCACGACTACCGCGCCGCGCGCAAGGCGCAGGTGGCGGCGGTGCATCTGGATACCGCGCTCCTCGTGCGCAGCATCCAGAACGAGGATATCGGCGCCACGCTGATCGAACTCGGGTTCATCGACTCCGCACGCACGGTCTTTTCGGCGATGATCAATCGCGGCGATGTGGATCGGGCACGTGCACATCGCTCACTCGCCTATGCCGACCTGTACGAGGGGCTGTATGCGAGCGCCGTGCAACACCTGCGCGCCGCGGTGTCGCTGGGCGCGGCGCACGGCGGTGGTCCGCAGAGCGAGGTGCGCGACCGGGCCTTGCTGGCCGCAACGCTCATCGAGCTTGGAAACGCGGCCGACGCGCGCGAACAGTTGACGGCTGCGGTGTCGCTCTGCATCAGGAATCCTCTCGATCCGCGGCTGCTGCTCTGGACGGGCAAGCCGTTGGCTCGACTCGGCGATAGCTCGGTCGTTCGTCTGCTGCTCGATTCAGCACGCGCACGCGCGCGACCGACTGACCCGCCTCAGGGTGCCGCGGCCGCAGCCTTGGAGGCGGAGTTGCTTGTGCTACGCGGCGAGATGAGCGCAGCAGATGTGGCCGCCGACCGCGCCATCGCGTCGGACAGCAACGCCTACAATCTCGAGACGCGCGCGCACGTGTACGAACGCGCCGGCCACACCGCCGAGGCGCGGGCGGCGTATGTGACCCTCGCCGCATCCATTCATGGAACCGTTCAGAAGGAGGCGCAGCAACTGGTGCGGTTTGCGCCACTCGCGATCATCAGGCTCGACGCGGATGCCGGGCGCGCCACCGAGGCGCGCGCCGGATTGGGACGCTTCCTCGAGCGCTGGCCCAGCTCGGCCACCAGTCTTCCGATACTGTCGGCGGTGCGGGCGCGGGTCGAATCAGGGCCGCGGTAGCAGCAACGTGGTCACACGCCAACGTCAGCGGTACGTGCGATATCGCTCTGCGTGACCGGTGATGCCGCCGAGCGCTGGCGCTTACCGCACATCCCGACGACTGAACGGCTCCTTGCGGCTCCCCAGCTTGTCGTACACGCGCCGCGCCGCCTCTCGCGTGCCAGGCGCGCGACGCACCGCCCAGACCCGATCGCGCGCACGACGCATCGCCTCGACGTTGTCGACGATCGGCAGCGGGTACGTCACGCCGATCGACACGCCGTACATCTGCTGCAGCATCGTCGGCATACGATGTGGTTCGGCCAACGCCTCGAGCGGCAGTGCAGCCAGTTCCGGCACCCACTTCCTGATGAATGTGCCGTCGGGGTCCTGTTCGAGCGCCTGCTTCACCGGGTTGTAGATACGAATGGCGTTGATGCCAGTCACACCCGACTGCATCTGGCACTGGCTGTAGTGGATGCCCGGTTCGAAGTCGAGAAAATGACGCGCCAGCAGCACGCCGGTGAATCGCCAGTGCAGCCAGAGGTGGTAGCTGGCGAACGACATCACCATCGCCCGCATCCGGAACGGCAGCCAGCCCGTGGCTCGCACGGAACGCATGCAGGCATCAATCAGCGGGTAGCCGGTCTGGCCGTCATGCCAGGCCTGCAGCAGGCGTTGATCGACCTGTGACTCGTCGCGCAGTCCGACGTAGGCATCGCACATCGTCTCGAACTCGAGGCGCGGCTGGTCCTCCAGCTTCTGCATGAAGTGACAGTGCCATCGCAACCGTGAGCGGAAGCTGGCGATGCTGGCGCGCCACCTCGGGTCCTGCGTGTTGCCCTCACTGCGCGCTTGGTCCAGCTGCTGCAGTCGCGCACGGGCGGCGTGTTCGCAGGTGCGGGTGCTGATGGCACCGATGCTCAGCCACGCGCTCAGTCGGCTGCAGGCGTTCGGCGCCGTGACCGGACTGGACATGGCGCGACGGTAGTCGACGCCGCGTTCGCGCAGGAAGCTGCGCAGGGTGTCGCGCGCCGCCGTCTCGCCGCCGTGCTGCACGTCGGTGCGAATGGCGCTCGACTGCGTGAAGGATTCGGGCGATGGTCCGGCGGTGGCGTCGCGCAGTCTGACGCCCTCGATGCGACGCGGGGCAGGAAGTGGTGAGACCGCCATGCGCGTCTCCCACGCTGTCGCCCAGCCGTCGCGCGACGGGAGTCGTCGGATCACTCCGGTCTGCGGCACTTCACGCAGCACGATGCCCGTGGCTCGACACCAGTGACGCACCGCCCTGTCACGCTGGTAGGCCAGCCACCCTGTGGTTTCCTCGTGTGCCCAGATGCTGACGATGCGTGACGGCACGTCGAGCGTGGCCAGCTCCGCCTGCACCGACTCGAACACCGCAATCACGTCGCCGGTCCGGCGGTGCAGCGTCACACTGCGCGCTGCAAGGGACTGCTGCAGGTCGTCGAGGTTTTGATTGACGAAGCCGAGGTGCATCGCATCGTGGTCTGGTGCGCGCAGGAGGTCGGGTTCGTGGATGTAGAGGGCGAGCACCGGTCCCGCCGCGCTGGCCTCGGTCAGCGCGGCGTGGTCCCGGATGCGCAGGTCGCGCTTGTACCAGACGAGGTGGATGTCGCGCATGATCCCACCAACGCGCGGGCGAGGCCGATCGATCCGACCACGAAGCGCATCCGTCCCCGAAGCGCATCAGGGCACGAAGCTCAACCGGCGCGCAGGATCTTTTCCATCGCGCGTCCCTTGGCCAGCTCGTCCACCAGCTTGTCCAGGTAGCGGACCTGTCGGGTCAGCGTATTCTCGATCTCTTCGATGCGGTAGCCGCAGATCATGCCGGTGACGAGGTGGGCATTCGGGTGCAGCGTCGCGTCGCGGAAGAGCTGCTCGAAGGTCGCTTTGTCAGCGATAAGCTTCTCGATCGCCTTGACATCGTAGCCGGTCAGCCAGGTGATGACCTGATGCAGCTCGTCCTTCGTCCGACCCTTCTTCTCGACCTTCACCACGTAGTGCGGGTACACGGAGGAGAAGGTCATGCTGGCGAAGCGTGCGTCATGGGCGGCGGTACTCTTCATTTCGATGTCTTCCTCCGAACGGATTGATGTGAGTCGGGGCTGAACCGACGTGTCATCAGCGCGGCCGTGAATAAGTGCTTCTTCGAGTGGCGTCGAGGGGTGTTGCTGGAGCGACAGTCGCGTGGGGGGCGATCGGTTGGCCCAGCCCGTCTTTCCTTCCGTGTCCGACTTCGATTGCTCGGCTCGGCTCAGCTCTCGGCGTCGTACTGAAACTCTCGCAATTCCTGCGCGCAGCGACACGCCGTCGCGATCCGTACGGCCCACTCGACCGCGGCGTCGCGCGTCGGGATCTCCAGCACGCAAAACCCGCCATTGAACTGCCGCGTCTGCGGATACGTGTCATGCGTCAGTGTCCCGTCCGCCGCGACCAGCACGGGATGGACGCTCTCGTTGATCCCGCCACCGAAGACGTACACGCCGGCCGGTAATCCCCCCGTCGATCCACGGTCGTCGGAAGGGGGAGTTTCTCGCTATGTTTCCCGAGGAGGTTTCCATGTAGAGATCGCGGTTGACGGACAGTGAGATCCTGGCGGTGCTGTCGAACCTGAGCCTGATTCTCGTGGCTGGCGCGCCGGTGCCCTGAGTCTACGCGGTCTGTCGCGAGCCTCTCATTATCGCCTGCTCAAGGAAAATCGCAATGCTGCATCTGCTCCGCGTCGTCCGTCCCGCGCTGGTTGTACTCTGCGCCGGGACTACGTCAGTCTCCCTCAGCGCGCAGGCGCGGAGACCAGCGCCGGCACGAGAGGTGCCCGCCGCCATGACCGCCATCCGCGAGGCTGACCTGCGGCGCGACCTGTTTGCATTCGCCGCCGATGGGATGCGCGGACGAGAGGCCGGCACCGTGGACGAGATGCGCGCCTCGATCTGGGTGGCCGAGCAGCTGCGTACCATCGGAGTGAAGCCTGCGGGCGAGGACGGCAGTTACTTCCAGTGGTGG
>JBBQRH010000121.1:0-10368 GCA_038215035.1 Gemmatimonadales bacterium | reverse complement strand
GGCCGGACGCCGCGGGTGGCGCGGAGCTCGACCGTATTGGTCACCATACCTGCGATCCGCAGCACGTCGGCGTGATCCATCAGGCTCAGCCCGTAGTGCTTGGCCTGATTGTCCCGGTGCGGATTGTCGGCGCCCTTGTTGCGCGCCGCAAAGAACGCCAGCGCGATCGCCCGGACGATCCGCTCCGGATCCCAGTCGGCCGTCCGGCCGTCACGCTTCCGAACTGCCTTGTCTGCGGTCGACGTCAGCTGCGACGTCAGAAAATCCGGATGAAGCACCGTCGTCATGTCTGTCCCCACGGGTGGTTGGTCCTGCGCATTCGCATCCTGCATGTGAGCCCGCCTGCTCTGCCTGTGGAACTGTCTGCTTGCGCCCGGTCACCCAACCCCATCCTTCCTGCTACCCCTCCACGTCGCCCGAGTCTCACCAATGGAGACGCGGACAGCCCCGCAGCGATCCGACGACTCGCCTGCTGCGGGCCTTGGTAGAACGTGGAACTGCGAGGACGAAGAAACGACGGGGCGCGGTGTGACACGACTGAAACAGACCGGCAACCAGCGCGGAGCAGGACAGTACGGCCCTTCGTGAGTCCGCGCCAGCGTGTCGCAAAGGCGTAACGGAGCAACAGTTTAGCGGTTCCGGGATCACAATTGTACTGTTTACGGGGTCGGATCTCCGCAGCCTGAACAGCCAAAAACTGCCGGTCCTGACATGTTATTAACTCTGTCTCATCAACCCTAAGGTTATATCTCACAGAGTCTTACGCTGCGATCGTGCCTGAAGGGAGGGCGTCCGTCCGGGTCTTTCCACACCGTCCACAGTGGTCAACATCAGTGGAGATTGCTCGGTTGCACGTCATGTGCCACCTGTAGCGGCGGCCGAGCCACTCAGGCTGCCGGCGTGTAACCAGGCAAGGGCGGCCAGAGCCCCGATCGCCGGGCCGCTGAGGGCCCCTCACGTGACTGAATCGTCACGAGACGGGGTAGTACCGCACCCGCCCGTCACGATGCGCTTGAGCGAGCCGCTGATACGTCAGGCCAGACGCTGCCGTCCTGGCCCGCTCCGCCTCGGTGGTGGCCCTCACCACCTTCCCCGGCACCCCGAGCACCAGAGAATTCGGTGGTATCACCACACCCTCGGCCACCAACGCCCCAGCGCCGATGATGCTCCCCGAGCCAATGTGGCTCCGGTTGAGCAGGATCGCTCCCATCCCAATGAGGACGTCATCATCCACCATGCACCCGTGCAGAATCGCCCGATGCCCGACCGTCACCCGGGCGCCAACCGCCGTCGGCACCCCAAGGTCGGCATGCACCATCGTCAGGTCCTGGATGTTGGACCCGGCACCGATCGTGATCTGCTCGGTGTCGCCACGGATCACCGCTCCACCCCACACGCTGACGTCGTCAGCCAGCCGCACCGTGCCGCACACCGACGCGCGGGGATGCACGAACGCCGATGCCGCGACCTCAGGCGGACCACGAAATTCCGCTGACGCGCTCACGGCCGCGCCGCCGGCGCCGCCAGCGACCGGAACCACGCCTCGAGCCCTTCGACAATCGCCAGTGCATACGCCTCCTGAAATTCCGGTGTCCGCAGCGCGGCCTCCTGCTCCGGTACGATCACATACGCCCCTTCCACCAGCACACTCGGCATCCATGCCCCGCGCACCACGGCCAGGTTGTCAAACCAGGTGCCTTCGTTGTTCAGGCCAAGCCGCACCAGCAGGCGCGATTGTATGGCGCGTGCCAACCTCGCGCTGAGTGGCTGGAAGTAGTACGTGCCACTGCCGTTGTTGAAATACGGATTGACACCATCCGGCTTGGCATTGAGATGAATCGATACAAATGCCGCCGCGTCGGCGCGACGCGCCATGACGGGTCGATCACCAAGCGGCACCGGCGCCGCGGTGGTGCGCAGCATGATGGGTACCGCGCCGCGAGCGGCCAGCAGCCGCTGCACACGCTCACCGATCGCCAGCGTGGCGACACCTTCATAGAGGCCGGTGGGGCCGGTCGAGCCAGCGGGCGGATGGCCAGGGTCGACGGCGATCTTCAATCCGCGCAACGGATTCGCCGAATCCACCAGCGGCGGCCGGCGCAGGCGAAGTACGAACGCATCGCCGCGCCAGAACGCGAGCCAGCCATACACATCGCGCTCCAATTGCACTGAGTACACGGCGCGCCCGTTGGGCTCATTCGTCCACTGCACATCACGCACCAGTGAATCGGCGCGCTGGAACCAGATGATGTCGGTGTTGCCCGTGGTACCATGCAATGTCAATCGAATCGTGCGGCCCTCGACCTCCACCCGGTACGCGGGACGCGAACTCATTGGGAGCACAAGGTCCACATAGCCATCTCCCGGCACAACACGCGCGTTGGCCACGGTGCGGCGAGGCGCGCTGCTACCGGCCGGCAGGGGCGTGGTTGCGTCGGCATCCACCCACACGTCGAGCCCGGGCTCGAGTTGCACGCGCAGCGCGTCGCCTTGGCGACCACTGGCCTTCAGCACCGTGCCCGGCATGATGAACCACTTGTAGGTGCCGCCAGGCACCGGCTTCGCAATCACCACCGCGTCGGTGTCTGCCGCCGCGACGCCCACGCGCACCAGGCCGATCGCGTCGCCATCGCCAACCGCGGACACCGAACGCACGACCGGCACGGTATCGCCCGGACCAAGGACCGTGAGTCGGCCGCCGCAGCGCAACGCGGCCGCGGGCACGTCCCGAGCCACGTCGTCACCATCTCCTGCAAGCAGCGGAACCCCCGCGACAGGTGACGCACCGGTTCCCGCACATGGAGTGGATGAGAACTCCGCCCGCGCGCCCGGCGCGATGCGTGCCGCGACGCGGATCGGTTCCGCGTCGCGGAATGCGAGGCCTGCGCGTGGTGTGACGCTCGTGGTGTCCAGATACGGCGGCCGAGCGGCCTCGACCGGCTGCCGAAGCGCCGGCCGGCGAATCGGCAGCAGCAGGCGCTCGGTCGCCCCGCCCGGCAGGGTGGCGACCAGTTCGAATTGCGCCTGCGCCCGCGGCGGCATCGAGACCCAGGCGAGGAACGCCCCATTCGGCAGGACTGCGACCATCGTACCATTGACGGCGAGCGTCGCGCCGCCATGATTGACCGAGCCGAGCAGGAAGGTCGAATCGCGGGCGGCAATCAGGGCATTCGGCGATGGGTACTGGACCTTGATCGCCAGAGGACCTTCGACTCGGGGGATCGCCGGCCAGGCTGGCGGCGATGGGTCGGGGGCCGTGGCAGGACTCGCAACGGGGCGACTGGCGCAGCCGGCCGCGAAAACGATGGTGAGAACCAGAGGCAGCGCGTAAAGTGTGCGTACCTCGAAACCGGACCGGAGCAGAGCGCGTAGCATGAACAATGATAGCGCGGTCACTTGCCCCTCCGATTTGACCCGCTCATGCGCGTCGTCCTAGCTTCTCCGTACGCGGGTGACGTCCGGAGGGGACGAACACGCGGCAGGGCTGCAGCCTTCACCCTCTTCACGCGTCGACTGTGCCAGTCATGACCCACCCCACGCCGTCTGAGACGCCCATTCCACGCTCAAGCGTGCGACTGCGTCTTGCCGGTCTGACGGATGTCGGGATTACGCGGGACCATAACGAGGACGCCTTTGCCTTCCTCGATCTTGCCACCGGCCAGACTCATGCGGAGTTGCAGGATGGCGTGATCGATGTCGGGCTGCGTGGCGTCGTGCTCGTGGTCGCTGATGGAATGGGCGGCGCGGCGGCGGGCGAGATCGCCAGTGAGATGGCGGTGGAAGCGGTGCTGGACACCTTCCGTGCGCAATGGATGAACAACGTCGGCCGCGACACGGACACTTTCGTCGAGACGATCCGCGACGCCGCCGACACTGCGAACCACCGCATCTATGCCTATGCCGGCGCACATCCGGAGCATGCCGGCATGGGCACCACGGCCACCATCGCGGGGCTGTTCGGCAGCTCGCTCTATCTGGCGCAGGTCGGTGACAGTCGCGCCTACATCGTGCGGGATGGCGTCGCGCGGCAGATCACGAAGGACCAGTCGCTGATGCAGCAGTTGATCGAAGCGGGCGAGATGACCGCCGATCAGGCCGAAGTCAGCGAACGCCGCAACATCATTCTGCAGGCACTGGGCCCTGACAGCACGGTCCGTCCCGATTTCACGCAGCAGCCGATGGCGCGCGGCGACATCCTGGTGCTCTGCAGCGACGGGCTGACGACGCATCTTCGCGCGACCGACATCGCCAGGATCGTGAGCGCGAGCAGCGGGCCCGATGATGCGTGCGCACAGCTGATCGCTGCCGCAAATGCCGAGGGTGGTCACGACAACATCACGGTGGTGGTGACGGAATTCACCGGCGACGGCCTGCCGGAGCACGACGAGCTCGAGCGCCGTATCGGTCATCAGAGTTATCCGCTGCCTGACAGCGGTGCGCCGACGCTGGACCGGATGCGCGGTCGGATGCGCAGCGGTGCGGTCCCGGCGGTGACACGTCCGCCGACTCCCGCACTCGGCGTGCAGAGCGTCGCAAACCCGAATGCGTCAGGGGCAGGTGGCGCGATTCCGCCGCGCGATCCGGCGAAGGCGTATCTGTACGTGACGATCTTTGCGATTGTCGTCGTCGTCGCCTGGGCCGTCTGGCGATTCGGGAACTTCGGCGCCCGCTGATCGTAGTGACCGCAGACCAGCGCTGATGCTGGCACTGCCCGGAAGACATTGATTAAACGACGGACATTTCTCTGCTCGGCAGGCGTAGGTCTGGCCGGGCTGGTTGGATATGCGCACTGGCTGGAACCGTTCTGGCTCGAGGTCACACACGCCGAGCTGCCGATCGCCCGCCTGCCCTCCTCACTCGACGGCCGGACCCTGCTGCACCTCAGCGACCTGCATCTGGGCCCGGTGAGTGACGAGTATCTGACGCGAGTCTGGCGGACCGCGGCTTCGCTAGGGCCCGATCTGGTCGCCTACACCGGCGACTGGGTGTCGTGGAGCGGCCCCGCACAATTACGACAGCTCGAACACCACCTGCCGTTGATGCCGCGCGGGCGGATGGCCACCGTGTCCATTCTCGGCAATCACGACTACGGCGACCGGTGGCGCGATGAACGTGTCGCGAAGGAGATCATCGATCGGGTCGAGCTGGCGGGCATCCCGGTGCTGCGCAATGCAGCGATGGAGATCGACGGGCTCTCAGTGATCGGCATCGACGACTACTGGTCGCCGTTCGCGAAGCCGGAGCGGGCACTCGCGTCATGGACGCGTGAAACGCCATCACTGGTGCTCAATCACAATCCGGATTGCATGGACGAGCGCACACGCTGGAACGGCTACAACGGCTGGGTGCTCTCGGGACACACGCACGGCGGGCAGTGCCGCTCGCCGTTTCTGGCGCCACCGCTCATGCCGGTGAAGAACAAGCTGTATACCTCCGGCGAAATCGCACTCGATGATGGTCGGCGCGTCTACATCAGCCGCGGCGTGGGTTTCAACCTTCAGGTGCGCGTGAATGTGCGGCCGGAGATCACGCTCTTCACGTTGCGTCGCGCCTGATCCGGCGCGGCGAACGTCAGCCGCGCTGCTTGGCCAGCCAGCGCGCCGCGGCGGCCTGCATGCAGGTGTCACCACTCCACGCCACCACCAGCGGCGCTTCGTCGCCGAAGGCGCTCGCCAGTCGCGGATGCCCGAACCAGAGGATGACCGCGTCGCGCCCCGCAGCGCGCGCGTCGGCGTACAGTTGCATCGCACCCTCGCGCACCGGCGCCGCAACCTCGAGCGAGCCTCGCCCCTGCACCGGTTCCCCGAATGCGGTGATGACGACGGTACCGCGACTCGGGCCATCGGCGCGATCGGCAACCCGCGCATCGACGCTCAATGTCCGCAGGGTGTTCATCAGCGCGAGGCGCGGTGCGCGGTAGTCGCCGTGCGTGTCGCTGTCGAACGAACAGATCTCGACCGGGGCACGCACCCCACGAGTGAGCGGACGCACGACCTGCAGCACACGATCGGCGAGCCCCGCGCACCAGAGCACATCGGTTCCGGACGGCCGGCGATAGTCGTTTGGCGGCGACACCCACTGCGCCCACTTGAGCCGACGACGCAGTGAGAGGCGCAATCGATCGCGCTCGATGCGGCCATCGGCCACCGCGGTCTCGAGCGCGTGTACGGTCTTGGCCAAGTCGCCTGGGGCCAGCACCAGATCACAGCCGGCAAGAATCGCGCGGACGGCCGCTTCACCCTCATCGATGCCCTGCAACACCGCCTGCATGTTGATCGAATCGCCGACGATCAGATTCTCATACTCGCAGCGTTGCCGCAGCACCCAGGTGAGAATCTCGCGCGACAACGTCGCGGGCACCCCGCTCGGATCGAGCGACGGGTAGGCCACGTGTGCCGTCATGATCGAGCCGACACCGGCATCGATCGCCGAGCGGAAGGGCAGCAGGTCGTCCTGCATCAGCACCGAGTGCGGCGTGCTGACGACCGGCAATGTCAGGTGCGAGTCTTCCGTGGTGCGGCCATGGCCTGGGAAGTGTTTCGCACACGCCAGCACGCCTTCACTCTGACAGGCATCGATCCACTCGGCCACGTAGTCGCCGACTTCGCTTGGTTGCGCACCGAACGAGCGCGTATTGACGATCGGATTGACCGGTTCGACGTCGAGATCGGCGACGGGGGCGTAGTTCCAGTTGACACCCATGGTGCGGGCTTCGCGCGCGATGTGACGCGCCGCGCGGCGGATGGCGTCACGGTCCCGCAATGAGGCGATCGCAGCGGCGGGCGGCAGACCGGTGGATCCTTCGAACTGCTGGCCCGCACCGCGCTCCATGTCGGCGCCGATGAGCAGCGGCGTCTTCGATCGTTGCTGCAGGTCGCGCGTCAGTGCTCGCACCGCTTCGGCAGTGCCGCCGTAGAGCGTGAATCCGCCAACTCCGAGCCGGAGCGCGGCATCGATGTGCGGACGCGCGTCGCCGTAGCCTCGCGAGGCATCCCAACGAATGGCCGCAATGCAGAGCGATGCGGCATCGCTCATACGACGGCCGCCTTCGGGCGGCGGCGGTCCATTGTGCGTGCGCCGATCGGGAGTCGGCGGAGTACTCGGCAACATGGGATCACTTGTGGCCGGTCATGGAAGCGTGCGGGTGCCGAGGATTCGCGGTCCAGCGGCACCCGTCGCCGCCGGTACATTCCCGGGAAGTCCACGTAAGTGTTGCAAAGCTATGTAGGCGAACGCCACCGCTTCCTTGGCTTCGCCATCAAAAAAGAGTTCATCGAAGGTACGCACCGTGCGCAATGGCATAGCCTCACGAATCAGGCGAACCAGTGTAGGATTTCGGGCTCCGCCACCCGACAGCACCACGTCGAGCAGGTCACTCCGGACGAATCGGGCATACCCGTCGGCCATCGTTCGCGCCGTGAGAGCTGTCGCCGTGGCGACGACGTCCTCATCTGTAACGTCACGCGCCTCAGTTCGGCAAGCGTCCACCAGGCCCGCTACGAAGGCGGCATCGTACTTCTCGCGACCGGTGCTCTTTGGCGGGGGGCGCTGATACCATTCATCCGACAGCAGGCGCTCCAGGACGGCTTCGACAGGTCGGCCAGCGGCGGCCATGGCGCCATCCATGTCGAAGTGACGGTCAGGGAGCAGCGCGGCGACGACCCGATCGATCACCCCACACCCGGGGCCGGTGTCGAACGCCAGCGCCGGCAGGTCGATGCCCCGCGGCGGCACCACGGTCACGTTCCCGATGCCACCGAGATTCTGCAGGGCGCGCCACCGCTCGCGTGCGGCGAAGAGCTGGAGGTCGGCCAGCGACACCAGCGGCGCACCCTGACCCTGCGCCGCAACGTCGCGTGAGCGGAAGTCGTGAATCACCCGCACGCCCAGGCGCTCGGCGATGACCGAGGCATCGCCGATCTGCCAGGTGGAGTGCCCGGGCTCGTGCCAGAGCGTCTGCCCATGCGATGCGACCGCCGCGATATCGGATGCCGCGAGTCCCGCGCGCGCCATCACCAGCGCGGCGGCGTCTGCCAGCCAGATGCCGAGGTCCACGTGCAGGCGACAGAACTCCTGCGCGGTGCCGTGCACCATGCCCGACGCCAGTCGGGCGCGTTGTTCCGCCGAGTACGCAACGGAGTGGAACGCCAGGAGTTCTGGGCGATCGCCCTCGGCCGTTGGATGGAAGCGGACCGCAGCAGCGGCGATGCCATCGAGCGAGGTGCCGGACATCAATCCCACCAGGATCGGTGCGTCAGCCAGTGGAGCGTCGAGCGTCGTCACTGCGCGACAGTCGGTACTGGTGGCGGCGCGATCGTCACGGCGCGACGGATCACGCCATGCGCCGCGGTGAGCGCGGCGTCGGCACGCGCGGCGTCCGCATCCAGCAGCTGCATCACGATCGCGCGTTTCACCACGCCACCCGCGCGCTGCAGCACGTCGTGCGCTGTAACGCGGTCGATCCCGCAGACTTCCGCGACAATCCGCTCACTGCGATCGACCAGCTTGGCGTTCGTGGCGCAGACATCGACCATCAGGTTGCCGAAGGTCTTGCCGATCCGGATCATCGCGCCGGTGCTGATGATGTTCAGTGCCAGCTTGGTTGCAGTCCCTGATTTCATGCGCGTCGAACCGGTCACGACTTCCGGGCCGACCACGATCACGATCGGGATGTCGATGGCATCCTGAATGCTGGCAGGAAGCGCCGTGCAGGCGATCATCGCCGTGGTGGCGCCCACGGCCTGCGCGCGACGCAGCGCTCCATGCACGTAGGGAGTCGTTCCGCTGGCCGCAATGCCGATGACGAAATCATGTGCCTGCACACCAATGACATCGAGGTCGTTGGCGCCACCGGCCGGACTGTCCTCGGCGCCTTCCTGCGCTTTCAGCAACGCGGCCGGACCACCGGCGATCAAGCCGACGACGAGACCGAAATCCGCGCCGAACGTCGGGGGAATTTCACTCGCATCCAGCACACCGAGGCGGCCCGATGTGCCGGCGCCGGCGTAGATGATGCGACCACCAGCGAGCAGCGCGCGTTCGGCGGCGGCGATGGCGGCGGCAAGTGCCTCGCGCTGCGCGGCAACCGCCGGAGCGACGCCTGCATCTTCAGCCGTGATGATGTCGACGATCTCGAGCGGCGACGCGAGATCGATGGCCACCGAATTGGGGTTCCGCTGTTCG
The DNA here is from genome assembly GCA_038215035.1 of Gemmatimonadales bacterium. Taxonomy (GTDB): domain Bacteria; phylum Gemmatimonadota; class Gemmatimonadetes; order Gemmatimonadales; family Gemmatimonadaceae; genus JACMLX01. The sequence goes on along the minus strand of JBBQRH010000121.1, from coordinate 1,185 downwards.
GTGACCCGCGGGTCGCGGAACGCTGGGGTGTCGGCGGTCACAAGCGTGGTCAGAGGGCAAGGCAACGAAAACCCGGGATCGACGCGCGCTGTCGGCCTCACGAGTGCCCGGGTAAGCTTCGGGTCGGGCAAAGATACTCTGCTGGGAGTCTCGACGACGGCCTTCTCGTGATTTCTGCCTCGCGGTGCGTCCGGCGCTGCGAGGTGTTGCCACCCTTCCGCTGATCTCTTCGATGGTTTCCACTGCACTGCTTCGTCGTCCGCGCCTTTCCCTGGCCGCATTGCTGGTGGCGACCGCCTGTCGCGCGCCGCAACCCACGACCACGCCGACACCGGTGGTGGCTGCCGTACCGGCTCCGACTGATGCCGGCGCACGCGAGGACTCGGTGCGTCGCACACCGGTGGTGTTCGCGGACGGATGGCGGTTCGCGAAGAACGCACCGGCGACCTTCGCGGAACACGGCATGGTGAGCAGCAACGCGCCACTGGCCAGTTCGGCCGGCGCTGAGGTGATGAGGCTGGGCGGTAACGCGGTCGACGCCGCCGTAGCCACTGGCTTTGCGCTGGCGGTTGTCTGGCCTGAAGCTGGCAATATCGGCGGAGGCGGGTACATGGTCATTCAGATGGCCGACGGCCGCCGCGAGGTGATCGACTACCGCGAAGTGGCGCCGTTGGCGGCCTCTCGGGACATGTACCTGAAGCCGGATGGCACCACCGACGGCAGCATCATCGGCTGGCGGTCGAGCGGCGTGCCGGGCGCGGTCGCCGGCCTGCTGGCGGCGCAGGCCAAGTACGGCAAACTGACGCGGCAGCAGGTGATGGCGCCGGCGATTCGGATGGCGCGCGATGGTTTCGTGATCGACAGCGGGATCTACACCAGCATCTCGCGGAGTCGTGCGCTGCTGATGCGTTTTGCCGCCCACACGGTGTTCCTGCCGGGCGACAGCGCGCCACCGATCGGCACGACGTTCCGTCAAACGGTACTGGCGCGGACGCTCGACGCGATCGCCCGCGACGGCGCCGATGCGTATTACCGTGGTTGGATTGCCGACAGCATCGCCGCCGAAGAGCGGCGCGGGGGCGGCATCATCACGAAGGCGGACCTGTCCCGCTACACGCCGCGCTGGCGTGAGCCGCTGGTGTGGACGTACCGGAACTACACGCTGGTCGGCATGCCGCCGTCATC
>JBBQRH010000120.1:0-10409 GCA_038215035.1 Gemmatimonadales bacterium | reverse complement strand
TTCGAGCATGGGGATCGACGGGCCGACCCAAGAAAGCAACGCCCGCAGACTCCGAATCATCTCACGGTCGGGCCGGCAATGGCCGCCTATTCGGCTCCCTCCATCAGCCCCCTGACGGTGGCCGCGAGCGCCTTGACCCGGACCCTGTCTCGCGCCACTGCCGCCGCCCGATCGAGCCGGATGCCAAGCGCCCGAAGTGTGGCCTTCCGCGCGTCGCCTGACTGCTGCTCGGCCATGCCAAGGGTCGCCATGATGCTGGTGATCTGCGCGGCCGGAAGCCCATTCCCCCGATCGAGCTGATCCACGTAGGCGCGGGCGACCACGAAGCTTGGCGCCCACACCAGCTTCTGCTGCACTTGCGGATTCGACCCAGCAAACTGTACCGACTTGGCCGCGTCGATCTCGTTCTGCGTCAGCATCGGGCTGGGCTTCAGCTCGAGCACATCCAGGCCGCGGGCGATTTCCGAACCATAGATGTGGCCGTTGTACCAGTACGCCGACCACAAACCGGCCAGCGTCAGCTCCGCCGGATTGATCGGGCCACGATCGAAGTACGCGATCTCGATCGGCTTGGCAGGGTTGGTGAAGTCAAACACCGACAGCCCACCCTGGTACCACGCCTGCACCATGATGTCGCGTCCGGGTACCGGAATCAGCGTGCCGTTGTGCGCCACACAATTCTCCATGCCGTTTTGCGCAGATGGCAGCTTGTAGTGGCCCTGCGCGATCAGCTTGCGATTGCGGACAGAGAAGATGGCGTCTGCGCCCCACGTCATCTTGTCGGTTGCGCGACACTTGGCGCCGACGCCACCACCCCATTCGTCGCTGAACAGCAGCTTGGAACCGTCGTTGCTGAAGGTGGCCGAGTGCCAGTACGAGAAGTTCGGATCGATCACCTCGTCGACACGCTTCGGATTCGCCGGATCGCTGATGTCGAGCAGGATTCCGTTGCCGGAGCAGGCACCGGCCGCCAGACCGAGAGCCGGATACACCGTGATATCGTGGCATTGATCGGTTTCAGCAGTCTCCTGGGTGCCGGCGCCATGTGTGCCGCCGCGCCAGAGCCCACGGATTGCGTTCGTGCGACGATCCGCAAACACCCTCGGGCGGCTCACGACGCGCGCATCCTGCGGTACCGCCACCGATACCTTGATGACATCGATCCGGAAGCGCGCGGTGCTGGAGTCAGATTTCGGATCACCGTCCGAGCACCCTGCCAACTCACCGCTGTTGCGCACATCATTCGTCCCGGAGACATACACGTACACGGTGCCAGCGTCCTTCGGATCCGGAAGCAGCGTGTGCGTGTGCGATCCGCGACAGGTCTGCACCGCTGCCACCTGTCGCGGGTGATCGATGTCGCTGATGTCGAAGATGCGCACACCCATGAAACGTTCCGCACTCACCGCCCCTGCAACGCCCTGACCGCCGCAGTCGATCCGCCCCTTGTTCTCCTCGACCGAGATGAAGAGCAGGTTCCGGTAGACTGACAGATCCCCCTGCCCGCCAGGACATGGAAATGCAAGTCGGAGCGTGGGGTTGGCGGGGGTGGACACATCCCAGATCTGAAAGCCGTGATAGCCACCGATGAACGCGTAGTTGCCGTCGAAGGCAAGATCGGAGTTGGCGAACGCGAAATCACCGGCGTCCGCCGGATTGAAAAATCCGTCGGGCCGGTTGCGATGTGCCAGCAGCGTCAGATTGCTGATCGCTTCCTGAGCGTCGTTCCATCCGCCACTCAGCGAGAATCGCGGATCGGTGATGCTCGGCTTGCTCTGCGCCTGCGCGTGAACGGTGGCGTTAGCCGTGAGCAGCAGGAGTGAGGCGAGGGCAGCACCGCGGGCGCGCTGCAGTGATCGAGTCATGACAGAAGTGGTTGGGGACGCGTACACAGAGACATCGGTCACTCGATCACCGGAGGGGAATCAGGCGGCGCATACGGGCAATCTCCGCGCGCTGGTCCGCACTGACGTCGTTCACGAATCGGTTCAGCGCCGACTCCTGCGCGGCAGCCGGCGTTTGCATCAGCGCCTTCACCATCGCAAGCGCGCCCTCATGGTGCTGAATCATGCCAACGAGAAAGAGGTCGTCGAAGCGGCGCCCCCGTGCGCTTCGCAGCGCTGCCATCTGCGAGGCACTGAGCATCCCGGGCATACGCGGCGTGGCGCGCGTCACATCTGCGTCATGCTCCGCCATGGCATGCGTCGAGCTGGCAGGTACGCTTGCACGGTGGCGTGTGAGCCAGCGGCGCATGATGTCGATTTCATCGGATTGCGAAATGGAGATCCGCGCTCCGAGCGTCAGCATGTCGCTTCGACGTGAACGCGTCGTCAGCAGCGCTGTCATTTCCACCGCCTGCTGGTGATGACCGATCATGTCCTGCATGAATTGGATATCCGCAGGGGTGACCGGACGGGTGAGCAGTGCCGCCGGCTGCGCGGCAGCCAGCCGTCCGGCCAGCGTCACGCAGAGTGCTACCGCCAGACGCCGGACGTGTCTCGTCTGCAGGGATGGAAGAAGAACACGCATCAGCTCACCCGCGACAGGATACGCTCCGGATGTTCAGGCCACGGGCGAAGCATCGTCCCGGCCAGCTCCTTCACGAGCTTGGCGGCCACCATCGCCGTCTGACCAGTCTGGTCCCGCCGCGGGTTGAACTCCACCACGTCGGCGCCAACGATCAGCGATCTGATCGCGTGAACCATTCCAAGCACGTCGCGCACGGAAAGCCCGCCTGGTTCCCAGTGGCTCACGCCCGGGGCGAAGGCCGGATCGATGCCGTCCAGATCGATCGAGATGTACACGGGCCCCTCGACGACCGGGCGCGTGCCCGCGGCGAACGCGCGCATGTCGATGATCTCGACGCCAAACCGGTCTGCCTGCTCACGCTGATGTGCCGACAGTGTCCGGATCCCGACCTGCACCAGTCGGCAGGCGAGACCCTCCTCCATAATCCGCGCGAACGGACAGGCATGCGAATACCGATCGCCCTCGAACTCATCGTACAGATCGGCGTGCGCATCGATATGCAGAATCGTCGGCTGGTGATAACGCTGATTCACTCCACGCAGAATGGGATAGGTGACCGAGTGATCACCGCCAAGTGCAATCACGCGCCCCGTTTCCTGCACGCGTCGCACGCCAGCCTCGATCTGCGCCCGGGCGTCGGCGGGAACATCAGCCAGCGTCAGATCGCCTGCGTCTGCCAGGCCGCCTGATGCCGAGAGGCAACGGAGTTCCTCCGTCCAGTCATTGCCCGCCGGTGACCGCAGCGCTTCTCGGATCAGCGGCGGCGCCTCGCTCGAACCCCGCAGAAACGACGAGCTGGCGTCGTACGGAATGCCCAGGAGTGTTGGTGGCAGGGCCTGCATCGCGACTCGCGCTCAAGAGAAAACGACGAAGGGGAACCCGCGCTGCGCCGGTTGAGGGTCAAGGTACAGCATGTATCGCCTGCCGAGCAGGAATCGCGCGCGGCGCCCCACGACACTACTCTTTGCTGATCCAGACGCCCACCTGACCAATGCCGAACGACGCGCCGCCAGCCCCGCCCGGACCCAGAAGTCGGTTCCCCGGAGACATGATCCTGCGCATGACGCGGGAGCGCATCGAGCTGCTGCGGCACATGGCCGCGGAGTACGGTGACGTGTCGCAGCTGATGCTCGGGAAGCAGCGGATCGTGATGCTCACGCACCCGGATGACATCCGTGATCTGCTGGTGACCAATCAGCGGATGTTCCGGAAGGGTCAGGCACTCGAGCGGGCCAAGGTGTTGGTCGGCGAGGGGTTGCTCACGTCGGAGGGCGAGCACCACCTCCGGCAGCGCCGTCTGGTGCAGCCGGCCTTCCACCGGGCACGGATCGGCGCCTACGCCAGCGCTATGACCGGTGCTGCGATGTCGCGTCAGTCCCGCTGGTCGGATGGCCAATTGCTCGACGCGAATCGCGCCATGATGCACATCACGCTCGACATCGTCGCCGCCACGCTGTTCGGTGCCGACGTCGGTGCCGAAAGCAGCGAGATCGGCACGGCCCTCGACGACGTGTTCGAAGCGTTCACAATCGGCTATGGGCCGCTGACTCCACTGCTCGACATCCTGCCCACCGCCCGCCGTCGACGGTTCGCGGCGGGCAAGCGGCGCGTGGATGCCACGATCGATCGAATCATTGCCCAACGCCGGCAGAGCGGCGAGGACACGGGTGATCTGCTCTCCATGCTGCTGCACGCCACCGATACCGAGGGCGACGGCACTGGGATGTCGGACCAGCAACTCCGCGACGAGGCCATCACGCTGTTCATCGCCGGGCACGAGACCACAGCCAACGCGCTCACCTGGACCTGGTTGCTGCTTGCGCGATCGCCCGATGCGGAACGCGCGCTGCACACCGAAGTGGATCAGGTACTCGGCGACCGACTGCCGACGATGGACGACCTGTCAGCGCTGCCGATGACGCGCGCCATCATTGCCGAATCGATGCGACTGTATCCACCGGCCTACATCGTTGGACGACGCGCGATGGAGCCATACTCGGTGGGCGGCTTCGACTTCCCCGCACGGACGATCTTTCTGGCGCCGCAGTTCATCGTGCATCGTGATCGGCGCTGGTGGCCTGACGGCAACCAGTTCAAGCCCGAGCGCTGGCTTGACGCGGAGGCCACGGCGTCACGGCCGAAAATGGCCTACTTCCCGTTTGGGGCCGGCACCAGGATCTGCGTCGGCGAACAGTTCGCCTGGATGGAAGCCATGCTGGTGCTGGCGACGCTGGCCAGACGCTGGCGCATACGCGTCGATGGTCCCGATCCTGCTCTCGAGCCCATCATCACACTGCGCCCGAAGGGTGGGCTGCCGGCGCGACTCGAGAAACGATGACGAGTGGCCCCGCGCGGATTGACGCGCCTAGCTATTGAATCCAGACGTTGGCCTGACCCAGCAGCCGCGCACGGACGATGAAGGCGCTCTCGCTCGTGCCAACACCTTCGACCTGGAAGCTGGTGATGCTCCCGCCGAGGATGACACCCGGCGTGACGGTACGATTGAGCAGCTGCAACATCTGCGTACGCACCGAGTCGAGCTGCGCTCCGAGCGGTACACGTCCCCCCAGCGTGGCCTTTCGGATGGCGCGACCGATGAGTGGCGCCGCGAGCGTCGCCTTCATCCGCGACATGAGGCCGCGACTCTCAAGATTCCAGTCGAGGTCATCGAGCCGCAGTTCGCGGGCGACGGCATCCCAGCGCAGGCGCGACATCAGCGTCAATCGACCACGCAGCGAGCCGCTGACGTCGAGTTCAATTCGTACGCTGTCACCCGTAGCGTACACGTGCACACTGTCGACCCGCTCGCTCGTGCCCGCGGTCTCAGCGGCCAGCAATTCCGTCGCGCGGCGATTCACCTCGGCGAACGGGAGCTCCACCGAGATGGGCACCACGAAGCCGCCAGGACTCGACCCAAGACTCAAGACCGGCAGCGGGCGCTCGATGGTTGGAGGTTTTGCTCCGGCGATCACTCGCGGCCGCGCATACACGACGATGGCCGTCTTGAAGCTCGGCCCGACGCCCGACAGCGGCACCACACGAATCGCTTCAGGATCGAGCACCATCCACAGCGTATTCAGCGTGTCGAGTGCCGTCGGTTCGAGAAAGCTGCGCCAGATGGAGTCGGCCACCGGTCGCAGATCCGCCGCGTTCGGCAGCAGCGTATCCACTTGTGCGGAGAAGTCCTTCAGCTGCCGGTCGATCATCGTCTGGATCGCCGGCGTTGCGTCGACCAACAGCGCGGTCACCCGACAGGGGTCCAGCAGCGTGGCGGACAACGCCGTCTCGCGCGAACCGATCTTCCAGTCGCGCCGCCAGTACAGACTCGTCGCCAGCGACAGGGTGGCACGCCGCGGCGTCTCGCCCCCGTAGCCGCAGCTGGCGAGCCCGGTGCGCGGCACCCCGACTCGTGCGCGGTAGCGCAGTGTCGTCGCGATGCTGAAGCGATCGCCCGCGGCCGAGAGGGCGAGTGGATCGCGCTGATAGACATACTGATGGCAGACCAGGCGCCCCATGCTGGCGCAGGCGGCGTCGGCCAGCGAGTCGCGCACCGGAAAGACCGAGTCGAGCGACGGGGTCAGCGCGCGGAGCACGTAGGTCACCTGCACCGGAATGACGGCCAGCTCGGCCAGAGGTAGCGCGGGCCGCGCAACGATGGGCGCGCCGCCTGATGGGGGCACGGCCGGCGCGACGGCAACAGGCGTTGGCGCGGGCGCGGGCGTTGCTGGTGCACTCCCTGCGCAGGCTATGAGCCCCACCATCGCCGACAACTTCACCAGCGACGCAGATCGGACGCGGCGCATGTACCGGGCGAGGGGAGGGTCGGAATCACGAGACCACTGCCCCCACGCTGTCACCGTTTCACACACTTGTCGCACATGGCAGCGTGCACGTGGGGTTGCCTGAGTTCTGAGTGGGAGTTCGAGTCGGACGAGGCCCGACGACCGCCCTCAGAATACCCACCCCAGCTATCTTCCGGAATGATTGAACACCAGACGGAGCACGCATGAGAATCGTGGGCGGCAAGTACAAGGGCCGCGACCTGACCTCACCGAATGACTTTCGCGTTCGCCCCACGGCTGAAAAGGTGCGCGGCATCCTGCTCGACCAGTTGAAGGCCGATCTGGACGGTGCCCGGATCCTCGATCTCTTCGCCGGCACCGGTGCCTTGGGCCTCGAGGCCATCTCACGCGGCGCCAAGTACGCCGACTTCGTCGAGACGCGACCGAGCAGCCTCCATGCACTTCGCGCCAACATCGGCCTGCTTCGACTGTCGACAAAGTGTCGCGTCTACAAGAAGGATGCGGTGCAGTTTGCCGAGGCACAGCAGGAACAGCGGTGGGACATCGCGTTCGCAGACCCACCGTATGATTCGAAGATGCTCGACCGCGTGCTGGCCGCCTGGCAGTCGTCGAAGTTCTCGCGCATCCTCGCCTGTGAACACTCGCGCGAGCACGCCATTCCGCTTGGCGACTACCGCACGGCGATCGAAGACACTGCTCTCACGATATATCGTGCGTAGACTGCAAGAACAACTGCGTTAACGCAAAGGGACTGAAAGACGCAAGGGCGCAAAGGACTGCCAATTTTCTGCCCCGTTGGCACGTGTCCTCGTGTGTGGAAAGAACAAACGGCTTTGGGAACTGCGTACACCACCGCTGTTCCAAAAGCCGTTCTGCAGTCCTTTGCGCCTTTGCGTCTTTCTCTGCCACTTTGCGTTAACGCAGTTGCAGTTGTCGTCCTTCGCGCCTTTGCGTCTTTCTCTGACACTTTGCGTTAACGCAGTTGCAGTTGTCGTCCTTTGCGCCTTTGCGTCTTTCTCTGCCACTTTGCGTTAAAGCAGTTGCTCTTGCCGTTGCAGTGCGATCGCCGCCACCGCTACGCCATTTTGGCCTGCAGCCGGCGATCGATCGCGTCGAGGAAGTCTTCCGTGGAGAGATAGGGCGACGACTTGCTGATCAAGATCGCCAGATCCTTGGTCATTTCCCCCGCTTCCACTGCCTCGATGCAGACCGCCTCGAGCGCGTTCGCAAAATCAACCAGTGCCGGCGTGCCGTCGAGCTTGCCGCGATGAGCGAGGCCACGTGTCCAGGCAAAGATCGACGCGATCGGGTTCGTCGACGTCTTGTTCCCCTTCTGGTGCTCGCGATAGTGACGCGTCACGGTGCCGTGCGCCGCTTCCGCTTCCATGGTCTTGCCGTCAGGCGTGAGCAACACGCTGGTCATCAGGCCGAGTGAACCGAAACCCTGCGCCACGATGTCCGACTGCACGTCACCATCATAGTTCTTGCACGCCCACACGTAGCCGCCTTCCCACTTGAGCGCGGCCGCTACCATGTCGTCGATCAGGCGATGCTCGTAGGTCAGCCCCTTGGCGTCGAAGTCCGCCTTGAACTCGCTCTGGAACACCTGCTCGAAGATGTCCTTGAACGCGCCATCGTACGCCTTCAGGATGGTGTTCTTCGTGCTGAGATAGACCGGATAGTTCCGCTGTAAGCCATAGGTGAGGCTGGCGCGCGCAAAATCACGAATCGAATCGTTGAAGTTATACATGCCCATACCCACACCACCATCGGCACCGAACTTTACCACCTCGAACTGCATCGGCTTGCTGCCGTCGTCCGGTGTGTACGTCATGGTCAGCGTACCCGGGCCATTGACCTTGAAATCCGTCGCCTTGTATTGATCACCGTGCGCGTGGCGCCCCACCACGATCGGCTTCGTCCATCCCGGCACGAGGCGCGGGATATTCTTCATGATGATCGGCTCGCGGAAGATCACGCCCCCGAGGATGTTCCGAATCGTGCCGTTCGGGCTCTTCCACATCTTCTTCAGTCCGAACTCCTTCACCCGCTCTTCGTCCGGGGTGATCGTCGCGCACTTGACCGCCACACCGTGCTTCTTCGTCGCTTCGGCCGAGTCGATCGTCACCTGGTCGTTAGTGGCGTCACGGTGCTCGATACCGAGATCGTAGTAGTCCAGCTGCACATCCACATACGGCAGGATGAGCTTGTCCTTGATGAATTGCCAGATGATGCGGGTCATCTCGTCGCCGTCCATCTCGACGACCGGGTTTAGCACCTTGATCTTGGCCATGACGCTGAAGTTCTGAGCGTGAGTCGGGCACGTCGCGCCATGCGCGACGACGGAAGTTCTGCGGTGAGATTCTAGTCGAATGTCACGGTTGCGGCTAATGGCAGAGTCCGGTATGACGTCTGAGCCGCCGCCGAGGCGAGATGATGCGAGGCCGCGTCGGTTCTTGACGATCGCGTCACGGGCCTGTGTCGACCGGTAACGAAGCGGAGACAGGATGATTGCAATGCGACCGTACATGATCGCGCGCCCTAGCCTTCCCGAATCCGCATCGCCCACTCGTCGGGACGAGCCCGATGCCGGATCTGCTCTCGACCGTCGACGTCCACTCCACGAAGTGCACGTCGCGGCTCCGGCCCGTCCACCGTTCAGCACAAGCTCCCGATGAAGCCGTTCGTTTCTCTCCTCGCCGCTGGTGCCGTCGCCCTCGCCGCGTCGGCCCAGGCACAGACCGTCAGCAACGCGCAATTCGTCAACGGCATCACCGTTGCCGGCAGTACCCTCGACCGGTCGTCCGGTTCGACGTTCGACCGTCGCGTCGGAATGTTCTCCGGACTCTTCTACGATCCGCTGCGTGGCGAATGGTGGGGGGTGTCCGATCGCGGGCCCGGCGGCGGCACCATCCCGTACGAGACTCGTGTCCAGCGTTTCACGCTCGACGTCGATCAGGCCACAGGCCGGATCAGCAACTTTCAGATTCAGGCGACGGTCAAGTTCACCAGCGGTGGCGTCGCGCTCAATGGACTGGCGCCGAACCCGGTCTCCACGCTTGGCAAGTCATTCGATCCAGAGGGGATCGTCATCAACCCGGTGAACGGCAACATCCTGATTTCGGATGAGTACGGCCCATCGCTGATCGAGTTCAATCGTAATGGCGAGGAAGTCCGACGCTTCACACCGCCGGCGAACATCATCCCGCGCAACGCCGCGACTGGAACGCCGAACTTCGCCAACAACACGGGGAATACGGCTGGACGAGTCACCAATCGCGGGTTCGAAGGACTTGCGATCAGTCCCGACGGCAAGTTCGCCTACGCCACGTTGCAGAGCGCGATGTATGACGAAGGCGGAAGCAGCGGACAGTTCACGCGTATCGTGAAGTATGACATGGCAACAGGCGAGGCAGTGGGCCAGTTCGCCTATCGTTTCGAGACGACGGGGCAGGGCCGCGGCGTGTCGGAGCTCGTCGCGCTCGGCGACGACAAGTTCCTGATCCTCGAGCGGAACAATCGCGGCCTCGGGATCGATGCGACGCTGGCCAGCGCCGACAAGTCGGTGTTCCAGATCGACCTCAATGGCGCCACCGACGTCTCGGGGATCAGTATCGCCGGCGGCGTGCTTCCTCCCGGCGTGAATGCGGTCGGCAAGAGCGCGCAGCTGATCGACCTTGACGCTGTGACACTGGCAGCGCTCGGTGGCAAGTCGCCAGAGAAGTGGGAAGGCCTCGCGATCGGCCCCCGTCTCTCCAACGGCAAATACCTGATTCTCGCTGGCTCTGACAATGACTACAGCGTGACACAGAATGCGCAGGGCGTGCAGTTCGATGTGTGGCTGGACTTCCTGCAGGCTGACCCGTACGCCGCATCGATCCAGTGCCCGCTTGGTCAGGTGACGGGATGCGTGCTGACATCGAACGGCGCGGCCGCTCAGTTGACGAACGCCTACGCGCTGCTTCCGGGCGTACTGCACGCTTACACCGCGGATATTCCGGGCTACGTCGCCGTGGTGCCGGAGCCTGCAACAGTCTCCCTGATGGTGCTGGGCCTCGGGCTCATTGCCCTGACCGT
>JBBQRH010000119.1:0-10426 GCA_038215035.1 Gemmatimonadales bacterium | reverse complement strand
GCCTTGAGCGTCTTGTTTTCGTAGGTGACGATGAATGCACTCAACCCGGCAGTCCCAGGTGCCGGTTTCGCCATGCGATACTCGTAGCGGCCCACATACGCCTGCGCCTCGGCCTCAGGCATGGTGACCTCCAGCGACGGTGTGACGCCCACCTTGAGCGAGGCCCGTGTGGTGCCCCACTGCATCGTCAGCATCCCGCCGCTCACCGACAGTTCCGGCATCGACCAGGTGAGCACTTCCATGAAGGGTGCCTGACTGACTGGCGTGCTCACGCGAATCTGCGCGGCACTCGAGTCGGGCGGATCCATGTGGAAGATCTGCCAGTTCGGATCGAGCACCGTGGTCCAGTCTCCGGTCTCGCGCAGCACCATCCATACGGAGTACTTGCCCTTCGGTACAGGGCGCCCGTTCAGCGTGACGTCCTTGTTCACTTCCAGCACCGTGGCCCAGTTCGCCCCTGGCGTCCAGACCTCGCCCCAGTGTTGCGCCACCGGGTTGCCGAACAGTTTCGGTCGTCCACGTGCCCGGGGACGCGAGTAGGTGACGCTGATCTTCGTGCCATCGATGACCTGCGTCATGGTGCCCAACTCACTGGCCCGAATCTGGGCGGCGGTTGACTCCGGCAGCATCAGCAGCGCGCTGAGTCCAGCGATCGAGGCAGCACGAGTGGCGTGGCGCATTGGTGTGGTGCTGTGTGTGATGAAGTGTCGGTGATTCGATGTGCTGCTATGAAGCGTTGCAGTGTACGACGAACGATCAGCCGAACTGCGCGTCGACGGCGATTCGTATCTGTGCCAGCGTCTGACCTTCGGCGTGCAAGCGGACCGTGAGCTTGCCTGCGCCCTGACAGATTGGACAGATCGTGGCCATCGCGTCGCCCTCATAGCAGCTGAGCAGCGAATAGTACCCCGGCAACTCGGCACAGCCGCAGCTGCACCGGATGCCATCGGCAACCTCGGGGATGGCACGAATGGCATCGAAGAGCGGCACCAGATAGACCGATTTCGCCAACTGTGCGGCCGTCATGACCTTGGCGCCCGTGATGCCTTTGCGCGGCGTCGGGTGCACGACTGGCCCATACCGAACGGGCGGTTCGGCTCCGCACATCGGCATTGAAACGGCGGCAGCGTGGCGAACCCCGAGCAGGCGACGATCGAACAGCGCCCCAGCTCCGGCAACACTTGCGACCGAAAGAAATGTGCGACGATTCATCATACGGCGAGCTCCGGTGCCTGTCCGAGTCAGAACGTAACGATCGCGCGGCTGAGGCGCGATTCCATGCGACCGGCACCCAGCGCACAGCCGCTCGGGCTTGAGGGAGCCGGCTCAGCGTACTCGTCCAACAGACGCGTAGTGCGCCTCGGTGCCGCGCGCGAGCGATGCCGCATGAAACCGGCCGTCTACGACCTCCGGCCCGGCGGCCGCAAGCCGCTGCCGCGCCTCAGGGTCGTCGATCGGATCCCGAGAGGCCTCGGTGAGTGCGGGGCGGTACCGCACACCGCGCGATACCGCCAAAGCGGCTCGGCGGTGGATGCGTATTCCGACGGAGGCCGGCGACGGGCAGAAACAGAAGAAACGTCCGCAGGCACTCCGTCCTGCATGCTGAAGGCCGACGATGTGCGCCGCATCGGGAGGCTGAGTGTATCGGGGCTACCTTATGGTGGCCGGTGCGCGCCGCGTGACCCATGGGTTTCATGGGCGGTGCAACGTGACCCACAGTGGCGCGAAACGGCCGTTCAATCTTTCCCGCACGTCCTACTCCGCACGCTGCATGCAGATTCTGGTGACCGGTGCCTCGGGCTTCGTCGGCGGCGCATTCATGCGTCGCTTCGCGAGTCGTACGGATCTCGACCTGATCGGACTGGGACGACGCGCGAGTGATCTGACACAGTACCACCGCGTGGACCTCGCCCAGACGTTCGATCTGCCGCTGGCACCGGACGTGGTGATTCACGCCGCCGCGCGGGCGTCACCGTGGGGCACCCGACGCGAATTCGAAACGCAGAATGTCGCCGCCACCAAGCATGTCATCGACTATTGTCGACGTCACGGACATCCGAGGCTGGTGTATATCTCATCGAGTTCGGTCTTCTACCGCGATGCGCATCAATACAACCTGACCGAGTCGAGCCCGATCGGGCCGCAGTTCGTCAACGAGTATGCCGCGACAAAGTATCGTGGTGAGGAGCTGCTGCGTTCCTACGAAGGCGAGTCGGTCGTTCTGCGACCACGCGCGGTGTTCGGGCCGGGCGACACGGTGCTCTTCCCGCGTGTGCTGGCAGCGGCGCGCAAAGGTGTGCTGCCGCTGTTCATCGGATCCGATGAGACGGTGATGGGTGACCTCATCTACATCGACGTGCTGTCGGACTACCTGTTGCAGGCGGCCACCCGTCCTGCCATCAGTGGCAGCTACAATCTGACCAACGCCGAGCCAGTGCCGCTGCAGTCGCTGCTGCTGGATGTGCTGGCACGTCTTGGGCTGCCGGCGCCGACGCGTCGCGTACGGATTTCGACGGCGATGCGTGCGGCAGGCGCGCTCGAATGGGTGTATCGCGCGCTCCGCCTGACGGGTGAACCACCGCTGACGCGGTTCGGCGTTGGTGTATTCGCCTACTCGAAAACGTTCGATGTATCGCGCGCGCTGGCAGATCTTGGCCGGCCCAGCCTGACGCTCAGTGACGGGGTGGATCGCTTCGTGGAGTGGCAGCGTGGGCAGTGGAGCCGCTGAGCGCCATGGAGTGCATCGGCAGGGTGCGCGCCCCGCTACAGTGCACGTCATGACCGCACTCCTGATCGCGTCGGCTCTCGCCTGCATCCTCGGCGACTACCTCGACATCAGTCTGCTCGTATATGTGTTCAAGCCTCTGGCCACGATCGCGGTGATCCTGCTGGCCGCGCGAAGTGCCGCGCCGGTGAGCGCGCGCTACCGGTCGCTGATCACCGCCGGTCTGATCTGCTCACTGGCCGGCGATGTCTTCCTGATGCTGCCCGGCGATCGGTTCATTGCCGGTCTGGGAAGCTTTCTGGTGGCCCACCTGCTCTACATCACGGCGTTTGCGGGGAGTGGCGGCGGCATGCGCGATCCGAAGGCAGCGACGGTATTCGTGGTGGCGCTGGCGATACTCGCATTACTCTGGTCGGGGCTCGGCGTGCTGCGATTGCCGGTGGTGGTATACGTCACCGTGATCGCGACAATGGCATGGCAGGCAATGGCGCGCTGGCGGCGGCTCGGCACCACCGACACGTCGCTGGCAGCGCTGGGGGCACTCACGTTTCTGATCTCGGACTCGGCGCTCGCATTCGGCAAGTTCCGTGGTGATTTTCCTGGCAGTGGACTGGTGGTGCTCGGGACGTACTGGTTGGCGCAATGGTGTATTGCGCGGTCGGTCACGAAGCAGGGCGTGACCTGAGCGCGCTGCGTGCGTCCCCGACTACCGCACCACGAACGGCCCGCTGCCGCGCAGTCTCTCACCGATCAAAACGACACCATCTGCGTGAACTTGACCAGCAGTGCCCGCCCCGGCAGTGGCGAGTCCGGCGTCAGGATCCGCTGGTCATTGTACACGATGAACAGATCGCTCAACGGGTGATGAATCAGATTGAAGCGAATGTTCGCGTTGAACAGCTTGCTGACGGCGTCGTACTGCGACAGGGCATCCACGAACATGTTGGGCGTGAACGAGTAACTCGAACGCACGGTCACCAGACTGTTCGTGAACTTGAGCGCCGGAAGCGCCAGATCCGCTTCCGTGCGCTGCAAACCAACCGTGGCGCGGAACCGGTAGTTCGGGCGGAACTGCACCGACCCGTTGATCGTGCGCTGGGTGCCTGAGTACAACCCGCCGACGATGAGCCGCGTATTGGTGGAGAACATGCGGCTCTGATCGGTCGTCAGGAAGACCGAATGCTCGTTCCAGCTGTATCCACCGGCCGGAATCGGCGAGGCCATCTTCGCGTTCGGCCGGAACGGCGCCAGCAGGCGATTGAACGTCGGATTTTCCGACCACTCGACCACACCACCGTTGTTGAAGAAGAAACTGACGCCGGTGTGCAGCCGCTTGGCGAGCATGCCCCCCTGCAGGTTCTCCTGATAGTCCCAGACGATGTGCGGGTGAATTTCGCGCACGCCGTGCGCGCGCAGCCACGGTGTGCGCGGCCGGACACCGATGTCCGCCAGGTACTTCCGCATGCCGATGCGCCGGTAGAACCCGAGATCGTTCTGAAATCCCTCGCCGAGCTGCATCAGCCCGCCCTTGCCATGGAAGAAATTTCCTTCCCAGTTCACCGTTGACCGCCAGGCGTAGTCACCCTTGGTGATGCCCGGCGTGGACGTCTTCACGGCGTAGGAGTTCCAGTCGAGATTCCGGAACAGGCGCAGATTCTTGTCGACACCAAATACCCGGTTGGCGTAGCTCGTGTCGCCGAACCGTACGTTCTGCATTGCGAACACACCGAGGTCGTTCCCGGTACGTCCAAGGTTCTGGCGCAACCGGAAGACGCTCGCATTCGACGCCGGATCGGCACCCAGCTTCCGGTCCTGGACGCTCAGAATCCCAAGGCGCGTCTGGTCCGTCAGCCGCCCAGTCAGACGGAACCCGCCGAGGACAGGAATCGGCAGCCCACCGGAGGTGAGGCCAATCCGCCGCGAGAAGAACAGCAGATTGTCTTCATCCGGGGTCGGCGTGGGGTTGACGCGATTGTTGCGCGCGGCATCACCCACGTAGAACACACCGGAGTTCTCGAGAAAGAAATCGCGCTTCTCGGGAAAGAATTGCGAGAACTGCGTCAGGTTGACCTGCTGTTCGTCCGCTTCCGCCTGGCCGAAATCCGGATTCACGGTCAGGTCCATGGTCAGCCCCGACGTCACGGCGGCCTTCACGTCGACGCCAACGTCGATGCTGTTGGCCATGCTCGGCGACGGCACGGCGCTCGTGCCGAGTGGACGCACGGCGTTGTCGGCGAAGTACGGCTTTACCCGCAAGTCGCGGCCGGCGTTGCCTGTTTCCAGCCCATCGAGTGCTCCCGCCAGTGACACACGATTGAGGCTGAACGCACGAGGCACGGGCGACCAGAACGACACTTCATTCAGGCGGCGCAGATGGCGCGAGAAGTTGATGCCCCACGCGGCGGCGTTGGCCTTGTCGAAGCGAAGCGAGCGAAATGGGATGCGCATTTCGACACTCCAGCCATCCTTCAGGCGCTTGGTCTGCACTTCCCACGCGGCGTCCCAGCTCTGGTTGATCTCGCGCCCTTCGAGTGACACCTGACGATCGTGCCGAGCCCCCTTCACGTTGGTCGAGAAGACATACCCGTTGCGACGGTCGCCAAAGGTGTCGAGCAGCACTTCGAAGTCGTCCTGATCCTCTTCACGAAAATCCTTGCGGATATCGTTGATGACGATGTGAGTAGGATCGCTGTCGTGCATGTACGCGCCGACGTAGAGCTGGTCGGCGTCGAACAGGACACGAACCTCGGTCTGCTGCGACGCGGGCTGTCCGCCAAGGGGCTCCGACTGGACGAAATCGGTAGCGACCGCGGCCGTCTGCCAGCTGGCATCATCAAGGGCGCCGTCGATGACGATCTTGCCGAGCGCGCGGCTGGCAACGGTACGCTTCCGGGCGGTCGCCGTCCGCGGCGCAGGGGTCGCCCCCGGGCTCACGGGAGTCTGCGCCTGCGCCCCGATCAGGCCCGGCGCGGTGAGAAGCAGGGCGGCAGTCGCGTGAGGAAGAAAACGGCGCATCGGAGCGGCGGTGGGGGAGTGATCTGCCCGTGCGAGGGCCGACCCGGTAGAGCGTAGTCTGCAGCACCAGTCGACGGCGCGCGCATCGAGCCTACGCGGCTTCCGGCAAATCCGCTGGCGCCACTCCCCCACCCTGCCCTCACCCCCCGGCCATCGCCCCGACCACCAGCAGCGGCTCCCGCCCCTCCGCCACACTCGCCGGCAGTGGCGCGTCCGGCGACGCCAGCGACAGGTCCTGTTCATCGGCGAAGAATCGAACGAAGGCGCGACGCTGCTGCGTGACGTGATCCCGCATCGTGCCCCGCAGCATGGGATACGCGGCCTCGATCGCATCCAGCACCGTACGCTGCGTCACGGCGCCCGTAATCGGCACGGAGATCTCCGACCCCACCTGCGCCAGCGACCGCAGGTGGGTCGGCAGCACCACCCGGATCATGCGAAGGTCTGCACTTCGACCGACATCACCGCCGGAAGATCCTGCACGATCGGCATCCAGTGGTCGCCAGCATCACTCGAGACGTAGACCTGCCCGCCGCTGGTGCCGAAGTACACCCCGCATGAATCGAGCGAGTCCACCGCCATCGCGTCGCGCAGCACGTTCACGTAACAGTCGTGCTGCGGCAGGCCGTTGGTGAGCGCCTCCCACTCATTCCCTCCGGTCCGGCTGCGATAGACGCGCAGTTTTCCATCAGGCGGAAAGTGATGCGAATCGCTCTTGATCGGCACCACGTAAATCGTGTCCGGCTCATGCGCGTGGACATCAATCGGAAACCCGAAATCACTCGGCAAGTTGCCACTCACCTCATACCAGTTGTCGCCGCCATCATCGGTACGCATTACATCGTAGTGCTTCTGCATGTACAATCGGTTCGGATTTGACGGATGCATCGCGATACGGTGTACGCAGTGGCCAACCTCGGCGTCCGGGTCAGGAATCTGGGCCGACTGGAGCCCCTTGTTGATGGGCTTCCATGTCACGCCACCGTCTTCGGTCCGGAACGCGCCGGCGGCCGAGATGGCAACGAACATCCGGTTGGTGTTGGTGGGATCGAGCACGATGGTGTGCAGGCAGAGTCCGCCCGCGCCTGGTTGCCAGTGGGGCCCCGACCCGTGTCCGCGCAGTCCGGAGAGTTCGGCCCAACTCGCGCCGCCATCGGATGACTTGAAGAGCGCCGCATCCTCGACACCGGCGAAGACGACATCGCGATCGGTAAGCGACGGCTCCAGATGCCACACCCGCTTGAACTCCCACGGATGCGGCGTCCCGTCGTACCACATGTGCGTGCCGGGGACGCCGTCATAGGTGAACGTGTTGTCCACCGGCGCCCAGCTGCGGCCGCCGTCATCCGAACGCTGAATCAGCTGGCCGAACCAGCCCGTGGACTGGGACGCATACAGCCGGTCGGGATCCACTGGCGATCCCTTCAGGTGGTACATCTCCCAGCCCGGAAAATGCGGACCATCTACCGCCCACGACGTCCGCGCACCATCGGACGTCAGAATGAACGCACCTTTCTTCGTTCCAACCAGCACACGAACACGGCTCATGGTTCGCTCCGAGAGAACGGGGTGAAGCCAAGTATACGGAGCGCGCCCGGAACCAGCAGGGTTGCGATCCGCGTGCGGAATGACGAGCCTTTGACTCCCCATGACTCCGAAATTCATCGCGGACGCCCGCGCCACCGACACGCTCCACGGCAGTTCCAGCGCAGCGGCGCTGACGTCCGACGAGCTGCAGCGCTATGCCCGCCACCTGTCGCTGCCGGATGTGGGCGTCGAGGGGCAGCGCCGACTGAAGGCCGCCCGGGTGCTGATCGTGGGCGCGGGCGGGCTCGGCTCGCCGATCGCCCTCTATCTCGCCGCGGCCGGCGTCGGTACGCTGGGCCTGGTCGATCACGACGTGGTCGATGTCACCAACCTGCAGCGGCAGCTCCTGCACGGCACACGAGACGTCGGACGACCAAAACTCGAGTCAGCGCGCGACCGGCTTCGGGACGTCAATCCGCATGTTACGGTCGAGCTGCACGAGGCCTGGCTCACCGCGGCCAACGCGATCGAGATCATCCGCGCCTACGATATCGTCGTTGATGGCACCGATAACTTCGCGACGCGGTATCTCACCAACGACGCCTGTGTCCTGACTGGGACGCCGAACGTGTATGGGTCGGTGTTCCGGTTTGACGGGCAGGCCTCCGTGTTCGCGACCGCCGAGGGACCGTGCTACCGCTGCCTGTATCCATCGCCGCCACCGGCCGGTTCAGTGCCGAATTGTGCGGAGGGTGGCGTGCTCGGTGTGCTGCCAGGGTTGATCGGCACAATCCAGGCAACCGAGGCGCTCAAGCTGATTCTGGGTGTGGGCGAGACGCTCGCCGGACGGCTCTTGCTGGTGGACGCAATGACGATGCAGTTTCGGTCGTTCCATATCACGCGCGACCCGCTTTGCCCGGCTTGCGGCACGCGCACACTCACGCAGCTCATTGACTACGACGAGTTCTGCGGTACACCCAGGGAGACACATACCATGCACGACACGACGTTGCCCGAGATCACCCCGATGGAGCTGTCCGCGCGACTGGCACGCGGCGACGACTTCGATCTGATTGACGTCCGCGAACCGTACGAAGAACAGATCGCCAGCATTCCCGGTGCGCGGCTCATTCCACTCGGTACAATCGCGTCGGCCCTCGATACGCTCGATCGGGCACGCGATATCGTCGTGATGTGTCGCAGTGGCAAGCGCAGTGCAGATGCCGCGAGACAGTTGCAGGCGGCGGGATTTGCACACATCACCAATCTTGCGGGTGGCATTCTGCGCTGGAGCGACGACGTGGACCCGCGCGTACCGAAGTACTGATCCACACCGCTACACACCGAACTGCGTCAGATGATGGTCGAGGTGCTTGTAGAAGAGGGTATTCCATTCTGCCGCCGAGAGCGGGCCGAATGACGGAGACTCGCGCCTCTCGAACCCTGAGACTCCGTCACGCTGCACACGGGTGAGGTAGGCGATAAGCTTGCTCCGCTCCTGCTCGAAGTTCTTGGCGCCCGCCATCCTGAACTGCGGCGCCGTCGGCGAGTTCCGCGGATACGGTTTTGGGCCCACCACCGCCTGCTTGACAAAGAGATTCAGCAGGATGCGCTTCACACCGCCTGCCTTGGGATACTGGTTGGTGTAGGCCATGTCGTATGACACGTTGCAGTGTGCCAGCATCTGGTCCACCGACATCTTTCCCCACTGGGCGGTGGTCGATGGCGTGAGGCGGTTGATGCGCGCCGTGAGCTCGGCGACTGTCGCGGAGTCAAAGACACTAGTCATGGGCGATGGTCCGAGCGACGGAGGGTGGTGACCGCACGTGAACCCTCACGCTCGCAAGCGGCACGCGAAAATGCAATGCATTCGGCCACCCATGCAGGGTGTTGCCGACCTACACCGCAGCGACGACGGCCGGTGCCAGTATCAGCGCCGCGATTTCACGGGCCGTCGTGAGCCCCTTGTCGGCCACGTACCACTGCCGCACCGCACGGTAGCGATCCTGCTTCGAGAGACCCCGCCACGTGGTATCGACCAAGGCCTGGAGCGCTCGTGGTCGCGAGCCCCACCATCCCTTCTCGTGAAAAGATGCGTCGAGCACGATCACGACCGGAATCGCGCGCGCACCGCTGACGGCGAGATGTGCGTCCATCAACGCAGGATGCTCATCGCGCTTCAGAATGCGCAGACCCACGTTACCGGCGTCCGCCGCCAGGCGGGCGATGACGGGCAGCGAATTGGTGGAGTCGCCGCACCAGTCTTCCGTCAGCACCAGTAAGTACCATGGACCACCGGCGTCGCGAATGGCCGCCGAAATTTCCTCCGGCACGACCGTTCGCCGCGAGACGGCCCGCAAGAGCGAAGCATTCTCGCCTGCACCGGCCAGAAATTCATCGAACGTCTGTCCTAACGTATACATGCTCTCCAGCGACATCTCTCCTCCGAAGAATTGCAGCCGAGCTTCTGCCAGACGTAGCGGCAGGAGTCGACATCAGTTCCCGAGGCCGCGCGCCGTCTCCCCTCGACCTGAACGGTGATCATCGTGGCGACTCGACACATCACGCCAGCACCGCCTCCAGGTGTGTGATCGGCATGCGGAGGCGGAGTACCACCCGTGCTCGTGCTACGGCGTTCGCGGGAAACGTTCCATCATCTTCCGCACCGACGCGTTGACCCGCTTCTCCATCGCTCGCGGATCGTCGATCAGCCCGCCGACATCGGTCTGCGACCATCCGCGCCACACAACGACCTTTCCTTTCGGTTCCACCACGTCGATGACCAACGTGCCTTCGTCAAATTCGACCACTTTTTCGGATGCGCGCATCTCCGGAGACGAATAGCCCCGCGCTTCGTCGGCCCTGACGACATCGACACGCTGTCGAATGCTGGCGTGGTAGTGCACGAGCAGATCCGGCGAGGCGGTGACGCGACGCAGTCCCTTCGCCGCCAGTTCGAGCTCTACCGCAGATCGCACTCGTGCGTCAAAGAACGGGTTCCGATCGAGACGGGGGTCACCCACCGGCATCGAGTCGCCGCCACCCCAGTCAAACGTCGTGTATTGCTCGAGCCGGATTCCCGCGGGGTAGTCCGCGCCGGTACTGATGCTTGCGCATCCGCTCAGCAACACGACGCTCACCAGCGTACGCAGTCGATTC
>JBBQRH010000118.1:0-10524 GCA_038215035.1 Gemmatimonadales bacterium | reverse complement strand
CCCGCCCCTACTGCACCGTATTCATCATATCAAAGATCGGCAGATACATCGCCACCACCATACCACCGACCACCACACCAAGGAACACGATCATCAACGGCTCCAACAGCGACAGCAATCCACCCACCGCCGTATCCACTTCCTCATCATAAAAGTCCGCGATCTTCGACAACATCTCATCGAGACCACCGGTCTGCTCACCCACCGAGATCATCGAAATCACCATCGGCGGAAACACGCCGGACTTCTGCAACGGCCCGGCGATCGTCTCACCTCCCGCGATGCTCGCCCGGCTCGCCATGATCGCGTTCTGGATCACGCGATTGCCCGACGTCCGCGCCGTGATCTCCAACCCATCCAAAATGCTCACGCCCGAACTGATCAGCGTGCCCAGCGTGCGGGTAAAGCGGCTGACGGCGGATTTACGCAGCACGTCACCCAGCACCGGCACCTTCAGCAGGAACCCGTCAATGCGCAGACGGCCATCATCCGTGGCGTAGTAGCGATTGATCATCACGAACGCGCCGAACCCGCCGGCGATCAATGCCCACCAGTACCCCTGCAGGAACTTCGAGCAGCCGATCACGATGCGCGTCGGCAGCGGCAGCGCCAGACCCACGCCGGCGAACATCTTTTCGAACGTCGGAATCACGAAGATGAGCAGGATCGCGATTGCGGCCGCGGCGACGGTCATGATCGTCACCGGGTAGATCATCGCGCTCTTCACCTTGCGCACCAACGCATCGGTCTTTTCGATGAACGTGGCGAGCCGCATCAGGATCGTGTCCAGGATACCACCGGCCTCACCGGCGGCCACCATGTTCACGTAGAGCTCATTGAATGCCTTCGGCTGCTTCTTGAGCGCGTCGGCCACCGTCTGGCCACTCTCGACGTCGAACACCACCTGCTTGGTGGCGGCCTGCAGCGCCTTGTTCTCGCTCTGCTTGGAGAGAATGTCCAGCGCCTGCACCAGCGGCAGGCCAGCGTTGATCATGGTCGAGAACTGTCGCGTGAACACGACGATGTCGCGCATGCCAATGCCACCAAGGCTCTTTGGCGGCTTCTCGGTGTCGACCTTGACCACGCTCAGGCGCTGCTTGCGCAGCATCGTGATCACTTCGTCGCGGCTGCCCGCCTCGACCGACGCGGTCTTGAGTTCGCCGCCAACCGTCCGGGCGGTATACGTGAATACGGCCATTTATCGGGTCTCCATCATGCTGTCCATCATGCTCACGTTGCCGCCATGCCCGCAGGAATCGGCTTGCCAATCATGCGAAGGAACTCCACCGCATCACCCGTCACGCGCATGCACTCCTCTTCCGAGACCTCACGCGACACGTAGAGCTGATATAGCGAATCGTTCAGCGTCTGCATGCCGTACTTCTTGCCGGCCTGCATCATGCTGTACACCTGGTGAATCTTGTCGTCACGAATCAGCGCGCGGATCGCCGGCGTCACCACCAGCACTTCGCTCGCCATCACGCGCCCCTTGCCACTCAGGCGGGGCAACAACACCTGCGTCACGATCCCTTCCAGCGAGAACGCCAGCTGCGCGCGCACCTGACTCTGCTGATGGCTCGGGAAGACGTCGATGATGCGGTTGACGGCCTCCGCGGCACTGTTCGTGTGCAGCGTGGCGAAGGCAAGGTGACCGGTTTCGGCGATCGTGATCGCAGCACTGATCGTTTCCAGGTCGCGCATTTCGCCCACCAGGATCACGTCCGGGTCTTCACGCAGCGCCGACTTCAGTGCCGCCGCGAAACTCCGCGTGTCGGTGCCCACTTCGCGCTGGTTCACGATCGACTGCTGGTGCTTGTGCACGAACTCGATCGGATCTTCGACCGTCAGAATATGCGCCTGACGTTCCTTGTTGATCTTGTCGATCAGCGATGCCAGCGTGGTGCTCTTGCCGGAACCGGTCGGCCCCGTCACCAGCACCAGCCCGCGTGGCTTTTCGGCAAACTTCACGATCGCCGGCGGCAACCTGAGGTCGTCGCAGGTTGGAATGGTCATCGGAATGCGTCGCACCACCATCGCCACCTGACCGCGCTGCTTGAACAGGTTGCCACGGAAACGGGCCAGCGACGCAATGCCAAAGGAGAAGTCGAGCTCATCGTCCAGCTCGAATCGCTTCTTCTGGCTTTCCGTCAGCACACTGTAGGCGAGCTGCAGCGTGTCCTTGCCGCTCAGCACATGCGGCGTGCGGGCCGGGATGATGTGCCCGTCGATGCGCAGCATCGGCCGTTCACCAACCGTGGCATGCAGGTCAGAGGCGTCGCGCTCGATCACTTCTTCGAGCAGTGCGCGCAGGTTGAGCGGCGCCTGTGCCGGCGGCCCGCTCGCTGCACCCGGCGCAGGCGCGGCAGGACGCGGATACGACACCGGCGCGGCGCCAGGTGCCGTCGCAGGAACGGCGCCCGGCGTGGCGGTAATGCCGCTCATTGCAAGCGACGGCGTGAGCCGACGCGGCGGGAGCGGAGGAAGGCTGGATGACATGGGTGGTGTCGGGAAGGCAGGTGGACGAACACAGTCGTGAACAGACTCTCAGATGGCGCGCGGCGTCACGCCGCCGTTTCGCGCACGACCTGCTCCAGCGTGGTGATCCCGCGCAGCACTTTCAGCCAGCCGTCCATGCGCAGCGTGAGCATCCCCTCGGCCACCGCCGCATCCTTCAGCTCGGCCGCACCGGCGTTCTGCAGAATCAGCTTGCGAATGGCGGGCGACATGCTCATCACCTCGTACAACCCCTGGCGCCCCTTCATGCCGGTACCGTTGCAGGTCTCGCAGCCCTTGCCCCGGAAATACGGCAGCTTGCCCACCGTCGTATCGAGCGTCAACCCTTCCAGAAACGGCGCGGCATCCGGCATCGCACCGCGCTTGGCCCCATCGAGCGCCTCCTGCGAGAACTGCATCTGCCGGAGTGTGGTGGTCGACTTGACCTTGGCGGTCGAAAGCTCCAATTCGCTCGGCTCGTACTTCTCGCGACAGTTCTTGCAGATGCGACGCACCAGACGTTGCGCCAGAATCAGATTCAGCGCGCTGGACACGTTGAACGGCTCGAGACCCATGTCCATCAGACGCGTGATCGTTTCCGGTGCGCTGTTGGTGTGCAGCGTGCTGAGCACCATGTGCCCCGTCAGTGCGGCCTTGATCGCGATCGACCCGGTTTCCAGGTCTCGGATCTCTCCCACCATGATCACGTTCGGGTCCTGACGCAGGAACGCCTTCAGCGCCGCGGCGAAGGTCATTCCGATCTCGTTGCGCACCAGCACCTGATTGATGCCAAACAGGTTGTACTCAACCGGGTCCTCGGCGGTCATGATGTTCGTGTCGCCGGTGTTGATCTTCGACAGGCACGAGTACAGCGTGGTCGTCTTGCCCGATCCCGTTGGCCCGGTCACCAGCACCATGCCATACGGATTGGACACGGCTTCCATCAACTCCTTTTCGGCACGCGGCTCGATGCCGAACTTCTCGAGATCGAGCGTCAGGTTGCCCTTGTCGAGAATCCGGAGCACGATCTTTTCGCCGAACAGCGTCGGCAACGTGCTGACGCGGAAGTCGATCACCTTGCCGCCGAACTTGAGCTTGATGCGACCGTCCTGCGGCACGCGACGCTCGGCGATGTTCAGGCTCGACATGATCTTGAAACGGCTCACCAGCGATGCCCGCAGCTTGATCGGCGGCTTCATCACTTCCTGCAGCGCACCGTCTACGCGATAACGCACACGCAGTTCGTGTTCGAAGCACTCGAAGTGAATGTCAGACGCACCACGCTGCACCGCTTCGATCAGGATCGCGTTGATCAGGCGCACCACCGGCGCCTCATCCATCCCCACCATCGACGCGGTGGCGTTGTCTTCCGACTCCGACTCGAGCACTTCGACATCCGACATCTCGGACGTGATGTCGGCCAGCATCGAGTTCACCGCCTCTTCGGTCGACGCCTTGGCCGGATAGTACTTCTCGAGCTGCGTCTGCATCGAGACTTCACCGGCCAGAACGGGGAAGATCTCGTAGCGTGTGGCGAAGCGCAGGGCATCGGTGCCTTCGTGATTCCACGGATCGGTCACCGCCACCGTCAACTTCTGTCCCTCGCGACGGAGCGGAATCATTCGGTACTTGTGTGCCATGTCGCCCGGCACCGCGCGCAGCACCTTCTCGTCGGGCTCGACCTTCAGCAGGTCCACCGCCGGCATGCTGTGCGCCTTGGACAGCGACTTGAGCAGCGCCACTTCGTTCAAGTGTCCGGCACGGATCGCGAACAACGGCATCGAGCCAACGCCCTTGGCCGCCGCAAGGTCCCTGGTGGCCGTCGAAATCTGGTCCGGCGTCAGCAACTGTTCCTTGAGCAGGTGCTGGCGCAGCGAACTACCAGCCGCGGTGCCTGGAGCCGCCGCGGGACGATAGCCTGGCGGTTTGGGAGCGCCGGCGGGGGCTGGCCGCGAGTCGGTTGTCGAACGGACGTCGGACATGTGACGGGTGGGTCTGAAGGGTGCGCAACGCGAACTCGAGCGGGGTGGAGCTCGATCAGCGTTGTACCGAAAAGGGACGCGGACTCGCAGAGAACGTCACGTGCGCCCGGAGGCCGGCCGCCACCTTCGGCCCGATCCCGCGGACACGCTGCAATGCCTCCAGCGACCCGAACGGCCCCTTCGATTTCCGATCGTCCACGATCCGGGCCGCCAGTGCCGGTCCGATCCGAGGTAACCGCTCCAGCGCATCGGCATCGGCGCGGTCAAGGTCCACGGGTTCGAGTGTCGGCACCTGGCGTGCGAAGCGCGACGCCGTGTCAGTCGGTGCGCGAATTCGCGGGCGCCGACCGCCGCCGCGGAGCCCGATCGTCGTGCTTTCGGCCTGGCTATCCGACGGCCCGCGCCGACGAGTGGCACGCGTCGATCGCGCGGGACGGACGCGTCGCCCCTCCCGCTGCGCTGAATCCACCGCCAGGAGTTGCCTCGAAAGCGACTCTGCCGCGATTGGCGAAATGGCGCCACTGTGACGCCACTTCTGCGCCATTTGAACGACCGTTCCTGCCACCGCGACGGCCAAAAGCCACCGCAAGGCATTTCGCTCGCTTCGGGTCAGGGACATGCTCGCTCCGGTGAAAGTCCGGAGCATGGTGCGGCGATCAGTCGCTCAGCACCCACCCAATTCGCGCCAGTCGGCGCGATCTACGGCATGGGCATCCGACTACGGCTGCTCCATCCCTCGGATCAGCGCCATCGCCACCGTGCCAACGATCTGCATGCTCTCCACACTCACCTTGTCGGCGGTGTCTTCCATCGTGTGATGATAGGGATAGTCGATGTCGAGCACGTCGATTGCGCGCAGCCCCGCCGCCTGCAACGCCACATGGTCGTCCCTGATGGCGTACTTCGGCTGCTGGATGAAGTACTGCGAGTAACCAAGCGACTCGGCCTGCCGCCAGACCCTCGCAACCACCTCAGGCGCAAAATCGAGCGAGTTCTGCTCCTGAAAGATCTGCAGGCTGCGATCACCGATCATGTCCCACACGACGGCGAATTCCGGCTTGTACCCCGGGCTGGGCGGGTGGGCGCCAAAGTACGTCGAGCCGATGAAGACATCGAACTCCGTCGGGACGAACTGGCCGTAGTCCTCGCCATCCACGAACACCAGATCCACACCAACGGTGGTCGGCTTGGCCTTCAGCGCATCACCGAGTGCCAAGAACAACGCAATTCCGCTGGTGCCATCGTTGGCGCCGATGATCGGCTTGTCCTTGTCGGCCGCCGGCACGCCGTCTCCATCGGCCCGAGGGCGCGTGTCCCAGTGCGTCACGTACAGCACGCGCCTCGACGCCGCCGGATTCCATTGCGCCACGATGTTGCGCATGGGCAGCTTCAGGCCCGTTTTCGTGGTGTGCGTCCAAACCTGTTCGCTGACCGTCGCGCCGCGGGCGCTCATCTCGGCCACGATCCAGTCGCCGGTGGCGCGGTGCCCGGCTGAGCCTGGCACCCGGGTTCCGAAACTGAGAGCCTTGGCCAGATATCCCATCGACACCGGGCCGTTGAATCCAGCCGCCGCTCGCAGGTTCAACGAGTCGGCGCCTGCGCCGGCGGATCCGGGCGCTGGCTCGCCTGAACAGGCGGCGACACCGGCCAGCAGGATGGAGCAGAGCAGCGAACGAGAGCGTGGCATCGGCATGACTGAGAGGGACACTGGAGCGAGCGAAGAGATCCCGACTGGCGCAGCGCGCGGCATTCAGGGTCCGGCGAACGGAACTCGACACTTAACCTCGTGTCACAATTAGGCTTGAACCGAGCGCCAGACGGGCCGAATATACGGGCCGACGGTATTCTGCTGTACCTCCCTGACCCGCTGCCGTGAAGATCCTCAGTCGCTACGTCCTCCGAGAGCACCTCGGGCCACTCGCCTTTGCGCTGACGGCACTGACGTCGCTGTTGCTGTTGAACTTCATCGCCAAGCGGTTCGGCGATCTGGTGGGCAAGGGACTGCCGACGGCGGTGATTGCCGAGTTTTTCATGCTCGCCATTCCGTTCACCGTCGCGATGACCTTGCCGATGGCGTGCCTGGTGGCGGTGCTCTATGCGTTCAGTCGGCTGGCCGCGGAAAGCGAAATCACCGCCCTCAAGGCGAGCGGCGTCTCGATGAGCCGAGTGATGGCCCCAGTGCTGGCTGGCGCCACTGTGCTCGCCGTCGGCATGGTGCTCTTCAACGATTTTCTCCTCCCTGAAGCGAACCACCGGCTCCGCATTCTGCAGACGGACATCGGTCGCACCAAGCCGACGTTCGCGTTGCGCGAGCAGGTGATCAACGATGTCGTCCCGGGACGGCTCTTTCTCCGGGCGGCTCGTATCGACAAGGCGAGCAATCGGCTGCATGGCGTGGTGATCTACGACTTTGGCGATGGCAGCAAGCGACGTACGATCGTTGCCGACAGTGGTGATCTGGCGTTGATCGAAGGCACCGGCGACATGACCATGGTGCTCTATCGCGGCACCATGACCGAGATTCCGGCGAATGATCCGACGCAGCTCTCGCGCCTCTCCTACGTCACCGACCGCATCACCGTCCGCAACGTGGCCAACAGCTTCACGCGCGACAGCGCTGACAGCTACAAGTCGGAGCGCGAGATGGGGGTCTGCGAGATGCAGACGATGGTGTATCGCGCCGAGCAGGATCTGTATCGTGAAACACGCAGTTCCGCGATGACGCAGCAGCGTGCGATGAAAGCGCTCACGCGCGGCGTCGTCGACTCGCTCAAGCCGATCGACTCCTTGCGCACGGCTTCACCGGGCATCGGCCGCTACTACTGCGCTGCAACGACCGCGCTGAGCGCCTTCTTCAAGCGCGGTGACAGCACGACGACAGTCCGAGGCACCCCGACCACGGCACCGCTGAGCGCCACCCCGGTCATCGCACCAACCGTCACGCCGAACGACAAGGCCTCGACGACCGTCCCGGCGGGAGTGAAGCCCGGTACGCCGCCGGCAGTGAGTGGCACGGTTGTAGCCGGCGCGCCAATCGCCAACGCATCGGCGGCACCCGCCGGCGCGGGGCCCTCCGCAGCCGCACCCGCCACTCCCGCCGGCGTAGCCGCTGCAGCCATTGCGCCGTCCAGCGGTCTGATTCAGCCGCAGCTGGAGGCACCGTCCCAGGTGACCGTGTCGATGGCCGCCACCGGAATCGGCTCACTGATCGAGCAGAACATTCAGCGTGCCACCATCGCGCGCGCGACCTGGTCACAGTACGAAGTCGAGATTCACAAGAAGTTTTCGCTGGCTGTTGCCTGTATCGTGTTCGTGCTGCTGGGCGCGCCGATCGCGCTGCGATTCCCTCGCGGCGGAGTGGGGCTCGTGATCGGGGCCAGCCTCGGCGTGTTTGCGCTGTACTACGTCTGCCTGATCGCTGGCGAATCGTTTGCTGATGACGGCGTGCTGCCACCATGGGTGGCGATGTGGGGCGCCAATCTGGTCTTCACATTGGTGGGTCTGGGGCTGTTCGCGCGCATGGGTCGCGAGAGCAGCACGGCACGCGGCGGTGACCTGGATGACGTGAAGGATCGGATTCGCGGCTGGTTGGCGTCGCTCCGCCCATCGGCGCGACGCAGTGCGCCGATGCCGGCCACCGACCGCTGACGCCCGCGAGCATGATGCGCGCCCTCGATCGCTACGTCCTCAAGGAATGGCTCCGGATCTTTCTCGTCACCGCGTTCGGCTTCCCGGTGCTGATCGTGATCGTCGATCTGACGGAGAAGCTCGACACGTACCTGCAGCGCCAGATTCCCGCGAGGGACATCGGCCTCAGTTACATCTATGGCGTGCCTGAGACGATGTTCCAGGTGCTGCCGGCGGCGGTGCTGTTTGCGACGGTCTTCACGGTGAGTTCGTTCACCAGATATGCCGAGATCACGGCAGCGAAAGCGAGTGGCATCTCGTTCCACCGCTTCATCCGTCCACTCACGCTGGGTGCCGTGCTGGCCATGTGCATCGGGTTTTCACTCAACGTGATCATCCCGCCGCTCAATCAGAAGAAACTGAACCTGCTGCAGGAGCAGAAGTTCAAGGATACCGGCGAGCGCTACAATTTTGCCTACGCTACCGGCGAAGGACGCACGTACAAGGTCGGGGCTTTGCACGCCTCGCGAAACATGATCGAGAACGTCGAGGTCGAGCGTCTTGGAACCGGACCAGCGTTGCCGACCACCTACAGCATTGCAGAACAGGCCTTCTATCGGAAGAACACGCACTGGATGCTGGTGCGCGGCCATTTGCACGTGGTGCCGAACGCGACGGTGGACGTCGTTTTTTCGTACGACTCGCTGCTTGACCGGGCGTTCGTCGAGCGACCGCTGGAGCTGAACGCGGCCACCAAGGCGCCCGCTGACATGGGCTGGGGCGAGCTGGGACGCTACATTCGGGCGTTGCAACGCTCCGGATCGGATGTGAATCCGCTGCGGGTCGAGAGGATGCTCAAGCTCGCGATCCCGGTCACCTGCGTGATCATTCTGCTTTTCGCGGCACCCCTGGCCACCAGTACGCAGCGAGGCGGCGCGGCGTGGGGCATCGGCGTCAGCCTGCTGACCACGGTGGTGTTCCTCGTACTGGTGAACCTGATGCGTGGCTTTGGCGGAAAAGGAATCATCTCGCCTGATCTGGCGGCCTGGGTGCCGAGCCTGATTTTCGGAGTCGTGGGTGCCGTCCTGCTCTTCCGGGTGCGCACATGACCGGTGGCTCGCACGTGCCCGCGCCAACCCGGACGGGCGACGTCGCCGTCGACATCCTGCCGATTCGCGCACTACGGGCCCTCGGCCGGCTGGCGGTCGAGCAGCTGGCGCACACCGGTCGGTTTGCGCAATTCATTGGCGACATCGCTCGCGGCTTTCGCGAGGTTCGCACCTGGGCACCAGAGCTCGTGAAACAGATGCGCGGCATCGGTGTCGATTCCATGCCACTGGTGGTGATCGTCGCCGGGTTCCTCGGGGCCGTGTCGGCGTTCCAGACACGCTATCAGCTCTTTCCTGGTGTCCAGCTGAGCGTCATCGGGTTGATCGTTCGGCAATCGATCGTGCTCGAACTCGGCCCGCTGCTCACGGCCCTGGTCCTGGCCGGCCGCGTCGGCGCCAAGATGACCGCCGAGATCGGGACCATGCGCGTCACCGAGCAGATCGATGCGCTCGAGACGCTGGCATTTGATCCCGTTGCCTTCCTCGCCGTTCCGCGACTGATCGCGGCATTGATCATGGTGCCCGTGCTGGTGCTGGTTGCGAACTTCATGGCGATCGTCGCGGCGTTTCTGACGCTGATCATGGCCACCGACGTGACACCGCTCGACTACAAGGCTGGCCTGCAACTGGCGTTCATTCCATTCCAGCTCTGGTACAGCGTGATCAAGTCGATCGGATTCGGCGCCGCGATTGCCCTCGTCTGCACCTACGAAGGGTACGTCAGCGGATCCGGCGCGGAAGGCGTCGGCCGATCAACAGCCAAAGCGGTGGTGATCACCTCGGTTGCCATTCTCGTCTACGATGCCATCATCGCGGCGCTCCTCGCACCATTCATTCAGGCATGAAGCGCACTAACGAAGTTCTCGTCGGATTGATGCTGCTCCTTGGCGGCGGCATTGCCGTCTTCGGCTCCATCTGGCTGGTCCGCGGCAGCCTGGGCAAAGGCTATCCGCTGTACGCCCGATTCCCGTGGGGCGCAGGCCTCAAGCCCGGCCAGCCCGTGCTGCTTGCCGGCGTGACGGCCGGCTCGGTCGCCGACGTGGAGTACGACCCGCAGGGCACGGTGCGCGTCACGTTGCGCATGACGAAGGGCTTTCAGGTGCCCAAGGGAAGCACCGCCCAGTCGATTCCCGTGGGCTTCTTCGGCGATCGGGCAATTGCGATCGAGCCGATCATCGGGGTGAAGGATTTCATCGCCGAGGGTGACAGCATCGTCGTCAGCAAGAGCGGCGCGACAACCGATGAAGTGATTGCCACCGGTGACTCGATCGCGAAGGATATCCGCAGCATCACGCTGCCGTTGCGCCGGCAGC
>JBBQRH010000117.1:0-10602 GCA_038215035.1 Gemmatimonadales bacterium | reverse complement strand
CGCTCGGTGACGATCTCCGTCACGTCCACATGGCGCTGCGCCGGCTGGTCGAAGCTCGACGCCACCACTTCGCCAACCTCCCAGCTGATCGCCTCGCTCACTTCCTCCGGGCGCTCATCCACCAGCAACAGCATCAGGATGGCATCCGGGTGGTTGAGGTGCACCCCTTCGGTGATTGCCTGCAGCAAGGTGGTCTTGCCGGCGCGTGCCGGTGCCACGATCAGGGCGCGCTGGCCGTAACCGATGGGCGCAATCAGATCGATCGCGCGACGCGTGATCTCGTGACCGATCTTGGCTGGCCGTCCAGTCTCGAGCGTCAGCCGCTTGTCGGGATACGACGCGGTGAGACTCTTGAAGTCCTTGCGGCGCACATTCGGATCAGGCGCCAGCTCATTGATCGTCGTGATCTCGCACACGGTCGGACGACGACGCTGGTCATGTCCCCACGCACCGGTGATCAGATCGGAGCGGCGCAGCTGGAACTGTCGCGCCATCCAGCCGGGAATGAACGGGTCGCCCGGCTGCGGGAGATAGCTGGCCGAGGCGCGCCGAATGAATCCGCCGTCACCGCGTGCCGGATCGTACCACCCGGTGATCGTGGCTTCGGCAACGACGAGGTTCGATCCCTGAACCTCAGCCCGTTCCTGCCGGTCGTTGTTGCGATCGCTATTGCGGTCGTTGTTGCGGTCGTTGTTGCGGTCGTTGTTGCGGTCGTTGTTGCGGTCGTTGTTGCGGTCAACGCGCTCCGGCCGCGGCCCACGATCCTGCCGCTCGTGTCGCGGCGGTCGATCAGTGCGTTCCGGCCGCGGTCCACGCTCATGTCGCGGCGCAGTGTTCTGCGGCGGTGCCTCGCCCCCCTCTGCCACGCCCTCGCGAAACTTGTTGCGCCCGCGCCCGCGACGGCGCTGAAAGCGTCCACGTCGCCCTTCGCGATCCGGATTGCGCTCGGCAGTGTTCCGGTCGCCTCCGTTCCGATCAACCGGCGGGCGATCTCCAGCATTTCGGTCGTTGGCATTTCGGTCGTTGGCATTTCGATCCTGCCCGGTGCGCTCCGAGGACCGATCCTGATTGCGGTCGCGGTCCGGTGGAGGACCGTTTCGGTGACTGCCACCATCTCGCGCGGGCTCGGTCGGTATCGCTTCGACGCGCGGTGCTGGCGGGGGAGTCGACGGCGGAGCGCTCACCATCACGGGGCTCGTCGCACCGATGCGCGGTGCCGTGATCGGCGCGTCGTTGGATTCCGCGTCCTTGCGCGGACGGCCGCGCGGCTTCTTCTCTGGCCCGCTCTCCGCTGACGGCGCCGCTGTTTCGACGATCGCTTTGGTCACCGCGACTTTCGAGACCGCTGTCTTCGTGGCAGCCGGCGATTTCGCGGCCGTCGCCGTCGCTCCGGCACTCCTGGCCGCGGCGCCCTTCGTTGCGGTCGCTCTCGTCGCGGTCGCTTTCGAGGCCGCAGACTTGGCTGCGGCGGGCGTCGCCTCGGCTGCCTTCGCCGAGGAGGCTTTTGCCGCCGCGGTCTTGGCTCCGGCGGGCTTCCGCGCGGTCACCACCGCGGCCGGCGCATCACTGCTGTCTTTGTACGGGTTCGGCTCGTCACCCTGCGCAGACTTACGCGGGGAACGCGGACCGCGCCCCGAAGAGGGGCGGCGGGGTTCGGTCATGTCATCCATGTGCGACGTGGTTTACTGGGCACGGCACGGTGCGAAATCACCGGCGCGCAAAGGTGCACGCAGCGCGTGGCACCCCTTTGGTACACTCGAGACCTTCACGCACCGCGCGATCTGGAACGACGCGGGGGCACGAAACGATCACGATGAAAAAAACTTGGTCGGGCTGTAACCCGGGCTACTGCGGAACGGCACTCAAACGCGGCGACGACACGTCGAACGGACGATCGTGGACAGACGGAACCAACCGCGACGGAACCGACACACTGCGATTGGTGGAGGCATTCAGGAGGGCGGGCAATCGGCCACACCGTCCTCGGATGCGCACGTTCGGGGGAGGGACCCGCGTGGACTCGCAGGGCTTCCAGCACTCAAACGCTTGAACCAGAGTATCGTCACAGGGTGCCGCGAGCGCAAGCCATCCGGGTGCAGTCGGCGCAAATTCGCGCCAGTTCCGCCGCAGAACCCGACCGGCGCACTTGGCATCGGACCTAGCTTTATACCAATGACCACGCACAGTGATCCCCGGACGGCCGTCGCTCACGCTGTCACCGAGTATCAGGCCACCGCCGACACCGGTGCCCTCTTCGCGTCCCTCGACCGCATTGCGGCAGCAGCCATGCCCGATGTCCTGATCGAAGCCGCCGAGCCGTACCGCACCATTCCCGAAGTCGCCGGCCCGCTCTACGAGAAGGTGGTGGCCGCGCAGCCGACCAATGCCCGCGCCCTCGTCATTCTGGCCAACGCCTACTGGCTCAGTGGCCGCGGCCCGGTCGTTGTCGGTGAACTCGCCGAACGCGCCATCGCCGCCGATCCCACCAATCGCGGTGGATGGCACATGTGGGCCCTCAGCGAAAGCGATCCGCGCGACCGCACCACCCGATGGAAACAGATCGTCGATCGCTTCCCTGAGGACGAGCTGGCGATGGCAAATCTCGCCGATAACGCAGCCGCGCTCGCTGGTGCAGAAAAAGACTACGACGCGCTCGACCTCGCCGTCTACACCTATGAACAGCTGCTCCAGCGCGCAACGCAGCCGGAGCAGCGCGACGCGCTGGATACTGCGCTGCGATCACTACGGGGATGGAAGTTCTGAGACCCGACCAGATGTCTCCTGATTCGACGACTGTGGCGCAACTTGCCTCGTCGCCCCAGCTTCAGCACTCCGGCTACCCTCGTCTCCTGCGCCAGATCTCGTCGTGACTCAGCCTGACTCCACACAGCCCAGCCCCGAAGAGACGCGCGCGTACTGGTATCCACGCGTGCGCGGCGGGATCACCGTCGTCGCTGGCACGCTGGCGTACGTCGCGGTGGGGTCGGCCTTCGGTACAGACGCCGGTATCGGCACCGCGGTCGTCGGCATGCTCGGTTCACTAGCGTCGATGAGCGCCGTCTGGTGGCTCGAAGCCCGACGAGCGGCACTACATCGCGCGCGACTGACGGCGGCTCAGCGCCGTTCGGGCACCACGTAACCGGAGTTCGCGCGCTCCAGCCGAGCGATCAGCGTATCGACGGCATTGAAGTACACGTTGAACCGCTTGATGGCATGCGCATTGAACGTGGGGTCGAACGGACTCACGCTTGGCCCACCGGCGACTTCGAGAATGGCATCATAGTTGTACCGCGTGACGACGCCACTCTTCGGATCGCGCCACTCGCCCCGTTGCGCCAGTGCGCGATTCTTCGGCCACACCCCCAGCGGTAGCGCAAACGTGCGCACTTTGTACCCTGGCACGGCGGAATCAATCGCCAGTTGGCCGCGCGCGATCTGCTCCTGAATGAACGGCTCAGGATACTTGGCCAGATTCGCATGCCACAGCGTGTGGTTGCACAACTCGAACCCCTGCTCGCGAAGGAACTGCAACTTCCGGAAGCGCCACTCGGTCTTCTGGCCTTCGATGTTCTTGTTCCCGAAGAAACTCCGGCCCGCCTCGGCACCGCTCAGCATGCAGAACGTCGCGCGTGGCTTCCAGTCCGGATGCTTCCGCGAGAACGCCAGCCAGATGCCGACTGCGCTCTCGGGGTCGATCTCGAGCGCACCGTTTTTCTCGATGTAGCGGAACTGTGAGGCCGATGCATCATCGAAGGTAAAGACGACCGGGCGCTTGCCAGCCGGCACGTCGATCCGCTTGTCGATCAGCTGCGCCACGGTGATCGGTCGGTAGTCATGGGCGTACAGCGCCTCGAGGGTCTGCCGAAACCGCGCCTTGGTGATCGTCCAGACCGCGTCGGTGTCGGCCACCAGATGCACCATCAGCACCGGGACCTTCCCCGTCGAGCCAGCGCTGGCCGGCGTGACCGGACCCACGGTGCTGTCGGTCGCCAATGCAGCCGGGGTCGAATCGCCTGCGGCGGCCGTGACCTTGTCGGAGGTCGCCGCAGAAGACGAACAGCCAGCCAGGATCATTCCGGCGGCAAGAGCAAAAACGAGACGCTGATTGGTGCGCGAAGCAGGCACGGGAGAATCACAGAGAATGAGCCATCAGCCGACGCATCGGCGCGTCGGCTGGCTGTCAAAGTATCTGTCGCGCCAAGTGCCGCGATCGTCAGCCCCCTGCACCGGCTGCGGTAGCCCGGCTCCCGCGTAGTACTCGCAACCAGGCGTCCGGCGACCCGGAATATCCTGGAAAGACGCGCGCGAGCTCCCGGCCGCCAAGATGCGTACTAACAATCTCACCAAACACCGACCGGAAGTCCGTCGTGAGCGCCAGGTCGCGCCCTTCGTTGAGCTGTTCCGGCGCCAGGCCCGGCCAGCGGCCGTACACAGCACGGCCTTTCACCTCACCGCCAATCACGAACATCGACCCCGCATGGCCATGGTCGGTGCCACCGTTGCCGTTTTCGCGTGCCGTCCGTCCGAACTCGGTCATCGTCAGAATCACCACATCGCCCATCCGATCACCGAGGTCCGCCACCAGGGCCGCGACGCCATCTCCGAACTCGCGCAGCCGGTTCGCCAACTGGCCCGTGGCGCCACCCTGGTTCACGTGCGTGTCCCAGCCACCGATGTCGGCAAAGGCCACCTCGAGACCCACGTCGGACTTGATCAGCTGCGCGATCTGCCGCAACCGTCGCCCGAAATCGGTGACCGGGTACTGCGCACCATTCGCTGCTGCATACTGCTGCGGGTTGGCGGCGCGCAGCATCTTCACCGCTTCGAAGGTGTCGCTGCCGGTGGCGTGAATCACATCCGCGCGGCCCGTGCGGTACAGCGCCTCCAGCCGGTCTGACTGCGAGCCGGTCGCGCGCACCGTGAATTCGTCCAGCGAGTTCATCGCCACCACCGGACTTGGTCCTTCGAGGATGCGCGG
This sequence comes from Gemmatimonadales bacterium, assembly GCA_038215035.1. Lineage (GTDB taxonomy): Bacteria > Gemmatimonadota > Gemmatimonadetes > Gemmatimonadales > Gemmatimonadaceae > JACMLX01. Next base: position 5,624 of record JBBQRH010000117.1, on the reverse strand, counting down.
CATCTGCGCCGTCAGCGCCACCGCCTTGAACGGCGTCGCCACGCAGTTGCTGCCCGCCTCGCAGGTGCCGGCAACGGACAGATATCGGTTCAGCCAGCCGTCGGTTGTGCCCTTCCGATCGGGCGTACCACTCTCCATGTAGTCCTGCGCATCGAAGTGCGAGCGCGTGTTGCTCGGACTGCCGACCGCGACGATCGGCGACAGCCAACCGCGATCGTACAATGGCTTGAGTGAGCGCAGCGCGGGATGCAGCCCGAAGCGCTCGTCGAGCTCGAGCGCTGCCGCGGTACCCGCCGCCAGCGACGGCCGTGGAATCGCGATGTTGGGCCGCAGGCGGTAATAGGACGGGTCCCCATGCGGTACAACGACATTCAGCGCATCTGCTGCGCCGCGCTGAAAGATGCAGATGAGCACCTTCCCCTTTGCCGCCTTCGGCAACGCCATGCCGAACGTGGTGCGCCGCAGGAACGAGGGGTTGAGCCCCATCGTCACCAGCGCCATAGCACCCGAACGCATAAAGACGCGTCGATCCATACCTGCTCCTGCGATAGAATGAAGGGGGTCAGCGGCGCTGAAACTCGGGCGATCCGATGGCGAGCCCGATGATCTGCGCCAGGCCTTGGCCGGCCCCCGCGCCGTTGAACCGCACACCCGGCCCCATGCCGCGGGCGAGCCGCGTGCCGCGATCGGTCGTAATCGTGGTACCGGCACTCTGCTTGCTCGGTGCCATCGCGCTCCGGCCACTGCCGCTCATCGCGCCACTCGGCAACGCCACGGGCGCGCCGACGGAGTCGGCAGGCGTTTCGGTTTGCGCCATGGCCCGTTCCAGCATCGGATGGTCGCCACTGAGCAGAATGCTCCGCATGTCGGCGCTCACCGCTCCGCCAAGCAGTGCGCGCACCACGCCATCCACCTGCTGGTCGCGCGGCAGTGTATCAAGCCCTGCGTAGAGCGGCCAGTTGCGTACCCGCACGCCTGGCACACTGCCGCTAGCCAGCGCCATGCCGAAGTTGATGCGATTGAGAATCGCGCCAGTGTTGATCCAGCCATCACCTGTCTCGGGCCAGCCATTCGGTGCCTGATGCTGGTAAATCGGCTGTCCAAGCCGCGCGACGATCCCTGCCGATCGGGCCGTCGAATCCGCTTCGGCCCCCATGGCGCGCAGCGCGCTGACCACCACCTCGAACGGTGACTTCACCTTGGCTCGCCACGCGATCTGCGAGAAGAATTCCTCGCTGGTCACGATCGTGCGCACCACTGCACGCAGATCACCATCAGTGCGCCGGAACGTCTCCGCCGCGCGGGCGACCAGTGCTGGCGGTGGTGTGTCGCTCACGAAACGCTGTGCCAATCTGGTTGCGATGAACGTCGCCGTCGACGGGTGGCACGCCAGCAGGTCGAGCAACCGCTCCCCCTCGGCCACCCCCTGACCCGCGGGAAAGTGTGTGCCGAGGACGAGCTTCGATCCGGCATCGTGCAGCGTCGGATTGAATCGGAATGCCGCCGTCTCATTCGGCCGCTCGATGCCCCATCCAGTCAGCACGCGCGCCGCTTCAGTCACGTCCTGCTGCGTATAGCCGCCGTCCACACCAAGGGTGTGGAGTTCCATCAACTCGCGGGCGTAGTTCTCGTTCAGTCCCCGCCGCCGCTGCTGCAGCCTGGCCACCGCGCTGTCGCGTCGTTCTGGCGACATGCCCGCCAGTTGCGGTGCGCGCTGCGCGTATCGCCGCTGTGCCGCCCGCGCAAAGCGCTGCGGTACCAGCGTCGGGCGCGTACTGTCCGCCGCACTCTGCGCGTTGTCGAGATAGACCAGCATCGCCGGACTGTGCGCCACCGCACCCAGCAGTGTGCGAAAGTGACCCAGCACATTCGGACGGATCGCATCCCGCTCGTACGACACCAGATAGTGGCGCATCGCAGCGCTCTTCCCGGCGAACACATTGAAGTGGTTGAGCCAGAAGTCCGTCAGGACCTCTTCCAGCTGTCGCTCACTCACCACCGCGCGCGCCACGCGCGCTGACGTCAGCTCCAGACCAATCACGCCGGCGCGGCGCCGAGCCTGCATGTACTCCAGGGTGTCGTCGCGTGTGAAGCGCATCGAATCACGCAACCCGCCGCCGGCCGCCCGCCGCACCAGACGCTTCAGCACCGGATTCGGTGGATACTCGTCGAGTAACGCGGGCAGCGACATCCCGAGTGTGCGGTAGCCGGCAAGGGTCGCCACCGCCAGGCTGTGCTGCGGCGACAGCTGATCGGCGATCCAGCGATCGACACCACGCTCGCGCACGGCCTGAACATCCCCAGGGCGCGCACCGAACGTGACCCGGTTGAGGGCATGCAGCACCTGCTGATCCGCGGTCTGCTCGCGCAGTGCCACGCTCGAGGCGGCTGGCAGTGCCGCCTGCGTGGCGTCGACACTGCCACGCTGAGGCGCGTTGCCTCCGCTGGCGCAGGCGGCGCTGACAAGTGACAGCTGGGTGATCACGATACGGCAGCAACGCACAGTCAGCTCCGGTGAGAGTGGCTTCCACCTGACGGACGCGCGGCGCCGCCTCACGTTAAGCCGAGCACGGCCCCACACGCTAAACGCGGCCACTCCAAACTCGGGAAAGATTCCTCGAGTCGATGTGACACTTCCGCAGCCGACGGCGTCTTCTGTCTGCTCACTCTGGCGCTGTCTGCACGCGGACTCTCGGCTTAGTATCCACGACACCGAGCCGCTGTCTGCGCTGCTCCGCCCGGACATTCGTCCCGCGACACCCACGCCATTGCTGAACGACCAGCCCGTCGATGATCTGACCGGACTGCCACTGCGTGGCGCGTTCGTCACTGCCGCCGCCGCCGCGATCCACACCGCGCGCGCGACGCAGGGTGAGTGCGCCTTGCTGGTGATCGACGTCGATCAGTTCAAGGCGATCAACGATCGTCACGGCGCCGCGCGCGGCGACACCGTGCTGGCGCTGGTGGGCGAGCTGCTTCGTCGAACGCTGCGCGCTGGCGATCTGCCAGCCCGCTGGGGCGGGGATGAGTTCGTCGCGCTGCTTCCAGGCGCGCCGATCGCGCGCGCACGTGAGGTGGCGGAGCGTCTTGGAGCCGCGATTCGCGGACACGGAGGGCTGGCTGATGCAACGGGGCTGCCGATTACGGTCTCGGTCAGCGTTGGCGTGGCGTCCTTCCCCGCGCATGGCGCCGATCCAGAAACGCTGTTCGCGGCGGGCGACCGCGCGTTGTACCAGGTCAAGCGTCGCGGGCGCGACGGCGTCGCCGTTGCCGGCGCGACGCACGGCACCGCGGCCTTACCAGCCCTCGACCGATTCGTCGGCCGTGGCGAAGAACTCCGCGGTCTGGTCGGACTCCTCGATGAAGCAGTCAGTGGTCGACCCCGTACCGTTGCAGTCCTGGGCGAAGCCGGTGTTGGAAAGACGACCCTGCTGCGACAGCTCGAACCCGAGGTTCGGCTGAGAGGTGGCTCGATGGTGGTGGGTCGTGCGGTCGATGCTGTCATGGTTCAGCCACCATATGCTCCGTGGATCGAAATCGTCGAAGCGCTCGAGCGCCAGAAGCAGACCGCGACGGAGTCCCGCGCGAATCCGCCCGGAAGCAATCTTGACGAACGCCCGCCGAGCTCATCGGCGTCTGGCAGCCCACCAAACACGGCCTCACTCGCCACGCTGTTTTCTGCTGGCGGCGCCCCTGCGCACGGCATCCGCCTTCCGAGCGCGCCAACGCCAACGCGGGTGACTCCGGCACTCGGTGGCGTTCGCTGGCCCGAGCTGTCGCGGATCGTCCCAAGTCTGGCGGGTCGAGCCATCGTGCCTCAGGCGCCGACTGGCAGCAAGTTCGCGCTGCTCGGAGAATTGGCCAGCTACATCTCCGAAGCCGCCGCGCAGCGGCCGATCGTGATCGTGCTCGACGACATGCAGTCGGCCGACGCTGCCACATGGGACGCGTTCGAGCACGTCGTCGCGCAGCTGGAGCGCGAGCCGATCCTGCTCTGCCTGACACTCCGCATGGAGGACGTCACGCCAGAAATCCACGAACGAATGCGACGCCTGGTCGTCAGCCGACGGCTTCACGAGCAGGCTCTCGCCCGGCTGACGCGCGACGAACTGCGTCGCTGGGTGGATGCGGTGTTCCACGGCCAGGAGGTTGAACGCGAGTTTCTCGCATACCTCTATCGCCAGACGGAGGGCAATCCGTTGCTCGTGGTGCAGACGCTCCGGACCCTGGTTGACGAAGGCGACATCTGGTGGGACAAGGATCGCTGGCACTGGCATCCGGTTTCCGAGCTGCGCCTGCCAAATGGCGTGCTCGACCTGATGGGTCGTCGTCTGGCGAAGCTGGGCGGTGACGATCGGGATGTGTTGACCGTGGCGGCTGTGGTCGGCCGGGAGTTCGATCTGGGTGTCGTGCAGGATGCGGCTCGTGTCACGCCGCAGGTGCTGGCCCTGGCGATCGAAAGCGGTGTGCGTGCCAGCGTCATCCAGCCGGCGCATGGTCGAGGCAGTGATCGGTACGTCTTTGCGCACACACTCCTCATCGAGGCGCTGTGCAAGCCACTCGAATCGCGTCGCCTGCAGCGCATCCATGATCGGGTGGCGCAGGCCCTGCGGAAACGGATGCCAGATGCCGTGGCCGAAATCGCCATGCACTTCGACCGTGCCGACGATGCGCTGCAGGCTCATGCGTTCGCGCTCGCTGCCAGCGAGCGGGCGAGGCGAGTCTACGCACACGAAGAGGCCGACGAGTTTCTGCGGATCGCCGAACGACATGCGCCTGACCCGGCATCGGTGGCCGCGGTGCGCGTAGCGATGGCCGAGGTGGCTGAGCTGCGTGGTCGGTATGCGGAGGCCGAGGAAACCTGTGCGCTGGCGCTGGATTGGTATGCCGCCAGGGCCGATCACCGGCAAACGCTGCGCTTGCGTCGGATGCGCGAGCGTCTTCGCGCGCTCCTCGGTGAGCCTGCGCTGAAGACGCTGCGGTCGTGTGAGGCGTTGGTCCAGTCAGCCGCCGATATCGGCGCCGACGATGAGCGGGTCGCCTTGCTCGGGATGATGGCCGCGACGCACCTGCGACTCGGCGACCGCGCTGCCGCCGTCGCTGCGGCGCGCGATGCGGTGCAGCTGGCTGGCAGTCTGGGTGATGACGGCCTGCTGGCCGATGCGCTCGTTCGCCTTGGCGTGTCGCTCGATGCCGATGGTGCCCCCGAAGCAGAGAAGAGCTATCGCCGCGCGCTGGCGCTCTACGAGCATCTGCACGACGCGCGTGGTCAGGCACGGTGCTGGGATCGGATCGGTGTGGTGGCGGCGCAACGCGAGGAATGGGATTCTGCGCGGACGGCGCTCCGGCGAGCGATTGATCTTGGACGCACCGCTGGCACACCGGACGAGTGGGGAATGGCGGCGCTCGACCTCGGTGTCGTTGCGCGGCGCACCGGGGATATGGAGCAGGCGCGCGAACTCTTCGGCGACGCCTTGGCGCTGTTCGCGGCGGTCCAGAACAGTGAGCGGCAACTACTCGCGCTCTACCATCTGGCTCACCTCGATCGCGAGCGAGGCGAGGTAGCCGCTGCGGCTGATCTCTACGACGTGGCGGCGTCGCTGGCGGAGCGTGTCGGACAGCAC
>JBBQRH010000116.1:0-10612 GCA_038215035.1 Gemmatimonadales bacterium | reverse complement strand
GTGCCACGATCGTCGCGCCCACGATCTGATCGGTTCCGCTCCGCACGTGCACGCGGCAGAACCCCTTCGTTTCTCCCTCCAGCCGCGCGCGATCGACATCGTGCAGCGGGACGGTGAAGGTCTGGATCGCAACGCCGGCCTTCGCCGCACTCTCGGCGGTATGGCCAACCTGTGCCAGCTCCGGTGAGGTATACGTCGCCCAGGGGGTGATCAGATTGCTCGCCTTGGCCCGCCCGAAAAAGAGGGCGTTCTGAATGACCATGCGCGCCTGGAAGTCTGCGGCATGGGTGAACTGCAGCGCCGAGCAGACGTCACCGACGGCGTAGACGGACGGGTTCGTGGTGCGAAGCCGGTCATCGACCGTGATGCCGGTCTTCGTCGATGCGATGTTCGCACGCTCCAACCCCATCCCCTCGACGTTCGGCGCCCGACCGATGGCGATCAGCAACGCATCGCCCTCGTGAACCGACTCGACACCGCCCTGAAGAATGCGGACGCGAATCGCGCTGCCCTGCTGTGAAACACCGCTGATCTCGGCGCTCATCACGAACTGCACGCCATCCTCGCTCAACTGCTGCTGGACGATGCGTGCCGCATCTGCGTCGTCGCGCGGGAGGACCCGGTCGCCTCGATTGATCACCGTGACTGCTGACCCGAACCGCACGAAGCTCTGCGCCATCTCGCAGCCGATCGGACCGGCACCCACGACCAGCAATCGCGCCGGCAGTTCGGTCAGGTCGAAGATCGACTCGTTGGTCAGATACGGCACCGACTCGAGCCCTGGAATTGGTGGCGCAGCGGCGCGGGCGCCGGTGGCAATCACGGCGCGGCGAAAGTTGAGCACAGCGCCGCCGACGGTGATCGACGACGCGCTGGCGAAGGCGCCGTCGCCAAGAAAGACATCCACGCCAAGCCCGCGAAAACGCGCCGCACTGTCGATCGGACTCAGATCGCTGCGAATGCGTCGCATGCGTCCCATCATCGCCGTGAAATCACCGGCCAGCTGTTCGTGCACCGCCGGGCCGGCAAACTCTCCTGCAGCTCGGCTGGCCATATGCCAGGCGCGTGCGGCACTGATCAGTCCTTTCGATGGCACGCAGCCGACGTTCAGGCAGTCGCCACCCATCAAGTGTCGTTCGATCAGCGCGACTCTGGCGCCGAGCCCCGCCGCGCCGGCAGCCGACACGAGTCCAGCGGTGCCGGCGCCGATCACCACCAGATCGTATCGCGCGGCCGGGGTCGGATTGACCCACCCCTCGGGATGCACGTTCGCGAGAAGCTCACGGTCCCAATGGTCGTGCTGGAGCATGTGAATTCCGAAGGAAAGGAAGGTGCTGGAAGCTCAGCGGGTGCCTGCGTCGGCCTGCGCGGTTGCTTCAGCCAGCGCGCGCCTGGCAACGCGCGTCACCAGCACCGTCACCGCGGCGGTCGCGGCAAGGCCAAGCCCGAGCACTACGTAGAACGCAGTGCCGCGCGGCGGTGTGGTGGCACCGGCGGCGCCAACCACCACACTCGCCAGCTTGCCGGAGTACACATACAGCAAGGTGCCCGGAATCATGCCCACCGACGCCACCAGAAAGTCGATCGCGCGTACCTGCGTCAGGCCGAGGGCGTAATTGAGCACATTGAACGGAATCACGGGCGAGAGGCGCAGCAGGAACACCACCTTGCGCCCCTGCTCGGCGATGGCGCGATCGATTGCGGCAAACCGCACGTCCTTCTGCACGCGCTGCGCAACCCAGTCACGTGCCACGTATCGTGCGATCAGGAACGCCCCGAATGCGCCGAGCGTGGCTCCCGCCAGCACGAAGATCGTGCCCTTCACGACGCCGAAGAGTGCACCGGCTGCCAGCGTCAGCAGCGAGGCGGGCACGAACGCGACGCAGGCAACCGCGTACGCGGCGATGAACACGATCGGTCCGAGCGACCCGAGGCCGTCGACGGCCGCAGTCAGGCGGGGCAGCTGCGCGCTCAGCTGGCGCCCCAGCAGCACCAGTGCGACGAGGATCGCCAGCGCCAGCGCAATGCGTATCAGCTTGGCTGACGAGCCGTGTGCGGGATTGGCAGCGGGTGGTGCGGTGTCGGTCATCGCTCGGTCCGAAAGGGTGTCACAGCGGTACGCCGCGCCCAGCCAAGTGGATTGACCGACGAGGACGATTAGGCGGACCGACTCCCGACTGCGAGCGGCTCGCCGTTCGCGCCAAGGCCAAGCTCCACGTGGAGCAGTTCCTTCGCCGCATCGATCGCGTCGCGCGTTCGCTGCTTGAGCGTGGGCAGGTCAGCCAGAGTTAGCCCTGCCGTTTCGATTGGTTCCAGCACGCGGCAGATTGCTCGCGTTCGCTGGAACTGAAAGGTGTGCTTGGCCATCGCACGCCGGGTGCCTGCCACCACGATCGGAAGAATGGGCGCGGCGTTCTCGATGGCAAGGCGGAACGCGCCATCCTTGAAGGGAAGCAGTCCGCCGTCGGGCGATCGTGTGCCTTCAGGAAAGATCAACACGCTCAGCCGGTGCTTCAGCTTGTCGCGGCAGGCGTTCATTGCCCCGATGATGCTTTCGCGCGTGCCACGGCGGACGGGGATGTCACCCGCCAGCCACATCATCCAGCCAAGGAACGGAATCTTGAACAGTTGTTCCTTGCCAAGCCACTTCATCTCCCACGGCAAGTGCGAGATGAGGAAGATGTCCGCGTAGCTCTCGTGGTTGGACACCGCGACGTACGGCCGCCGGGGATCGCGGATGCGCAGCCCCTGGGTACTGAACTTCCAGAGTGGGTTGAGCCAGACCGTTGACGCGCCGACGATCCGGAACGTGCGACCGGCCAGGTAGCGATCGCGGTCGAACGGCACCGTGAGAATGAACACGGTCAGCACCACGAAGAACCCGATGATGATCGCCGAAATGAGCACGACCCAGGCCCACGCGTTCAACACTTTCTGGAGCACGGAATCAGCCGGCCGCTGGCGCGACGGAAACGCACGTGCCGTCGAAGCCGCTGGTCTTGTGTGAACCGTCGCAGAACGGCTTCCGCTTGCTGGCGCCGCAGCGGCAGAGGAACACGTTCTTGCCCTCGGGCAGCGGAATGACGTTGCCGTCGGTGTCCGTGAGATGCACCGACGGCGCATCGGCGGCGCTGATCATCAGCGAACCGTTGGTGTTGACCTTGATCGTGATCGACATTGGCAGGGCAGAAATGAGTTGTCCGGGCAGAACGCCCGGAGAGGCCAAGAATAACGACGGGGGCGCGTCGCCGTTACCCGTGCGCCCGGCGCCGCCCCGCCCTGAGACTGTTCCGTGGCGCTATGCGACAGCGAGCGAGGCGTGCCGCTTCAAGCGCTGCACCATCGCATTCAGCCCTACTTCGCGGCCGGCCAGTCCGATGTCGTGCATCAGCTGCCGGACGATATCGTTTGGAATGGCCAGCGTCACCGACGGCGGTTGCTCGTTCACCGCCTGAAACAGGATCGCAAGCACCGCCGCGACGGTGGGCGACTCGCGGACGTTCACATCCGCGTAGAAGTGCAGTAGCCCGTCGTGCACTTCGGGAAAGAGATCGACGCGGGTCTGGCACTCGGCCACCGTGAATGCCGCACGGTCCAGTGCCGCGAGCGCCGGCGGCAACGGCTCCAGCTTTCTCGCATACGCAACGAGGCTCGCCATCTTCTCTTCGCGGCCCATGGAGCGAAAGCGCGTCAGGATGCGTTCGAGGCCTGGTGGCATGGTTTCTGTCTGCATGATGCCGGAAAGCTAGCGGGTCCCGTCCATATTTCCCCTCCATGCATCTGGTGATCGTCACCTCAGGGTCGCGCGGCGATGTGCAGCCATATCTGGCCCTCGCTCTGCGCGCGCAGCGCCACGGGCACCGCGTGACACTCGCCACTCACGAGGTGTTTCGTGCATGGATCGAGGGGTTCGGCGTGCCCTTTCGTGCGCTGCACGGAGACCCGATGCGGATGCTCCGGGCGCCTGGCGCAAACGCCTGGCTCTCCGGTGGATCGCGCGCGGGCCTGCTGCGGTTCGCGCGCGAATTCGGGCGCGAGTTCTCCACACTGATCGATGGATTGCTGGCTGATCTCGTCGCGGTCACCGCCGACGCCGATCTGGTCGTACACGGGGCCGTTTGCATGGCCGCCGCCCAGCTGCAGGAACTGCGCGGAATACCGGTCATGGCCGGCTGGCTGGCCCCACTGACGCCGACTCGCGCATTCCCCGTCGCCGGACTGACCTATCGCGAGCCGCAGACTCCGCGTCAGGAACGTCGGAACTGGATCTCGCATCTCGTGGGCGAGCAACTGCTCTGGCAACCCACCCGATCGGCCGTCAATCGCTGGCGCAAGCAGCATCTGAGTGCGGCACCGCTGCCGATCCTCGGTCCTTTCGCCGCGCAGCGCACACCCGACTATCCGGCGTGTTACGCCTACAGCCCAGCCGTGTTGGCGCACCCAGCCGACTGGCCGGAATGGATCGCGCCCACCGGATGGTGGTTTCTCGACGAACCGGCATTCACCCCACCGCCAGCGCTCACCACGTTCATGGCCGCCGGTGATGCGCCGGTGACCATCGGCTTCGGGAGCATGACGCCGCAGGACGGCGAGTGGCTGACGCGCGTGGTGCTCGACGCCTGCGAACAGGCGGAAACTCGCGCCGTGTTGTTGCAGGGATGGGGCTCACTCGGCGACACATCACTGCCGTCCACGGTGCATGTCGAGCGCGAGGTCCCGCACTCGTGGCTCTTTGCGCGGAGCAGCGCCATCGTCCATCACGGTGGCGCCGGCACGACCGGTGCCAGTGTGCGAAGCGGCACGCCATCGCTGGTCGTACCGCTTGGCTTCGATCAGCAATTCTGGGGCAGTCGGCTTGGTACGCTGGGCGTGTCGCCACCGCCGATCAGGCGCCGTGATCTCACCGTGCCGGCGCTGGCTGCGGCAATCCGTCGGATGCGAACCCAAGCAGACATGCGCGACAAGTCGGCCGCGCTCGGCGAGACGGTGCGCGCTGAAGACGGTACGGGCGTTGCCCTGGCGCGCATCGAGGCGCATCTGGCTCGGTACTGAGCGGTCGCAACGCTCGACATGAATCGGAGCGTAGGGTGCACCGCGGCATCTGAGAGCGGGAAGGTCAGCCGACGCCGAGTACTTCGCGCGTGTCGGTGCGCGCCGCATCTGTCAGCGCGGCAATGAGCAACGGGCGCGTGGCGAGGGCGGATTGCGGCGAGTCGAGCACGCTCTCGACGATCACGCGCGCCCGGCCGTCCACCACCGACTGCAGCCGGGCCGATGCGCGCACGACGCCCGGAACCGACTCCGCCGCGGCCTGACACCTCTCTGCCAGCGCCAGCAGCGATGCACCGGTTTCCCCATTGGCGGAGACACCTACGGTCAGGGGAATCATGCGGGTCGCGGTGCGGCTCACGTTCGTAAGACGTGTCTTCAGCACCTCGGCGTTTGCCACGCTGACTTCCTCGCCGGTGCCTAGCCGGAGACGGGTCGTTTTCAGGCCGACCTTCTCGACACGGCCAGAGATTTCGCCCACCGTGATGTCATCACCAACGACGAACGGCTTGTCGAAAGCAATCGCCAGCGCCGCCAGCAGATCGCCGAGGATGTTCTGCACCGACAGTGCCACGGCGATACCAGTGATGCCAAGGCCGGTGATCAGTGTCGTCACGCTTACGCCGAAGTTGTCGAGCGCCAGGACCAGCACCACCACGAACACCACTACGCGGATCAGGACGCCGACGACCGCCAGCGACGTGCCTCCCCCTTGTTGTCCAGCCGACGTGCGCTGCATGTGCGCCAGCCAGAATTCCACCGACACATTCGACCAGCGCAGCAACTGCAGGCAGAAGGCGCCGATCGTGAAAACGCGGAGCCAGACCGGCAGTACTCCAGCGCCGGCTTCGTACGCGCCAGCCGCCGTAATGCCCATCGCCAGGATGTAGACGCGCGATGTCCGGCGGGCGAGCACAAGCAGAAGATCATCAACCCAGGTCTCGGTTTTCGCCGCGCCCTTCAACCGGCTGACCATCAGCTCACGCACACCCCAGAGCACCACGATCGTCGTCGCCGCGATCGCAAGATCCTTTATCCAGTCGAAATAGGGTATTCCAAAGAGCGAGCCGAGGCGAAGGGTATCCATGAACATCCAGTTCCGGTCTGATGGCGTAGGTGGGGTGGGAACGAATTATGGAGCCCGTGTCTTGTAGTGTCCCGGAGGGGATCGCCCTCCACAAACATATCTTCTGTCCGATGCGCACTCCTTACGCTGCTGCCAGTCTGGCCGCTCTCCTGTCGCTGATCGTTCTGCCCACGCGCGTCAGCGCGCAGGATACCCCGCCTGAACCGGTGCGAGCCCGCCCCGACAGTCTGACCTGTACGCGCCGTCCCGCCACCCTCGGGTGCCAACGATTCCGTGATTCCACGGCGGCGCAGCTGTCGGTGGTCAGTGTGGTGGCGGACAAGCCGCGCCGACTGCTGAACACCAGTACGGCCACCGTCGGCGGCACCGTCGAGCGGAAGGAGCTGAACGCCCTTCCCACCGATGCGCGCGACCCGATTTCGCTGGCCTTCACGCTGCCGAACGTGGCGCAGGCCACCGGCTTCTTCGGCGATGCACCGCGGCTGACCATCAATGGCAGCAACTCGCTCTACACGTCGTACACCATCGACGGCCTCGAGAACAACGAGGGGTTTCTTGGTGGCGCACGTGTGGAACTGCCGCTCTCGGCCCTCGAGCGCCTCAGCGTGGCGGCCAATACCTACGGTGCCGACATCGGTCGCAGCAGCAATGGTGTGGTGCAGTTCGACACCCGTGCCGGCAAGGCGAAGTGGGGCGGCGAGGCGTTTGTCTACAATCGCCCGGGCGTGCCGTTCGACGCCCGCGCCAAGATCATTCCCGGCGGCAACGCGAGCGCATTCAACAAGGCACAGGATGGCTTCCGTCGCACGCAGGTGGGGGCGGCCGGTGGCGGACCGCTGGTCAAGGATCGGACGTTCGTATTCGGTGCACTCGAGTACACGAATGAGAACGAAGACCGGATCGCGTCCACCGTCAGCGTACCGTTCGTGGGGCGCGAACTGCGCCAGATCTACAAGGCGTTCGGGCGCCTCGATCAGGGGCTCGGCAATGCCGGCAGCCTGACCGCGAAGTTTGCGCTCACCAGCACCGATCGCGCCGGGCAGGGCAGCGGCATTCTGGCGCCAGAGGCCGACACGCGCACACAACGCATCGGCTCACTCACCAGCCTCACCCATCGCGCGGCGCTCAGCGGCGGGCGTGCGAGCCAGATCACGTCCCTGCAGTTCGGCACCTTCCGCTGGAACTTCCCGCCCACCCGCAGCAGCTTCAGCACACCGCAGGTCACCATCGTCGCCAACGATCCAGCGCGGCCCGGCAACACCATCACACAGGCGATTGTCGGCAGCAGCAATTTCGTCTTCGACGAGTCGGAGAAGCAGTTCCAGTTCCGCACCGAACATCGCCGTGAACTGGGCAACCGCAACACGATCAGCGCTGGTGTCGACGTTGCGCGCAGCGCTTTCGAGCTCGCCGGATCGAACACCAATCCGATCGGTAGCTACACCGTGCTCAATACGGGCAACATCACGCCGTCCAGTGGTGGATTCTTCACGTTCCGTGATGTGCCGCAGAACGCGCAAGTGCTCCGCTACAGCATCGATGCACGCCAGAAGCAGGTGAATCTCAATCAGCTGCTCACCAGCGCCTGGCTCGAGGATCGCTTCACGCCCACCGCCGCGGTCACGATCAATGCCGGCCTGCGGTGGGACTACGACGACCTCACGTCACGCGGAGAGAGCACGCCCGATCTGAACAACTTTCAGCCGCGCGTCTCGGTGAACTGGACCCCAACCGATCGATCCGTGGTCCGTGCGGGTGTTGGTCGATACACGGGCAAGTTCCCCTATGCCATCTACTCCGACGCGGTGCAGTTCGGCCCCGACGGCAACGCCACCATCACGCTCGATGGCGCGCAGGCGCCCGCCTATCTGCAGGGGCCGCGTGGTCCGTCGCTCGCGTCGCAAACCAGCACCTTTCCGCCGCGAGAAATTCGTCGCCTGTTCGCGCTCGGTCTCGAGCAACCCTCCAGCGATCAGCTCAGCCTGGGCTACCAGTATCAGCTCACGCCGGCCCTCGGCATCACCATCGACGCCGTCGCTACGCAGACGAACAATCTGCCGCTGTCGTACGACCTCAACGCCAACACCCGTGGGATTCGATCCGGCGATGTGACGTCGGTGCCGGTGTCGGTGGGTGACACGTTCCGTCCCGTCACGCCAGTCACCGGCAGCTATCGCCGGCTGACGACCTCCGCCTCACTCGGCGAAGCGAACTACGTCGGCCTGACCACGGCCCTTCGCTGGCAGCCGGAACGCACGATCCTGCTCGACGCCAACTACACACTGAGCCGTGCCCGCAACAACACCGAGGACATCAACTTCAACGCCACGCAAGGCAACAATTTCGATGCCGAGTGGGCGGATGCGGTCAATGATCGTCGCCACAAGCTGTCACTGCGCGCCGTCTACACTGGCGTGAAGAATCTGTCGCTCAGCACGGTGTTCGATGTGCAGTCCGGATCGCCGATCAACCGGATTGCCGGCTTCTGCGGGGCTGCATTTTGCGATCTCGATGGTTCCGGCGATACGTTCGGCAATGGCTTCATCGGCAATCAGGACCGGTTCTTCGGGGTTGGGCGCAATGCGGAACGGTTGCCGTCGGCCACCTTGGTCAACCTCGGTGCAGGATACGTCCTCGGCCCGGTGCAGCTGCGGGCCGATGTGTTCAATGCCTTCAATACCAGAAACGTGAGCGGCTTTGCGAATGGGTTGCCCGGTGGTGGCGCGCGTACACAGGTTGGTCGCCCGGGTGATCCGATCGTCTTTCCGAGCGCGGCTCCAGCGCGACAGGTGCAGTTCTCCGCGCACTATGCGTTCTGACGGGCGACAGGCGCTGAAACGTCGCAGCGCCGTCGGCGTGGTGATGCTGGCGGTGGTGATCTCGGGGTGCGCACGCCAGGCGCCGCGCGCCTCCGCCGCTGATCTGGCGACGCTGCCGTGGGAGAGCGTGGTCGCACGCGCGAAGGGCACCACCGTCGTCTGGCGGATGTGGCGTGGTGATCCCGCGGTCAATACGTTCGTCGATCGCTGGGTCGCGCCGCGCCTGCTGGCCGAGTACGGCATCACGTTGCAGGCGGTCAGCGGGCAAGGCAACGAGTTGGTGGACCAGCTCTCGGTGGAGAAGGAAGCCGGCGTGCGCACCGGCGCGGCAAGCTTGCTCTGGATCAACGGCGAGACGTTCGGTGCATTGCGCAGTCGCGCTCTGCTTGACGGTCCGTGGAGTGCGGTGCTGCCATCGGCCGCACTGGTCGACAGTGCGTCGCCGATCATCAGCCGCGACTTCGAGCAGGATCCGGCAGGGCTCGAATCGCCATGGGGTACGGTACAACTGGCGCTCATCTACGATCGAGCCCGAACCCCGCAGCCACCGCAAACGGTCGCAGAACTCGTGGCCTGGATCCGTGCGCACCCCGGTCGATTCACCTATGATCAGAGTTTCGCGGGCACCACATTCCTCAAGGGCGTGTTGTACGCCCTGAATGGTGGTGCCGGCACCTACGCCGGCGGATTCGACTCCACGAAGTATCTCGCGGGTCGCGCTCGCCTCTTTGCACTGCTCGACTCACTCAAGCCGTCACTCTGGCGCCAGGGCACGCAGTACCCGCCCGATGTCGCGGCGCTGCACCGGTTGTTCGCGAATGGGGAGATTGATTTCTCCATCTCCAACAATCAGAACGAGGCCGTCACGAAGGCCATGCAGGGCGTGATCCCGGCCACCAGTCGTGCGCTCGTGTTGCGCGACGGTACGATCGCCAACACGCACTATCTGGGCATTCCATTCAATGCGCCAAACGCCGCCGGCGCGATGGTGGTTGCGAATTTCCTGCTCTCGCCCGCCGCCCAGCTCGAAAAGCAGCGGCCAACCGTCTGGGCCGACGGCACCGTGTTACGGATGGACAAACTGCCACCCGAGTGGCGCGTGCGGTTCGACTCGGTGGTCAATGATCCCCGGCTCGTGCCGTCCGACTCGCTGCGCGCCTACGCGCGCCCCGAAGTCTCGCCGCGGTATCACGAGCGCCTGCAGGACGACTGGCGCCGAATGATCCGCTGAGATTGCGCTCAGGCCGCGTCTTCTCCACTCTCCGTTCGTGAACACGCTCCGCCGCCGCTCTCGCACCGTCGTTGTGCCCCTTCTGCTGGCGGGCGCCCTGCTTGGCGTGCCGATCGTCGTCAGCGTCGGATATCTGCTGGCCGGCGCCCTCGGCTGGGTGGGGAATACCTCCTCGGGCGCGGCCGGTCGGATGCTCACCGATGCCGCCGTCTGGCGATCGGTGCTGCTCTCGCTCTGGATCGCGGCGGTCGGGACTGCGATCGCGATGATCGGCGCACTGATGATCGCACTGCTGTTCGGTCGCGACCGTCGCCTCGATCGTCTGGCGCAGCGTATTGCGGCCCTTCCCCTGCCGGTGCCGACCGTGGCGACCGCGGTGGCGGTGTTGCTCCTGCTCTCACAAAGCGGCTGGCTGTCGCGCGTGGC
>JBBQRH010000115.1:0-10666 GCA_038215035.1 Gemmatimonadales bacterium | reverse complement strand
GGCGCCCCGCCCGCTCCGGTCAAGGGCGCCACCGTCGAAGGCATCACCGAGTACCGATTGGGCAACGGGCTCAAGGTCTTGCTTTTCCCCGACCAGTCAAAGCCGACGGTGACGGTCAACATCACCTATCTGGTTGGCTCGCGGCATGAAGCGTATGGCGAAACGGGCATGGCGCATCTGCTCGAACACCTCGTCTTCAAGGGAACGCCGAAGCACCGCGACATCCCTGGTGAGCTGACCGAGCGTGGCGCACGGCCCAATGGCACCACCTGGTTCGATCGCACGAATTACTTCGAAACCGTGCCGTCCACCGACGCAAATCTCGACTGGGCGTTGGATCTCGAAGCGGATCGCATGGTGAATTCGTTCATCGCCGCCAAGGATCTCGAGAGCGAGATGACGGTGGTCCGGAACGAGTTCGAATCGGGCGAGAACAGCCCCGAGCGCACGGTCTGGCAGGCGCTGATGGCAACAGGATATCACTGGCACAACTACGGCAAGAGCACCATCGGTGCGCGCAGTGATATCGAGAACGTGCCGATCACGCGCCTGCAGGCCTTCTACCGGAAGTACTACCAGCCAGACAATTCCGTGCTGGTGGTGGCGGGTAAGTTCGACGTCGAGAAGACGCTGGCATTGATCAACCGGAAGTTCGGAACGATTCGACGCCCGGTGCGCTCGCTCGAGCGTGGCAATTTGCTGTACGCGACCTACACACGCGATCCGGCGCAGGACGGTGAACGGACAGCGACCATTCGTCGAGTCGGCGACAAGCAGATCTTTGGCGTGATGTACAAGGTGCCGGCAATTGCCCATCCGGATAATGCGGCGGTACAGGTCCTGAGCAAACTGCTGACGCAGGAGCCGGGTGGCCGCTTGTACAAAGGGCTGGTGGACACCAAGCTGGCGGCTGGCATCGTTGGCCTGACGTTCGATCTGCGTGAGCCGGGTGCGCTCATGGCGTGGGCCGATGTGCGCAAGGAGCAGTCGCTCGATTCAGTCCGCACCGCGATGCTGTCGTTGCTCGACGGCGTGCGTACGACGCCATTCTCGGCCGAAGATGTGGAGCGCGCCCGAAATGAAGTCGTCAGCGGCATTGAGCAGCTGCTCGACAACTCCGAGAACGTCGGTTTCGCCCTCACCGAGTACGAGGCAGGCGGAGACTGGCGTCTGCTCCATCTCACCCGTGACCGACTGCGGACGGTGACTCCGGCCGATGTGCAGCGGGTGGCCGCGGCCTATCTGAAGCCGGACAATCGTGCATCGGTGGCCTACGTCCCGACCGAGAAGCCCGATCGGGCCGAGATTCCTGAGGCGCCCGCCGTGCAGACCTTGGTGCGCGACTACCGCGGATCACAGAAGGTGGCGGAAGGCGAAGCCTTCGATGCCACGCCAGCCAATATCGATGCACGAACGCTCAAAGCGGCGCTGCCGAGCGGCATGCGCCTCACGATGCTGTCGAAGCGCACCCGCGGCAGTGTCGTGCAGGGCAGCCTGATACTGCGCTTCGGCACCGAACAGACGTTGATGAATCGACGCGTGGCGGCCAGTGTGGCAGGCGCGCTGCTGATGCGCGGCACTATGGAACGCACGCGCCAGCAGATGAAGGATACACTCGACAAGTTGAAGGCATCGGTCAGCGTGAGCGGATCGATCCGCTCGGCGAATGCCACGTTTCAGGTGCGACGCGAGAATCTCATCCCGACGCTTCGGCTGGTGGCGGAGATGTTGCGCAAGCCCGCCTTCGATAAGGAGGAATTCGACAAGCTTCGTACGGAAAACCTGGCGCAGATCGAAGCCGGTCTGAGTGATCCGCAGGCACTGGCCGTCACGGCATTGGGCCGCGCCCTGAGCACACGGGAGCGTACACATCCCCTCTACGCGCCGACACTGCCCGAAGCGATTGAAGACTGGAAGGCTGTATCACTCGATTCAGCGCGCGCCTTCCACCGCGATTTCTATGCGGCGACGTATGGTGACATCGGGCTCGTCGGCGATTTTGACGCGGACTCGGTGCGGGCGCTCACCGGCGCGCTCTTCGGCGACTGGACGACCACGCGGCCCTGGCAGCTGATTCCCGAGCCGTTCAAGCGATCTGATTCAACGCTGGTCTCGATCGAGACGCCCGACAAGGCAAATGCGATGTTCTTCGCCGCCCAGTCAATACGCATTGCCGATGGCGATCCCGACTACGCTGCCATTGCGCTTGCGACCGAAATCATGGGTGGCGGATTCCTCAAGAGCCGCATGGCCGATCGACTCCGTCAACGCGACGGTTTGAGCTATGGCGTAGGATCGCAGCTCTCGGTCAGCACCGGTGACTCCTCGGCGGCGGTGCTCACCTACGCGATTTATGCGCCGCAGAATCTCGATCGCCTGCAACTCGGATTCCGTGAAGAACTCGATCGGCTGATTTCGAGCGGCGTGACGGAAGACGAACTGGAGGCCGCGCGCAAAGGCTGGCTCCAGGGGCGCCAGCAGACGTACGCGAATGACAACGAACTGGTGAATCAGATGCTCAGCCATCGCCGCTGGAACCGCACCTTCACCGGCTACGATCTGGCGCTGGAGGAGCGGGTGCGGAAACTGACAGTGGCGGAGTTGAACGCTGCGATCCGGAAGTACATCGATCCGAAACAGACCGTCATCATTCGCGCTGGTGACTTTGCAGGGGCGAAGAAGAAGGCGGCCACGCCGACGCCGTAGTCGTGGCGTCATGACGCGTTGCTGGTGACGGGCCCATGACGGTGCCGACGTATGCTGTCGGCACCGTCGTGCGTAGGTCACCTGTCGCCGGAGGCATCATGAGTGATGGCATCCCGTTCAAGTCGCGCCATGGGTTGCAGTGGCAGCTGGTGCTGGTGTGTCCGTCGCTGTTACGCGCGGCGCAACGCCGACTTCGGGCATCGGGCCCCTCCCATGCCATCGAGGAGGCGCTCAGGCTGGCTCTCTTCCCGGAGCGCGACCCCCGGCGTGAGCGCACGCGCCGCCGGCCACCCTCGATCCACTAGTGGCTCCCGCGCCCGGTCCGCGTCTCCGGGCGCCCGCTGCGCCGGGGGTCGTTCCAGCGGGCGCGGCCTCAGCTGTATGCAAGTACCTACTTGCTTACATCAAAAGTAGAGCATATACTCGGTCAAATGACTAACGATGTCCGAGAGAAGATCATCACGGCCGCCATGACGGCGTACGCCGAATCCGGCTTCCAGGGCGCGACTACCCGTCGTGTCGCTGAGATCGCTGGCGTCAACGAAGTCACCATTTTTCGCAATTTCGGGTCGAAGGCCGCCCTCATGGACGAGGCCCTGTTCCGCCGGGTGGCCGCCCTCAAGCTCGTGGATCCGCCCCTGCCGACCGCGCCGCGCGACCCCGCCAGCGAGCTCACTGTCTGGTGCGAGACCTTTCTTGCGCAACTCCGAGGATCAAAGGAGCTGTTGCGGAAAGCGATGGGCGCCGCCGAAGGGCGCTTTCACGAGATGACCAACTCCTTCGAGCCGGCGCGATGTGCCGACCGCGAGTTGCACCAGTACACGCAAGCGATGCTGCGCGATGGCTGGATCGGGCGGGAACTGATGATGGAGCCCGACCACGTCGAGCTCCTGACTGCGGCGCAAACGATGCTGATCGGCGCGTTGTGGGGTGATGCGATGGCGCGTGAAATGCACGATGACCCCGAGATCTGGGTCAACGAAACCCGCGCCGCGGCGCGATACGTACAGATGTTCCTCCGCGCAATCGGTGTGACGGGTTCCGGTCACGCCGAATCGGCCGCCGTTGGCAGCGCAACCTTCACACATACCACGAGTCTTACGTGAAATCTTCGGCACTGACGGGAATCGCCCGTCACGCCGCGCTCGCGCTGCTGCTCGCGTCGGTGCTTCCGGCGCAGGTCGGCTCGCAAGCCATGACGCCCGCCTCACGAACGCTCACGCTCGACGACGCCTTCCGGCTGGCCGAGCCGTCGAGTGACGACGTGCGCATCGCGCAGAATGCTGTCGTGCGCTCCAAGGGGCAGTACTTCCAGGCGCGCTCCACCGTGCTGCCGCAGATCACCGCGTCAGCCAACTATTCCCGGCAGCTGCAGAACCAGTTCAACTCGATCATCAAGCGGTTCGCGCCGGCGCCCGATCCCAATGCGCCACCCGACACCACGCCACAGCCGTTCAACCCGATCAGCGTACTCTTTGCCTCGCCGAATACGATCACCCTCGGAATCCAGGCATCACAACCGCTCTTTCTCGACAACCGGTTCGGCCTTGCCGGACGCGTGGCGAAGGCGAACGAAGATGCGGCAAAGTACGGGCTGCGAACCGCGCGCGCGCAGCTGCGCTATGACATTGCCGCGGCCTACTTCGACGCCGTGATTGCCGAAAAGCTCCTGCTGATCGCCGACAGCTCGCTGGCGCAGAACGAACGGACGTTCAAGCAGACCACGCTGCAGCGCCAGGTTGGCACGGTGGCGGAGTTCGATCTGCTGCGTTCACGCGTGGCGCGCGACGCGCAACGGCCGTTGCTGATTCAGGCGCAGCAGAATCGCGACGTCGCCCTGCTGCGATTGAAGCAATTGCTGAACATTCCACTGACGGAGCCATTACTGCTCGCCACTCCGGTGCAGGACGCGGATATGGATCGTGTGCTGGCTGCGTCGCGCCTCGACAACGATGCTCGCCCCAGCGCTGGGAACGGCCTGTCGGGCACCGCCGCCGCCACGGCGCCGCAACTCACGCCGCGCGATACCGCACCGGACGCGCGAACAGCGGTGCAGCAGGCGGTGGCCAACCTCGAGGTGCTGAAGGGTACGCTTGAAAATGCGCACCTGCAGCGGATGCCATCCCTCACGCTGTCCACGAATTATCAGCGGTTCGCGTACCCGACGAACGCGAACATCGTCCCGCGAACGTTGGCTGATTTTTATCCCGCATGGACCGTCGCCTTGGGGCTCAGCGTGCCGATCTGGACCAGCGGGCGAATCAAGGGTGATGAAATGGTGGCGCGCGCCAACCTTGCTGACGGCGAAGCGAGGCTCAACCAGGGCAAGCGCGCCGCAGCGCTGGACGTGCAGCTTGCGTTGAAGAGTCTGGAGCAGGCCGAATCCAACTGGCTCGCCAGCCGCGGTACGGAGGAGCAGGCGGACAAGGCGCTGCGCATCGCCGAAGTCCGATACACCAACGGCATCTCGACGCAGCTCGAACTGGCAGACATCCGAAACCTGCTCATCCAGTCGCAGGCCAACACCCTCACCTCGGCGAAAGACCTGCAGCTGGCGCGGCTTCGGATGACGCTGCTCCGTGATCTCCCGCTCGGTTCCGGCGGCGGATCGTCATCGGCTGCTGGTGGTGGACAGGCACAGCAAGCGCAGCAGGGCAGCAGCAATGCGCAGGGTGGGGCACAGCAGAGCGCAACAGGCACTTCCGGTCGACCGGAGTGATTCACATGGCAAATAAAATGACACATATCCCGACACGCGCAGCGCGCACCGTGAACCGCCGATTGACCCCTCTCACCGTCCTGATTGCGACTGGCGCCCTCGTCCTTGCGGGCTGCGGCAAGAAAGACACCGCGGCCGCGGCGCAGGCACCGGAGCAGCCAACGCTCATCACCGCCGACAACATCAGCGTCGTGGAATCCTCGGAGATCGCCAGTGGCCCGTCGATCTCGGGCGAATTGCTGGCGGATCGCAGCGCGTCGGTGCGCGCGGAGGTCGCAGGCAGCGTCGTCCAGGTGTATGTCGAGGTCGGCCAGCGGGTCACGGCCGGCATGGCACTGGCCCGTATCGATGCCACCACCGCCAGCGCGGCGGAGCTTTCGGCGCGCACCGGCGTCACCGCGACAGAAGCGCAGGCCGCGCAGGCGAAGAAGGAACTCGATCGTGCCGAGCGACTGAACGCTGCGGGTGCCATTGCCGATCGCGATCTGGAGAATGCGCGCCTGACCTACTCCACGACATTGGCACAGCTGGCCAACGTGAAGTCGGCGTACGCACAGGCGAACAAGCAGCTCCGCAACGCCACGGTGCGCGCCCCATTCGCTGGCGTCGTGGCGGCGAAAGTCGTCAGTGCGGGCGACGTCGTGTCGCCAGGCGCGGCACTCTTTACGGTGGTCGATCCAAAGAGCATGCGACTCGAAGCGGCGGTACCAGCGTCACAGATCGGTCAGATTCGTGTCGGTCAGCCAGTCCGATTCGAAGTCAGCGGCTATGGCGACCGAAAGTTCACGGGCACCGTCACGCGCGTCAGCCCGGTGGCCGATCCGACCACCCGTCAGGTACAGATTCTGGCGTCGATCCCGAACAGCGCTGGAACGCTGGTCGGTGGGCTCTTTGCCGAAGGGCGGGTGAACGCCGAGTCACGGACGGCGCTGGTGGTGCCGGCAACGGCGATCGATCAGCGTGGTGCGAGGCCCATCGTGATGCGCCTGCGTGCCGGTCGGGTGGAGCGCGTGTCGGTGACGCTCGGTATCCGCGACGACCAGCGCGAGAATTTTGAGATCACGCAGGGATTACAGCGTGGCGACACGGTGCTGCTCGGTGCGGCGCAGGCGATTGGTGAAGGCAAGCAGGTGCGTGTCACGTCAGTGAACGATCAGGGCAGCAAGGCCGCAGCGTCAAAGGCCACCACCGGTTCGAGGTAGAAGATTATGTGGATTTCAGATTTCGCCATCAAACGCCCGCTGATAACGATCGTTGCGATGCTCGTGCTGATGGTCAGCGGCCTGTTTGCGTACGCCAAGCTCGAGACGGATGAATTCCCCGAGGTTGCTCCACCGGTCGTGCTGACGACGATCGTCTATCCGGGTGCAAGTCCGGATCAGGTCGAGCGCGAAGTGCTGGATCCAGTGGAAGAGGCGATCACCGGGATCTCCGGCGTCGACAAGGTCACGGGTGAAGCGCGCGATGGATTCGTCACCATCGTGACGTTCTTCAAGTTCGGCAAGAACATGCAGGAAGCGACGACGGAGATTCGCGACGCGATCAACCTGAAGCGCAATGACCTGCCGGCCGAGATGAAGGAGCCGGTGCTGCAGAAGTTCAATCCGATCGACCGGCCGGTGGTGCAGATCGCGATGTCGTCCAAGGAGCTGACGGCACCACAGCTGACGCTGATCGCCGATCCGGGTGTGACGCGTGAATTGCGCGCGATTGCCGGTGTGGCGAAGGTCGATGTGACCGGCGGCGTGAAGCGTGAGATGATGGTCCAGTTGCGCCCGGCGGCGCTGCAGGCCAACAATGTCAGCGTCACGGAAGTCGTCGCGGCGCTGCAGCAGCAGAATCTCGCCGTGCCGGTCGGCAGCCTGACTGGCGTACTGGATGAGCGGACGATCCGGCTCAAGGGCCGTCTCGAAGACGTCCAGGACTTCACCAACATCGCCATTGCGCAGCGCGGCTCGCAGCTGATTCGGCTCGGGCAGGTGGCCGATATCCGCGATGGCACCGAGGAGCAGCGGACGCTGGCGCTGCTGGATGGCGTGGAAGCGGTTGGCCTGGAAGTTACCAAGTCAGCGGGCTACAGCACGACCGAAGTGACGAGCAAGGTGGTCGCCGCGGTGGAACGGATCCAGAAGGGGTTGCCGGCCGGTGTGGCGATGAAGGTCATCAAGGACACGGGTCTCCGTGTGGACGCCAGCGTCTCGAATGTGCAGGGCACGCTGATTGAAGGAGCGATTCTCACCGTGCTGGTGGTGTTCCTCTTTCTCAACTCATGGCGCTCCACGGTCATCACGGGCGTGGCGTTGCCGGTCTCGGTGATGGCCAGCTTCGTGGCCGTGTATGCCTTTGGTTTCACGCTCAACACGATGTCGCTGCTCGGTCTGTCACTGGCCATCGGCATTCTGATCGACGATGCGATCGTGGTGCGCGAGAACATCGTGCGACATGTGGAGATGGGCAAGGACCACATGACTGCCGCGCGCGAAGGCACCGCCGAGATTGGTCTGGCGGTGGCGGCGACCACCTTCTCGATCGTGGCGGTGTTCGTACCGATCGCATTTCTCGACGGCGAAGCGGGGCAGTGGTTCAAGCCACTGGCGCTCACCATCGCCTGTTCAGTGCTGGTGTCGCTGTTCGTCAGCTTCTCCCTCGATCCGATGTTGTCTGCCTACTGGCCCGACCCACATCTCCCCGAGGACAAGAAGTGGTGGATCACGAAGATGCTGGATCGCTTCAATAACTGGTTCAACCATCAGATCGAGAAGTATCGTGGCGTGATCGCGTGGGCGCTGGATCACCCGCTGGCGATGATGATTCTGGCGATTGGCGTCTTCTTCAGCGCATTCGCCCTGCCGATCTCCGGCCTGGTCGGCTTCTCGGTGGCCTTCGGGTTGGTGCTGTTCGGCGTCTGGGTGGATACACGCAAGGCTCTGCCGCTCGTCGTACGCGCTGGATTCGGGATCGTCTGTCTGGTGTTGGGCATCGCGAGCATCGGCGTGGTGCCAGGCGCGATGCAATCGGCGCTGGGTCCTGAGAAGAGCGCAGCCGTGCTCGACTTCGGGCGCGTCGGAACGAGCTTCTTCCCCGGCGAGGACAACTCGGAAATCAACGTCAAGATCGAGACGCCTCCTGGTTCCAACCTCGACTACATGCGCCTCAAGGTGCTGGAAGCCGTGAGAATTGCGAAGCAGTATCCCGAGGTGCAGTTCACCTTTGCAACGATTGGCGGCGCCAGCGGTGCGGTCGATGCCGGCAACGTCTACATCAAGCTGTCGCCGAAGGCAGAGCGCCGAAAGGCTGGAACGCGCACTGCCGATGACCTGGCGGCGCAGCTGCGAGTCGATATGGCGATCATCGGCGGCGCGGTCGCCAGCGTGTACACGAACGACTTCAACGGCGACCAGAAGCAGATTCAGATCCAGCTGCGTGGCGACGATTCGCGCGTGCTGCAGGCGTATGCCGAAAAGCTGTTGCCGAAGGTGGCGCAGGTGAAGGGTGCGGTCGACGTGAGCCTCAGCACCAAGGGACAGAAGCCGGAGCTGACGGTACAGGTGGACCGCGGCCTGGCCAGTTCGTTGGGCGTGAGCGTGGGTTCGGTCGCGCAGTCGCTACGGCCGGCGTTCGCCGGTGTGGAAGCGGGTGACTGGGTCGATCCGATGGGTGAGACGCGAAAGGTTCGCGTGCGCTTCACGTCGGAATCACGCGAGCGGCTGGTCGACCTGACCAACCTGCCGTTGGTGATCCCCGGGCGAAATGGGGCCCCAGCGACTACGCTGCCGCTCGGTCAGCTGGCGACGGTACAACAGGGGCTCGGGCCATCGATCATCAGCCACCTCGATCGCGACAAGCTGGTGACGATTCAGTCCAACGTCGCCGGTCGCGCCAACAACGATGTGCTCGCCGACATCAACAAGGTGATGGCGGCCGAGCCGATGCCGCCGGGCGTTCAGTTGAGTCAGGGTGGTGACACCGAGAATCAGGAGAAGGTGTTCTCCTCCATCTTCGCCGCGCTCGGTATTGCGATCGTGTTGATGTACATGATTCTGGTGCTGCAATTCGGAAGCTTCCTCGATCCGATCGCGATTCTGATCTCGCTCCCGCTCTCGCTGGTCGGCGTGTTCGGTGCACTGGCGATCACCGGCATGACGATCAACCTGATGTCACTGATCGGCGTGATCCTGCTGGCGGGCATCGTGGCCAAGAACGCGATCCTGCTGATCGATTTCGCGAAGTGGCAGCGTGAGGAAGCGGGTGTGTCGCTCCGGACGGCGCTGATCGATGCCGGTGCGATCCGACTGCGTCCGATTCTGATGACGACGTTCGCGCTGGTGGCTGGTATGCTGCCGATTGCACTGGGTTCAGGCGAAGGGGCCGACTTCCGCAAGCCGCTGGGCGTGGCGGTGATCGGCGGTGTGATCACGTCGACGATCCTGACGCTGATTGTGGTGCCGACGATCTACGAGATCCTTGATGGTGTTCGCGCCTTTTTCGGCAAGCGCCTTGGGTTCAGTACGCCGATGACTGGCGAGCACAAGATTCCGACCGGCGCCATGCCGCAGCCGGTGATGGGTGACTGAGCTGGACCGCATGTGGTGCAGGGAATCCAATCGGGGGCGAGCCAGTGCGGCTCGCCCCCGATTGCATTCCCTGCGTCTCGATACCTCCGCGGTGCGATGGCTTCGGTGCCGGCGAAACCCATTGTGACGTCGGTCGGGGCGGCCGACCCGTTCGCCGTCGTTCATCTCTCTCATATCCGGCAGTAAGATTGTTGCAGCGGTTCCGACACCTCTGACCATGCGATATGCCCGTGCGCGCCGCCGTTCCCTGGGTAGCCCCGTTCGCTTTGTTCATGCTCCTGCTGGCAACACTGCCGGCACTCGGCATCGCCCAGCCATGGAATGCGCTGCTCTGGATCGTGGTGCTGGTGGTGGCCCTCGTAGCCATGAGCCGGGGCGTGATCGAGCTGGTACCGCGGCACCTGCTGATGTCGACGGCGATCGGTGTCGGCGTGTTCATGCTCTGGATTGCCCCCGACGCGCTCTGGCCTGACTACCGCGCGCATTGGTTGTTCAACAACAGCATCGTCGGCACGGCGGCGAGTGGGCTGGATGCTGCCGCGCAACGAGACCCGTTGACCCTCTGGCTGCGCGCGGCACGCGCCGTGTTGCTGGTACCGATTCTCGAAGAGCTGTTCTGGCGCGGATGGCTCCCGCGCGCGGTCGACTCCTTCGATGACTTTCGCCT
>JBBQRH010000114.1:0-10670 GCA_038215035.1 Gemmatimonadales bacterium | reverse complement strand
TGTCACCGCGTTCGCGATGCAGAGGGTGTCCGCTGACGGCGCGCAGCGCCAGCGCGTACTGACCCACACCCGCCGGCCCAGCGCGTCGTAGCGGTACTCCTCCAGCAGCTGCTTCCCCGGCGTCCGGCGATCGGTGGCCAGCAGCCGGTCGTCACTGCCGTAGTACGAGGCGCGCTCGAGTGAACGCGTCCCATCAGTGCGCACCGTCATCTCGAACCGGGTGTTGCCGGCCGCGTCGTATGTGTGTTGTGTGGTGGAGCCGGCGGTCGAAAGCGACGTGAGCCGACCGGTGGCCGTGTTGTGCGTCGACGTGGACGTCTCGCTGCTGGTCGTCGACCCGAGGCTCCAGCCGTTCTTCGTCGTCAGCACGTTGCCCAGCCCATCATAGGTCATCGTATCGCCCGCCACGTACGACGTCGTCGCACCGGCGATGTTCTGATATCCGCTCTGCACGATCCGGGAGCGAATCAGGCGGCCCACGGAGTCGTAGCGGACCGACGGCACCGCGCCGCTCAACGCGGATGCGTCCGAGGCGGTGATGATCTGCCCGCGACCGTTGCGGGACGAGACCCGGAAGTCGCGGATGAGCGTGTTGGAGAAGAACGGCCAGCCGGTGGGACCCGTGCGGACGATGCGATCGGTGGAGTCGCGGCCGAGAACGTCGTAGGTCCGGGTCTGCTGCACATTACCCGGATACGTGGTCGACGTCAGTTCGCCTCTGACGTTGTAGCCGAACGAGAATCGGTTCGACGCAACATCTGTCACGGTATCCACCGCGCCCCAGTTGGTGTACACGTATCGCATCGGCACACCGGCGAAGAGCGCACTCGGCCCGACGGTTCGCGCGGTCCGGCGTCCGTTGCGGTCGTACGAATACGTCATCGTGTACGTGTTCGTGATGCTGGCGCGCGTGCGATCGCGGATGCCGAGCGTTTCGCCGAGGAGAGCGCCGCTGGGGTGATAACTGCGCGTCACGTCCGCATCCAGGGCGGTGGCCGTTTCGATCTGGCCGCTCGCGTGGTACGTGTAGCGCTGGATTTCGGCGGGGCGTGTAGGCAGTGTGAAGGGGAGCGATTCCGGTCCAGTGGCTGGCGTAACGAGGCCGGTCGCCTGATACGTATACGAGTTGTCACTCGGGATGCTGCGCTCCGAGAGCCGCCCGAGCAGGTCGTAGGACATGGAAATCACCCGCGCGCGTCGGGTGATCGCGGTCACGGCATTCCCGGCGCTGTCGAAGACGGTGGAATCACAGCCGCCGGTGGATTCACACTTTCTGACCGGGCGATCGGCGCGGTCGTAGGTGAACGTCGTCGTTTGGTCCGCGATCCCCTGCGGATTGGGCCGCCAGGTCCGGCGCACGGTGAGCGGATTGCCTTCTTCGTCGAGGGTGGTCTGCACCGTATCGCTGATCGTACCCGCGCCGTGTCCTTTCGTCAGGAGCTCGTTCCGCGAGGAATACACGAAGCGCGTGGTTTCGAACGCAGCACTCAGTGGGGTGACAGTGCTGTACGGCGCACGTGCGAGAGTGTCGAGGCCGATGCCGTTGCCAAGCCACGACCACGTCTGGTTGGCTTCGTCGAATCGAGAAGAGAGGTTACCGAGGGGGCCGTAGCCGAAGCGCTGTGGGGGGCGTCCTGGCGCCCTGACGGAATCGGGTTGTTTCGTGACGGGATCATACGTGAACGTGGTCCGCGTCGACGGTCCACGCGCGTCCTGCTGCCACAGCCGCCTGCCGGAGGCCGGATCGATCCCGAATGTCGTCGCGTCACCCTCCGGATTCTGCACGACCTCGACGGCGTCCCAGGTGGGGTGCCACGTGTACTGTGTCGTAGCCAGCGCGCCAGAGGTGGCCAGCGACGATTGCGTCAGCAGCCGACCACGCACGTCGTAGGTGGCGTTGACTTCATACCCCGTGGGCGACACGCTGCGCGTGACCAGCGTCGGGAACCGCGGATCCAGACGCGAGACGGTGTTGACGAGTGAATCGGTGGCCGACACCATGCTGACCACGCGGGTTGGTGCGCCGTACTTGTTGATCTGGAACTTTGTCGACTGTCCGAGCCGTGGGCCTGACAGCGTCACGCTGACTGCGGCAGGATCGCCCGCCACGCCAGAGAGTCCTACCGCCTGCCAGTTGGTGATGGCGCGCGAAATACTGTCGGCGGGCATGATCAAGCTCGACCGCGAGACGTGGAACGAGCTGTCGTACTGGAAGCGCGTCACCACGCCGCGCCCGTTTGTGCGCGAGTTCATGATGTTGCGATCCCCATACGTGAAGCGAACCGTCCGCGATGGCGTGCCTGGATCGGCGATCGAATCCACACGCCCGGTGGTCGGGTTGACGTTCCACGTCACCGTGCGGGCGCTCGAATTGCCTGGAGCGGTGATGGACATCAGCTTCGGGAAGACGCCCGCGCTGTAGTTGAACACCCACTTCAACGCCGTCGACACCGGCCCCGGCGGCACGGCGATCTCCTGCAGCCGCCCCTGCGCGTTGTGCGTGAAAGTCGTGACGTGGCCCAGCGAGTTGCGCGTCGTGAGGTGGAGCCCGGTTGTTCCGAACGTGACCCAGACGCTGTCTGGCAACTGTCGCACATATGTATTGCCCGGTCCTTCACGGATGCTGTCGGGATACGACGCCGTTGCCGCGCCCCAGACGCGGTTCCCGGTAGGACTCGTTGGGAGCCTGTTGTAGACCCGGACACTCCCATCGCCGCCAGACCACACCAGGCGTTCCGGGTTACCGACACTCAGCCGCTCCAGCCCCGAGACCCACCACCCGGCGCCGAACTCGCTCGTCGAGCGATTCACCACGATCAACTGGCCGGAGTCACGACTGATGAAACTCCCTGCGGTCGACTGAATCGTCACCTCCAGCACATAGGGGTAGACGCCGCTTAGGGTGCCGTTGTTGATGTTGTCGACGTTCAGCGTCACCCGGCGTGGCACGCCGGGCGTGAAGCTTGTACCGAGCCAGAAGCCAGAGGCGTACTGCGCGCCGTCGATCTTGAGGGACGCCGTGACGGTGCTCGTGAGTGTCACGCCGGCCGGCAGGGTCAGTTCCGCAGGCACCGATGTCACCGACCTCGCGTGCGCGCTCGAGTACGTCATCACCGGCGCGCGTGTCACGTTGAGCGTCCGCACGGCCGGTAATGCGTGCACCACGCGCAGGTCGCCGCACTCGGACGCGATCTCGGAACCGAGCGACAGCGCCACACACTCGTCGCGGTACAGCAGCGAGTCGGTGGTGAGGCCCTGTGTTCTCACCACCATGGCGATGCCGGTGGCCTGCACGGTGACGGTCAGCGTGGCGGAGGCAAGCGTGACACCGCTCGCGACCGCACGCACGGTGATTGTGCCGGTGCCAGGCGCGGCAGCAACGTAGGAGATCGGCACGACGAACGATCCGTTCGCTGCGACGGTGGTTGTAAGCGTCGGCTGACCGTTCAACAGACATCCGCTGACGCCGGAGCAAGCCGTGAACGAAAGCTCGACGCTTGCCGAGGGACTGCCGGGTGTGTTGGTGAGGGTGAAGCCCGTGAAGTTCTGCGGGCCCGGTCCGACGTTGACGGGGACGCTGGCGGTGGCTGGAGTGAGTGTCATCACGATCGCAGGCGGCTGTGCCGTCACACTCAGCGTGGCACTGGTGAGTGTTGAACCACCGGACGCGACGGTCACCGTTACCGTGCCGGCACCATTGACGGGCGCGACAAACGTGATCGGCACACCCTGTGTCCCGTTGACCACCAGTGTGTGCTGGATCGACTGCAATCCGTTCGAGAAGCGGCAGGTCGTGACGACGCTGCACGTCACTGTCAGATCGAAGGTGGCGGCCGGACTGTTCGCCGCATTGGTGAGCGTGAAGCCGTTGTACTGCTGAGTACTTCCGCCGGTGGTCACCGTCACTGACGGCGTAGCCGGGAGGAGTGTCGCCATGACGACCGGTGGTGGCTGCGCGGTGACAGTGAGAGATGCCGTGCTCAGGGTAGGGCCGCCAGCGAGCGCGGCACTCAGCGTCAATGTGCCGGTCCCCACCGTCGCAGCGGTGTAGCGCAGATCGACATCGGCCGTGCCACCGTTCGCCGCAAGCGACACCGACTGCGTCTGCGACCCGGTGCCGAACTGGCAGAGCGAAAGCACGCCGCTGCAGGTGGGCGTCAGCTGGATGGTGGTGGCCGGGCTGCCTGGACCGTTCGTCACCACGAAGCCACTGTAACTGCGTTGCGCGTTGGACTCCGTGACGGTCGTGGTGGCGCTCGAGGGGGCGATCGACACCGAGACCGGCGGTTCGACGGTGACATTGAGCGTGGCCTGGCTCAACGTGACGTTGGCGGTCGTGGCGGCGCGGACTGAGACGGTGCCTGATCCCACCGCCGACGCGACGTACGAGAGCGGCACATTGTAGGCCTGATTCACGGCCAGCGGAACGGAGAGTGACGGGAGCCCATTCGTGCTGAAGACACAGCTTGTGACAATGGCGCAGCTCACGGTGAAGACCACCGTCGTTGCGGGAGAACCGGGCTGGTTCGTCAGCGTGAACCCGTTGAATGACCGTGTCGTTGGGCCAACCGTGAAAGTCTGGTTTGCAACCAGTGGCGTGAACGTGGCCACCGGTTGGCCCTGCACGGTCACGTTCAGCGTGCGCGTCGCCAACACCTGCCCGCCGGCGACACGAGCGTCCACCCGGGCCGTGCCGGCACCCGCCGTCGGCGCGACGTAGGTCACGTTGAACGGCGCTGCCTGATTGACCGCGAGCGGGATCGAGATCGTTGCGAGGCCGTTGGTGAACTGGCAGGTCGTGAGCAACGTACAGGTAAGGTCCAGCTGGATCGTGCTCGCCGGACTTCCCGCTTCGTTCGTGAGGATGAATCCGGTGTATGTGTTCGTGGCGGGGCCGGCGATCTTGGTGTCGCTCGGGTTGGGCGGCTCGAGGCTGACCACCACCGGCGGCGGCTGTGCCGTGACGGTCAGCGCCGCGCCGCCGAGCGAGACGCCGTTCGAACTGGCGGCGATCGTGAACGTGCCGCTGCCCGCGGTGGCGGCGATGAACGTGACAGGGATGGCAGGCGCCGCGCCGGCTCCGAGCGAGATCGACTTGCTTGAGGTGCCGGTGTCGAAGAAGCAGAAGGATAGCGCACCGGAACAGGTCGCCGTCAGCTGCACCGTCATCGCCGGACTGTTCGGGGCATTGACGAGGGTGAAGCCGCCGTAGGGTTGCGCCGTACCCGAGGTTGTGACCGGGAGTGATGCGGAGGCGGGTGCCACCGCCGCGCTCAGCACGGTCACCGTAGTCGAGGCGCTTGCGAGCACCGATGCACCGGCGGTGACCTGGAGCGTGAGAGTCTTCACGCCCGCACCAGCCGTGGTGTACGAGGCGGTGACGGCCTGCGTGGCGCCGGCCGCCGCCGACGTCGTGGTGGGCGCGACGACGCATCCAGACAGAATGCCGCTGCACGATGCCGCAGGGTCGGCTATGTCGTACGCCGTCGTCAGCGCGCCACTATTGGTGAGTGTGAAGGTTTCGGTTCCGGCCGCGCCAACGCCACGAAACACGCTGCCCGACCCTTGCACCACGAGTGTTGCAGCGGGGCTGGCAATCGTAAAATCCCTGCGCCCCGTCGCCGTGAGCGGCCCGGTGGGCAAGGTCTGGTCGGCCCGCACCGTGATCCAACCAGCGCCTGCGGCGCCGGTGCTGAACGACACCGTGATGCTCACCGCTGGATCATTCGACGTCAGCGTTCGCGCCGCCGGGCACGAGATGATCGCGACGTTGCCGAAGGCGGTGCAGGTGAAAGTGAATCGCTGGTCCAGCCCGGACGTGGCGGCGAAGTACTGGACGGCGAAGGTGGTCGACTGCCCAAAAGAGTTCGCCGGTCGCGCAACTGGATCCAGGTTCACCGAATTATTCGGCGACAGTGTCACCTGCGCGATGAGCGGCATGGCCGAAAGACCCAACGCGCCCACGGTTGCGGCACACGCGATCACCCGGTGAATCCGCATGCGTGCGCTCCATCTTTTAGGGTTATTATGATAAGAATACGATACCCCCCCTGGAAACGCAAGGGAGGATATCCATGACTATTTCATTCCAGACGAGATCGCTTGGCGGTCAGCATCCTCAGGGGACGCGACCTGACGCCCCGTGGGGACGGAGTTCCTGAACTCAGCAACTCTGTCCCCATGAGCTCAGCAACTCCGTCCCCACGAGCTGACGAACTCCGTCCCCAGTTGCGAACGGACGAGACCAGCTGCGTCGCCGCAGCCCTGAAAATTGATCCTCGGTTACCCGGCTACGTCCTACGTGACCGCATTGCGTCGCGCCACGAGCGCCACATCATCACGTCTTTACGGCCCAGCCCGGTGACGTCACACACCCCACGCCGTCAACAGGCGTCAGGTCCGAAAGGAAATCGCTGATCGGCGGCAATTGCCCAGCTCGCTGCCTGGCACCAACACCCGGATCCCACGCCGATGCAACGGTCTGTGCCTCGGCATGACCGAGGCGATCAACACCACCACCCACGCGCCGATACTGTGAGTCGAAGCAACCCGCAAAATTCGCCGCTACGATGGCTGGCGAAGCGTGCGGGTGTCCGCGATTGTTAGCGTCTTGCCAGAAACGGCAAAATGAGCCCGTGCTTACCCTCTGTCGGAAAACGATGACTCACTCCCAACGACGGGACGAGATCCTTCGCGCCGAATTGCCGCCAACGCTCCCGTTGATGGCGCTCCGTTCGACCATGGTCTACCCGCTCGGCACCATCGCCGTGCAAATGGGCAGTCCGGAAAACCTGGCGTTGTTGCGTGCGTTTGATGAACCGGGCGTTGTGGTGGCACTGGTAGTGGCAGGCGGAGAGCTCGACGACGCGCCCGATGCGCAGGATTTCGTGGGCAAGATCGGCGTCGCGGCACGCGTGCACGAGCGCATCAACCTGCCGGGAGACACGGTCCAGATCACGCTGCAGGGCCTGCGCCGCATCACCATCCAGCGCATCGATCAGTCGGCGCCGTTCGTCGTGGCCGCGGTGTCGCCGGCCTGGGATGTGCTGCCTGCCGCCTTTGAAGTCGAAGAGCTCGTCACGCGCATCGTCAGCGCGACGGAAACACTCGCCAGTCTGGTCGATCGCATTCCGGCGGAGATTCCGGCGATCTTGCGGATGAACGTCTCCGACCCGGCCCGCTTTGCAGATCTCGCGGCCACCAACCTGAACTTCAAGATCGCCGACAAGGACGACGTGCTCCAGAAGCTCGACGTCGGTGATCGTCTCCGCTTCATCCTCGGCCGACTGGAACGGGAAGTCGCCCGCGCGCGGGTGATGGACGATGTGAAGAAGACCACCGAAGTGAAGATCGAGCAGCACCAGCGCGAATTCTTCCTGAAGCAGCAACTGCGCGCGATTCAGACCGAGCTTGGCGAAACCGATCCGGGCGAGCGCGAAAGCACCGAACTGCTGCGCCGGATCGACGAAGCGCATCTACCCGAAAAGGTGTCGCTCGAGGCACGACGCGAGTGCGAACGCCTCCGCATGCTGTCGCCGGCCAGCAGCGAGTATCAGGTGTTGCGCACGTATCTCGACTGGGTGCTGTCGCTGCCCTGGTCGAAGAAGTCAGGTGATCGCGACATTTCGCTCGAGCGCGTCTCGACCGCACTCGACACCCGACACTACGGCCTCGGCGAAGCGAAGGAACGGATCATCGAGTATCTCGCCGTGCGCAAGTTGCGCGGTGGCGATCCAGCCGGCCCGATCCTCTGTTTCGTCGGCCCACCCGGCACCGGCAAAACATCACTCGGCGAAGCCATTGCCACCTCCATCGGGCGTGAGTTCCACCGCATATCGGTGGGTGGCGTGCGTGACGAGGCGGAGGTGCGTGGTCACCGCCGCACCTATGTCGCGGCCATGCCCGGGCTGCTGATCCAGGCGCTGCGCCGCACCGGCGTGCGCGATCCGGTGGTGATGATCGACGAGATCGACAAGATGGGCACCGGTGGCGCCACCGGAGATCCCACCGCCGCGATGCTCGAGGTGCTCGACCCGTCGCAGAACAAGTCGTTCGTCGATCACTACCTGAACCAGCCGTTCGACCTGAGCTCGGTGCTCTTCATCTGTACGGCCAACAACCTGTACGACATCCCGGCGGCATTGCGTGATCGGCTCGAAGTGATCCGAATCGCAGGCTACACGTCGGAAGAGAAGGTGCAGATCGCGTGGCGGTATCTGCTGCCCAAACTCTGCGCCGAGCATGGCCTGACCGAAGAGGACGCGGTCTTCACTGATGATGCACTGCAGTTCATCGCCGCACGCTACAGCCGTGAGGCGGGGCTCCGGAATTTCGAGCGCCAGGTGGCCGCGGTGCTTCGCAAGCGGGCGCGACGCAAGGCAGAAGGGGAGATGGAGCCGTGGACCATCACGCCGCAGAAGGCGGAGGAATTGCTCGGTGTGCCGCAGTTCGCGGCCGAGGAAACCGAACAGGAGCCTGAAGTCGGTGTGGTGACCGGATTGGCGTGGACGCCGAATGGCGGTGAGCTGATGCTGATCGAGGCGCTCAAGATGCCGGGCACGGGGCGCATGACCGTCACCGGGCAGCTCGGGGAAGTGATGCGCGAGTCGGTGGACGCTGCGTATTCCTACGTGCGCTCACGCAGCGGACTGCTGCAGATCGCCGAAGAGGAATTCCGCGAGACGGATCTGCACATCCACTTTCCGGCAGGCGCAATCCCGAAGGACGGTCCGAGCGCGGGGTTGGCGGTGACGCTGGCCATCGCCAGTGTGCTGAGCGGCCGTCGGGTACGTCGCGACATGGCCATGACGGGCGAGGTGACGTTGCGCGGCAAGGCACTCGAGATCGGCGGGCTGAAGGAGAAGGTCCTGGCAGCCTACCGTGCCGGTTTGCGCGAGGTGATCGTGCCGCAGGGCAATGCGAAGGACATCCGCGACATCCCGGCCGAAGTCCGCGAGCGCATGACGTTCACCTTCGTGCAGACGATGGATGAAGTGCTCGATCGGGCGATGCTGCCACTGGACCCACCGAGCATCGCGGTGATGGCCGCTGATGACGAGGACGAGGGTGCGCAGGTGGTCCTGCCCTTCCCCGATCGGGCGGCGGTCGCGGCACGGGGCGCGCAGTAATCCCCGTGCCGACGGACACTGGGAGCGCGCCGCGTGACACACACGCGGCGCGTTGTGCGTAGACTCCAGTACAATGGCTTCACATCTCCTGCGCGAGTTTGCGCTCAACGTCGTCTTGCACAGCCTCGCCGGCGGCCTCACCGACACCGTGGCGGTGTGGATGTTGTTCAATCCCCACAAGCCGTTTCTGGGTGTCCAGGGCGCCATTCCGAAGAACAAGGCGCGCCTGGCCGCCAGCATCGGAAAGGTCGTTGGCGAAAAGCTGCTGACGCCGCAGGACATGCTGCAGGAGTTGACGCACGGCGGGATCCGGGATGCGTTCAACGAACGGGTGGCCAGCGTGGTGCAGTCACTGCTCGAGACCGAGCGAGGCTCACTTCGCAGCCTGGTGCCCGAGACCATGAGTGCGGAACTGGAGTCGGCGCTGCAGGCGATCGGAACGACGGTCGCGGAGCGGGTCGAGGGCTGGGCCGAGAGTGATGAGGCGCGACCGACGATCGTTACATTCGTCGCGCATCTGCGCGGCGCGATCGGTGACCAGACGCTGGCCGATGTGCTGCCTTCCGCGCGTCGCGCTGCGATCGTGGAGCAGGGCCGCGCGCTGGCGCTGACGCTATCGCACAGCGAGACCGTCGCCGATGCGGTGGCGAGTTCGGTGCGGGTGCAGGCGGAAACGCTGCTGACGCGTGACGAGCCGTTGATGCAGTCGATGCCCGCCGAGTTGAGTGCGATGCTCGACAAGGCCGTCGACGCCTACATCCCCGTAGCCGTCGACAAACTTGGCGCCTGGCTGGCGCAACCCGAGAGTCGCGAGACGGTCAAGCGCACGCTGCAGGGTGTGGTCTCGAAGTTCGTGACCGATCTCCGCTTTCACGAGCGGGTGCTGGCGCGTTTTCTGGTGACGGAACGTGCGCTGGAGAAGGCGCTCGACGCCCTCGGTGGCGATGGGGTGGACGAACTGTCGGCGTTGTTGCGCGAGCCGGCGATTCGTGATCAGGTGACGAAAGCGGTGCGCGACGGCGTGGAGTCGCTGCTGCGGAAGCCGTTGCGCGACATAGTCGGTGCCCCCGACGCAGCACGCGTGCATTCGCTCTCCGAGGGACTGTCGAAAGGCGCGTTGGCGTTGTTGCGGTCTGACTCGACGCAACGCTTCGTCGCCGGCCGCATCGAGTCGGCGCTCGAAGGCGTGGCACATCGGCGAATCGACGATCTGCTGAGCGGCGTGACCGACGACACGATCGCCGGCTGGGTGCTCGAGGCGATGCGCGGCGACGCGACGCAGCAGTTCGTGCGCGACACCGCGACGCGTGTGGTGCAGAAGGCGCTGGATGCCCCGATTGGTGTTCCGGCACGCTGGCTGCCAGCGCAGGCCAACGAGCGCCTCGCGGCGGTGCTCGCACCGGCGCTGTGGGAGTGGATCGTGACGTCGCTGCCAGCGCTGGTGCAGAAGTTCGACGTACCAGCACTGATCGAACGCAAGGTCAACGAATTCAGTACGGAACGTGTGGAAGAGATCGTGCGCGGCGTGACGCAGCGGGAGCT
>JBBQRH010000113.1:0-10723 GCA_038215035.1 Gemmatimonadales bacterium | reverse complement strand
CATAGCGACGCACTACGCCAGCAGGCAGCGCACTGACGTAGCGAAAGACGGGCGCGTTGGAGCGCGCGGCGATCAGTGTCCGGACGCACTCCGGCGCATCGAGTGCTCGCGCCTTGTCGGCGCCGGGGGCGCCGGAATCAGGAAGAACCACCCCCCAGCCGATCGATGGGTCTCGCCAGTTGCCCGGGTCCACCTCGGCTGGCGCCAACAGCTTCTTGGGCGGCTCACGCTTACCAGCCACTCCCCACGTATTGAACGCGGCGTCACGCGGCGCGACGACTGCGGCGCCGCACCAGGCGTTGGCTCGCAGCTGGCCGTCATCGTGGAGAATTGCGTCGTCGTCAGCCACCCTCGCCCGCTCCACTGAAGACGCCATCCACGTCAGGCCAGAACCGCTCGGGGACGCCGGCCTGCGTGAGCGCGGTCGCCATCGCGGAGCGACGGCGATCTTCCGAGAGCGAATCGCCGACGGAACGGAGCCACGCGACCATCGTGTCGAGTGCGGCCTTCTGCGCCCCGATCACGACATCGGTGACGGCATCTGGTGCCAGCCGGAACTCCATCGCATCGACACCACGAACGTAGAGTGCGGGGAGCGCCCATTCGTGTCGCGTGGCCGCATCGCCCTGATGCAGTGCATTGATTGCATCGCGCGCGTCGTGCGTGATCGACGCCCACTCGAAGCGGACGGTCTGTCCGGCATCGAGCCGCGCCTTGACGGTCGCGAGCTCGGAGAGCATCGAGGCGTAGATGGCGCGTGTAAACTCGTGGGCATCGCTCGCATCCACCGGCTCGAGCATCGCAAATGCCGCCGGAAATGCCGAGGATACTACGCGATGTGCCATTGACAGCGAGTCATGACTGGCCTGCGCTCCTTCACAGCAGTTGAGCACGAGCAACCACGGATTGTCCAATGCTTCGCCAAAGGCTTCGAGCTGATCACCGTCGATGGTGACCGATCCGCGCGTCACGGCCGGATCAGCGAAGTCTTCAGCGGTGGCGAGTTCGAGCAGCTGATCACTATTGCCAGCACGTCCATGACAGAAGAAATGGATGATGTTCGGCCGCCAGCGGCGGATGGCACCGAGCACCTTTGCGCTGGACGCCTCGATGCCGGCGACCGAAACCCACGGGCGTCCGGCCAGACTGTCGGCTGAGACCTGCGCGTACACCGCGGGATCCCCGGTCAGCACGTGAAGGTCCACCGGCATTCCCGCTGCACGGGCATCATCGGCGGCGTCACGCAGCTCCAGCCACTCGCGCTCCTGTCCGGCGATACCATGCGCTGAGATGACCGCGAGCAGTTTCACCGGCAGACGAAACAGCGGCGTTGGTCGAGCGATCATACTGGCCGGGTCGGTGATCCGCCCGATGGGCCAGCGCCGATCGAGCGCGACGAACCGGTCGCCCACGTCGCACAGTGTTTCCCATGCGATCAACTCCGCATCGCCCTCGCTCAGCTTGACGTACAGTGGCGCCTGCGACCCGGCAACGGTGGTGCCGAGTGAGTCGAGCACGGCGGCAATTCCCGCGTGCTTGCGGAGCGCATCTCGCAGCAGGCGCCCGCGTGCAACCACGGCGTCGGGCGTACCCCAGGCAGGAAGCGCGGCCAGCTCCAGCGGCCGGACGTGGCCCATCCCGGGAATGTTGGCGCTGTGGCGCTCGATCTTCATCACGAACTGTTCAATGTTCGTCAGCGGATCGACTGACCCACTCGAGTCGATGGTGATCACGGTTCTCATGCGCTACCACCTTCAGCCGCTGGAGCTGCGTCATTTGTGAGTGGCGATTTCAGGGAGGCCTTCTCGGCCGTCCGCTCTGTCGCTGCGTCTTCGTCCGCGAAGGCCGCCACCGATTCCCGAAGCGAATCGAGCATCGAGATGGAGGCACTCCGGCGAGCATTCTGCACCGGATCATCCCGGTCGTCATCGCGCGCGTTTTTCTGCAGCTTGAGCTGCACCTGCTCGGCGACGCGCTCCGTGGCTGCAACCCACGGCTTCACCGGGCCGGCGCGCTGGATGATCGCGTCTAATGGCGAGGTACTGCGGCTTGCCGCTTCGGCCGACGCACTCTGTGCATAGTTGCGAGAAACCGGTGACTCGAGGGTGAGGTCGGTCCGAGTGGAACCCTGCGTGCCAACCTCGAACGGATCACCGGCCGCTGTTCCGACACGGTACGGCTGACAGTAGACGAACAGCGCATCGGAGACGGGCATTCCCGACGGCGCCGTGTCGAACAGCAACCGATAGGCCGGTGCCAGCAGTGCCTGGCGCGGATCTCGATCCAGACTGTGCATCAAGACCGGGCCGGGTCGCGATTGGCCGATTTCGTCGGCAAGGGCACGGAGCCCCATTGGCGAGAAGTTGTCCCGAACTCCTGTCAGCACCGTGCCCCAGGCGCCCACCTGCGTCATGAAGTTGCACAGCTCGATCGCACTCACCGGCGCCGCACGAAAGTCTCCTGTCCTCTCCAAAGGTGACTGCGCCAGCAGCAGCGCGCCGCGGTCGCGCGTGAGGAAGCCATGGCCGATCATGTGCACCACATCCACCGAGTGCCGGACCAGCGCGTTGCGCATCCACAGCAGCCACGGTGACCGCAGCTGGCCGGTGCGGTCGACCAGCCGCGATGACGGGTCTGCAATCGTATATGGTGCCGCGTCGGCCGGATCGTACAGCGTGAGGCGGACGTCGCTGTCCGAGACAATCGCGGCAGCAGCGCGTACCTCCCTGTACAGCAGTGCATCGGTGAAGACATGCAGTTCCGTCCGGCGGACCGATGCCTTCATGATTCCGCCGATGGCATCGTGCAGTGCCTCTCGAATGAACCCCGCTTCGAAGTTGAGCGGGGCACTCGCGCACAACGCGACATCGAGCGTGTCGGATGACTCTCGTGGCGGTGGAAACAGGAAATCCGGCAGCATCAGGATCGCGTGCGCGAATGCACCGCCGAAGGCACGCTCCCACGGCATGAAACGGAGTGCACCATACGGCTTGACCAGATGTACCCAGAGTGGCTGCCCATCATGGATGTTCTCCAGCATCCACTGTCCAGTTTCGCTCACCATGTCTGGCGGGAGTGCGCCAGTGTCGGCCGTACGACGGGTGTCGGACCGATCGCGATTCAGGCCGAGCGCTTCAAGGGTGCTGAGCCAGACGCGTATATCCGTCATCGCACCATCCACCTTCGCCTGCAGTGTGAACAGCACCTCTGGCTGCGTCGGACGCATCTCGACCTTCAGCACCACCAGGTTGTACTGTCGCTTCAGCAGCTCGGCCATGGATCAGCTCCGTCAGGGGCGCATATGCGCGGTGGCCAGCGTCCACGCGAGGTACCAGACGTCATCATTGAGAATGCCACCATGTCCATCGATCACTCGCGACCCGTCGATACCGATGACTGCGGGCGCCAGCGGCAGGGTGTAGGCGACACCAGGATTTCGAATCGGAATGATTTCCGCGCCGGCCGTCGATCGCGGTCCATAGCCACCCATGGCGGCAAACTTGCTCGGCGATTCCGCGCCGGCGTATTGCAGTTCGCCGAGGTCATCGTGGCGCCGCACCGACAGATGAAACATGTCGTGCAAGGGCTTGTCATGTGTGCTGAACGTTGCGGCAATCGGTTGGTGCACACGCGCCCGTGCGGCGAAGAACCCACCAGGAACGTTCCGTTCGGGTACCGATTCGGCGAACGCGTACTGCGAAATTGCCGGCTGCATCAGCAACGCCGATTCCACCTTGCGCGCCGTAGGCTGCATTTTGCAGGTGGCGGTCATGAGCACCTTGCAGCCGTACGAATGGCCGAGCAGATGCACGCGTGCCGTCGGCTCGCTGCGAGTCAGCAGATCACTGAGCAGCGCCGCGACGCCCGTTGCGCCGATTTTGCCGGCACGGTCTTTCATCTGCCAGACCGTGAATGGCTTGATCAGATTGCGCGGGTCGAGCATGCGAATGAGACCGCCGATACCGCCTGCGGCCGCCGGCGTGGTGGCCGTTGGGCCGGTTGTCACGGTGCCAATCGCGTCGTAGTCGGGTTCGGGGGTCGCGAGTGCGGCGGCCGATGCAAGCAAGTCGGCCGCAGTCGGGGCGGTTTCTTTGCCAGCTTCGGTATCGGTCGCGCCACTGAGCACACCGGCAAGGATACCAGCAAACTCCGCAGCATTCGTTTCATCAAGCTCAGTGGCCGATGCCAGTACATGAAAGCGCTCGCGCGCTGACGGGGGCAGTTGCGCGGCAATGTCTGCCAGCAGACTCTGCATCTCGCCGACACTCGCATCGAGCACGGTGGTGCTGGCAAACCCCGGCCCGGTCTCGCTGTCGAAGATCGCCAGGCTCTGACTGGGCCAGAAGACGCCGACGAGGAGCGGCTTGTAGTTCGCCGGCATGGCAAGGGCTTGCGCCGATCTCAACGACTGAAAGCCCCTGATGAATTCTTCGTAGCGCTTTGTTGCTGCCGACCAATCGTTGTTCCAGCCGTGTGAGAACAGAAAGATGTCGGTGACGCCCTGCAGGTTCGCCAGTAGGTGTGCACGTGTGAGCGGTCCAGTACAGACGCCGTCGGCATCGAACGGCAGGATGTAGTACGGAAACGCCGCCCCTTCAGGGGTTGTCAGCGTGCGATATGGGCCGGCGGGGAGTTGCGTCGTCACGAGCACCGATCCGTTTCGGGGTGGCCGGGGGTGTGGACGCTGTACTGCAATTTTCGTACAGTGATCTGCGTCGCGAGAGAGACGAGCGCAGTGTCCGGTCTGTCTCACGCGCACGGCCGAATGTCGCGGGACAGACCTCGACGACGGCGCGTTGCGATGTCGCACCGCTACTCGACGAGCTCAACTGGTTCAGCGTCTGCTGCCGGTGCGGATCAGCAATCGTGTCATGTCGCCGAAAATACGTGGCAGTCGGGCGCCTCTTCTGACGCGAGCCGGCGTTGTACCGCCTCCGATACTTGCCGCCGTCTATGAGCGCAGACAGAGAAAGCGAAAAACGAACTGCTTGACGCAAAGGCGCAAAGGACGCAGAGGCGCAGGGGACGCTTGGTGAATCCCGACACCGCTGCCAGATCTGATAGTCAGCAGCGACTAACACAAGGATGTTTTGTGACAGCAACGGCAGCACCGCTGGATTTTTGCTGTTCCCATAGCGCTGCGGTCCTCTGCGTCTCTGCCCTCTTTCCCTTTGCGCCTTTGCGTTAAGCAGTTGCCCTTACGCCGTTGCCGTTCAGCCGTTGCCGATGAGCCGTTGCCGATGAGCCGTTGCCGTTCTGGCAACTGGGGTCGTGTAGGCAGGCGTTGACGAACGCAGTTGCGCCAGGCGTCACGGTTCCGAATCGCAGTTCAGCGACGCACCAGCGTTCCGGCAAACAGCAACCTGACGTTTGGGTCGAGCTCCACCGACGTTGGCGCCGTTTCTGCCGGGAAGACATAGCGACCCGTGCCAGCCGCCAGCTCCACCCGTTCGACTCGCGCCTTGGCACCAGCCGTTGCAATGCTGATGTCGATCGGAAGGCGGAACGGCTCGCCAGGCTGCGTTTGGCGGAGCTCGACGATCACCTGGTTCGCAGCCGAGTCCCAACGCCAGGTGCCGTCGAGGCGCGGAACTCCACCCCGATAGAGCCATTGCTGAAAGAACGCACCGAGGTCGCGACCGGCAGCGCGTTCCATCGCCAGCCGGAAGTCGGCGGTGGTGGCGCTCTTGTCGCGAAACCGCGAGTAGTAATCGCGGATGCCCGCCCAGAATCGATCGTCACCCATCTCCTGCCGCAGCATGTGCAGCGTCCAGCTGCCCTTCTGATACGTCATTCCCGTGGTCACGTCGGCCATGTCGGCCAGATTCGCGTGAATCACGCGATAGTCGGGCCGTTTGGCATCAAAGGCGATCACGGTCCGACGCGAGTCGCGCAGCCCATCCGCAAATTCGTCGCGACCGTAGGCATGTTCGATGAACAGCAGCGTGAAATAGGTCGCGAACCCTTCGCTGAGCCAGACGTTGTCCCAATCACTCTCGGTGACCGCATTGCCAAACCACTGATGCGCAATTTCGTGAATCACGACGTTCCGCCAGCGCACCGGGCGCGTGCCGGCCACACTGCCCGCGCTGTAGAAGATGGCCGACGCGGCTTCCATCCCGCCACTGACGGAGTTCGACTGCACGTTGGCCAGCTTTTCATACGAGAACGGCCCGATCCACTCGCTGTAGAACGCAAGCGCGTCCTTCGTCGGAACTGCAAAGTCGTGAAATCCGGCGTCGCGTTGCTGCGCAAAAACCCACGTCTCGATCGGGACACCATTGTAGTCACCGACATGTTGCACCGCGAAACGCGCCACGCCCAATGCATACAGCCATGGTGCAATCGGTACCGACTCGCGCCAGACCGTGCGGCGGGTTCCGCGTGCGTCGTCGGTCTCTTCGACGCGTAATCCGTTCGAGATCACCTGATAGTGCGACGGCGCCGTGACATCCATCTCCATCGTGGCCTTGTCCGCGATGTGATCGATCATCGGCAGCCAGTGGTGTCCCTTGTCCGGCCAGTTGTCGGAGAAGAAGGCGCGATCACCGTGCGGCGTCGGCTTGATCTGCAGGCCGTCGGCGGGCACGCCGGCGTACTGGATCACGAGTTCGATCATCGTGCCTGATGGAACCGTGCCATCGAGCGTGATCACCAGCCGGTCGGCGAGATGCTGAAACGCCAGCGCCTTGCCAGCACGCGTGACCGCGCTCACACGCATCCCGCGCCCCTGTCGCGCAGGCGTCATGCCCGCAAGGTCGAGCGACACCTGGGTCAGGTCCGCCTTCAACAGGCGCAGGCGTACCGTAGCTTCGCCGTCGATACGATCGGTGCTGTCCGCGAGTCGTAGTGCAAAGCGATAATGCTCCACATCGATCGGCTGACGCGGGTACGGGTCTGCCCGGAGTCGTTCCGCCGTCAAGACGAGACAGAGCAGTGCGAAGAGGTGCCGCGAGAATCGTATCATGTGCGTTCCAGTTCCGATGAGAAACATGCGGCCCCGCTGCCGCGCCTGCATTCCGAACGAACCTCCGTGTAGCCTGTCGCGCTACCGCCCCGCCGGACCACTGAACCAGATCGCATTCGGCGCTTCCGAGCGCGCCACCGCCAGGTCGGGCCACGTATCACCATCCAGATCCCCAATGGCCACACCGTACACGGTGCCCTTGCCATCATTCCAGCGGATCGATGCAAAACCGAGCTGTGGGCCGCGACTGGTATTGAAGAAGATCGTGCCCGTTCCTTCAACGGCGCCAACCACGATGTCGAGTGCGCGATCCTTGTTCAGGTCTCCGATGGCGATTGCTCCGGCTTCGAGCGCTCCAGTGCTGATCTCGACGGCATCCGCGAATCGCCGACTCCCGAGGTTGCGGAACAGGAGAATCCGTTTCGTCGTCA
The DNA here is from genome assembly GCA_038215035.1 of Gemmatimonadales bacterium. GTDB lineage: Bacteria > Gemmatimonadota > Gemmatimonadetes > Gemmatimonadales > Gemmatimonadaceae > JACMLX01. Next base: position 3,325 of record JBBQRH010000113.1, on the reverse strand, counting down.
GGTCGCCGATCACGATGTCTGTTCGGCCGTCGCCATCGAGATCGGCGGCCGCGGCTGCCCGTACCGACATTGGCGCCGGACCGAACGGCTGGGCGCCACCCGTGAACGCACCAGCGCCATCGTTCCAGAGCATCAGACTCTGTCCACCATCACGATGCGGCACGAACAGATCAGTTTTACCATCACCATCGAAGTCGGACGCCACCACGATGGTCGCTGATTGCGTCGGCAGCGGGGTGCAGACCGGAAAGTTCGCGGCACCATCGTTCAGACAGACGTAACTCGGGCGTGGACTGGCCGGATTGCTGCTGCGGTTGGCGACAATGATATCCGGACGCCGGTCGCCATTCAGATCGGCGACCGTGACATACCGGGTGGACCACTCGGCCTGGCCAAACGTCCCCGCCGCGCGATAGTGCCCCGTCGCATCACTCAGATAGACGAGCTTGGGATCGGGTCGATCGTTGCTGACGACCAGATCGAGCGTACCGTCGCCGTTCAGGTCCGCGAGTGCCGCCGTGTACGTCCGATCCGCCGAATCGCCGATGGCCTCGGTCGTGAAGGTCGCGTGCCCGTCGTTGCGCAGCACCAGATTCCGCAGCGGCCAGTGGCGACCCTTGGCGAGGATCACATCCAGATCACCATCGCGATCGATGTCGCCCAGGCTGACGCTGGCCGAGGTTTCGCTGGTCGTTTCGAGCAACTGCATGCGGTCGAATGATCGGAGCTCGATCACCGTCGCCGTGAGCGCGGGAAGCGTGCAGACGCCGGTGAGAACCAGGAGACGCCGACGGGCAAGGCGCGTCAACGCCCGTGCTCGAGCGGGCGCTGGTGGGCTGCCGCGATGGACTGGGCTCATCGAGGGGGCGTAGGAGAAGCGGGGAACGAGGTCTGGGGAGGCAAGCTATCGGCGGGGCTGACTTGGCGAGTGACCGCGCCCACACCCGTGCCTCCCTCCGGTCGCAGCTGTCTTCCGGCTCCGATTTGCGGTGCTTCCGATGCGAGCACTGACTATCATGACGCTGACGCCATGCCTCAGTCTGCCGCCGCCCTCCTTCAGTACCTGCTCCCGAAGCAGGCACTCACCACCCTCGCCGGCCGCATTGCGTCGGCGAAGGCTGGCGGCGCGACCACGGCACTGATCCGCTGGTTCGTGAGCAGCTATCACGTGAATATGAAGGAAGCCGCGGAACCGGATGCGGCGCGCTACGACACCTTCAACGATTTCTTCACACGGGCGCTCAAACCGGGCGCCCGGCCCATCGCGACCGCAGACTTCGTCTGTCCGGTGGACGGTGCCATCAGCCAGTGCGGTACGATCGAAGGCGATCAGGTGCTCCAGGCGAAGGGGCACAACTATTCCACCACGGCACTGGTGGGCGGTGATGAGCTGCTGGCCGAGCAATTCAATGACGGCACCTTTGCGACGATCTATCTCAGCCCGAAGGATTATCATCGCATTCACATGCCCGTCGACGGGCGTCTGACGCGGATGATCTACGTGCCGGGCGACCTCTTCTCGGTGAACCCGGATACCGCGCGCAGCGTCCCCGGGCTGTTCGCCCGCAACGAACGCGTGGTCTGTGTCTTCGAGAACGAGCAGGGCCCGTTCGTGATGGTGCTGGTGGGTGCGACGATCGTCGGCAGCATGGCCACGGTGTGGCACGGCGTGGTGAATCCACCGCGCTCCAACGCGCCACGCGAATGGCACTACGGCGATGGGAGCATTGCGCTGGAGAAGGGCGACGAGATGGGGCGCTTCCTCCTTGGCTCGACCGTCGTGCTGCTCTTTCCGTCGCAATACGTGTTGTTCACGCCGCGATGGAAGGCGGGGCTCTCGGTCAGGATGGGCGAGAGCATGGGGATCAGTTATCCGCGAACAGCGGAAACGCGGATCTGACGCTATGTGGCCGGCAAGGCGCCGCGCGCATGCCACGAGGCCGGAGTTACGGCTTCGTCAGCACTTCCTCGAAATACGACAGCGCCCGCGCATCCCCGCTCTGCCCGAGCCAGAAGATCGCCTGCTTTCGAATCCGCGGATCGAGCTTTCCGCGCGCGATGGCCAATAGCGCGCCTACTCCCTCCCCGTTCGGCCGCTGCGACAGCGCAAACACCGCCTGCTTGCGGACCTCGACATCCCCACTCTCGTCCTCGGCCAGCCCATTCAGTGCGCCGGTGGCGTCGCTGGCCGCCTGCCCGAGCCAGAACACGGCGCTCTTTCGTACTTCGACAGGGCGATTGGTGTCCTTCGCCAGACGCAGCAGCGTCGGCCAGATCGATGAGGAATCAGCGAGGGTCGCCACTGTAATCGCTTCGCGCGCCACCTTGCCCACGCCCGTTTCAGCCAGCCGGATGAACCAGTTTCCGGCATCAGCTGCGGCGACCATGCCGACGTCGGTCGCGTCACCTATCGCACCCCAGCGCCCCCCGACGTAGTACCGCACCGATGTCGGCGCACCGTCACGAATGTCCATTGCCACCCGCACCGGCCCTGGCTCACACTCCGACTCCCACTCGCCGTTCCGCTTCGAGCTCTCGCGACTGTAGAAACTCATCGACTGCCCGCTGCCGCACACGCCCTGCCGAGCCTTGAACTGGAACCGCAGCGTGCCGGTGCCGACGCGACGCACCGACTGCGCGATCGTTTCCTGCGCCCGCAGCGGTGTGCTCATCAGCACACCAGCAGCGAGGATGAGGCCCATCGACCGCGCGTTCATCGGTTGATCAGCTCCGCCAGGAACGCCGTCACCCTCGGATCACGTGACTGTCCCAGCCAGAAGATCGCCTTCTTGCGCAACTCCTTGTCAGGGTCGGACTTCGCGATGTCCATCAGCTTGTCCAGCGCGGCGCCCTCGCGACGCTGCGAGATGGCGAAGATCACCTGCTCACGGAGTTCCCGCTCGTCCAGTGACGAGTAGAGCCCAGCGAGTTGTCCGATGTCGAAGCCCATCTGTCCCACGTTGAAGATCGCTTTCTTGCGCACCTCCATCGACTCCTTCGGATCGCGCACGACACCAAGGATGAAGGCCTCGTTGCCGTTGCCGCGCTTCTGCGACAGTGCGAACAGAATGCGCTCACGGAGTTCCTCGGTACCCACCTTTCTATACAGTCCGCGGAGATACTCGGCCTGATCGGAACCGTTACGCTGGCCGAGCCAGAAAATCGCCTTCTCGCGCAGCTCGGTGGGTTCGCGCTCATTTTCGGCGAACGTCCGGAGCGCCGCACCGGCGGCGGAGCTCGAGTGCTGTGAGAGCGCGAAGAGGGCCCGTTCACGCAGTGCGCGTTCGCCGTTGCTGGTGACGATATCCACCAGCATGTCCACCGC
>JBBQRH010000112.1:0-11388 GCA_038215035.1 Gemmatimonadales bacterium | reverse complement strand
ACCGTCGCTGGAGGTCACCATGCCTGAGGCCGAGGCGCAGGCGTATGTGGGCCGCTACGAGTATCGCATGGCGAAACCGGCACCTGGGACTGCCGGGTTGAGTGCATTCATCGTCACCTACGAAAACAAGACGCTCAAGGCACGGTGGGAACCGAACGACAGCTACATGCAGACGTTTGCACTGATCCGTGTGGGGCCGGATATTTTCACGCCCGGGTTGTACGACACGGATGGCGCGATCTACGAAGTGCTGCGTCCTGACATGATGTTCACCTTCCGCCGTGTGGCGGGTCAACCCGTCACGTTCGCGGTGCGCCTGGACGACGACACACTCGAGGCGACGGGCACCCGGAAGCCGTAGGCGCCAGTCGGCCGGGAGTGACCGTGGCGCCGCCATGTCCCACCGCCCATACTCTGGACGTACGACTTCCTTTTCCGGCGGGCGGCCATGACGTACTTCCACATCGACATCATGTGGGCGATCGTGCTCTTCGGCATTCTGCTCTGGACCACCGTCACGGTCGTCCTCAATGCCGCGCTGCGGCGCGGGATGGGCACGATGGGCATGCTGCTGAGCTACGCGGTGCTGGCGTGGATGCTCTACGCGCTCCCACTGCGCGATGCGCTCACCACCTGGATGTTTTTCGCGGCGCTGGGCGGCTGCGTCATGTTCGTCTATGAAGTGTGGGCCCGCCGTCGTTACGCCGGCACGGCGCGTACGCCGAGAGCGCTCATCCGACTCGAAGGGGTGCTGCGCTGGCCGGCGATGGTGCCGGATGCGTTCGGTCTGGTGCTGAACGATCTTGGCATTCTGCCCAGCGATGATCGGAGCGAGACGCATCAGGAGGATGCTCGGCGGGTGACGGCGGAGCGGGCGGCGCCGCCCTGAGGCCGCGTGACCCATTGATTCGATGCATGGTACGCCCAGGCAGCTGACGCCACCGCCGCAGCACGATGGCCCAGGCTGCACCAGCGTCAGCGCGACGCGTGAATATTCGTCGCCGAAACGCCGCCGGTGCCGCCCGTCACCCACCTTCGCTCATGATGCGTCGTCCCGTCTCCCGAATGCTCGTCGTGCTCTCCCTGCTCGCAACGGCGTGCGGCGGCGCTGAGAATCCGCTTTCGCGCCGAGAAACACGCGAATTCATCAGCGCACGGGCACGGTGGAACAACAGCCCGGTGCGCAACGCATACACCTACGAAGTTCGCCAGCTCTGCTTCTGCCCAATCGAGATCACGGTCTGGAGCAGCGTGACGGTTGTCGACGGTCTGGTCGTTGATGTCCGCACCGTGGGTGGCGAACCGATCCCCCGGAATCTCTGGGCGATGTTTGCCACCGTGGATCGGCTCTTCGCCACGCTGGAGGCGACGCGCGATGCCTATCTCGAAGACATCACCGTCCGGTTCGACCCGCAATACGGCTATCCAGTCGAGCTGGCGTTCGTCTACAATTCGGGAATCGCAGATGCCGGCGTTACCTACAACGCGCGCAATCTCCGGGCCGCGGTACGCTAGTGTCGCGTCGCTGATTGTTCGTGATGCTGGTGATGGTACATCGCGCTCGCCTCGTGCGTCGCACCGGTGCAGGGTGCGCGTGGATCCCGTCATGCACCGGAGCCTCGGCGATCTATTGCACCTTCGGAGTCGGCGACGGTGGTAGCGATTGCAGGCGACGACGGAAGTTCTGGAACGCCCTGGAATCTCGTGTCAGCCGGTTGATCTCGCGGGCCGGCAATTTCGCGATCGCCGCTTCAGTGGCCGTGATGCGATCTTCCTCGAGCGGATGAGTCGCGAAGAAGGCTGTCAACGCTCCCGGACCGGACCGCCGTTCATCGAGCAGCGTGCGGAACATCGCCGGAATGCCGCGTGGTGAGATGCCCGCCCTGACGGTGGTCGAGACGGCCTCGGCGTCAGCTTCTGATTCATCTGTCCGGCTGAATTTGGCGAACAGCGCCGTGCCTCCGACGTTGATGGCCGCCTGACCGGCACCACTCCCGCACACCTTCGTGAGCGTGCAGAGCAACGTCACGCCTGCATTCGCCTGTTGCGCCTGCTGCAACTGCTCCACACCGTGCCGTCGCGTCACGTGCCCGATTTCATGTGCCAGCACGCCGGCCAGTTGACTCATGTCCGTGGCGCGCTCGATCAGACCGCGGTTGACGTAGACCCAGCCGCCCGGCAGCGCAAATGCATTCACTTCCTTGCTGTCGACGACACTGAAGGTCCAGGCCAGACTGCGATCGTCGGTGACCTTGGTGAGCTGTGCGCCGAGCGACCTGATGTACGATGTGATCGCGGCATCGCGTATCAACGGCAGTTGCGCGCTGACCTGCGCGGCCGAACTGGCACCCAGTTCGACTTCCTGTTGCTGAGATATCGCGCAGGCACCGAGCAGGGCTGCACACAGCGATCCGGTGGCGATGCGAAGTGTGTGGCGTGCTCGTGTTGAGGTATTCGAAATGCAGAGAGGCATGTTGCTGACTCAGCCGTGAGATGTTCGCGCATGGTGTTATGATCACTTCACGCGAATGATTGTCGTGTGTCATGCCTTTAGCCATCCGTGTCTCGTTGCGGCCGCAGGTTGGCGTATCCGTAGGGCAGTGCCTTACACTGCGCCAGTGTACTTCCGGCTAGTGTACAATCACTTCCAGCAGCAGACGTGCCTGTCTGGTTGCACCGAGTGTCAGAAGTCTACGAGCGTCGCGATGTAGCGACGTGGCACGGAATCGGTGTCGTTCGTCTGCAAGAATCTGCAGATCGGTCATACTCCTGAAAGGATGTAGCCATGTTGATGACAATTGCCGTTGTTCTGCTGGTGCTCTGGCTCCTTGGTCTGGTCAGCGCATACACCATGGGTGGTTTCATTCATGTTCTTCTGGTACTTGCGATCGTGGTCGTTCTCGTCCAGGTGATTCAGGGTCGCAAGGTCGTCTGAGCCGCGACCGACTTTCGGTGGTGATGCAGCTTTGTGCGCGGGACGCGCGTATGCATCGACACAACACACACATGCTACGTGCGAGCCGCTCCGCGCCGCCTGAGGAAATAGAACGTGCACATCATTCCGACTTCGGTGAAGGTTGCCCGTAGACGTATCGCACTCGGTCTCGCGCTGGCGGTCAGTGTTGCCGCCTGCGCGTCGCTGAACAGGAAGGAGAAGGGCGCAATCATCGGTGCCACGGCCGGCGGCGCCGCGGGCGCCGTGATTGGCAACAACACCGGGTCCACTGCGCGGGGTGCGATCATCGGCGCGGTGATCGGCGGGGCTACTGGAGCGATCGTTGGCCATCAGATGGACCAGCAGGCCAAGGAATTGCGGCAGAACATTCCCGGTGCCACGGTCACCCGCGTGGGCGAGGGAATTGCCGTCACGTTCGCGTCGGGACTGCTGTACGACTTCGATTCGGATATCGTGCGATCCGAGTCGGCGGGCAACCTCCGCAGCCTGGCCGCCAGCCTCGGCAAGTATCCGAAGACCGATCTGATGATCGTCGGCCACACCGATGCGGTCGGGTCGACTGAATACAATCAGGCACTGTCGCAGCGACGTGCTACCGCGGCGTCGAACTATCTCGAGGCACAAGGTGTGAGTGCGGCGCGCCTGAAGGCGGTGGGCCGCGGCGAGACGGAGCCGCTGTCGGCGAATGACACCGAGGCCGGTCGGCAGGGGAACCGGCGGGTCGAGATTGCGATCTACGCCAACTCAGCAGCGCGAGTCCCGTGATCTAGGCTGGTTACGTCAAGCGGCATCGCAGGCTACATCGCCTGCAAGCACCGCCGCCGCCCCGAGAGTCGAGGGCGGCGGCGGCGCTGACAGTCAGGGTGCGTTACTTCTTGATCGTCAGATTGTTCACCACGCGATACTCCGGCGCCTTCGACTTCGCGATCTCGACCGCCAACACACGATCCGAATCGGACGGTACCGTGCCGTTGAGCGTCACGGTCTTGGTCTCCTTGTTCGTGTCGACGTTGATACCGCTCGCCTTCAAGCGAGTGTCGGCCAGCATCGCGGCCTTCACATCGGCCGTTTCCATCGCAGCGCCAATTGTGGACTGTGTCTCCTGCGCTGCGCTGGCGGTGGCATCGGCGGCCTTTTCGCCAGCGGCCGCCGCCTGTTCACCGGCCTTCTCCGTATCCTTCGCGACGCCCTTCGCAGTATTGCTGCAGGCTGCGGCTACGGCGAGCAATCCGGACATGGCGAGCATATGTGTACGTGTCAATGAAATCTCCTTGGAATCGTATGAGCTCAGATCGAGCGCAATGTGTTACGCGCCTCATGCGTGACGCGCATAGCGGGCTCGTGCGTTTCAACGAGCGAAATCGCAAGTGTCTAAAGAGCAAGAAGCGTGCGCCATATGGCAATTGCAGCGTTTGGTAAGGCTCGGTACGCTAGCGCACGCCATCACAGAAACCGCCGTGCACTGCCAATCCCGGCGACGCGCTCAGCGCAGCGCGCGCTGCATCAGTGACGACAGCTCCCCAATCGTGAATGGCTTCTGCAGGAATCCCACCAGTCCCAGACAACCTTGCCGACGAGTTCGTCCACGTTGCGGAACACCAGCGAGGCGACCGCTGCGTTGTTGTACACATAGCGCCAGTCATGGTCGAGCACGAAATAGCCGAACGGCGCCTCGTCGAGGGCGTCCATTGCGTCCTCGGTGCCCAGTGAGGCGAGGCTCACGTGGGGGCACGGCGGGATCGATGCGCGTCGTCATATGGGAGTATCTGATGGTCGCTCGTACCTCCGGCTGGTACTAATCGTTCGACATAACGGCTGGACGCCTGTGTGGCCCGATCGGCTGCCGAAAAAAACGATTTGCCAAGCGCACGCCGGACTTCACATTCCTTCCGCTCCGACAGATCGTTGGCGCGCGTTGGCGGGCCAGGAGGCAAGTGGCCTGAGGCGCCGACGCTCTGGACTCATACCGATCCCGAATGTGCTCGCCAATCCGACACGAACGGCATCGCTTACATGATGTACGGACCGTTGTTCAGCTTCGCGCATTCGGCGCGTTGCGACATCGTCGCGGCGGTCACTCTGGTACGGGTTGACGGACCATCGCTCACGATGCCGAGCAGCACCTGGGTCAGCCTGATACCGGCTGCTGCGCAGTCTCGCTGACTCACATCATCTTTTCCCACGCCTCGGAGGGGAGGACGAGACCGAGCTCGACCACCCAATCGCCACCACGATCATTGCGGCAGCGACCGCAAACGTGCAACGCATCCCTGTCGCGATCGCATCAGGATCTGCCGTCGCGACGTCGGTCGTCGCCGCCGCAATCGCAAACACCGCACCCATCATTGACGCTCCGGTGATGAGGCCGAGGTTACGCGACAGACTCAGCATACCGGATATGACGCCGCGTTGCTCTGGACGAACATCGGTCATGATGACGGTGTTGTTGGCCGCCTGAAACAGCGCGTAGTTGACCGTCATCACGACGATCGGGACGAGGTATCCCGCAAGACCGACGCTCCGTGGCAGCAGTGCCAGCGCAAGGGCGCCGATCGCGAGTCCAATCAGCCCGGCAATGGTCATCCGTTGCCCGCCGAAGCGATCCACCATGCGACCAGCCGGCACGCCAGCCAGCGCCGCAGCCAAAGGGCCAGCCGACAACGAGAGACCAACCACGGCCGTCGTCAGACCGAGCGCACGCGACAGATAGAATGGCCCGACCACCAGCGTTGACATCAAGACCGTGGAGACGATCGTACCTGTGGCGAGGCTCGCACTGAGCACCCGGTCGCGGAACATCGCCAACTGGATCAGTGGCGACGCAGTATTCGCCTCGACAATGACAAACGCACCAAATCCAAACACCGCCCCCAGGAACAGCATGATGTTGCGTGGACCGACCTGCGTTCCGCCGGCGGTCATTGCAAGCGCGTACGCTCCCAGAGTCAGCGTGAGCAACAGCGTGCCCCAACCGTCAAAGCCAGCACGGTCCGTGGTCGCCAGTGGACGATCGACCGGCAGGAAGCGCTGCGCGAGAAGCAAGTTCACAACGCCCAGCGGAACGTTGATGAGGAAGATCGTCCGCCAGCCAAATGCGGCAATCAGCACTCCACCGAGTGACGGCCCGAGCGTGGTGCCGATTGCGGACATCGTTCCGAGCAGCCCCATCGCGCTTCCGACTCTCGCCTTCGGCACTGTCTCACCGATCATTGCGACGGTGAGTGCCATCATGATCGCAGCACCAAGGCCCTGCGCCGCGCGGGCTGCGACGAGCAGCCAGAGCGTGGGCGCGATCCCGCACAGGAGCGACGCGACTGTGAATGTGCCAATGCCCGCGAGCAACAGCCGTCGCCGGCCGACGACGTCGCCAAGTCGTCCGGCGCTGACGATCAGTGTCGTGATCGCAAGCAGATACGCGAGGATGATCCACTGGACCGCGTGGAACGAGGCGGCAAACGCACGCGCGAGGGTCGGCAACCCCGCATTCGCGATACTCGTGTCGAGTGACGTCATCAGCATCGAGAGCGACAGGCTGGCGAGCGCCCAGGGCACTGTCGGTGCCAGCGCCACACCGTCGTCGGATGGGGTTTCACGTTCCCCGACGCTCGCCGTCAACATGGATTCACGCCGAGCAGGAACATGCGCCACGAGGCTATTTCAGCTGTACGGGGACCGTCAAAGAGTCGAAGCGACGGCACGCTAGCCCCCCGTCGCCAACACGTCCACCGCGCGAGCCGTTCGATTGCGGATGATCCACTCGGCTACAACCACATTGAGCACCCAGCCGGCTCCCATCAGCACGGCCCGGGGGCCTTCGCTGGGCTTGGTGCCAACAAGCACGAACCACGGCAGGTGCGTCAGCGCCTGTGTTCCAGCGCCAAGCCCGATGGCGTACGCACGCAGCATCCACTGGCCGTGCGACACAAAATCGCGGCGCAGGATGGCAGTCACGCTCAGTGCGATGGATAGCACCATCGCCGATCCGAACACGAGACGCTCGATGTAAAGCAGCTGGCCGTCGCCCGACGGCCATGGATAGCGCTGCGTCATCCAGAGGCCCGAGAGCGCCGCCACCAACCCGCACGGAATGAGGATCCGGCCGGCGGCGCGGTGCCACCCGTTCCTCCGACGTCGGAAGCCCGGCGAGAATTGCAACGCGCCAAGCATGCTGAACACGATGACGGCGGGAATGTGCAGCAAGACAGGCAGTGGTGCCGCGAAGAACCGTGCATTCTCTGGCGTGATGGTCGCGCCCCCGGCCAGTTGGGCCAGCCGCATGGTGCCGGCGATGGCCGGCACCAGACTCAGCGCAATCAGCGAGCCGGGGATGAGCCAATCCGACGTGGTCGATTTCATGACGAGCTCGGGAGAGAATGCGCGGTGCAACGCGCGTCGTTCGATGGAGACAGCATCGTCACCTGCTGGACTGGCTACTCAACGCTTGGCGGACGCGTGCCAGTTGAACTTCAGTCCGGCCATGATCGAGACGTCGTTGCGTGTCTCGGACGCGCCGGTGCCGATCAGCGGCTTGAAGCCGGCCGTGTAGTCCCGCACTTCGACGCGCAGCCCAACGCGACCCATGCCGATCTCACCACCGACCGCGCCGTAGGCCGCGAGGTTGTGCGTGGCGTCCACATCCAGCTTGCGGTAGTTGTAGCTGCGTGCGCCGGCGCCGAGGCCGGCGAACGGACTGAACGTCACGGCGTGGCCGGCGAACAGTTGCGGTGCGCGATATTCGACGCCAAGGTCGGAGGTGAAGACATCGAGCTTCGGCGCGTTCACCGTGATACGGTCGCGGCTGCGAGCCCATCCGAACGAGCCCGTGACGGCGAGCGATGGGCGCACGAGCCATGACAGCTGGACTGCGCTCGCCTGCGCGTCCTTGAGTACGTCCCGCTGGTCGCCTGCGGGAATGAATGCGCCGCTGGTGAACAGGATATCCCACCGTTTCGCGGTCGGGGCCGCCGTCTGTGCTACGGATGTGCTCGCGGTTGAAAGAAGCAGGCCCAAGGTGCCGGCGGCGGTGAGCGCGCTTCTGACGAATGCCGTGCGACTGGTGCGCTGGGTGTGCGGGGCAACGGAGACTGCGGCGGTGTGTGACATGGTGTGTACCTGGTGGGGTGTGGGGACTGCAGAGCGGAAACCCGACGGGCGCCTTTCGTGCAGCGCGCCGATCTATTAGCGTACTACGTACACTGTACGAGTGTATGGTATACACAGTTTCAACTTTGTCAACACCCCTCTTCGCGGAGCGATATGGCGGCACGGAAGAAGCAGGAGGCTCGCCCGCGGGTGGCGCGCCAGAAGACGCCCGCGCAGACGGCGCAGCCGGCAGAGCGTGAGCTGAACCGAGACGACCTTGTCGAGGCATCGGTGCGCGTCGATCCCGACCTGCGGCGTCGCAGTGAACTGCTCTGGGAGGATCGCTCGCGCTCGACGCGTGGTCCGAAGGCCGCATTCACGCCCGACGATGTCGTACGGGCAGCGATCCAGATTGCCGAAGCGGATGGGCTCGCGGCGGTCACGATGTCTGCGGTATCCGCGCGACTTGGGCTGACGACGATGGCGATCTATCGCTACTTCCCGAACAAGGACGCGTTGCTCGACGCGATCGTCGATGCGGCGATGGGACGTCCACCGAGTCCGAGCGAACCACGTGGCGATTGGCGCGCCGACGTGGCGCAGTGGGCGCACGCGAAGCGTGCGATGTTGTGTGCACGTCCCTGGCTGGCTGAGCTCCCGTTCGTGGCCGCGCCGCACGGCCCCAACTGGCTCAGTTGGGTGGAAGCCGTTGTCGAGCCACTCTCCAGGATTGGCCTCAGTGCCGTCGACACGGGTGAGATGCTCAGTGTGATCGACGGCTACACGCGCGGTGCGTCTGACACGGCCATCTCGCTGGCGCGCGCGCGTGCGCGAGGGACGTCCGACGCCGAGTGGACGGCCGCGGTTGGCGCGGACCTCGGTCGCGCGATCGGTGATGCACGCTTTCCGGCGTTTGCGGCCCTGATCACCGCGCCGTCTGGCTGCCATCCGCGAACGATGGAACGGTCGTTCGACTTCGGGCTGCAGCGAGTGCTGGACGGAATTGAGCGCTATGTCGAGTCGGCGACGAATCTCTCCGCCGGCATGGGCTCCAGTGCGTGACGAAGTACTGCACAGAGTTGCCGAGGTGGAATCGCGGGAACAGCTTCTTCAGCGTCGCGGGTCTTCTGACGTTGCGCGCGCGGTGACCTCCCGCGCACGACCGTCCCTCGCCACGGCGTGTGCACCGCACGACCGTCGCCGCGCTGTGCCGCGGTCGGCACGATTTCACCCCTGCTCCCCCTGGGTCGCCATGCGTCGATTGCTCCTCCTCGCGCTGTCCGCGCTGTTACCGCTCGCCGCGGTCACCACGATCGCCGTGCCGCTCCCTGCACAGCTGCGCCCGCTCTCGGCCGCCGACATCTTCGAGTTGGAGTATGCCGCCGACCCGCAGATCTCCCCGGATGGCGCGTGGATCGCCTATGTGCGCCGGTGGAGCGACGCGATGAGCGACCGTCGGTACAGCAACATCTGGATCGTGCGCCGCGATGGCACGGGCCACCGGCCGTTGACGTCGGGCAAGTTCAGCGAGGACGCACCGGCGTGGTCGCCCGACGGGACGCGCCTCACCTTCGTCTCCAACCGCAGCGGAAGCACGCAGCTGTGGGTCCGCTGGATGGACACGGGCGATCAGGTCGCGATCACCCACGGCAACCAGGCGCCCAGTGCCGCGGCGTGGTCACCTGACGGGCGTCAGCTCGCCTTTCTGCAACTCGTCGCCCGTCCCGCCCTGGTCATCGGGACACCGCTCACCCCTCCGCCAGGTGCGACCTGGTCGGCGCCACCCAAATACACCGATCGCCTGGTCTTTCGGCAGGACCAGGTCGGCGAACTCCCACCCGGTTTCGTGCACGCCTTCGTCATCCCCGCTGATGGGGGGACGCCGCGGCAGGTGTCGAGCGGTGACTACCAGCACGGGGGACAGGTGTACGGCGGTGGGGCGGTGACCTGGACGGCCGACGGCACCGAGTTGGTGCTGGCGGCGCGGCGCGGCGAGAACCCGGAGTGGAACGCCCGTGAGACCGACCTGTTCGCGTTCACCGTGGCAAGCGGCGCCGTCCGACGACTCACCGAACGATTCGGCCCCGACCAGACTCCCGCCGTGTCACCCGATGGACGCTTCATTGCCTACGTCGGCTACGACGATCGGAAGCAGGGCTACCAGAACTCCCTGCTCTACGTGATGAACCGCGACGGCTCCGGATCGCGCGCCATCTCGACGGCGATGGATCGGAGCGTATCGTCACCAATCTGGAGCGCGGACAGCCGCTCGGTCTTCGTCAGCGTTGACGATCGCGGGAACACCAAAGTCGCTCGCGTGGCGCTCGACGGCAGTTCGCGCGTGGTGGCACGGGACCTGGGCTCGGGCAGCTCGGCATACAGCGGCGGGAGCTTTTCCGTCGCCCGCGACGGGAGCGTGGCCTACACGGTGAGCACCACCAGCATCCCATCGGAGGTCGCTGTGGTTCCGGCGGCGCCCGCGTCTACCTCCGCCGCGGCCGCTCCTCCGGCCGGGCGCGTGCTCACCTCTCTGAACGCCGACCTGCTCGCCGGCCGGACGCTCGGCACGGTCGAAGAGATCTGGTATGAGTCGTCGAAGGACAAGCGCCGCATCCAGGGGTGGATCATCAAGCCCCCAGGCTTCAGCGCGACGAAGAAGTATCCGCTGATCCTCGAGATCCACGGCGGCCCGTTTGCCAACTACGGCGATCGCTTCGATGAGGAAAAGCAGGTGATGGCCGCCAGCGGCAGCGTGGTGCTGTACACCAACCCGCGCGGGAGCACGAGCTACGGTGAAGAGTTCGGGAATCTCATCCATCATGCCTATCCGGGCGACGATTTCTACGATCTCAACTCCGGCGTGGATGCCGTCATTGCCAAGGGCTACATCGACGAGCGCAACCTGTTCGTCACGGGTGGCAGCGGCGGCGGTGTGCTCACGGCATGGATGATCGGCCAGACGGACCGGTTCCGCGCGGCGCTCGCGTTCTACCCGGTCATCAACTGGGAAAGCTTCGCGCTGACATCCGACATGGCGCCGTCTGCCGTCAACAACTGGTTCCCGGGCTTTCCCTGGGACCACCGCGACAATTACGCCCAGCGCTCGCTGCTCTCCGTGGTGAAAAACGTCAAGACGCCGACGCTGATCATGACCGGCGAAGAGGACTACCGCACGCCCATGTCGGAGTCGGAGCAGTACTACAAGGCGCTCAAGATGCGCGGCGTGGAGTCGGTGCTGGTGCGCGTGCCGGAAGAGCCGCACGGCATCCGGCGGCGTCCGAGCCATGAAGCGGCGAAACTGACGACGCTGGCGGGGTGGTTCGCGCAGCACCAGGCGGTGGTGCCGTAGC
>JBBQRH010000111.1:0-11862 GCA_038215035.1 Gemmatimonadales bacterium | reverse complement strand
GCACGCAATCACGATGTACTGCCGGCCGTTCACCATGTACGTCGACGGGGTTGCATTCCCTGCTGCCGGCAAGACGGTCTCCCACAACAGCCGGCCGGTCGCCTTGTCGTAGATCCTGAACTTGTTGTCGTAGGTCGTGGCCGCGATCATGAGCAAACCATTTTCCGTCACGATCGCGCCGCCATAACTGTCAGTGCCGGTATTGGTGATGCCCTGCGCGACAAGCTTGGGATACTCGCCGAATGGAATCGACCAGGCGAGCTTGCCGGTGTTCAGGTTGATCGCGTTGAGCGTGCCCCACGGCGGCTTGATGCCCGGGTACCCTTCGTGATCGAGGAAGATGTCGAAGAAGGCGGTGCGGTACTTGAGGAAGTACGGACTTTTCTGCACGTCACGCACCGACTCGACCTTGCCCGTCATCAGATACTCGACGATCTCCTTCACCGCCGAGCCGTCCATGGCACCGCCGAAGGCCGGCATGCGACCATTGCCTTCGTTGATCATCTGCGTGACCTGCTCCGAGGTGCGCCGCTGCGCAATGTCCACCAGCGACGGGCCGCCGGCCCCACCCTGCCGGTTGTCGCCGTGACAACCGGCGCAGTTGGCGGCGTAGAGCGACTTGTCGTTGCGCGGCACCAGCTTCAGCAACCAGGCCATCTCGTTCGCGTTCACATACAGCAGGCCCGTCGTCGGATCGTACGCCGGACCACCCCACTCGCCGCCGCCATCGACGCCCGGGAAGATGATCGTCCCCTTCGTCACGTTGGGCGCCTCGTACGGATCGGTCGGATTGTACTCGGCAAAGGTGCGCAGCGCCGCGGCGTGCGCTTCGGGCGTGCGCTGCGTGAGATCATCCTTCGTCAGCTGCTGACGCGCAAAGGGCAACGGCATCGTCGGAAATCGCTGCGATTCCGCGGGGCGTTCGCCATCGAGGGCCAACGTCGGCATACGACGCTCCTCCACCGGAAACATCGGCGCACCCTTCTCCCGCTCGAACAGCCAGACATGGCCGGTCTTGGTGATCTGTGCCACCGCATCGACCGGCTTCCCGTCGCGCTGCACCGTGACCAGCATCGGAGCCGCCGGAAGATCGCGATCCCAGATGTCATGCCGGATCGTCTGATAGTGCCAGATGTACTTGCCGGTACGTGCATCGAGCGCGATCACACTGTTCGCATACAGGTTGTCGCCGAGGCGATTGGCACCGTAGAAGTCATATGACGCCGAACCCGTCGCGGCGAACAGCATCGCGCGCTTCGTGTCGACGGTCACGCCCGACCACGCGTTCGCACCGCCCGCAACCTTCCACGCGTCCGGAGGCCACGTCTCGTAGCCCGGTTCGCCGGGATGCGGTATGGTATGAAAGGTCCAACGCAGTTTGCCGGTGGCCAGTTCGTAGGCGCGAATGTCGCCCGGCGCGCTCGGCAACTGTTCCGGCACGGTGCTGCCCATGATCAACAGGTCTTCGAAGACCACGCCTGGCGTGCTGGCGCTGACCGAAATCTCTTTCGCCGGCCGACCGAGCCCCTCTCGAAGGTCGACCCACCCGCTGTCGTTTCCCCACCCTGGAATCTTCCGGCCGGTCCGGCGATCGAGCGCAAACAACCGGAAACGGTAGTTGAAGATCACCTTGTCGGTCGTCACCACGACACCGCGGTGCCGGATGCGTGACGACGGCGGCTGGCCATTGTTCGGGTCGAAACGCCACAGTTCCTTGCCCGTCGCCGCGTCCAGCGCGAAGACGTGGAGTTTCGGCGTGGTGGCATACATCACCCCATCCAGCACGATCGGATTGGCCTGCATCTCCGACCCCTTGAACTCGTCGCGGGTTTCGTAGGTCCACGCCACCTTCAGCGACTGCACATTGGCCGGCGTGATCTGACCGAGCGTCGTGAAGTGGGTGTGGTCGGAGTTCCCGCCATAGACGGGCCAGTCGACCGAGGGGGTCGGCGTGGCCCGGTCGCAGGACGCGAGCAGGACGGTGCCGACGAAGAGCACGGGGCGGACGCGGTAGAGCCGGGAGCGGCGGTGCATGGATCGACCTGGTGGGGGAGTCGGGCGATGGTCCGGTCCAATGTGCCGGTAAACGCCCAAGAGCGGAATGCATTCCGGCGCCGCCGGCCCCCGATGCTGGGGAAAGGGCGAGCGGCAGCCGGCATACGGCGCTCCGCCGCAGCGAAACCGGCATTTCCCACGATCGCCCCTGGCGGATCGACGAGCGCCCCTCCTGCTCGGGGAGTTGCGGCGGTCCGACCCCGCCTTAAACTCAACGTATCGAGGCTTTTCCGGCCAGCGCGGGTGCGTCCGCAGCAGGCGGATGGTCCCACTGATTCCGTCGTGATCGACATGATATCGGTTCTCTCCGCTACCTGTCCCAACTGCAAGACGATCATCGGCGACGATGATCGGCGCTGTCGCGGCTGCGGTACGGGTGTGAGCGAGTGGCCCCATGTGGACCGCGCACCGTTGATTCTCCCCGACAACCCCGCCCTGCGTGAGGACGACCTTGGCGAGTCGCTCTCTCCGATGCGCATGCTCGGCATGACCGCGGCCGTGCTTGCGGTCGTTTCCGCGGGGCTTTACGTGTGGTCGACGAGCGCACCGGAGGGACCGGAATTTCAGCTTGCGACGCGTGCCAGCCGAGCAGCGACCGGCCCTGCCATTCGGCCAGCGGCAGTCATCCAGACACTCACACGCGAAGCGGAGCCGACGGCATCACCCGCGCCAGTATCCACGGTAGCGCTGCCGACGGCAAGTTTGACGGCCGCAGCCGTGCGTCAGGCAATCCCGGTACCCCCTAAAGAGCCGCCCGCCGTCGCCACCACGGTGCCGCAATTGCGCATCGTGCCCCTCTACTTCGATTCGCTTCGACCCGGCGATCTGCTCCAACTGCGCTGGACGCTGGAGGGTCGCCCGAAAGGCGGCGCGCTGCCCACCGACCTCGAGTTCACGAGCAGTGACGTCAGCATCGCGTCTGTCGATCGGCGAATCGGCACGGTCTCGGCCCACAAGCCCGGCCAGGTCAGGATCAGCGTCGACGCGGGCACTGCGGGACAGTCCGACGTCACGCTGACCGTGCAACCGGCACAGCCAGCAGCACGGGGTGCAGTCGGTCCAGGAAAGATTCGCATTCTGAAGCGGTAGCCGATCCGTCGCGCCCGCGAACACCGCGGAATCTCAGGCCGTCGCCGCTTCTGGTGCGACGTTCCGGTGGCCAGATCAGGCTGATTGCCGAGTCCTGGCGCCCGCGGCACGATCCCCGCAGGAGAATTGTCTGGTACTTTGCGGTGTCAGATCAAACTGCGTTCGATCTGCGCCCGACGGTCTGCCACTCCGACTCCACACCGTTCGACATGCATCCTGCGATCTCTGCGATCTGCCCCACGTGTAAGGCCAACATCAGCGACGCGGACCGCGCCTGCGGTCAGTGCGGTGCCGACGTCAGCGTCTGGCCGGGCGTGGGCCGGACACCGCTGATCCTGCCCGGCAACCCAGCGCTCAGTGAGGACGAGGTGCGGCGTCGGGTCTCGCCATTTCGGATCGTCAGCGGGGCCGTGGTGGGCGTTGCGGCGCTGTTCGGTGCGCTGTATCTGACCTCGGCCAGTGAGCCGGATGAACCGGCGCTCCTCTACGCCACCGGGACGACCGGTCCCGCCGCCGCGCTTGCCGACAGCGCACCCACCGCGATGGTGTCGCTGCCCGCAGGCGTACCGGAAGCCAAGGGCGCACCAGTGGCGACGGTGTCGGGCGTCCCGACGTCGATCGACGTTCCGGCCCAACCTGTGCTCGAGCCGATCCCGGCATTCGTGGTCGCGCCATCTGAAGTTGCCGCCAACGACCGTCCCACGGCTCCAGTGACGGCCCCCGCGGCGCTTTCAACGAAACCGAATACGCCGCCTCCAACGCCGACCCGCAGCCCGCTCCGCAGTCCGGCGCCCGTGCCACCCCCGCGCACTACTACCGCGGCCCGGCCCGCACCACCTGTCGCCGCAGCATCACGATCCGTGGTCGCGACAGCACGCCCCGCCCTGCCTGTACCAACGTCCGCGTCCGCACCCGTGCTCAGACTGACCCCGCTGGTGTCCGACTCGCTGCGTCCGGGCGAGTTGCTCCAGCTGCGGTGGAGTGTGCAGGATCGCGCGACAGGACGTGCCGTCAAGGCCGACATGGAGTTCACCAGCACTGATGCCAGCGTTGCGTCGGTGGACCGACGTACCGGAATCGTCACCGCGCGGAGGCCTGGGCGTGTTCGCATCATGGTCGATGCCGGCGCCGGCGGCGAAACCGCCGTCGGATTGACGGTGAGATCGGCTGCGACGGTGGCGGTGGCACTGGCGCCAGCGACGGAGACCCTGCAGGGTCGCACCGAAGCCGCCCGCTCGACGTCGGTGATCACCACACTGCCTCCATCAGTACCCGTCGTCACCCCACCGGCGACCGCAGTCCGCACGCCGCCATCGACGCCCCCCAGCGACACGCGACGCGACGAGATGCCGAGTGATGCGGAAATCCGGTCCGTAGTCGATCGGGTCATCGCCGATGTGCGGCGCAACGGCGCCCGTAATGCCCAGATCATGGAGTTTCTGGCCGACGGCGATGGGCATCGCGTCGCAATGGTCGACGCCCCAGCCTCGAGCAGCGCCGGCAACAACACCATGCGAGTCTCGTTCGAGCTCCGACTCACAAAATTCGATGGCGGTGGTCGTCCGGTTGCTCGCCGGGTTCCAGTGTCATTGACCGTCGACAAGCGGGATAACGCAGTAACGTCGTCCGCCGTCAGCATCGGTGCGCTCCGCAGGCAATGATCGACGCCGCTCGATCCTCCTCTGTCAGGCTGAACTCATGCGTGTGAATCTTTCGCCCCGATCGCACGCGGCGGCGATCGCGTCAAGACTGTGCGGTGTACTCGGGCTGCTGTTGACCGTCACGCCGCCGAGCAAGGCCCAATCAGCGCAACCGTATGCCGTGCAGGTGTCGGCACTCTTCACCACGATCACGGCGGGGAACGCGAGCGTCTCAGGCGCCGGCGTCGAGTTGCAGCCGCGGTACAGTCGCCTTTATGCGACGGAATCCTTCGGTGCACTCTCGCTCGGGATCGGCGCGCAGTACTCCGTGCACGCCAAGGTCCGTGACCGCCTGAAGATTGCGGGGTTGTTCGCTGAACCACGCTGGGTTCCCGCCACGGCCTCGAGCACATTTTTCCCGTACCTCTCGGCGCGACTGGCCGTCCAGCACCTCACCGGCGTCTTTCAGTTCGCCGAGGGTGGCAGCACCTGGGGAAGCGCCTACGGCGCGGGTGGCGGCCTCGCCGTCAAGTTGACGCGCCGAACCAATCTCGACGCCGGTGTACAACTGGTTCGCCAGCAGTTCGGAACAATTCGCGAGCTTACCTTCCGGCCGTTCACGACCTATACGGCAAAAATTGGCATCAGCATGGGATTCACGCGATGAGCATCCTGACGACCTTCCAACGTGCACCGCAGCGACGCTGGCAGCGCACGCTGTCCGCCAGCCTGCTGCTTGTCGGCGCGACCATTGCTGGCTGTTCGGGCGGCGACGAGAACTCCTGCGGTGGCATCATCGAGCCGGTTCGCGTGCTGACGCCGTCGCCGACGTCACTGACACTCGATGTCGGTGCCGACGGGCAGGTGGCAGCGAGCCTCTCCGGCGGGTGCTCCAGCGACAGCCGGGCGCTGCAGTGGACCACCAGTGACGCGCAAGTCGCCACCGTCGATGCGACTGGCAAAGTGACGGCGGTCAGCGGTGGCAGTGCGACGGTGACCGCGACGGCGTTCGACAACAAGGCGCGCGTGTCGATTCCGGTGACGGTCCGGCCGCGAGTCGCGACGACGCTCGACGCACGACCGGACGTCGATACGCTGTCGCCGCTCGGCACCAGAGCGCTGACAGCCTCGGTACGCGATCAACGCAACGTCGTCATCACGTCGGCTCCAGTCGTCTGGCGTTCACTGACCCCGAATCTCGCGACCGTCAGCGTCGCGGGCACGGTGAACGCGATTGCTGCCGGTACGGCGAGTATCCAGGCGTCCACGCCGCGCGTCGGCGCCGATTCACTGCGCGATACCGTGCGCATCCTGATCGTGACCGCCTGCAACCTCGTGCGACCGATTCAGCTCGGCACCACGTTCGCCGGCAGCATCGATGCATCGACCTGCGAGAACTTCCTCGGTTATCGGGTGGCGAACCAGTACTCGCTGACGGCCGCCGCGCAGACCTATTACGCCATTCGGCTCACGTCGACCGTTCCGACGGCCCTCGTCCCACTGGTGGTGAACAGCGCGCTCTACGGCCTGCCCGTGGCCGACACGGCGGTGCGCGCGCTCGGTGTGATCCGCGCCGGCACCTTCGGGATTCTGGTCACCGCACCGGCGCAGACGCCAGGGACCTACACCGTCACCACCGAGCTGAATCCGGACCCGCGCACCACCTGCGTGACGACCGATGTGTCGACAGATGTGACATTCAACACAGCGATCACACCGACCTGTCCGTCGCGCGACATCCGGATCCTGCCGGCGATCGCCGCGCGACAGGTCGTCAGGATCACGGCCGCCGCATCCAGCTTCCCGGTCGAAATTGAACTGCGGAACACCGCCGGGTCGCTGATTCAGCGTGCGGTGGCGGGTGCCGCGGGCGCGACGGCGACGATTTCGTTCACGAATGGCACCACGGCGCGGTTCGGGATTCTGCGCGTGATCGGAACTGCCGGAGCAAACGACCTGGTGGCGGTGAACGTCGCGCCGTAGGCGGAGCCATCGGGAAAGCTCCAGATCTGCGAGCTGTCGTCTCGGAGCCGATCGCGGATGCGCGTTTCCGGTCGACTCCTGCGCAATGCGATGCAAAGGCGGCGTGACCGCCCCACGCGTCCATGACCGAAGGAGAACGTCCCGATGCGCAACATCCTCTTCGCCCTGTCCGCCCTTGCACTGGCTGCTTGCGGCGGCAACGCCACTGGCCCGAACAACCCGGGCGGCGGCAATGGCAGCAACACACTTACCGCCACGATTGACGGGCAGGCGTTCTCCGCAACGCTGGTGCAGGCCAATCCCGTCGCCGCCACACCGGGAAGCCTTTCCTTTCTCGGTACGCAGACTGCGGGGGGCGTCACCAGATCGATGTCGATCAGCCTCGCGTTCATTACCGGGCCTGGCACGTACCCGCTGGGAACCAACATCGGGTCGACGCCCGGCGGAATTGTGAGCTATACCGCAGGCGCGGCGCTTTTCAGCACTCCCCTCTCAGGTACTGCCGGCACGATCACGATCACCACGCTCACGGCAACGCGGGTGACGGGCACCTTCTCTTTCGCGGCGACTCCCCTGGTGGGTGGCGGCGCGGCGGCAGTCGCCACGAACGGCCGATTCGACGTGCCACGCTCGACGGGCTACGTCGCACCAACCGCAGATCAGGCAGGCAGCGTGATCACGGCAACGATCAACGGTACCCCGCGCGTGATCGCCACCATCGTCGGCCTTGGCGGCGGGACGCAGTCACGCACCGTGGGTGGGCAGGACCTGACATACTCCATCAACATCCTCCTGGGGCCGATCAGCGCTCCTGGTGGTGGAGCACTCACCGGCAACACCGTGCCACTGCGTCGAATCACGATCCAACAGGTCGGCACCACACAAAGCTGGGGCGGCGCCGGCACCGATGTGGGAACCCTCACCATCACATCCATCACGCCAACACGGATCAGTGGCACATTCAGCGGCACACTGGCCGCCAATGCGCAGACCGCCGGCACGCTGACGATTGCGAATGGCGTGTTCGACGTGCGTACACCAGCCCCGTAGGGTTACCGAGGCGAGTCGTGCCTCGCACATGAGATCGACGCGTCATCCAGCGGGTGGCTAGAATTCTCCCACCCGCGTTCCGCGCACGCGATGCCCCACGGCACCGCGTGCGCCGGTCGCTCATCTCACGAACTCCCGACGTTACCCATGCTGCCGAAGTTCGCTCCAGCGCCAATCCCTGTGCTCGTCAGCATCATGCTGATGGCTTCCGTATCCGCCTGCCGCAGCGGCGAGAAGAAAGCCGCCGACGACACGGCGACCGCCGCCGTTGCCACCGCTGGCGTTCCGAAAGCCGCACCTCGCGATACCGTGCCGCTCCCGCCAGGCACATTGCGCGACGGACGCTCTGGAATGGATCAGCGATCCTACGCCGCCGCCATCCGCGCTGGTGATGCCAGTGGCGCCAAGTGGCCGCAAATCGATGCCGCGCCCGGCGCACTGCTGCCAGGCAAGCGGATCATCGCCTACTACGGCAACCCGCACTCGAAGAAGATGGGCGTCATCGGTGAATATCCCGAGACCGAAATGCTGGCGATGTTCGACCGTACGGTGCAAGAGTGGAACCAGGCCGATCCCGCCACACCAGTGATGCCGGCCATTCATCTCGTGACCGTGGTGGCGCAGGGTGCACCCGGCGCCGATGGCATGTGGCGCCGACGCGAGGATGCGTCGATGATCGAGAAGACGTACGCCTGGGCGAAGAGTCGAAACGGCATCCTCTTTCTCGACATTCAGGCGTCGCACAGCACGCTGCAGCAGGAACTTCCGGCGCTTCTTCCGTACCTCGAGCGGCCCGACGTGCACCTCGGCGTGGATCCTGAGTTCTACATGCACTACGACAAGGAAGGTGCGCGACCCAGCAGCAAGATCGGTACGATGATGGCGAGCGACATCAACTACGTCATCCGCACGCTCGACCGGCTGGTGACGGAAAAGAAGTTGCCGCCGAAGGTGCTGGTGGTGCACCGATTCACCCGCAAGATGGTGCCGGATGCCGAAGCCATCCGGCCGACGCGGAACGTGCAGGTAGTGATGCACATGGACGGGTGGGGCCCGCCGTGGCTCAAGTTCGATTCGTTCCGTGATTACGTCGTGAACCACCCGGTGCAGTTCACCGGCTTCAAGCTCTTCTATCACAACGACACCAAGAAGGGTGATGCGTTGCTGCTGCCGGCAGAGTTGCTCCGATTGCGCCCGTCACTGAGTTACATCCAGTATCAGTAGCGAAATTCCTTCATCGATTCGCGACATGACCGCGCTCGGCTCAGCACGGACGGCACTCGCCGCGCATCCGGTGGTGGCCCTCGGTCGTTGGCCCACGCCGATCGGTACGACGCCGGCCGTGTGTGTCAGCGTTCGATGCTACTTCGGTTCGAGCCGTACCGTGCTGCCCTGACTGGCACTGCGGATCGCAGCGTCCAGAATTTCCATCACGATCATGTTGTTGTCGATCGACGATGGATCGAATCGACCTGGCGTCAGCCTCCCGTCGATCAGCGCCTTGAAGTACGGAAAGGCGTCGTGCTCCGGAGCGGTACGCTCTGGCAGGGTGCGTCGCGTCTCTTCAGCCGATTCCGACAGCCGCGCCCTGAGTGTGTTTCGGTTCTCCGCCACCAGCGTCCCCTGAACGCCGTAGATCTCCATGTCCTTGCGGCCGATCGGCCAGTTCCACGACGCCTGAATGATGGCCTGCGCGCCCGGATAGGTCAGGATGATGGTGGCTTCGTCGTCGACCTGGGGATAGTCGTTCGGCTGGAGCTGCTGGAGCACCGCCGTCACCGACGTCGGACGCTGCCCTCGCATCAGGTAGGTCATCAGGTTGGCGCCGTAACAGCCAAAATCAATCACCGCTCCACCACCGTTCTTCACCGGATCGCGAAGCCACCCGAGAAACTCCGGGCTGACGCCGATCTTCTTTGGTCCCTTGTGCCCATCGTGTATGACGACCTTGCGCAACGCACCGATCCGGCCGGCCTGCAGCAGGTCGTTCGCTTCGTACAGTGACGGATACCAGCTGGTCTCGTAGTTGACCATCAGCGTGATATGGTGTCTGTCAGCCAGCACCTTCATCCGCTTCGCATGCTCCAGACTCACCGCCAGCGGCTTCTCGACCATCACATGAATGCCGCGTGGTGCTGCCGCCTCGACCACGGCGAGGTGATCGAAGATGCTTCCGAACGCAGCGACGGCTGTCGGCTTGGTCTTGTCGAACATTTCGGACATCGAGTCGAACACGATGTCCATGCTGAGACCGTATTGCGTGGCGTAGCGCTGGGCCAGCTCCCGGTTCGGCTCGACGATGCCGACGATCTCGATGTCGCCGTCGCGCTTGCGCCCCAGCAGCCAGTTCACATGGTCGTGGGTCAGTCCGACCACACCGATGCGCAACGGCGCTCCGTCGGTGTCGCTGGCGGGCATCAGGGATGTCATCACGACCGGACCCTCGGAGGTGAGCGAAGGAGGGGAGCGTTCGCCGCCGGACCGCCCCATCGCGGCAACGGTGCGTGACGACGGCGGGCTGACGAGCGGCACAGACCAGAGCGCGACGCTCACGATCATCCGAACGCTGGCGCTCGCAAAGGCGTCGAAGGTTGGCATGGGTCGAAGATGATGCAGCGTCAGCGTCGACCGCCAGTCCCGCCCCCATCGTGCGAGCAGGACTTGTCGACTGACAGCGATTCTGCCGGTCGCTCGCCACGCCAGTGTAAACGGACCACCGGGCTGGCATTGCGCCGTGCCGTTCCGTACGCTTCAACATGTCCGAACCAAATCCAGTACCAGCCGCGCGTGTCATCACTCTCGAGGAGATGCTCACCGTGCTGCCTGCGATGGACCTGCAGCCAGCAATCGAGGCGGCGTTCGTTGCATACTCGCAGGGTCGCGCCACGGTACCGCCGGTCGGTGAACTGCTCTTCGCAGAACCACCCGGCGACGCGCACATCAAGTACGGCTACCTGCACGGCGGCGACACCTTCGTGATCAAGGTCGCAACGGGATTCGGAGAGAATTCTACACGCGGTCTACCGAGTTACTCGGGAGTGATGCTGGTGTTCAGCGCGGTGACCGGTATGATCGAAACCGTCTTGCTGGACGGCGGCCACCTGACGAATGTGCGCACCGCGATTGCCGGCGCGGTTGCGGCGACCCATCTGGCGCCCGCACGAGTTGACCGGATCGCGGTCTTCGGCACCGGCGTGCAGGCTCGCATGCAGGCTCAGGCGATCGGAAAAGCCGTGAACTGCCGCGCCATCACGGTCTGGGGACGACGTCAGTCGGCGCTCGACGCCTATCGGTGTGACATGGAGGCCGCGGGTTTTACCGTTGTCACGACCGTCGATGCAGGCGACGCGGCGCGTGATGCACAGGTAGTAGTGATGACGACATCCAGTACCAACCCGTTGCTCGACGTGCACCATGTTGCTGAGGGCACGCTCATCATCGCGATGGGATCAGACACACCAGAGAAGCGAGAATTGACCGCGGCGCTGGTCGGTCACGCGGACGTCTACGTCGCCGACAGCATCTCTCAATGCCTCACGCGCGGCGAATTGCACCACGCGATTTCTGCCGGGATGCGCACTGCCGAATCCGTCGTCGAACTCGGCCATGTGATCGAGGATCGCAGGCGCGGCCGCATCAGTGAGGCACAGATCGTGATCGCCGATCTGACCGGGGTTGCAGTGCAGGACATCGCCATTGCGACGGCAGTCGCGCAGGCACTGGTGTAGCGTGCCGATGCCTGCACCTGTCGTACGCATCGCCCCATGCGTCGAGCCTTCCACCCTGAACGGTCCATGAAACACTCGTCAGTCGACCCCGTGCTCATCGCCGCCATTCATCGCGCCGACCAAGACATTCGCCCTACCGTGCTCGAGACGCCGGTCGCTGCATGGCCACAATACGCGGAACGCGTTGGCGGACCGGTGTTCGTGAAGGCCGAACATCTGCAGCGTACCGGATCGTTCAAGCTGCGCGGCGCGACCAACGCCGTGATGCGGGCGATTCCACTTGGCAAAACCATCGCGACGGCCAGTTCGGGCAATCA
>JBBQRH010000110.1:0-11967 GCA_038215035.1 Gemmatimonadales bacterium | reverse complement strand
CATGTTCCTCGGCTGTGCCGGCAAGAGCGCGCAGCTCCCGTTGTACGTCTGGCTGCCGGACGCGATGGCCGGCCCGACACCGGTGTCCGCGCTGATCCACGCGGCGACGATGGTCACCGCAGGCATCTACCTGATCGTACGAAATGCCGCACTCTTTTCGGCGGCTCCGGTGGCGAGTCTGGTAATCGTGCTGGTCGGCGCGTTCACCGCGCTCTGGGCGGCCAGCGTGGGGCTCAAGCAGTGGGACATCAAGAAGGTGCTCGCGTATTCGACGGTGTCGCAGCTCGGGTACATGTTCGTGGCTGTCGGCGCCGGTGCCTACACCGCCGGCATGTTCCACCTCGTCACGCACGCCTTCTTCAAGGCGCTCTTGTTCCTTGGGGCGGGGGCCGTCATCCACAGCATGCATCACGCCTTGCACGACGCCCATCGAGATGATGACGCGCAGGACATGCGCAACATGGGTGGCCTGATGCGACGGATGCCGGCGACAGGAGTTTTGATGTGGATCGCCACGTTGGCGATTGCCGGCATTCCGCCGCTCGCTGGGTTCTTTTCGAAGGATGCGATCCTCAGTGCAGTCGCCGAACGTGCCATGGAATCGCCGCTGGCGGAATCGTCGCTCGGGCCAATTCCGGGGCGAGCGATCTTGTGGATGGCGTATGGAATCGGCATCGTCACGGCGTTCATGACGGCGATTTACATGACGCGCCTGATGCGGTACACGTTCCACGGGCGATTCCGTTCCGGGGACGACGTCGAGATGGCGGTGCATGACTCGCCTTGGGTGCTTCGCGCACCGCTCATCGTGCTGGGCGCCTTGACACTGGTCGGTGGGTGGCTGCAACTGCCGGAAGTCCTGCCAATCGGCCGCACGGGCTGGCTGGCCGACTGGCTGGCGCCGATCGCGTCGAGTGCCGGGACGCTGTTGGCCGGAACCGGTCACCTTTCACACACCACCGAATTTGTGCTCATCGGCATTGCGATTGCGGCGGCCGTTGCCGGCATCGCAACCGCATTCATCCTCCTGAAGCCCGATGCGCTGACGACAAAGGCCGCCGCTCCCGCCGAGCACGGGATCGGCCTGGTACTCGCCAACGACTATTTCGTTGACACCGCGATTGCCCGTGCCATCGTCGCCCCGATCGTCGCCACTTCGCGCAAGGTTCTCTGGCGTGGTCTTGATCTCGGGCTGATTCACGCGGTCCTCGTGCAGGGCAGCGCGCAACTGTTGCGCGTCGTCTCCTCCATGGCGTCACGAACACAGCGTGGGTTTGCCGGCAGCTATGTCTGGGCCATCGCGCTCGGCGCTGTGGCGCTGGTTGGCATCTTCGTGCTGCGAGCGGGCCGATGATGTCCGTACTCACGTCCATGGGTGTGACGCCAGCGTGGGTACTTCCCATGCTACTCGGCGTTCCATTCTTCGGGTCGATCCTCGTCTGGCTGCTCCCGCGCACTGCCGGCGATGTTGAAGCGTCTCTGGCGCGGAAGGTCACCATCGCACTCCTGGCTGGCACGGCAGTGCTGGCGCTGGCGCTCTGGAGTGTGGTGCCCAGCGGCGTGGCGATGATCGACTATCCGTGGATCGACGACTTTGGCTCCCGATTCCGGCTGGCCGCCAACGGCGTCTCCTTGCCGTTGATTCTGTTGACGGCCGTGCTGATGCTGCTCAGCGTTCTGGCGATCCCCCGGTCCAGCGTCACCCACCGGGCCGCGTCCTACTATGCCTTGATTCTGCTGCTCACTGCGGGGATCCTGGGCATCTTTCTGGCTGCCGACCTGCTGCTCTTCTACCTCTGCTGGGAGTTGATGCTCGTTCCGCTCTATTTCCTGATCGGGGTCTGGGGATCGGAGCGTGGCGCCACGGCAGGAAAAACGTTCTTTGTGTTCACGATGCTCGGCTCGCTCCTGATGCTGGTCGCAGTGATCACGATTGCGTCGGCAGCTGGTGGAACGACCTATGAACAGCTGCAGGACATGGCAACGAATCGGCCGATGAGTCTGTCGACTCAGCTGCTGTGTTTCGGCGCATTCGCCAGTGCGTTCCTCGTCAAGAGTGCGCTCATCCCGTTCCACACCTGGTTGCCTGACGCGCAGAGCGAGGGCCCTCCGCTGGCGGCCGTCGCCCTCGGTATCAAGGTCGGTACTTACGGATTGCTCGTCCTTGCCTACCCACTGTTCCCGGCGGCGGCGCTTCACCCGACGGTACGAATGGTCCTGGCGTCGCTCGGCGTCGTCAGTGTGCTCTATGGCTCGCTGGTGGCACTGGTTCAGCCGGATTTTCGCCGGGTGATTTCATACGCCTCGATCGCACATCTCGGGTTCGTGGTGCTTGGCATCAGTGCGTTCACGCCAGAGTCGGTGTCGGGCGCATTGGTGGTGATGGTGAACGCCGGAATCACGACGGGTGGCATGTTCCTGCTGCTCGGTATGCTGCGTCAGCGCATTGGAGACGATCGATTCCAGTCGCTGGGTGGGCTGGCGAAACAGATGCCGATGTTCGGCACCGCAGCTATGCTCTTTGCACTCGCGAATGCAGGGCTCCCAGGTACCAACGGTTTCGTCGGTGAGTTTCTGGTGCTGATCGGTGCGTTCCCGACGTTCCCGGTGCTGACGTTGCTGGCAACGATCGGGGTCATTCTCGCGGCCGCCTATCTGCTCTGGGCGGTGCAGCGCGTGTTGTTTGGCCCGTCGGTCGATGACACTGCCGCGGTGATTCGCGACCTGTCGCGCATGGAGACCGGCATCATGTGCGTCTTTGCGGCTGCGATCATCGGTCTCGGAATCTACCCGGCACCGCTGCTCAACCGCATGCAGATCTCAGTGGCAAGCCTCGTCAACGGTGTGAATGCGGCGGCCGCCTTGGTGCCCGGGCCCAGCGTGAGCGACGGGGGGCAGCCGTGAATACCTTCGCAACGGCAAGTCTCGATCTTGGCACGCTGCTCCTGCCGGAACTGATCGTGTCGGTTGGCGGAATGATCGTGCTGCTCTTCGGCGCATTTGCGCCGGAAGGCGCGGCCAGCACGCGTCGCGCACATCTGCTCGCAATCGTGTTTGCCGTGCTTGCTGCCGGCGCCACCGCGATGCTGGCGAATCATGCGCCGCCTCTCGGTGCAAATACAGGGCCTTTGGCATACGACGGATTCCGCTGGGCCTCGGTCGCGGTCATCATGCTCGGCGTCCTCGGGACGCTGGTCATGGCGATGGAGTACAACGAGGGTGCAGCGCTCACCGCCAGCGAGCCGCCCGCGTTGGTGCTGTTCTCCGCGGCAGGTATGCTCCTGCTGGTCGGCGCGCGCGATCTGATGCTGATCTTTCTCGGTATCGAGGTGATGTCGCTGGCGATCTACGTGCTGACCGGACTTGACCGGAGTCGCGCAGGGTCTGCCGAGGGTGCGCTGAAATACTTCCTGCTCGGTGCATTCTCCACCGGATTTCTGCTCTACGGCATGGCGTTGCTCTACGGCGCCACGGGGACCACGAACCTGACCGTGATGGCCGACGCGATTGCCACGCGGAATCTGGCGACCGATCCGCTGCTGATCGGGGGATTGGCGTTGCTCTTCGTTGGTTTCTCTTTCAAGATCGCTGCGGTTCCGTTCCACATGTGGACACCGGACGTCTACGAAGGTGCGCCGACGCCGTACACGTCGTTCATGGCGGCCGGCGTCAAGACCGCCGCATTCGCCGCCTTCGCGCGACTGCTGATGGACGGTCTCGGCCCGGCGTACGCGTCGTGGCACTACGCCTCGTGGGTCCTGGCTGCCGTGACGATGGTGGTCGGCAATGTGCTGGCGCTGGCACAGCAGAACCTGAAGCGCATGCTCGCGTACTCGAGCATCGCGCACGCCGGGTACCTGCTGGTCGCCGTCACCAGTCACTCGGCCGATGGGACCGCGGCCATCGTGTTCTACGCGTTGGCGTACACGCTCGCCACGGTTGGCGCGTACGGCGTGCTCTGTCTGGTGTCTGGCGGCATCGAGAAGCGAACACGGCTCACCGATCTGGCGGGGCTGTCGCGCACACGTCCAGCGCTTGCGGCAGCGATGGCGGTCTTCATGCTCTCGCTGATGGGATTTCCGATTGCGGGCGGCATGGGCTTCTTCGCCAAATGGTATGTCCTGCGCGCTGCGCTCTCGTCGAATGCGCCACAGCTGAAGCTGGCCGTGATCCTGGTGCTGGCCAGCCTGGTGTCGGCCGGCTACTACCTCAACGTCATCGCGACGATGTTCATGAAGCCACCGGCTGAGGTGGAGACTCCACCACAGTTGGTTCCGGCGCGGTGGACCGGTGGCGTGATTGCCGTCTCTGCGGTCCTTTTGCTGCTCCTCGGCGTCTATCCCGGGCCTGCGGTTCACTGGGCCCGAACCAGTACGCTTCCGATGTCATCCGCGCGAGGGGGCAGTGGGCACACTCCGCTGCAGGCTCTCGCACCGACCGATTCCCAGCCCGCTCTTCCATGACTATCGCTGCAGGCATTTTCCGACAGTATGACATCCGCGGCGTCGTTGGCGACGACCTCACCATCGAAGCGGCGGAGGGGATTGGTCGGGCGTACGCGGCCCTGCTCGACGAACGGCAGGTAGCCGGCCCGGTGGCCGTTGGCCGCGACAACCGACCGAGTGGCACCGCGTTGCGCGAGGCGCTGGTTCGAGGGCTGACCACCCGCGGCCGCGACGTGATCGATATCGGTGTCGGACCGACGCCGCTGCTGTACTGGTCGCTGCATCATCTGACGGTGGCAGGCGGAATCCAGATCACGGGGTCACATAACCCCCCCGAGTTCAACGGATTCAAGATCTGCGTCGGCACTGGCTCGCTGCATGGCGTCGGCATTCAACGGCTGCGTGAACTGCTCGATGCGCCGGCGAGTGCGCGGCTGGGTACGGTCCGCAGTGAAGATCTCAATGCCCGCTATGTCGAGGACATTCTCGCGCGAACGGGACCGCTCGCGCGGCGTCTCAAGGTGGTGCTCGATGCGGGCAATGGCGCCGGAGGCCCGCTCACGGAGGCGATCTTTTCGCGGATGAATGTCGATGCGACATATCTGTTCTGTGAGAGCGATGGCACCTTCCCCAATCATCATCCCGATCCGACGGTCGAAGAGAATCTGGTCGACCTGATTGCGGCCGTACGCGAGCATGGAGCCGACATCGGCATCGCATTCGATGGCGACGCAGATCGCATCGGTATCGTGGACGCTGCTGGCACGATCATCTGGGGCGACTACCTGCTGTTGCTGTACGCGCGTGATGTGTTCGCGCGTACCGGCGCCGGTGCGCCGATTATTTTCGACGTCAAGTGCTCTCAGGCGCTGCCCGACGCGATCACCAAGGCCGGCGGCACGCCGGTGATGTGGAAGACCGGCCACTCGCTCATCAAGGACAAGATGAAGGAGCTGCACGCGCCGGTGGCAGGCGAAATGTCCGGTCACATGTTCTTCACCGAAGGCTTCTACGGCCATGACGACGCGCTCTACGCTGCAGCCCGTATTCTGCGGATCGTGGCGTCGAGCCCTGGCAGCGTCCGTGACTTGCTGGCAGACGTGCCATCGTACTTCAGCACGCCGGAATTGCGCGTCGACTGCCCGGACGAGCGCAAGTTCTCGCTCGTGCAGGCGGCTTCGGAGCATTTCCGGCAGTCACACGAGGTGATCGATGTCGACGGCGCGCGTGTGCTCTACGGCGATGGATGGGGACTGATTCGTGCCTCGAACACGCAACCGATCGTCGTGCTGCGGTTCGAAGCGCTGACGGCTGCGCGTCGTGACGAAATTCGCGCCGAGTTCAACGCATGGTTGCGGACGCAAGGCGTGTCCGCCTGACCGTGGGGTCACCTCGCCTGTGATCATTCGCCGTCGCGGGTTGCTCGCGCTGGTGGCGGGCGTGGCCGCCATCCTCGCGATCGGGCGCGCGTGGGGTGCGCTGGCCGGGGATCATGCCTGGTTCGACGCCCTCGGGTTTGCCGACGTCTGGTGGTGGCAGACCATCGTTTCCGTCCTGCTCAAGTTTGGTGCGGGGGCCATTGCCACGCTGGTCATGCGCGCACACTTCGCGGCAATTCGCCGGTCGTTCGTGAGCGTTGTGGTTCCTGGTAGCATCGGCAATCTCGAGTTCCAGGGTGCGGTGCCGGATCGGACCATCTCCCTTGTCCTGTGGGCGGCAGCGTGCAGCGTTGGGGTGCTCCTGACGATTCCGCTCACCGACTGGATCCCATTGGCCAACGTGCTCGACGCCAGTCCGCTCGGTGAATCCGATCCGTACTTCCAGTACGATCTGGCATTCTGGACGACCTGGCTGCCGTTTGAGTGGCAAGCCTACACGTGGGCGCTGCTCGCACATGCGGTGACGTCGATGCTGACCGTCGTTGGCTACGTGTTCACTCGCGGTGTTGGTGTGGATGGGCGTGCGTTGCGGGTCACGCGTCACGCACGCCGCCACATCACCGTCCTTGGAGCCATGCTGCTCGCGCTGATCGCGTGGAGCTATCGCGTCGATGGTTTTGACCGCCTCGTGCACGGAACGGGCGCCGAGGGCGCATTCGGTTTCGCGGACCATCGCGTCGGCCTGCCGGGTGGGATCGTGATGCAGGTGATTGCGCTTGGCGCCGCTGGCGTGGTGGCGTGGAGCGCGTGGTCGCGCCAGCCGCGTGCTGCGATCGCTGCCGTCACGACGGTGCTGTTGATGGCACTGCTGCTGCGTCAGGGCATGCCACTGCTGGCGGAGAGTGCCGAAGGCGGCGGCGACACCGTCGCGCGTGAGCGCCGGTATCTCGACGCCGGTGCGAGTTTCACTCGGCGCGCCTACGAGTCGGATCGAGTGATTGCTGCCGCGCCCAGCGACACGGCATCGCTGGCGTCGACACCGCTCTGGGATCGTTCCTCTGTCCCACATGCGACCCCGGGTCGGCTGGGCGCAGTGCTGGCGTGGGACCAGACGGCTGGCATGCCAGGCGCACTCGTTTTCGACGCGCTCAAGGTGCCTGGGCTCCTCCCGACCTGGCGAGCCATTCCGGTCGACCTCACATCGGGCAATCCGTTTCGCGATGTGTCGGCGCGCTCAGGACGGACGTTGCCACCAATCGTCGTCAGTGATTCCGGCCGTGGCTACGCCCTCGTCAGCGATCCCCGGCGACGTATCGCCGCCCCGCTGATTTCGAGCGCCTCGGCGCGGCTCGCCTTCGCCTGGAATCAGCAGAATCCCCGTTTGCTCTTCGGTAACACGCCGCAGCCGTCGCCGGTGCTGGTCACGGTCCGCGACGTCCGCGATCGCGTCGCCCGGCTGGTTCCTGGCCTCCGCGCGGGCTCGCAGGTCGTGCCGCTCGTTTATGGGGACTCGCTGTTGTGGACAATGGATCTCTATGCCGTCAGCGCCACGTACCCGCTCAGCGAGCACGTGATGCTGCACGGCGAAGAGTTCTCGGCAGTGCAGTTCGCCACCACGGCGCTGGTCAACGCGCACACGGGCCGCGTCTCACTACTGCAGGAGAACGATCCACCACTGCTGGCGCGCCGGCCCTTGCAGCGACTCGCGCAACATCTCGTCCCCATTGGGGCGCTGCCGAACGGGTTGCGCCGCGCGCTCCCGCCGCGAGCGGATGCGCTCGAACTCGAAGCCGCCATCGCCGCGCGGTTTGGCTCGCGCGCCATCCAGGACGATACGAGTTCGGTGATTCGACGCAGCGGACCGTTTGAGGAGCTTTCCGTGGTCCGGGGCGTCCTTGCTGACAGCGCATTCACGCCGGATGATTTCGTTCCGGTCTGGCTGCCGTTTCGCAGCACCTATGCGCTGACGGCGGCCGCGATCGACGGGCGCGGCGTTGTGCGCGGAGTACTGCTCGCTCCCGGAGGCGAGGATCGGCGCACCCGATGGCAGCCCACGCGTGACGGGGCGCCCTACGAAGGGGTCGTGCGTGGCGCCCAGGAAACGACGGATTCGCTGCGTCAGCCTGGATCGCTCACGGGAGCCAGGCGGGGCGCTCCGCGCATCGTGCCTGGCGCCACGGTCCGCTTCCTCACCCCGTACTTCTCGGTGCGCGACGGCCGACCGACGGAGCTGGCGGCAGTCTTGATCACGGATGGCATGCGCCGTGGGGTTGCGATCAGTGTTCCCGAGGCTGCGCTCAGCTGGAGAGCTGGCGGCCGAACCGGCGTCGCGCCGACGGCGGCCGCCTCGATGTACCGTCAGATGCGGGACGCGCTCCAGAAGGGAGCATGGGCCGAGTTCGGCGCGTCCTTCGAGGCCCTCGGCCGCGCGCTGGGTGTGCCGCGCGACTCGCTGCCACGATGACTCGACTTCCAGCGGTTATCTTGACGTCGGAGTTGCAGTGCTCACTCGGAGCACCGTCGTCCCACGCGCCGGCGGTTCGTACCCGCGCGTGTTGCTGTTCAAACGTCACAGTCGCTGCAATCACCCGATCGCAGATGGAGCGTGTGTGAACCTACATGAGTATCAGGCCAAGGAGATTCTGCGGCGCCACGGCGTCCCGATCCCCGAGGGCGACATCGCCACCACGCCGGACGCTGCCGAAGCGCTGGCCGTGAAGTACGGCGTTCCCGTGATGGTGAAGGCACAGGTGCACGTCGGTGGGCGCGGAAAGGCCGGCGGCGTGAAGTACTGCGCCACCCCCGCCGTCGCGCGAGAAAAGGCGACGGCCATTCTCGGGATGGACATCAAAGGCCTCACCGTGCTCAAGGTGCTCGTCACGGTTGCGGAAGACATTGGCAGTGAAGCCTACGTCGGCATCATCGTGGACCGCGCCACCAAGAAGCCGGTGTTCATGGTCAGCGCGGCGGGCGGCATCGACATCGAGGAAGTAGCCGCCACCACACCGGAAAAGATCAAGTACCATCCCGTCGATCCGCGCTATGGCCTGCGTACCTTCGAGGCGATGGAGATGGGCTTCTTCCTCTACGACGACGTGAAGCAGGCGCGCGCTGCCGCAAAGATCATGCAGCAGTTGTACGCTGCCTTCATCGAAAGCGGCTGCTCGCTCGCCGAGATCAATCCGCTGGTGGTCACCCCGACCGGCAAGGTCGTCGCGGTGGACGGCAAGATGGTGATCGATGACAATGAGCTGGAGCGTCTGCCGGCCATCGAGGCATTGCGCGACGAAAGCAGCGAAGATCCCGCAGAAGTGGACGCGCGCAAGGCCAACCTCACGTTCATCAAGCTCGATGGCAATGTCGGCTGCGTCGTCAACGGTGCCGGCCTCGCCATGGCGACAATGGACCTGGTGAAGTACTACGGCGGCGATCCAGCCAACTTCCTCGATATCGGCGGCTCGTCGAATCCGGAGAAGGTCGTGAACGCGCTGCGCATCATCACCGCAGACAAGAATGTGAAGGCGATCCTGTTCAACATCTTCGGCGGCATCACGCGCACCGATGACGTGGCGAACGGCATCGTCACCGCCACCAAGGCCAATCCGCTCACGGTGCCGATCGTGATCCGTCTGACAGGCACCAATGAAGAGCTCGCGATGAAGATTCTGACGGAGAATGGTTTCAGTGCCTCGTCCGACATGGACGAAGCGGTGCAAAAGGCCGTTGCCCTCGCGACGGGAGCCGCCAAGTGAGCATCTTCATCGACAACAGCACCACGCTGCTCGTCCAGGGGATCACGGGCCGCGATGGCTCGTTCCACGCCAAGCAGATGATGGAGTACGGCACGAAGGTCGTGGCCGGCGTGACGCCCGGAAAGGGTGGACAGAAGTTCGAGGCAACCGTCCCGATCTACAATACGGTGGCCCAAGCCGTGGCCGCCACGGGCGCAAACACCTCGGTCATCTACGTGCCGCCGCCGTTTGCGGCCGACGCCATGATGGAAGCTGCCGCCGCGGGCGTGAAGCTGATCGTCTGCATCACCGAGGGCGTGCCGGTGCTCGACATGACCAAGGTGTATCCGTATGTGAAGGAAATGGGCGCGCGCCTGCTCGGCCCGAATTGCCCGGGGTTGATCACACCCGGTCAGTCGAAGGTCGGGATCATTCCGGGCCGCATCTGCATGCCTGGTCCGGTGGGAGTCGTCAGCCGCTCCGGCACGCTGACGTACGAGATCGTCAACCAGCTCACGAAGGCCGGCATCGGCCAGAGCTCGTGCGTTGGCATCGGTGGTGATCCGATCAACGGCACGAACTTCATCGATTGCCTCGCAGCGTTCGAGGCAGATCCGCAGACGAAGGCCATCGCGATGATGGGCGAAATCGGCGGCACCGACGAGCAGGAAGCGGCGGCGTTCATCAAGGCGCACATGAAGAAGCCGGTGGTCGGCTTCATCGCCGGTCAGACCGCTCCGCCGGGCCGCCGTATGGGCCATGCCGGTGCGATCATCTCCGGCTCTGAAGGCACCGCCGCCGAGAAGATTGAGTCGTTCCTGGCTGCTGGAATGGGCGTCGCTCAGCGTCCGGTCGACTTCGTCGACCTGATCAAGGCGCGTCTCGCCTAATTGCGCGGGTGTGCGGGAAAGGCGGCGGGGCGGATCACGACGGTCGTGAGCCGCCCC
Organism: Gemmatimonadales bacterium; assembly: GCA_038215035.1. GTDB lineage: Bacteria > Gemmatimonadota > Gemmatimonadetes > Gemmatimonadales > Gemmatimonadaceae > JACMLX01. Next base: position 1,465 of record JBBQRH010000110.1, on the reverse strand, counting down.
GCTTTCTTTCGCACCACCCCTGCGTGGTCGACCCGCAAACGCGCAGATTGCGTGCATGCCCACTACGCCACAACGTCTCGCTGATCTGTTCGTCGCCTCGCGCGTGGTCATGCCGCTGCTCGCTGGAACGGTCGCCGATGCGGCCGAAGAGCTGCGCCTGTCGCTGGATGTGAGCGGGGCGCTGTCCAATGCCGACCTCCTCCGCGAACGTATCGAGGAGGCGCGAAGCGAAGACATCGTGGGACTCGCCGACCGGGCGTTCGTGTTGCATTACCGCACCGATGCGGTGCGGGACCTGGTGGTCGCGATCGGCCTCGCGCCAAGAAACGTCGTACGCGTGCTCGACGACGACGAGCTCCAGCGGGCGCGTCTGGTAGTGCTGGTGTGCGCGCCCCCGCGCCAGATGGCCCGACATCTGCAGGTGGTCAGTGCGCTCGTCCGCGTGCTCTCCAACCCCGTCAGTATCGCCGCCGCGCTCGCGGTGGAGACGCCGGCGCAGCTGCTCGCGTTACCGCAGTTCACGGGGAAGGAGCTGCCCGCGCAGCTCACGGTCCGCGAGCTGATGTCGGAGCGCCCACGCACCGTTGGCCCGGAGGCGCCGCTGCGGAGCGCGGTGCTGGAAATGCTGCGGGCCGGCCTCGGCGGACTTCCGGTCGTGGACGAATCGAACCGGGTCATCGGCATGTTGAGTGAGCGTGAGCTCTTGCGGGATCTCCTGAGCCATTATCTTCCGCGCGCCGGGGGTGTGAACGCACTCCAGCCGCCAGCCGCGGCGCGGCGCACGGTGCGCGACATCATGACCCGTCAGGTCCTGTGTGTGGCACCCGAGCAGCCGCTCGCCGAGGTGGCGTCCCTGATGCTCAACAAGGACGTCGACCGGGTGCCTGTCGTGAAGGATGACCGATTGGTCGGCTTCCTCACGCGCGGGGACATCGTTCGCAAATTGATCGGATCCTGACTTATGGCTGGTCGTCGCACTCTTACCATCGTCAAGCCGGACGCCTTCGCCAATGGCAAGGCCGGCCTCATCATCGCGTTGCTCGAGAAGTCGGGCTTCACCGTCAAGGCGGCGCGCGTCATGCACCTCACCACCGCGCAGGCGGGTGAGTTCTATGGTGTTCATCGCGAGCGCGGTTTTTTCGGCGAGCTCGTCGACTTCATGACGAGCGGGCCGTGCATGCCGCTCGTGCTCGAGCGCGACGACGCGGTGGCGACGCTGCGGACCGTGATCGGCGCCACCGACCCGGCTGAGGCGGCCGACGGCACCGTGCGGAAGCTGTATGCCGAGTCGAAGGGACGGAACGCGATTCACGCGTCCGATTCCGACGAGAATGCGGCGATCGAAGCGGCGTTCTTCTTCGCCGGTACGGACGTCCTCGCCAGCTGAGCGGCAGGATCGGCTAACTCTTGGTCGGTGCGTTACTTGGGCGTGCCGACCGGAGCCGAGAAAGGGAGCGGGAGCCCT
>JBBQRH010000109.1:0-12172 GCA_038215035.1 Gemmatimonadales bacterium | reverse complement strand
CACGATGAACCATGCGCCAGAAAAGCAGCGCGGATTGGCGCTCGGCGCCTGGGGTGCGGTGCAGGCGTCTGCGGCTGGCATCGCAGTGGCATGTGGAGGCATTGTGCGCGATGTCGTCAACGGCATGAGCGAGCGAAACGTATTCGGCCGAAGTCTGTCCGGCCCGGCCACCGGCTACTCGCTCGTGTACAGCATCGAGATCGTGCTGCTCGTGATCACGCTGCTGTCGATGGTTCCACTCATCCGGCGAGTGCCACCGAGAGTCGTCACGGCCTGAGGCAGAGTAGACGCGAAGGCCGCCGTCGTTGCCTTGCTGCGGAGTCACTCGGTCCGCGCACCGGTTGCATGCAACACGGCCGGCGTGCGCCGCTCGATCGTGTGGAATGGGACGATCATCATCACTTCCAACAGGCCGACGCCGCAGCGACATCGGTATCCAGCTGCAAATATCGGGATGGTCGCGGACGATCCGGTGGTGAGTGCGACCGCCGCTAGCGGCCTTATCGCGGTAACGTGCCGGCCGCGCCCTGTGGCGGGAATGATCCACCGCTTCGATCAGTTGGCATCGCAACGGCGGCCAGCGAACATTGAGGGTGCACTGGCGTATCCCAGTCAACGCTGCACGGATGCGCCGTTCAAAGACGGAGGTGTTCGGCAGGCCCGCCCGTCCGCCTGGCCCCCGACCTCCCGAACTGGCCCCGATGCCCGATCGAGCCGACTCCACCGCCGCCGCCGTTCGCCGCGAGCGCTGCCTCGCCTCTCCGCGCTTCGACGGCCGCGTCTTCAGCAACACCAGCAACGCGAGGGTAGGCCTCAAGCCTGGAACCGTTGTGCCGACCATGAAGGAGTATCTCTGCGGCGGTGAGCGACGTGTGCCCGGTGTACCGCTGCCGCTCTTCGACCCGCGCAGCACCTGGCGCGTGGAGCCTGAGACGAAACTCCGCGTGACCTGGCTCGGACACTCCTCGGTTCTCTTCGAGATCGATGGCGCCCGTATCCTCACCGATCCCGTCTGGACGCAACGCGCATCGCCGGTGCCGTTCGCGGGACCGAAACGCTTTCATGCACCGCCGGTCTCGCTGGCCGCACTCCCGGAACTCGATGCGGTCCTGATCTCGCATGATCACTACGATCACCTCGATCGCTCGGCCGTTCGCACACTGAACAAGCGCTCGGTGCGATTCATCACTTCGCTCGGTGTCGGTACGCACCTCGAGCACTGGGGAGTGCCGGCCGAGCGCATCACGGAACTCGATTGGTGGGAGTCGACCACGCTGGCGCCGACTGGTGTGGTGATTACCGCCACGCCATCGCAGCATTTCTCGGGGCGCACGCTGCTCGATCGCAATGCGACGGCCTGGTCGTCGTTCCATCTGCAGGGGCCGTGGCACTCGGTGTTTCATGGCGCCGATACCGGGCTCACGCCGGAGTATCGCGACATCCGCGCCCGCTTCGACAGCTTCGATCTGGTGCTCCTCGAGATCGGCGCCTGGCACCCAGCCTGGGGCGACATTCACCTGGGCCCCGAACACGCGCTCGACGCGCATGGCATGCTCGGCAGTGGACGCCTGCTCCCGATTCACTGGGGCACCTTCAACCTCGCCATGCACGCGTGGGATGAACCCATCGAAACGCTCACCATGCGTGCGCCGGCCCGCGGCATCGACCTGTTGACCCCGATGCTTGGGCAGCCCGTCGAGCCGACACGGGTTGATGGTGTCACGCCGTGGTGGCGGGCCGTGCTTGCCGACGAGCGTGCGGCAGGCAACACTATGGCTGCGCCGGAAACGAGCGATGATCGGTCGGCGGTGAGCTGGCCAGTCGACTGAGTTCGCCCACCGTGTGCGCGACACTCACTCCGCGTGCGAGGTGAAAATGGCAGACGCGAACGAACCGGTATCGGCTACCGTAGGCGCGCCATCCGATGTGTTGATGGCGCTCTACATGAACGATCGTGATCGTGCACGCTCTGCGGCGGCCGGCGTCGCACTCTCGTTGCCGGAACTGGCGGCGTTCGGCGATCTCGCTCCGCTTGCGCAACACCTGGAGCGCCATCCGGCCAACCTACAGGTCTACAGTCCTGATGGATGGACGGCCCTCCATCTGGCGGCCTACTTCGGCTACGCCTCGGTGGTCGTCCAATTGCTGCGCGCCGGCGCCAGTCACTCCGCGCGCTCCACCAACGCGCAAGGCAACACGGCGCTGCACGCGGCAATTGCTGGTCGACGCGAGATGGCGGCCATCACCGCGCTGCTGGCCGTCGGCAGTGACGCGTGTGCCGTCGATGCACAGGGCTACCAGCCACTGCATCTGGCGGCGTCGCGGGGCGATCAGGGGCTGGTGGCGCTGCTGATCGCATGCGGTGCTTCGCGCGATGTGCGCACAGCCGATGGTAAACTGCCGGCCGATCTGGCACGCGAGCACGATCATCAGGATGTTGCCGACTGGTTGTCGCACGCATCGCAGCGTCACACCGTGTAACACCGCCGGCCGCTGACGCGGGTCGTCAGCCGTGCAGATCGTCAGCGATCGATGAGGCGAGCGGTGCCTCGAGCAGCGCCAGCTCGAGGCCGTGGTAGTGTGATGCGAGCCGCGGATCGTCGGGAAGCCGTCGCGTACCGACGAAGCGGAAACCCTTGGTGGCGTAGTACGCAATCAGCGCTGAGCTCTCCGCCCATGTGTCCATCCTGAGGCCAGTGCGACCCTCGTTCCGGCAACGCTGGCGTGCCCAGTCCAGAATCACATCCAGCAGTCCTCGTGACCCTGCCGCCGTCGCCCGTGCGATCCGGTGCAGATAGAGGTGCTCGCCGCGCTCCGCGTCCCCCCAGATCAACGGGTCCTCGGTGATCATGGAGAAGATGCCCGCAGCAGTCGCGCCGTCCACGACCTTGAACAGCGCGCCGGTCTCGATCTCGCGAGTGATCGCGTCGTCGGTGAACACGGGCCAGACCACTGATCGCTGCGTACGCTGCGTGTTGCGGCCCATCGCGTACGCGGCGCGGGTCACAGCCAGGTCAGCCAGAGTGCAGGGGGCGATGAACACGCGGCGCCGGACGACGGTTGAAGGCGACGAACTGAATCGCTTCGAACGTAGTCACAGGTTGCCGGCGTTGCGATCTGGACTGCGCCCGGGCGACGCGTACTCCGGCCGGTGCGCGACTGCTGGCGCCGTTCGGCGATCATTTCTCAGACGCAGCAGAAACGCGATTCCGGAAGCTGAGCGATTCGCCGCATGATTCCAGCCGTCCAAGCCGTGCATGAGCCTGAACCAGGAGTTTCCGGCTTGCTGCACGCCAGACTCGAGAGCGAGCCGCGCGGGTGAGTCCGATCCGATGTACATCGTCGATCACCCACGGGGTCTTTCCGGTCTGCCTCATTCCGGTGCAGTGTTGTTTCATGAGACCCACCACGACCTCGAGGCGCGGGTATGCGCGGCTGTCTGGCTGCCTGCTCGCCGTGCTGATGCACGCGGCCTGCTCTCGCGATGTGCCGCCCCCACGCGCTGACACACCGGTGAGCCGCGCGACTTTCGTTGCGCCTGAAGTCACACTCGTCACCGTCGATACCATCCGCATCACCAGCCCGGTGGGCAGCGACTGCAACCGACCGTCATGGTGGGTGGGTGACTCTCTCTTCCAGATGGTGTCCAACCAGCACCCGTGGCGCAGTCGCGGTGGGCGCGATGCAGCGAGTGCGCAGTCTTTTGAACCGATGCGCTTCACCGATGACGATGCGCGGTTCGCCTGGGACGCGACGCGGAAGTGGTACCGGCATGACATCAACAGCGCCGATCGCCCGACGTCGACGAAGATGCGCTGGATGGAGTCGGTGTATCGTGAGCCACGCACGGGCACCCTGTACGGGCTGTACCACTTGGAAGAGGGGCCGTATGTCCAGTGTCCGGCACCCTTCAAGCGACCCTACCTCTCCGTCCCACACATCGGGCTTGGACGCTCCAGGGACAATGGCCGTACATGGGACAACCTTGGCATCATCATCAGCGATGGCAGTTTCGAGATCAGCTGCGATCTGCCGGTACAGTTCTTTGCCGGCGGTGTGGGTGATCCGAGCATGGCGGTGGGCCCCGACAGCACCTACGCGTACATCGCCTTCACCGACTACACCGGTGACGATGCGCGGACTCAGGGTATCCAGCTGGCGCGCATCGCGCTGGCGGACCTCGACCGGCCACTGCAATCCGACCGAACGAGCAAGGCGAAGCGGTGGCACGACGGCGCGTGGTCAGGCGCGGGGCTGCAAGGCACACCTGGGCCGCGGGTCGGGCAGTCCTGGGCTCCCACGGCTCTCGGTCAGGCGACCTCGCTGTTGCCGCCGGAGCGGTCGTGGCAGCGTGCCGATGGTGGTGGCTATTGGGGGCCGTCGCTCTCATGGAACACACATGTTGGTGCGTTCATGTTGCTGCTCAACAAGGTGTCTGGTGCACGCGCGTTCGATGCCGACGGTAACTACCTGACCTTTGTGCCGAACGTCGACGTACCGGTTGCGAACCCCGCAATTCCTGTCCGTCTCGACGCACTGCCAAACGGACCGAAGGCCGCGTGGTACGTGCAGGCGCTGGGTGACCCTGCCATCCGCGGGACGAGCGCCTGGACAGGGCAGGATGCGCGGCTCTTCATCGGTGAGCATTCGCACCTGCTGTTACGCTTCGGGGCGCCGATCAACAAATGAGACAGGCGACTGGAACCGGTGCCGTCGCCGTCGTACACGGTGATGGCACTGACGGCTAGCTGTCCCGTCGCGCAAACGCGGGAGACTCACGCCTTGCCGGTGACGACGCCCTCCACGCTCTTTTCACTCAGCTTCGCCAGACAGTACCAACAGAATCCGGCCAAGCCACTCGCGCCCGCGGCCGCGGCGGCCAGGCCCGTGGCCCACTGGAATGCCTGGAGTGCGCCGAGCATCAGCGCCTGTGTGACCCACGCCAGCCCGCTGCCGACCGCGATAGCGGTGACCGGTAGCAGGATGAGATTGCTCACCGCTCCGTCAAAGCCTGCGGTATCGGTTCGCGACCGAGCCTGCGTGACGACGAGCACACCGAGCAGCCCCGCCGTCAGCTGGAACAACGCGAGAAGTGAGGCGAACGCGCCATCAGCCATGACTCGCGTTGCCGTGCGCAGGAGGGCCGCCAGCGGAACGAGGACTCCTGGGACGCGCCAGGACTTTTGGGCGACCGGTGCTGCGGCGGCTGGCGGCGGAGCATCATCCGCGCGAGGCGACTGTTGCTCCGAGACGAGAAATTGAAATCGATCCGTGACACCGAGTGCCGCACACGGCGCGGGAATAGTGCCCGGCGACGCGAAGCTGAAGGCAAGGCGGCAGGCCGAGCGTCGCTCCGCTTCGTCACGATGCTGGCGGAGGAGCGTGGAATCCACAGCAGCGGGCGCGTGGTAGATCAGGTCACCGCGACTGGCGGGACTGAGATCGTTCAGATACCCGCTGGCGAGTCGGAGTGGCGTCAGACTCCGGATCGTTTTGATCGCGCGCGACTGCGCGCGGAGGGCAGCGGAGAGTGTCTCAGGGGAGAACGCCACTTCGCAGGCCCTGCCGACCGCGAGCGAAGCGAAGAAGAGGAGCACGGCTTGCCCAATCCGGCGCACGCCACCGGATCGAATTTGGTGCCGCAGCCGAGCCACTCGACCAGAGGGAAGTTCCGGCTCGGGCATACACGTGCCTCCGATGGTCCAGCAGCGAGTGGAACCGGCGAGTCCTGGCGTCCAAACGTACTACTTCGTCGACAACGCCGACCCCGTAGTTCGGAAGTGTACACTGCGCTGCGACGCAAACGTCAGCTGCGTACGCTGCCGCCCCGCCTGCGTCACCGCCACAAGCCGGGGGGTGTCTCCGATCCGCTCATGCGGCCGACCGGTGATCAGCGTCACGTTGGCGAACGCCGGAGCGCCCTGCGCGAAGGCAGCCGCCGGCAGACACAGGGAAAGCGAACGCAGGCTGCGAGTCAGGGCACGCACTGCGGCAGAACCTCGATCAGATCCGGGGGAGGGGTAGGCGATGGTGCAGTGTTCACACGGGCAACTTCGACCAGCAGGGCGTCGAGCGCCCCGCGATCGAAGACGCGCCCTTGCGCAATCACGGCGCGAATGCGGCGCGTGTTGCCGATCTCCAGCAACGGATTTGCATCGAGCAGCACGATGTCCGCCACCTTACCTCGCGCGATGGTCCCCATCGAATCGGATGCGGCGAAGTAGACCGCCGGATTGAAGGTTGCTGCGCGGAGCGCCTGCAGCGGCGTCAGTCCTGCGCTGACCAGCCGCTCGAGTTCGTCGTGCACGCCGAAGCCCGGATAGCTGAACAGATTCGGTGAATCCGTGCCGGCAAGCAGTGGCACGTCGAGCGCCGCCATTCGGCGCACAATGCCCCGCTCGATATCGCGATGGAAGTTGCGACGCGACGTGTCCGCACCGGTATCCATGCACGCGCTCATGCCGCGCCACATCTGCTGGAGCATTGGCGGCAGGTACTTCGTGCGCTCGGTACGCACCAGCGCGGGATCACTCAGGCGCGACACGGCGCGCAGTACGCCCAACGTCGGCACCTGCCACATGCCCAACGAGGCAAGCTTCCGCAGGAGCGCGTCGCATCGGGCAACGTCATACGTGGCGGTCATCGGCCCAACCCGTCGGTTCATCTCCGACAGCAGTGATGGGGCATTGGCGCTATCGGTCACCCGGCTACGCAACCAGAGCACCGCCGCGTCCACAAGGTCGTTCTCGCCAGCAGCGCAGCCGGCCGTGATCCCTTCCAGATGTTCAGCGCTCTTCTGACCCATCGTGGCGGCATGCACCGCAGAGACCGAGAGCGGCACGTGCCCCGCTAATGGTATTCTCCGCACTCTCGCCTGCGTGGCGATGGCGTCGAAGCTGGCCGAGTCGAGGAGCGAGTACACTTTGATGAATTCGGCTCGGGCATCAACCAGAGAGTCGACCGCACGGCGCCCTTCGGCCGGGCTGCGCACCACCACCTCGCCCGGGCGCGTCGGTGGCCAGCCATTCACGATGTTGCCGGCGAAAACGAATCGCGGCCCGACCATCCGCCCGGCGGTCACGTCGCTCCGATACTTCAGAGCATCGGTGGTGACGCCGAACATTTCGCGAATGCCGGTGATGCCATTGGCGATGTTGGTCGGGAAGATGGTCTCCGCCAGACCAGGGATGACCGCGTGCGCGTGCATGTCCCACAGGCCGGGGATCGCGAAGGTCCCGCGACCATCGATCGCTCGCGCGCCGGTTGGTGCCATGGTGGCTGGGCCACCGACGGTGGCGATGCGGCCCTGCACGACCACGATGCTGCGGTTTGGCGTGACGGTACCGGTCGTTGGGTCGACGACCGATGTACCGCGGATGATCACGCTGCCCGACACGCTCTGCGCGGCGAGGGGATCGCAGACGACGGCCAGCAGTACCGCGCCGAGCAGCCCGCGCGCGACAGTCGCGGGATCACGTCGGATCTGGCGGCAGGAAGCCACGGCGATTGGCATGACCATGAGGCTCGGGTTACGAATGTACCTTCAGCGACCGGCTGTTACCCGTCGCCGCGGAGTCGAGGTACTGTGTTGCAACTTCCGTGCGCTCGAATGCGAAGCGCGGACGAGTCTTTCACAATCCGCGAGGGTCGCCGGTTGGGGACTCATGTCGCAGCCGCGGCAGCGGGACGGCTTGCGCGGGCCCGCGGTCGTCTTTACTTGACTTCGTCAAGTCAGTCGCACTGCCCTCGCCCACGCCCCGGACGGTCATGCGCGCCCTCGTCACGCTGGACGACATTGAACTGCATGATCCATCAGGAACGCTCGTCGCCGTTGGACGGGACCTGTTTGCCAGCCCAACGGTGGCGCCGTGAGCCTCCCGACTGACGCTGAGCTGAATCAGATCGGTGTGCTGAACCGACGCCTGATCGAAGCACGGATCGTCGCACCGCTGCTGAGCGCAATGGCGGCAGAATTTGGCGCTGAGCGCGTGCACCAGATCGCGCGCGAGGTGGTCATCGCGATTGCGCGGCAGCAGGGCAACGATCTGGCTGAGCACAGCGGCGGGCGATCACTGCCGGTGTTGCATGGCACGCTGGATCGCTGGACCGCGAATGACGCCTTGACGCTGGACGTGCATGAGGTAAGTGAGTCCGCGCTCTCGTTCGATGTCACGCGCTGCCGGTACGCGGAGATGTACCGAGAAATGGGGATCCCCGAACTGGGGGCGATCCTGTCGTGCAATCGTGATGGTGCGTTGATAGAAGGGTTCAATCCAGATGTGACGCTCCGCCGCACGCAAACGCTCATGGGTGGAGCGAGTCTCTGCGATTTTCGATACGCTCGGCACACGCACACTGAATGAACGCGCAGGATCGCCTCGCGGAGGGCACCAGCGCATCAGCGCTTGAGCGGTAGCGCCAGCAGCTGGGGTGGGGAAAGTGCCGTCCCAGACACCCGTACTCCCGTGTCGTCATACTTTTCCCACTGGCTGTTCGCAACGTAGACGAAGGTGTCGTCGACCACTGTGCCGATGGTCGGTTCATCTGCAACCCTGGTGTTGCGATCGATCACCACCTGGCTCGCGATTCGCGTCCCTGAACGGTCGAAGCGAAAGCGTACGATACGCGCCGGCGCCGACCCGTTCTGAATGCCGATCAGGGTGCCGTGGTACCAGACGAGGCCGTCCACGCCCAGTGACGTCGATCCGGGTGCGTCTCCGAGTCGGATCACGTCACTCGTCTGCACGTCCATGCGCAGCAGTCCGTGTGAGTAATCCGCGACATACACAAACCTGCCATCCGGCGATGGTGCGATGCCCTGCAGCGAGCGAAAGAGCGCATTGGTGAACGACTCGAGTGTGCGCGTGCCACTCCGGAGCCGATACAGCACCGGATCCTGCGAATCCGACATGAACACGTCACCGGTGGGCCCGATGGCGACGTCGCCGAGTGTATGTCCGGCAGCGTTTGGCGGCAGATCCCAGCGGTCGACGATTGCGCCATCGGCGATGCGGATCCGGAGCAGAGCGGCGATCGTCGAGTCGGCCGGTGTGTAGCCTTGCATCTGCGGGATGCCGGCCGTCGTGGCCCAAAGATGCCGGCCGTCGGGGTCGACGCGAACAGCGAGGATCGCGCCGATGAATCCTGGCGCAGGCCGCAGAAGCGACCGGGTGCCCTGCGCGCCAGTGACGTAGATCGTCCGATGCCGAACGCTGGCAACGAAGAATTGCTGCGTGCGCCGATCATAGTCCATCCCTTCCGGCCAGATCGTGGAGTCGGAGAGTACTGCGCGTACCTGACTGTGCACGATTGGTTCGGCGTTCGCGGATAGTTGTGCAGCCACCGGTGCCAATCGGGCATGCGTGGCAAGCCCCGCCAGCATTCGGTCGGAACTGAGCGGTCGCGTCATGCCGAGCTCAGCAAAGCGTGCGAGCGCGGTAACCACGTCGTTCGTGTCTCGCATTGCCGCCGCCAGCTGCGCCCGCGCCCACAGGTACGTCGGCTGCGTTGGCCACGCCAGCGTCGCGCCGATGAGCTTTGCATGCGCAGCAGCGGTGTCCCCCGCTCGCACGGCAAGGTTTGCCTCCCTGAACAGGCGACGCGCGGTTGCGGCGGAATCGGCGGCGTTCATCACTGCCTGCGCGCTGGCCGTTGACGCAACGGGAAGCACGATGAGCCACGCGCTCGTGAACCACGTCCGCGCGCGCGCGCGCAGGGGCTGCGAAGGAGCATTCATCGAACGCTGACGCAGCCAGACCGCGCGTGCGCTGGTGGGTGCGACGCCCGTCCGTTACCGTTGGCGGTCCACGCGTCTGATTTCTGTCGATTCATTTCAGGGATTCCCATGGAAATGACCACTCACTCGCTGAATTGGTTCGAGATTCCGGTGGCGGACTTCGGCCGCGCGAAAGCCTTCTACAGCGCCATCTTCGACTATGACATGCCGGAAATGCCAATGGGCCCCCGCACGATGGGGTTCTTCCTGCATGATAGGACAGCTGGGGTTGGTGGCGCCATCGTTGCCGGTGAAGGCTGCGTCCCCACTGCCACCGGTACGCTAGTCTACCTCTCCGCTGGGAAGGATCTGTCCACCGTTCTCTTGCGCGTCGAGCCGGCGGGAGGTGCCGTGCTCACCCCGAAGACGCTGATCGCGCCTGAGATGGGCTTCTTCGCGATTTTCCATGATTCGGAAGGGAACACGGTCGGGCTGCATTCAATGGCGTGACGACGCGGCGCCTGTGAAACGACCGGGGGCCTCCGCGATGTGCCGCAGAGGCCCCCGTACCACCGACTCCCTGACTCAGCGCACGATCACGCGTGCGCCGCCCACGCCTTCTCGCCTGGCACCGCCGGCACACAGGGCTTGAACGGCCCCGGTGACTCGACGTACCGCATCGCCTTGGTGTACCCGATCTCCGACGTGAAGAAGCCAAGCATCGACAGCTCCTTCATCATGCGGAAGTAGTGCTGCGGCTGCTCCTTGCGCACCTTCTGGAAGTCGAACTGCTCTTTGTCGATCGTGGTCAGCAGTGCAGTGCGTTGCGCCGGCGTGGCTGCCATGAAGCCCGCACCGCCATTTGCCGTCTTGCTCGCCGCATCCAGCGCCGCCATGCCATCGCGGAAAATCTTCTGATCTTCCGGCGTGTACGTGTCGGTCACCATCAGCGCGATGAATGCGCCGGTTTTTGCAGCCTTGGCACCCGGCGATTTGGGCGTGTCGGGCAGAATCGTGTCGGCCATTTCGTCGAGGAATGCGATATCCTCGGCGGAGAATGACCCGACGCCAGCGGTGGCGACCGTTGCGCGGTCAGCCTTGGTGCACGCCGCCAGCAGTCCGCTGCTGCTGCCGACCAGCGCGATTCCCCCGAGCATGAAGCTGACGCGCTTCACCGCCTCACGACGGTCCATCACTGAGATTTCTTCTTCCATGTTCGACGACATGCTCAATCCTCGTGGGTGTGCGGTGTCCGTGACACCAGAGACGACATGAGTGAACGGGGCCGCATCACAGGTTCTGCTTCTTCAACTCGCTGACGGCAAAATCCGCCGCCCGCGCGGTGAGCGCCATGTACGTCAGCGAGGGATTTACGCACGACGCCGAGGTCATGCCCGACCCGTCGGTGACAAAGACGTTCGGTGCATCCCACACCTGATTGTTGGCGTTGAGCACCGACGTCTTCGGATCGCGGCCCATACGAGCCGTACCCATTTCGTGAATGCCCATGCCGGGAGTGTATCCACCGTCGTAGGTGCGCACATTCTTGACACCCGATGCCGTCAGCATCTCGGCCATGTCGGCCATCATGTCCTTGCGCATGCGGGCTTCGTTTTCGCCGGTGGCGCAGTCGATGTTCAACACCGGCAAGCCCCACTTGTCCTTCTTGGTGGGATCGAGTGAAATCTTGTTGCTGTGGTCGGGCAGCATCTCGCCGAACGCGGTGCTGCCGATGGTCCACGGTCCGACGGTTGCGGCATTGTCCTTGTAGTCGCCACCGATACCGAGTTCGGCCACCGCACGTCCCCAGGCACCACGGCTGGCGCCCCCCTGATAGCCGAAGCCACGCAGGTAATCACGCTTGTCGCCACCCACGTTCCGGAACCGCGGAATGTAGAAGCCATTCGGCTTGCGACCCTCGTAGTACTTGTCTTCCATGCCTTCGATGTCACCCGCCGCGCCGAGTCGGAAGTGGTGATCCATCAGATTGTGGCCGAGTTCTCCCGAGCTGCTGCCAAGCCCACCGGGCCAGACGTCGGTGGCCGAACGCATCAGCAGCCAGGTCGAATTCAGCGTCGAGGCACAAAGGAAAATGATCTTCGCCTTGTACTCGATGGACTGTTCCGACACCGCATCGATCACGCGTACACCCGAGGCGCGTTTCCTGTCCTTGTCGAAGATCACTTCCGACACGATCTGGAAGGGCTTGAGCGTCAGGTTACCGGTCGCCATCGCGGCCGGCAGCGTCGAGGACTGCGTGCTGAAGTAGGCACCGTATGGGCAGCCGAGCCAGCAGGCATTGCGCGACTGACAGGCGGCGCGTGCCTGCAGCGCCTTGGTCAGATTCGCGGTGCGGCCAGGGACGAGGCGTCGCTTGCCGCCGAACGCCTTCGCGAGTTTCCCGGCCACCGAGTCTTCGGCGCAGTTGAGCGGGATCGCTGGCTGGTACTGCCCGTC
>JBBQRH010000108.1:0-12244 GCA_038215035.1 Gemmatimonadales bacterium | reverse complement strand
GAACCGCTCATAAATCATCCACTCCGCCGTCTGCCCCGTCATCCGGTACTGCGAATGCAGCACGGCCGCGGCCTCCGGATACAACTCGATGTCGTGACCTTGCAACTCTGGCTCCTCGGCCATCAACGCCGGCGTCGGCTGCAGCCACCAGCGGGGCGGTGCGGTTTCGAGCTCGCGTTCGAACGCCTCGCGATATTGCTTCCGGAACGCTGAGCCCGGCCCGTCGTACAGTGGCCGGATCACCGCATAGCGCGTCGGGATATGCATTCCACGAAGGAACTGCGGCGCCATGTGCATACCCCACACGAGCATCTCCGGCGGACTGGCCATGCCACGCGTCAGGCTGTCGACAATCGCGTACACCGAACCAGGCTGCCGACCGTAGTATCGAAACTCGCGCCGTTCATAGGCGGCGATTGTCTCCGGAGAGACACGCGAGCGCGACCAGCGCCAGAATTGCTGGAGCGGCGTGATGCCGGCGACCACCAGCGACAGCAGTAACGCGAGCCAGCGAAAGCGACCAGCGATCTCACCGGCAGTTTCACTGCGCAGCGCGGCGAAGCCGATGTCCGCAAGTAGTGAAAGAAACGGCAACATTGGCAACCAGTGGTATTGCCACCCCTTTCCCTGCAGCATGACACCGGCGACTGCACCAAGAAAGCCGACCGCCAGCGCCGCAATCGTCCGTCGATGGGCGCGCGTTGGCCGGATCGCGCCGAAGAGCGCGATCGGCGCCACAATACCCCACGGCATGAGGAGCATTCCCTTGAAGATCGACGGAATACGCGTGAGCCACGGATCGCCGAGCCCTGCATACACATCGCGGTTCCAGCGCTGTAGTTCGAAGAATCCATCCAGCCCCTTCCGCTGCTTCAGAAACAGCAGCAGGAGCGCTATGGAAGTGGTGATTCCGATCGTAACCAGCGCCGCATGCCACACACGCCTGCCCCTGCTCTGCTCCCCGATCGATGCCACGATGATCCACATCACGACGGCGTAGCCGAGATAGAACGGCTTCGCCAGCGTCGCCGCGCCAACCAACAGCCCCGCCACGAACGCCCCGATCGGACCACCGGTGATCGCGAACGCGCATGCCACGGCGAGCCACGAGGCAACGAAGCCGTCGGGTTGCGCGCTGCTCCAGTAGTCCAGACTCGAGTACCAGAGCGCGTACAGCGCGATCGCGATTCGGCCAGAGCCAGGCTGGCCCAGACGAATGGCGATAGACCGGATGGCGACCAGCGCCGACAGGACCATCGCGAAATCGAACAGTCGGATGGCCCATGCGACGCGACCGAAAATCGCTTGTACGAGCAATGCCGGCAGCCAGGCCGACGGTCCCTTCGTATCCCATGCATCGGTGTATGGCGCGCCACCGCGATACACCGTATCGGCCATCCAGGCGAACACACCGGCGTCGCCGGAGAGTGGCCAGGTCAGCGCCAAAGCGCTCCACCCGGCAAGGACGACCGCGACACCGATCAGGAGCCGGTCTCGCCACCAGGGCAGTGCAGTCGTCGAAGGTGTCGTCACGATGAGAAGGAAAATGCTCGAAAGACGCCCCGCGCGCGACGGAGCATGGACCACAGCGATGGTGGAAACTCGACCACGACCGCCAGTGCGGCATCGGTCGGCGTCAACCGACCGCCAAGCGAGGTGCGTGAGATCCGGCGCGCGTTCCTGAAGTCTCCCCGCGCGGTGTACTCGGCCACCAGCTCGCGACGCATCTGCCGCAATATCGGGATAAGACGCTCCAAGGTACCCGGCGGGTACACCGCTGGCTCGTTCCGCACGAACTGGCCGAGTCGTAGCCACCCCTCGGCAATCCCAGCGGTATCGCGAGACGTGTTACCCGCGTGCTCGCGCCATTGCCAGAGCGGCTCGCGGAGCAGCACCAGCGGTGTCCGACGCAGCACTCGGAGAAAACAATCAACGTCCTCGCACAGCCGCTGCTCCGGCCGGAACATCCCCGCCGCCATCAGCACGTCACGTCTGATGAGCATTGAACTCGGAAGCAAAAACCAGCCTACGCCGAGGATCTCGGCACCGGCCAGCGGCAACAGCACAATGGAGCTAGTGACGATTTCGTTCGTGAGCGTCTCCACGGCATACGTCGGTTCCGACAGACAGGAGTCACTGATGTCGCCGCCCGCGCGTAGCCGCACGAAATCGGTGGCGAAACAGCTCACGCCCGGGCAGAGCGCTGCGGCTGCCGCCTGGCGTTCCAGTTTGTTCGACTCCCACAGATCGTCGTGGTCGAGCAGCGCGATCCAGTCGCCGCGCGCAGCGACGATCCCCGCATTTCGCGCCGCGCAGACCCCGCGATTGTGCTGACGAATGACCACGCAGCCAAGCGATGCGGCCAGGGCTGCGGTATCATCGGTCGACCCGTCGTCCACCACAATGACTTCCAGCGGCGCAACGGTCTGCTGCCACGCGCGACGAATCGTCTCGGCAATGAATGCCCCAGCGTTGAACGCCGGAATCACGACGGAAATCTGCATCAGGCCATCACCGCAGCGCGAGCCAGGGCCTCACGGGTCGCATCCAGGTACGCCGTGCCCCAGCGCTGACATGGCTCCAGGTGATTGCCTTCGGCCCACTCGTTCCATGCGTTGATGAAGATCAGATTCTCGTCGGGCGACGGCGGATGGAATCGCGACGCGGTCTGCTCCAGCCAGCGCTGGTAGAGCGACGGTGTCGATCCGTGGAAGATCGCGGCACCATGTTGCTTCCGTCGCGCCGAGTTGTCCCACATCGGTGTCACCGACGGATAGCGCAGGTAAGGTGCCGCTGGTCGGGCAAGGAAGTTTGAAGCGAGGTCCGCGTACGACATGACCATCTGTCGTTCCAGCATCGGATCCAAGAGCTTCAGCCGCCGCAGGAAACGCACCAGTGCGGATGGCCGTCGCACCGGCGGCGAGGCGCGCCAGTCCGGCGCGAATGACATCGCTGCATCGAATCCGATACTCGACGGCTCCGGATCAGCGGTGAAGTTCTCGACTCGAATCAGGTAGAGATCTCCAATCCCCTCGCGCACCGATACCTCGCGCCACCGTTCGGCCGTCCGGGCGGGATCCGGCAACAGCGCGGTCCGATACACGAGGAAAACCGGGCGCCCGTCGATGCGGATGTATCGGGGATCGGCAAACGCGGGGAGGAGCGATCGGATGTGCGCCACATCGTCTGCCGGCGAATACCGCTGCTCCAGCAGCACGTCATGATCCTGGCCATCCCAGCGACGGGTCCAGTTCTCATTCGCCCAGCAGAGACAGAACGGGAAATCGGGACTCCCGCTCTGCAGCACCTCGTTGAACGGGCGCTCGAGCACGCGTTGACCCGAGAACCAGTAGTGGTAGTAGCAGAAGCCATGGATTCCGGCATCCCGCGCCATCTGCGCCTGTGCGTCACGAACCTCCGGCAGGCGTAGGTCGTAGTAGCCAAGGTCCGCTGGCAGGTGCGGCTGGTGATGCCCTTCGAACAGTGGACGGGCGCTGGCGACGTTGGTCCACTCCGTAAACCCTTTTCCCCACCACCGATCGTTCTCGGGAATGGGATGAAACTGAGGCAGGTAGATGGCGAGCGCGCGCACGCGTGCCCTCGTGCGCGCGGCCGCGGTATCCGCGGCGACGTGAAGGACGTCCGTCACGCCTCCAACTCCACCAGTGTCGATTCGCCGCCCGTGTTCAACAGGCCATGTGCACGCGCATGCGCGTCAAGCGCATCGCGCACCTGCTCGAGGTATGCGTGCCCATGCTGCTGGTCCGGCTCGAGATGATTGCCTTCCGCCCACTCATTCCATGCGTTGATGAACAGCAGTCCCGTGCCCGAACTGTTCCAGTCCGAACGCTCGAGTTCGCGGCGCAGCTCGCGCCCGAAGACTGCTGGCGTTGCGCCGGTCATGATGATGCCGCGATCGCCGCGACGCGGTGAATTGTCCCACCGGACGAGCACCGTGCGGATCGCTGGACCGCGGGATTCGATCGCACGCATCATGGCACGGCTTCTGGCATAATCGTAGAGCCGCAGCCTGGTGGACCAGAGACCGCTGTACTTCAGTGTGGTCAGAAACCGGCGCCAGCGCGACACCTCGAAGGTGCTGTGCGGAACCGCGCCAAGCTGCGGTTCGAATCGCAAGGTCATGTCAGCCCCGTACTTCCCCCGCAGATCGGCGCCCGGTTCATGACCATCGGCCAGCACGATGTACGGCTCCGGCAATCCCGCACGGATCGATGCATCGCGGATGATGTCGATGGTGGCCGCCGGTTCATCCATGTGTGACGCTCGGTAGATCATGAAGATCGGTCGGCCGTCGACTGTCTTCAAATAGCGGGCGTCGGCAAAGGCGCCGGTCAACCAACGCGCGTGTTCACGGTCATCCTCTCGCGAATAGCGCTGACCGATGAGCAGCTCGCGTTCGTCGCCTAGCCAGGTACGACTCCACGGTTCATTCGCCCAGCAGAGGCAGAACGGGTGATCGGGTTCGCCGCTGGCAAGCACGGCATCGATCGGCGCATTCAGCAACCGCTTGCCGTGAAACCAGTAGTGATAGTAGCAGAATGCATCGATGCCGTATCGCTGGGCCAGCTCCGCCTGCGCGGCACGGGCCTCCGGTAACCGCAGATCATAGAAGCCCAGATCCGCCGGCAGATGGGGCTGAACGTGGCCCGGAAAAAGTGGTTTCGACCTGGCGACGTTGGTCCACTCGGTAAAGCCACGACCCCACCACTCGTCGTTCTCTGGCGTGGGATGGAACTGCGGAAGGAGGAACGCGACCAGCTTTGGACGAACGGCAGCCGATGTCGTCGGTGCTTCCACGACAGGATTTGAGATGGCCGTCATCCCGTGGCCCCTTGGGCGCGAAAGCGTCCGACGACGATGTGCTGACAGCCAAAGAGGCGGGGAAATACTCGCGAGAGTCGCCGCACGACTCGGCTGCGCCACCGCTCGGGAATCTTCGCCAGCCGTGTTTCGCGGTAACACAGCAGCATCGTTCCCGCGGTCTGCTGTACGCGCACCACATCGAGACCGGCCTGATCCATCACCTGCCGGATCGTCTCCTCGGTGAACCAGCGCAAATGTGTCGCGTCCATTATCCCGAAACGGGCATAACGAAATCGTCCGCGCAGCAGATCGAGGCGGACCGACCAGTGCGCGACGTTCGGCACCGACACGACCACCACACCCTCTGGCCGCAGGAATGGTGCGACCTTGACCAACTCGCCCAGTGGATCGGGAAGGTGCTCGAGCACATCGGCATAGATCGCCACATCGAACGTTCCGACTACCGCGCGAAGCGCAGGAGTCAGCACGCCGACATGCACGTCGATGCCACGCTCCGCCGCGCGGGCCGCGCGCGAGACGTCGGGCTCGATACCCACCACCGTCGCCTGTCGCTCGTCGCGGAGCACGACAGACAGTGCCCCCGTGCCACACCCTACATCCAGCACCCGGGAACCGATCGGAACCAACTCGGCGATCATTCCGCTCACTTCCCACGGATCGAGCTCGTGATTCCCATCATATCGATAGGGATCTGGTGCAATCGTGAGGAACCCGCCCGCACCGGCGTCTGGCGAGGCGGTCTCTTCAGGTATGACACTGCCTGACATCACGTGACTCCACTGCGGGGGAAAGGCGGCCACCATGCACGTGGCACCGCACGGTCCGGGCCAATGTCAGTGCGCTCGATCTTTCGGTTGGGCTCGTTGACAGTTCGCCTCGATCCACTGGCGATACGATCCATCCATCACGGCCCTCCACCACGACTCATTCTCAAGAAACCACTGCACGGTCTGGCGAATGCCTGACTCGAACGTTTCGAGCGGAACGAAGCCGAGTTCGGACTCGATCTTCGCAGGATCGATCGAATATCGCCGATCATGGCCAGGCCGGTCCGTCACGAACGCGATCAGTTTCTCGGCGCGCTGCCCCGTCGCTGCCGGACTCGAGGGAAATCGCTCGGCGAGCGACGCATCAGCCAGAATCGCCGCGTCCACCAGCGCACAAACGAGACGTACAATATCGATATTGGTCCATTCGTTCTTGCCACCCACGTTGTAGACCTCACCCTCGCGGCCGCGCTCGATGACGGCTTCGATCGCGCGGGCATGATCACGCACGAACAACCAGTCGCGCACGTTCCTGCCGTCGCCGTAGACGGGCAACGGCTTGCCACCGAGAATGTTCACGATCAGCAGCGGAATCAGCTTCTCGGGAAAGTGATACGGGCCGTAGTTGTTCGAGCAGTTGCTGGTGGTGACCGGCAGACCGAAGGTGTGGTGGTACGAACGCACGAGATGATCCGACGCCGCCTTGGTGGCGGAATACGGCGAGTTCGGTGCGTATGCTGTCAGCTCCGTGAACGGTGCGTCATCCGGGCCGAGTGACCCGTACACCTCGTCGGTTGACACATGATGGAAACGGTGCGGTCCCGGAACGCCGCACTCCACCTGCCACACCTGTCGCGCCGCCTTCAGCAGTTCGTGCGTCCCGAGCACATTCGTGGTCACGAATGCATCTGGACCGTGAATCGAGCGATCGACGTGCGACTCCGCCGCAAAATGTACGATCGTGTCGAGCTGACGCTCACGCAGCAGACGGGCCGCCAGTCCTTCGGTCGTGATATCACCATGCACGAACTCGAGCCGTGGATCGTCGAGCACCGGACCGAGGCTGGCCATGTTACCCGCGTACGTCAGCGCATCGAGCACCACAATCCGCGTCGACTCATGTGCTGACAGCCAATACTGCACGAAGTTTGCGCCGATGAATCCGGCACCACCGGTGACGAGCAGTCTACGCATGGTCAAGCTCTCCGAGCATCTGACGAAGATTCGCTCTCCACTGCGTGGGCGTTTCTCCGAGGGCTCGCGTCGTCGCAGTCTTGTCGAGCACACTGTACGACGGGCGCCGCGCAGGCGTGGGATAGTCCTCGGTCGTGATGGCGGACACCGGCACCGCGCGTGTGAGAAGCCCCAGCGCGAGAGCCTCTTCCTGTATGGCGACGGCGAAGTCGTACCAGCTGGCGACACCAGCGTCAGTCCAGTGCAACACGCCGGAAACGTGCGGCCGCGCCACAGCGGCCCAGAGCGTCCGGGCCAGCGAGTTTGCCCACGTCGGGGTACCGATCTGGTCAGCGATCACACGCACGTCGTCGCGCTCCCGCATCAGCCGCAGCATCGTCTTGACGAAGTTGCCGCCATGTGCCGAGTAGAGCCACGCAGTGCGAATCACGAGCGCCTGGGAGCCAAGGACGTCGAGCACCGCGCGCTCACCATCGCGCTTTGTAGTGCCATACACCGACTGTGGCGCCGTCACATCATCCGGATACCACGGGCGACCGGTTCCGACGCCGAAGACAAAATCCGTCGAAATCTGGATCATGCGAGCGCCGTGCCGGGCCGCGGACTGCGCCAGCGTCGCCGCCGCCACGACATTCACCGCGTAGGCCAGCGTCGGCTGTTCCTCGGCGCGATCGACCGCCGTGTATGCAGCGGCGTTGATGATTGCCGCCGGCTGATGTGCCGCCACGAACGCTTCGACTGCATCCGGTGCAGTGAGATCGAGCTGATCGATGTCCACCGCCACCACCGATGTTCCCGCTGGCACCGTCCGCTGCAACTCATAGCCGAGTTGCCCGGCTGCGCCGGTGACGATGACCGGTCGCGTCACGGCAACGCCTCGAGCGACGCAAAGCTGGTTCCGGCGGCGTCCTTCGCTGAGAGCAGCGGCGCAGCACCGTTCGCCAGCGGCCACGTCACGCCTATCGTTGCGTCGTCCCAGCGAAGGGTGCGTTCGCTCGCTGGGTGATAGCGATCGGTCACCTTGTACTGGACGTCCGCAGTCTCGGAGAGGACGAGGAATCCGTGCGCAAAGCCTGGCGGAATCCACAGTTGGTGGTGATTCTCGCCCGACAGCTCGACCGCGACCCAAGTCCCGAATGTCGGCGACGCACGACGTACATCGACTGCGACATCCCAGATGCATCCCACGGTACATTGGACCAGCTTGCCTTGCGTGTGCTCTCCCTGAAAGTGCATGCCACGCAGCGTCCCCTGCTGCGAACGGCTCTGGTTGTCCTGCACGAACGTCACGTCGGCCACCTGACGCCGGAAGACATCGTCCTGCCACGCAACAAGCAGAAATCCACGGTCGTCGCCGAACACTTGCGGTTCGAGCAGGCAGACATCGGGAATAGCAAGACGCGTCACCTTCATCGGGTGCGCCCTTCCTTCAGCATTGCCGTCAGGTACCGGCCGTAGCCGGTCTTGAGCAATGGGGCTGCCAGCCGCCCGACCTGTTCATCATCGATCCAGCCGAGTCGCCATGCAATCTCTTCGGGACACGCCACTTTCAGGCCCTGACGCTGCTCGATGGTTTCGATGAACTGTCCGGCCTGCAGCAGCGATTCGTGGGATCCCGTATCAAGCCACGCCGTGCCGCGGCCAAGGATCTCGACATTCAGGAGTCCCAGCTCGAGGTAGGCGCGATTCACGTCCGTGATCTCCAACTCACCGCGCGCCGAAGGACGTATCGCGGCAGCGATGTCGCAGACTCGCCTGTCGTAGAAATACAGTCCCGTCACGGCGTAGTTCGAGCGAGGATGAGTCGGTTTCTCCTCGATCCCGATGGCGCGACCATCCGCATCGAACTCCACCACACCGTACGCCGATGCATCGCTGACGCGGTATCCGAATACCGTTGCGCCGTCGTCGCGCGCGTTGGTCCGCTGCAGCGCCGCCGACAGGTCATGACCGTAGAAGATGTTGTCGCCGAGCACCAGGCAGCTGGTCCGATCACCGATGAACTCCCGGCCGATGATGAACGCCTGCGCCAGTCCGTCCGGCGACGGCTGCACGGCATACTCCAGCGACATCCCCCACTGCGACCCGTCTCCGAGCAGCCGCTGAAAGAGCGCCTGCTCGTGCGGGGTCGTGATCAGCAGCACCTCGCGCACCTGTGCCAGCATCAGCGTGGTGAGCGGATAGTAGATCATCGGTTTGTCGTACACCGGAAGCAACTGCTTGCTCACGGCCTGCGTGATCGGATAGAGGCGCGTGCCTGTTCCTCCCGCGAGGATGATGCCGCGGCGATTCCGTGAAAAGGTCATGGCAGTCAGCTCGCTTTCTGGGTCACGGCGTCGGTCACGCCACTGGTGCCCGCGGTAAGACCTTCGGGCACACGGTGCAGCGACATGCTGGGGTTCAGCTGCACGCTACCGTCGAAGATCAATGTCGGCGTCACATCGAGCGACAGCCGCGGCCCACGGAAGATGGCTTCGTGCGTCGACCACACCCAGGTCTCGACACTGTAAGGGCCTGGTGCAACGTTCGCCTGCACGCGTGCCTCGAGCATGAACGTGCCGGAATCCGGCAGGTCGAGTGCCACGCTGCGCGTGCCGAACGCCGCCACGTTGGTGGCACCCGCCAGCGACACCAGCACGATACCAATGCTCTCGTCCCCTCGCAGTGGTCGATCCGGCAGCCGGCGACAGGTGACGGTGATGTCGATGAACTCGCCCGAACCGACATCAGGA
Organism: Gemmatimonadales bacterium; assembly: GCA_038215035.1. Classification (GTDB taxonomy): domain Bacteria; phylum Gemmatimonadota; class Gemmatimonadetes; order Gemmatimonadales; family Gemmatimonadaceae; genus JACMLX01. Next base: position 2,706 of record JBBQRH010000108.1, on the reverse strand, counting down.
GCACTGATGGTGGCCTCGGTGATCACATAGGGCGCGTCGCTGGTGAGGGCCTCCCCATCCACTGACATCGTGCTGCTGGAGAAATACCGGGCGATGACGTCAGCTGGCTCACCCACGCACACCACTTCGCCGGTACGCAGCAGCAGGGACGACGTGCACATCTGTAGCACGCGATCCAACTGGTGAGACACAATGACGACCGGCATGCCACTGCGCGTCAGTTCCATGAGGCGGCCGAATGCACGCTGCTGGAATCCGAGATCACCCACCGCCAGCACCTCATCGATGATGAGCACATCGGGATCGAGATGCGCCGCGATCGCGAAGCCGAGGCGTGCGTTCATTCCACTCGAATAGCGCTTGACCGCCATGTCGATGAACTCGCCCACGCCGGCGAACTCGACGATCTCGTCGAAGCGGCGCCGGATCGTGGCGTGGCTCATGCCCATGATCGCGCCCTGCAGAAAGACGTTCTCGCGGCCCGACAGATCGGGGTGAAACCCAGCCGACACCTCGATCAAGGAGCCCACCCGCCCCGTCACTTCGATCTCACCGCGTGTCGGGCGCAGAATACCCGTCAGCAGTTTGAGGGTCGTGCTCTTGCCGGCGCCATTGCCGCCGATGATGCCAAGGCACTCACCAGGCCGGACGCGGAACGAGACATCGCGAACCACCCAGAAATCGCCTGCATCGAGGTCGTCCTGTGCGGCCGAACGTCGGCCGAAGCGCCGCAGGATCGCCGGAATCAGATCCCGGAGGCTGTCATGGCGCTCACCGCGCTGGAACTTCTTCCAGACGCCATCGAACACAATGCCCGGTTCAGTCGCCATGACACTCAGACGTACTCAGCGAACGCATACTGGGAGCGATAGAAGAGGAGCGCCGCCGCTGGCAGGCCAACCAGCGTGACGATGAGTGCGTACGCCAGATACCATGGCGACCAGACCGTCACCGCTGCGCCATTCGCCAACGTCGACGTCAGAGGCTCGAGCAGGTTGTGTCCGAGCGTGATCGACAGTCGCAACCCCTCGAGCACCGGCGACAGTGGATTCAACATTGCAATCGGTGCGCCACGGGCGCCGAGCATCGCCGGCTCGAAGAAGACCGGAGTGAAGAAGATGCCGAACGTCAGGAGGATCTGGACGATGTACTTCACATCGCGGTAGAAGAGATTGGCGCAACTCAGGAGCAGCGCACAGGCGGCCGTGAATCCGACCAGCAGCGCCAGCAGTAACGGCACCCACAGCAGCGCCCACGATGCGGGCACCACACGCAAGGCTGGCAGTACGATCGCCAATGCCGTCAGGGCTACCGCCGAATCGAAGCACTGCGCACCCACTGATGAGAGTGGCAGCACCGCTCGCGGAAAGGCGACCTTCGTCACCAGGCTCATGTTCGCGACCAGGCTATTGGTCGCGAAACCGATCGCCCCGACGAAGAACGACCACGGTACCGCCTTGACCGCCATGCCGGCCAATCCGGTTGGTGCCAGCGCGCGACCCGAGAAGTTCGCCAACGCCAGCTGTACCACCAGCCCGCTGAAGACGATCATCAGCGGCATGAACAGCGCCCAGCCGAAGCCCATCACGGCCTGCTTGTAGCGAATCGTGATGTCACGACGCGTGAGCTGGTACAGCAACTCGTGGGAACGCCGCAGCTCGTGCAGCATCTGCGCCAGATCCGTCGCCGCCGCCGACAGCGCGCCAGCCGGGCGCACCACCGTGCTTCGTCGGACCGGCAGATCGACGCGTGTCGCGGCGTCCCCGGCGACTGTCACTTGCGCAGGCTGTCCTTGTAGGCGCGGGGGAACTTGTTCATCAGCGGATCGACGTACTCCCGCTCGCCGTGCCCGATATAGATCTGCCGCGGCCGCGCGATCTTCTGTTCCGTGTCATCGAGCATCTCTTCCCACTGCGCCAGCCAGCCCGCGGTACGGGCCACCGCGAACAACACGGTGAAGAAGTCGGTCGGGAAGGCCATCGAGCGGTAGATCAACCCGGTGTAGAAGTCGACGTTGGGGTACAGCTTGCGCGCGATGAAATAGTCATCCGACAGCGCGATGCGCTCCAGCTCGAGCGCGATCTCGAGATCCTTGTCGATGCCGATCTGGGCGAACACCTGATCGGCCAGCTTCTTCACGATCCGCGCCCTTGGATCGTAGTTCTTGTACACACGGTGCCCAAAGCCCATCAGCTTGGGGCCACCCTTGCCTGCCTTCACCGACTCGATGAATGCCGGCACGTTCTTCGGATGCTCGATCTCCTTGATCATGCGCAGCACCTGCTCGTTCGCACCACCATGCAGCGGGCCGAACAGCGCCGCGATTCCGGCCGATACGGCGCTGAACGGATCGACATGACTCGACCCCACCGCCCGCACCGCACTGGTGGAGCAGTTCTGTTCGTGATCGGCGTGCAGGATGAACAGCACTTCCAACGCGCGGCTGAACACCGGATTGGCTTCGTACTTCGGCTCACTCATGCGAGCGACCATCGACAGAAAATTCTCGCCGTAGTTGAGCTGATTGTCCGGGTAGATGGTCGGTAACCCCTTCACATGGCGATACGCAAACGCTGCCAGTGTCGGCAACTTGGCCAGCAGCCGGATGACGGAGATGTAGCGTTCCTTCGGATCGAAGACGTTGTGCGCCGACGGATAGAAGCTGCTCAATGCGGCGACCGACGAGCAGAGCATCGACATCGGATG
>JBBQRH010000107.1:0-12362 GCA_038215035.1 Gemmatimonadales bacterium | reverse complement strand
CGGGCGTTCGAGAGCCAGCTCGATCTGGCGGAGGAGGTTGGCCTGCCGGTCGTGGTGCATACGCGGCAGGCTGACGACGATACACAGCGCCTGATGCAGGCGGCCGCACTCCGTGGCGTCTGCGGCGTGCTGCATTGCTTCACTGGCTCGCCGGCGCTGGCGCAAGCGGCAATCGATATCGGCTGGTACATCTCGATCAGCGGCATCGCGACTTTCAGCACGTGGGAGCGAGACGATGTCGTGACGATGATTCCGGATCGGCAGCTCCTCGTCGAGACTGACGCGCCCTACCTTGCGCCGGTCCCGCATCGGGGCAGACGCAATGAATCCGCGTTCTTGCGGAGCACCGTCGACCGCCTCGCCGTCGTTCGTGCAACGACTCCGGAGCAGCTCGCCCTGCTCACGGCATCCAATGCGATTCGGCTGTTCAAGCTTCCGCTCACTCCTTCGACCTGATCGATGCCAACAGATCTCGAAATCGCACAGGGCGTCACACTTCGTCCGATCCGTGATGTAGCCGCCGAGCTCGGACTCGATGAAGATCAGATCGATCTGTACGGCAAGTACAAGGCGAAGCTCCCGCTCTCGATTGCCGAGCGACCCATTCGCGGGAAGCTGGTGCTGGTGACCGCAATACATCCCACCGCTGCCGGTGAAGGGAAGACGACGACATCGGTCGGTCTTGCACAGGCATTGCGGCGGCTCGGCACCAACGTCGTACTCTGCCTCCGGGAGCCGAGTCTCGGTCCCGTGTTCGGCGTCAAGGGAGGCGCCGCCGGTGGTGGCTTCGCGCAGGTCCTCCCGATGGAAGACATCAATCTGCACTTCACCGGTGATTTCCATGCGATTTCGAGCGCACACTCGCTGCTCTCGGCGATGCTCGATAACCATCTGCAGCAGGGGAATGCGCTGAACATCGATCCGCGCCGGATCACCTGGCCGCGCACGATCGACATGAATGACCGAGCGCTGCGGAAGTGCATCGTCGGTCTTGGCGGAGCGACGAATGGCGTTCCGCGCGAAGAACGATTTGTCATCGTGCCCGCCAGCGAGATCATGGCGATTCTGGCGCTCTCCACCGGGCTCGATGATCTCCAGCTGCGCCTGACGAAGATCGTCATCGGGAGCGCGTACGACGGTCGGTTCATCACTGCCGGCGAACTCGGTGCGGCTGGGGCTATGACGCTGCTGTTGCGGGAGGCCCTACGGCCGAACCTCGTGCAGACAGCGGAGGGAGGACCGGCGCTGGTCCACTGCGGTCCCTTCGCGAACATTGCGCATGGTTGCAACTCACTGATCGCCACCCGCTCGGCCCTCGCCCTCGGTGACGTGGTTGTGACCGAGGCGGGGTTTGGATCTGATCTTGGCGCCGAGAAGTTCTTCGACATCAAGGCGCGCGCCGGCGGCCTGATTCCCGCCGTCGCTGTGATCGTTGCGACGGTCCGCGCTCTCAAACTCCATGGCGGCGCGCAGAAGAGTGCGCTCGCCACTCCCGATGTCGAAGCGGTCGTTCAGGGGCTCGCGAACCTTGAACGCCACATTGCGAATGTCAGGCAGTTCGGTGTCCCTGTTGTCGTCTCCTTGAACCGCTTCACTTCGGACAGTGATGAGGAACTGGAGGCCGTTCTGGGTGCGGTCCGGCGGGCGGGGGCGAGGGGAGCGCTCTGCGAGGTCTGGGCGCATGGCGGTCTGGGCGGCGAAGCGCTCGCGACGCAGGTGCTGGATGTGCTGAAGACAGAGCCCCCCTCCTTCACACCGCTGTACGAGGTCTCGCTCGGCATCCGGGAGAAGATCGGAACGATCGTGGCGCGGGTGTATGGCGGGGACGGCGTCGACTTTTCCATCAGGGCAGAGCGCTCCATTCGAGAGCTCGAGCGTCAGGGGCTCGGCGCGACTCCTGTCTGCATCGCGAAGACGCAGTCATCATTCAGCGATAATCCCGCGCTGCTCGGCGCGCCGCACGGCTTCCGTGTACAGATTTCGGATGTGTATCCAGCGGCGGGGGCAGGGTTTGTTGTGGCTCAGGCCGGTGATATCATGACCATGCCGGGACTGCCTGCGGTGCCGGCCGCGACCCGGATTGGCGTCGATGGCGCGGGTCGTGCCATTGGTTTGTTCTAGGTTCCATTCATCGAGGATTCGTCGTGACAAAGCGTGTGATCTCCACCCCAGCCGCCCCCGCCGCGATCGGCCCGTACTCTCAGGCCGTTGCCGTCGACAACCTCTTGTTCACGGCCGGCCAGATTGCGCTCGATCCAACCACGATGACGGTGGTGCCCGGTGATGTTGCCGCTCAGACGGAACAGGTCATGGCGAATCTTGCGGCCGTGTGTGCTGCAGCGGGCGCGTCGTTGCAGGACGTCGTCAAGACGACCGTGTTTCTGCAGGAAATGATCGATTTTCAGGCGATGAACGAAGTGTACGCACGTCACTTCGGCGACAATCGGCCGGCGCGAAGCACGGTCGCGGTGCGGGGCCTCCCGCGCGACGTTCGCGTCGAGATCGAAGCGATCGTTCGTCTGCCCAACGCCTGAGTGTCCGCACGCGCTGCGGTGCCGGGACGACGTGTCCTGCGTCTGCTGCGGCGCAGCGTACTCGCGTGTGCGATTCTCGCTGCGGCGGCACGTGCGGCCGAGGCGCAGCGCGTTCCAGTGCCACCACCGCTCGACTCCGTCAAGCGGGACACCGTGCTGCCACGACCGGCGCGACGGATTCCGAATAGCATTCCTGACTCGCTTCTGCGCCCGCCGATCACACCGAAGGCCGCGTTTCTCCACTCACTGCTGGTGCCGGGCTGGGGACAGAGTGCGCTCCGTCGCTCGACGGCCGCCACGGTTTTTGCGTCCGTCGAGTTGGGCATGATCTACATGGTCGGTAAATCGCGGGCTGATCTTCGGAGCGCGAAAGCGTTTCAGCGTCTCGACTCGATCGCCGTCGGTGATCCGAGTCTCGGAGAGTCGGTGACCAGAATTCCATCGGGTGATCCGCGGCTCATCAATGCCCGGCGGCTCCACCTCGAGGATTGGCTTGCCGCCTGGATCTTCAATCACCTACTCGCCGGCGCGGATGCCTACGTTGCGGCGAATCTCTGGGACCTGCCGGCGCGCGTCGCGATCCAGCAGACTCCAGTCGGGCCGGGTATCGGCGCACAGCTCCGCTGGTGAACGACGCTTCGATCGGTGTCTTCGACTCCGGCATCGGTGGTCTCACCGTTGCCGCAGCCATCATGCGCGACCTGCCGAATGAGCGCGTCCTCTACCTCGGCGACACGGCGCGCGTCCCCTACGGACCGAAGAGCCCGGAAACCGTTGTGCGGTACAGTCGACAGATCTCAGCGTTCCTGCTCCAGCAACATGTCAAGGCCATCGTCATCGCCTGCAATACCGCGACGGCGCACGCACTCGAGACACTGCAACGCGAGTGCAGCGTGCCAGTGATCGGCGTCGTGCAACCGGGGGCGCGCGCCGCCGTCAGTGCCACGCGAAACGGACGCATCGGTGTGATCGGGACGTCCGGGACGATCAATTCCGGCGCCTATCATCGGGCCATCGCGGCGCTGTCAGCGCACGCCACCGTCATCGGTTCGGCCTGCCCTCTGTTTGTACCGCTGGTGGAAGAGGGATGGGTTGATCACCCCGCGACCCGGCTGATCGCCGAGACCTACCTCTCGCCGATGTGCGACGCCGGAATTGATACGCTGGTACTTGGATGCACCCACTATCCGCTCCTCGCCACCGTCATTGGTGAGGTCGTCGGACGTGACGTCACGTTGGTTGATTCGGCCGCCGAGACTGCGATCACGCTCCGTGCCGTGCTGCACGAGCAATCGCTCGAGTCGTCAGACGCGATCGGTCCCGTACGCCATCGTTTCGTCGCCACCGACGCGCCTGAGACCTTCGGTCGTGTCGGGCAGCGATTCATCGGACCTGTGCTCGACGTAGTCGAGACAACGGTCTTCGCCTGATTCCATCGGTTCGCACAACTCGACCCGATGGCTGGTCAGCTTCAGATACCGTGGTACGTCGCCCCATCCGCCCGGATTCGCGTAGACGCCGCCATTGGGCGCTCGCGTCAGACCCGCCACGTGCGAATGCCCGAATACCACCAGGCTGGGCCCTCCCGGTCGAGCGATTCGCGCGAGCGCCACGTCGCGCAAGCCTACGCCATTGTCTTCCGCACTATGTACGCGACTGGCTTCCGATGTGCCCAACGCCAGTCGCGTCCCGACGTCGGGATGCAGTAGCCTGAACGCCCACACCGAGAGGGGGTGCCGGAGAATCGGCTTCACCAACAGATACCGACGGTCCGCATCTCCGCGAAGCCCGTCTCCGTGTTCCACTTCCAGGTCCCAACTGCCAACCCGTACGCGAAGCGGCGTGGTCTGGTATTCGACGCCGACAACGTCACGCAGGACGGTACCACCCCAGCAGTCGTGGTTCCCGGCGATCCAATGGATTGTCATGCCCGCGGCGCGAAGCTCAGTCAGTGCGCTCAGAACCGGCAGCGCAAACGAGGGAATCGAGCGGCGCCATTCGAACCAGAAGTCGAGAATGTCGCCATTCAGGATCAGTGAGCCAGGCCGACCGCGAAGGCGTCTGAGGAACTGCACCAGCGTCGCAGTCGTGGCGGTGGGAGCCGCGCCGACGTGGGCGTCCGACAGGAGATAGATGGGAAACTCGTGCACCAGTGGAGATTAGTTGCTTCCTCGCGCTTTGACAAAACGGAGCGCGATCGACCAACTTCGCCGTCGCATCCAAACCCTCGTTGCCACCGCTCCCGTGCCCCTGCTCGATCCACAACCGGCCTGCGCTATCGACCTCCGTGTCCGCTATGCGGAGACAGATCAGATGGGTGTCGTCTATCACTCGAACTATCTCATCTGGTGCGAAGTCGGTCGGACCGAGCTGATTCGCCAGTTCGGCCGCTCCTATGCCGACATTGAGCGGCTCGGGGTCGGGCTCGCGGTCTCGGAAGCGTCGCTGCGCTTTCTGGCGCCCGCGCGTTATGACGATTTGATCCGCGTCACGACGACGCTCACGGAGATACGGTCGCGTGCCATGACCTTTGAGTATGTGATCTCGCATGCCGAGCGGTCGGAGACGCTCGTCACCGCGACGACGACGCTGATTGGCCTCGATCGCGCCGGCAAGGTCGCTCGGCTGCCGATCGCCCTGCGGAGCGCGCTTGGGCTTGCCGATGTGTAAGTCGTGGCAGCGAACCCTGTCGCCCACGATGTCGTGTCGCGACCCTTCCGGATGATCGCGCCTGCGAAACGCGCCGAGCGTTGTGGTCCGGTGTATGCACGCGCACTGGACCTGAGGGATCAGTTCCGGGCACACCACATCGGATTCTGCACATGAACCACCAGTGAGCATGCGCGCAACTTTCGTATTCATCGCCTGTTCGGCGGCTCTCGTCAGCTGTGCCCCGAAACTGGCACCACTCGTCAACGCGACGCCGGTGCCGACCCGTGAGCCGCTACCGACGATTGAGCTGCCGAGGCACAGTCAGCGGATCGTCTTCTCTTGGCGCCTCCAGGAATCAGAGCTCGAAGTCCGCGGCGAGGGAGCGGCTCGAATCTCGGCGCCCGATTCGGCACGAATTGACCTGTTCGTCATGGGCGGCCTCGGCAGTGGAGCCGCGTGGGTCATCGGCGACAACATGCGGCTGGACGCTCCGGAGGCGCTGCGAAAGGTGCTACCACCGCCAGCATTCCTCTGGGCGGCGCTCGGAAGGTTCTCGATTCCGCCGGGCAAGGATACCCTCGTCGTCCGAACCGACAGCGCTCTCACTGCCGAGATCGGTCCAGCGCCACGGTGGCGTCTGGCGATCCGGGAGGGGCGTGTCACCCGCCTGGATCGGGCCGACGGTGATCGCATCGTCGATCGGCTCGAGCGCCGGACGGACGGCTCGCTAGTTTACTACCACGCGCCGACCCGACGGCAGCTCACGCTCACGATCACGCGGGTGGATTCTGTCGCACCGTTCGATGCATCGATCTGGAGGCCGTAGGGCCGTTGGGCTGGCATTCGCCGCCGCCCTCGCACTCAACGGCTGCGCCTACGGCTTTGCCGGAGGTGGCCTGCCGCCCACCGTCCGCTCCATCGCGATCCTCCCCTTCGACAACCAGACGCCGTCGGCCGAGCTCCAACAGGAGTTCATGGCCAGACTGCGCCGCGAGGTGCGCGCCCGGCTGGGGGTCCGCGAAGCCGGCGAGTCCAAGGCCAACGCCGTCGTCCGCGGCACGATCACTCGTTACGAACCGGATATCCCGATCGCCTTCTCCGCAGATCGGACGCAGTCGGTTTCGGCTCGCCGAAAGCTTCTGCTGACCATTGATATCGAGATTTACGACCAGACCGCTGGTCGGGTACTTTGGGCCAGGAAGGGCATGTCCGCCGAAGGCGAATACGCGGAGCGCGCGGAGGCGGAAGGCCGACGACAGGCGATCGAAAAGCTGGTCAACGACGTTCTCGATGGAGCCCAGTCTCAATGGTGATGCGACGCGGCAGTGGATCTGGAGGGTGCCTGTTGTGGATTGCGCTGATTGCCGCCGCCGTTGTCTTCGGCTGGCCAGCGGCCAAGGTCTATCTCCGCGCGTACGAGTATGAGGACGCGCTGCGACAGACGTTGCTGCACGGCAAGGTGGACAATGACGAAGGCTTGCAGTCGAGAATGCGCGCGTCTGCCGATTCCATCGGCGGACTTCCCGACGCGGCCTACGACATCAATGTCGACCGGCGCGATGGCATGATTCGCCTGTCTGCGACCTACACCGATACCATCAAGTTCCCGATCTCGCCAAAGCCGATTACCCACCGCTTCAACGTGGAGCGGCCGGAGTGATTCCAGCGTCACCGCTGGATCACATTCGCTCCTGGACTGATGCTGATGTCTGGCGTGGGCAGCAGACCGGTCGTGTAGTCTTCACCAATGGCGTGTTCGACTTGCTGCACCCTGGCCATATCGATGTGTTGCATGGGGCGCGTGCCTGTGGCGATGTGCTCATCGTCGGGGTCAACAGTGATGCTTCGGTCCGGCGCCTCAAGGGGCCCGACCGACCGGTGCGCAATGAGGCCGACCGTGCCTACGTCCTCGCGGCGCTCGCCGTCGTCGATTGCGTCGCCGTCTTTGAGCAGGATACACCGCTCGAGTTGATCGAACTGCTCCGACCGGACGTGATCGTCAAGGGCGGCGACTACCACGCGTCGACGATCGTCGGTGCGGCCGAGACACGCGCTCGCGGTGGTGAGGTCATCGTTATTCCGCTCACCCCCGGTTACTCCACCACGGCGACAATCGCCAAACTCCGGTCCGGTCCGACGCATGCCTGAACTCGTTCGCTCATATAGTCGCCAATTGCACGAAATGCGCCCGGTCTCGATCGAACGAGGCGTGGCTCCCTATGCCGAAGGCTCCTGCCTGATCAGCTTCGGCGAGACCAGAGTGCTGTGCACCGCGACCGTCGAAGAAGGGGTGCCCGGATGGCGCAAGGGCAGCAAGATGGGCTGGCTCACCGCCGAATATGCCATGCTGCCACGCGCAACCCGGACGCGCACCTCGCGGGAGCGCGGGCAGGTAGGCGGCCGGACCCAGGAAATTCAACGGCTCATCGGCCGAAGTGTGCGCGCCATGCTCAGCGGCTTCGATTTCGGTGAGCGCACGATCAAGGTCGACTGCGATGTGCTGCTCGCGGATGGCGGCACCAGAACGGCGGCAATCACGGGCGCCTGCGTCGCAGTCAGCGATGCATTCAGCTGGCTGATGGCACAAGGGGCGCTCACCGTCTCGCCCGTCGTGCATCGGGTCGCGGCCGTCAGTGTTGGTGTGGTCGATGGCCTGCCGGTGCTGGATCTCGACTATCCCGAGGACGTGCGCGCCGGAGTCGACATGAATGTGGTCATGGTCGACGCGGCGCGGTTCGTTGAGGTGCAGGGGACGGGCGAGCACGCCACCTTTGATCGTGCGGAACTCGATGCGTTGCTGGAGCTCGCCTCGGCTGGAATTGCAGGCCTGGACGCGTCGCAGGTTCGCGCACTCGGCACGCCGCTTGGCTAACAGCTGCGGTTCGCAGAATCGGCGGCGATCGTGTGCAGTATGGCACACGGTGAGTCGGTCGGCTCCGGCAACCTCTCCAGGCGCGTGCAAGCCCGCTCGTTTGCGGTGCCGCTGCGCGTCCGTGTTGTCGCTGCCGTCGGGTCTGCCGCCGCGGTGAGTGGCGTGTGACGGAGTGGATTCTCGCGACGCGGAGTCGCGGCAAGCTCGCCGAACTGATGCCGATCCTCGCGGCCTCAGGCATCGTTGCGATCAGTCTGGATGTCGCAGGCATCGAGGCGAGCGCCGACGAGGAACTCATCGAGGTGTTCGAGAGCTTTGCAGAGAATGCACTGGCGAAGGCACGGTACTTCGCCACGCGCACAGGAAGGCCATGTCTCGCGGAGGACTCCGGTCTCTGCGTCGACGCGCTTGACGGCCAGCCTGGCGTCCGAAGTCGGCGTTTTGCGCTTGATCGTGGTACCGCGCGAGACGCGTCCATTCCCGAGGATGTCGCGAACAACGAGGCGATGCTGGCTGCCTGCTGGGACAGCGGTTGGGCGCCACCGTGGAATGCACACTTCGCCTGCGCCGCGTCGTTTGTCCATCAGTCCCGCGAAGCTGTCGCGTTCGGCCGTTGCGATGGCGTGATACAGGTGGACCCCAGTGGCCACGGCGGATTCGGCTACGATCCGTACTTCGTGAGCGCAGAGCTTGGCGTCGCATTTGCCGCCGCGTCACGAGAGCAGAAAGCGGCTGTCAGTCACCGCGCTCGCGCCATCAGAAACCTGCTCGATACGCTCGGCGTCGACGTGATCGACGGCTCCGCCCGTTGACGAGGCCGCCCAACCCCGTTACTCTCGGGGTTCGTGCGGGGCGTAGCGTAGTCCGGTAGCGCGCCTGCTTTGGGAGCAGGAGGTCGCCGGTTCGAATCCGGCCGCCCCGATGATGTTTGCTCCGCACGAGCACCTGACGTGCGGCGGAAAGGAAGCGCCAGTAGCTCAGTTGGATAGAGCGGCAGCCTTCTAAGCTGCGGGTCGGGGGTTCGATTCCCTCCTGGCGCGTGTTGTGTATTGCTCCGATAGCTCAATGGTAGAGCAGCTGACTCTTAATCAGTAGGTTGTAGGTTCGAGTCCTACTCGGAGCACTCACGGCGGCGGTCATCTTCCCAGATGGCCGCCGCCGCTTTTTTTGCGCACTCTGGGTCCCGCAGTTACACATCGCATCGATGCCCCATTTTCTCCGCGCCGTCTGCGCTACCGTGTTTGCTCCCGCGTTACTCGCGGCACAGCACTCGATGGTGAGCGCGACTCGTGACTCGGTGTCCGCGATGGCGACCGTGATCGCAACGCGCACGTCACCGGCACTGGCTGGGAAGGCACGGAGCGAAGTGCTCATCACCCAGCCGATGCTCATGTTCCGCGGTGCCCGGTGGCGGAGCGCCGTGCAGTTCGCGGCCATGCTCAATGCCGAACACTGGACGATGCCCGATGGAGAACCGGTGGCCGGCATCTGGGGTGAAGGTTTCATCGACCGCCGCCATCCTCACACGATCGTGCACGAGGCGATGCTCACCGGCGAACGCCGGTTGAAACGGGTGCGGCTGTCCATCGCAGGCGGGAAGGGTATCGTTCCGTTTGGTACTGATGATCCCATGGTCCGGCCGATGTCGAAGTATCCCGCAAATCATCATTTCTCACAGATTCTGGAGCGCGTGCAGCTCGTTGGCGCGATTCGCCTCGGATCGCGACTGGCGGTGGAGGTGGCGACGTTCAACGGGGATGAGCCGGCGGGGCCTGCATCGGCACCCGTCTGGCGCCGCTTCGGCGACTCGCGCTCCGCCCGCCTGTCCCTCTGGCCGATCCCAACCTTTGAAGTTCAGGGAAGCTCGGCCTTCGTGCGTTCACCGGAGTTCGGCAGTGGTGAGGGCCTCGATCAGCAGAAATCCAGCGCCAGTTTGCGCTGGACGCCCACACGGGCCGTCGTTCGTTATGCGTTCGTCGAGTGGGCACGGACCGAAGAACGGTATCAGAAACGTGAGATCATCGGATACGGGACAGTGCTCGCTGAGCTTCTGGCGCGACATCGCTGGTTGACCCTTGCCGGCCGGCTTGAGCGGACGTCTCGACCAGAAGAAGAGCGGCTCTTCGATCCATTCCGCACGTCTCGACCGCCGACGGATCTCACGATCAAGGGAGTCACACGGTGGCGGATCGCAACGCTGCACGCTGGTGTGCGGCTGCCACAAACGGGGCGTGTCCACGGAACCATGTTTGCTGAGGTCGCACACGCGCGGTCCACACCGCTGTTGCGGCCGATCCTGCTCGATCCGGAAGACACCATCGGGGCGTCGGCCGCCTGGCATGCGAGCGTCGGGCTGCGCCTTGGGGTCGGGGCGATGTCGGCGCGCGTCGGTCGCTATGGCGCGGCCGTGGGCGGTGCGCTGACCGACGCGCGCCTGACCATGCAGCACGACCACGAGGGGCGCCACTGAATCGGCGCGTGTCTTGCTGAATGCGTCTTTCTCCGGGGGACGGTGCGAGCGTGTCGGCGATCCAGTGGCTCGGACTGGTGTACCGGAGGAATGGGCGCGGGTGGCGTGGTGCCCGGGTCCGAGCTGTGCGACCAGCGATGTCCCGGATCGTGAATCATCAACGGAGAAGTGCGATGCGCGGTCTGTCGAGTAGTCGGTTGGCGTTTGCCGCCATTCTCGGTGCGGGGTGTGGCAGCGGTGGTGAAGCGCCGCCAGTTGAACCAGTGTCACGGGGGCCGGTGCCTCCTGTGTCAGAATTGACGGTGATTGGTCAGGGGCTGATCGAAAACCGCTATTCCGCAGAGATCAGCGTTGGTGGGCGGTACGCGTACTCCTCCAGTTGGGGGACACGAAGCAGCGTGCGTGGAAACGCCGTGTACATCTGGGATCTGTCGGCGACGCAGCCGCAACTCATCGACAGCGTCATCGTCGCGGATGCCGGAACGACGGGTGACGTGCAGGTCGTGCCGGATGCGAATCTGCTCGTGGTCGCGGTCGAACCGACTCCGCGTGGTGCGATCGTGCTCTATGACGTCGCGACGCCTGCGCGACCGGTGCTGATCGGTCGCTATGAAACTGCGAACACCGCGAATGGTGTGCATACGGCGCAGGTCTCGAGGGTTGACGGGCGCCTGTATGCCTTCCTGTGCATTGATCCGCGTGGGTCGGATCCCGCCAAGCTGGTCATCGTCGACATCACCGATCCACGTGCCCCTGTCGAACGCTGGGTGCGCGTGCTCGGCGCCCCATTCGTGCACGATGTCAACGTGCGTGACGGCGTCATGCTGACCGCCGAGTGGAACAACGGCATGGCAGCGTATGACATTGGTGGCGGTGGCCGCGGAGGGTCACCGTCTTCACCTGTGCTGCTCGGCCGAATTACAACGGCGGGCGGCAGTGTGCACAACGTCCACTGGTTGCGTGATTCGCTCAGCGGAGCGCGCTACGCCTTGGTCGGTGAAGAAGGACCGGGAGCGCTTGGCACGTCGTCGGTTGGCGACGTGCACGTCGTTGACGTGAGTGCGTGGGATGCGATGCGGGAAGTGGCGTTCTTTCGCGTCACCGGCGCGGGTACCCACAACTTCTGGGTCGATGAGCGGAGCGGTGTGCTGTACGCGGCGTACTACAACGCAGGGGTGCGTGCCTTGGACGTCCGCGGCGATCTCTCCAGCTGTCCGGCCTCCGCCAAGGACGCACTGGGGCGCTGTGATCTCACGCTGGCGGGTCGGTTGCTGGGAGCGGCGCTGGGGTCTCAGGGGACCTATGTGTGGGGGGTCGATGGCGCCGCAGGGAGCGTGATCGCCTCCGACATGCTGCGCGGGCTTTGGCGGGTGGCGCTGGCGGTCCCGGTGGGTCGGTAGCGCGGATTGCGACGGCCTGCGTTGGTGTTGTCACAGTTGGCTTGCATTCCTGTCGCAATTCACGTACTTTCGCATCCCCTCGATAAACCGGGCGGCACTGCATCGCGATAGCGAGCAAGGCAATCCGGGCGAGGGGCTTGACGGGCTCGGCAACGCTGAGTATCCTTTAAGACTCCCGCCGAAACGGTGGGGCTGCTGATTGAAAATTGAATCGAGAGAGATAAATGTGCGAGGCGATCTCGTTTGAGCGACGGCGTGCAGAGCGCCGCGCGAGAGATTGAACTCTGATTTGATATGATTCCGGACCGTCTCATGATGGTCCAGTAATGGGAGTTGTGAGCGGTTCGCGAGAGCTAGTTGAATTCTTCTTGGAGAGTTTGATCCTGGCTCAGGACGAACGCTGGCGGCGTGCTTAACACATGCAAGTCAAGGGG
>JBBQRH010000106.1:0-12393 GCA_038215035.1 Gemmatimonadales bacterium | reverse complement strand
CACCCCCTGACCGCCTAAGTTCGTCAGTCTGTTCCGTGCCGCCCCCGCCCCGGGGAGCGATCCACGTAGATGTCGGGGTCCGAACACTCAGAGGCAATGCCTACTATCAATCAGCTCGTCCGCCGGTCCCGCAGGGACGTGGTGGAGAACAGCAAGTCGCCGGCACTCAAGTCGAATCCGTTCAAGCGGGGCGTCTGCACCCGCGTGTACACGACCACGCCGAAGAAGCCGAACTCCGCGCTGCGCAAAGTGGCCAAGGTTCGCTTGACCAACCAGATCGAAGTCATTGCCTACATCCCGGGCGAAGGCCACAACCTGCAGGAGCACAGCATCGTGCTCGTGCGCGGCGGCCGCGTGAAGGACCTGCCGGGTGTGCGCTACCATATCGTACGCGGTTCGCTCGACGCCTCGGGCGTGAACGGCCGTAACCAGAGCCGTTCCAAGTACGGCACCAAGAAGCCCAAGGCGGGCCAGCCGGCGAAGACCGCCGCCAAGGGAGGCAAGAAGAAGTGAGCCGCCGCAAAAAGTCCGTTAAGCGCATCATTCTGCCTGATGCCCGCTACGACAGCCAGACTGTCAGCAAGTTCATCAACAACCTGATGCTGCAGGGCCGCAAGGCCACATCAGAAAAGATCTTTTACGCCGCGATGGACCTGGTCGAAGCACGCACCAGCCAGCCAGGCGTGAACATCTTCAAGCAGGCGCTCACCAACCTCAAGCCTGTGGTCGAAGTGAAGAGCCGCCGCGTTGGCGGTGCCACGTACCAGGTGCCGGTGGAAGTCCGTCCCGACCGCCGCACGGCGCTCGCGATGCGCTGGCTGATCAGCTACTCGCGCGACCGCAACGAGAAGTCGATGCCGGAGCGCCTCGCCGCTGAAGTCATCGCCGCCAGCAAGGGCGAAGGCAACGCGATCAAGAAGAAGGAAGACACGCACCGCATGGCTGAGGCCAACAAGGCCTTCGCGCACTACCGCTGGTAGTCCTGCGAGTCCGACGTTGTCTGCACGCCCCCCGCATTTTCGGGGGGCGTGCTGCGTTTCTGGACTGTGTCGCATCGCGCCCTGCGTGTGGCCCCCACCCCCGCGCCCGCGGCCGGCGGTGGTTTTCGCGTCGCGCTCTTGCGCGTGCCGTCGTCTCCATCGACGATTCCCCATGACTCGTATCAGCCACTTCCTGCTTCGGCATACCGTTCTCGGTCTCGCCGCACTCTTCGCCAGCACCGGCCACGCGCAGACGACAGCGCCAAACTGGCCCGAGCGCGCCATCCGCCGCGACATCCCGATGACGGATGCGATCCGTACCGCCTTCGCGCGCGGAACACGAGACTCGACCGGACGGCCCGGGCCAAAGTATTGGCAACTGCGCACCGACTATGTGATCCGGGCCCGACTTGACGTGCCGGCGCAGCGCCTCTCGGGCATCGAGACGATCACACTGCACAACGACAGTCCGGATTCCCTCACGCAGATCGCACTGCGCCTCGATGCCAATCACTTCATCGGCAGCAATCCGCGCGCATTGCCGTGGGTGCCGGCACAGCTCACCGATGGCATGGTCGTCAACGCCATTCGCATCAACGGCACGGTGGTCGCGCTCGACGCATCACCGACGCGTGGTGCAGCCCTCACGACGCCCGTCGCGCAGAGTCTGCGGTCGACGCTCGCGCGCGTGATGCTCGCTCGCGCCATCCAGCCGAAGACCACCGCGACCATCGAAATCGAATGGAATCACGCCCTGCCCGGCGGGCCGGGCTCGGGGCATCGCATGACACAGCGTTGGGCTGATTCGCTCTTCCAGCCCACACAGTGGTTTCCGCGCGTTGCAGTGTACGACGATCTGCGCGGATGGGACCCGGAGCAGTATCTCGGCCCCTCCGAGTTCTACAACAACTTCGGACGCTTCGATGTCAGGATCGACGTGCCCGGTGGCTGGATCGTCAGCGGCACCGGCGTGCTCCAGAATCCACAGCAGGTGCTCACCACCGCCGCGCGTGCGCGACTCGACCGAGTGCTGTCCAGCGACAGCACCACCACGATCGTCGGGCCGGATGAGATCGGCCCCGGACAGGCCACCGCCGTCGGTGACCGCCTCGTCTGGCATTTTATCGCAGACAGTGTCAATGACTTTGCGTGGGCCACTGCGAAGAAGTTCGTCTGGCAGGCCACCAGAGCGACGATTCCGGGGAAGGGTGCCATTCCCGTGTATCAGTATTTCCTTCCCGGCCGCGCAGCACTGTACGCGAATGCGCTGGGGATCACGCGTCACGCGCTCGAGTTCTATTCTGCGCTCTGGTTCCCGTATCAGTTTCCCCAGATGACGCTTCAGGACGGGCCGAGTGCGGGCATGGAGTACCCGATGGTCATCAACTCGAACTCGGGGGCGGCGGATCACGAAACAGGCCATCAGTGGTGGCCGATGGTGGTCAGCAACAACGAAACCTGGTACGGCTGGATGGACGAAGGGTTCAATCAGTACATGAACATCCTCTCGGCCGCCGACAACATGAAGCGTGCCCCTAACCTCGATCGGCTCGGACAGTCGTACGGCAATACCAGCGGCAGCGAATCCGAGCCGCCGATGATGTGGAATGCGAACTTCGCCGGGCCGTCGTACGGTTTCACCACGTACGGCAAAACACCGC
Source organism: Gemmatimonadales bacterium (assembly GCA_038215035.1). Classification (GTDB taxonomy): domain Bacteria; phylum Gemmatimonadota; class Gemmatimonadetes; order Gemmatimonadales; family Gemmatimonadaceae; genus JACMLX01. The sequence goes on along the minus strand of JBBQRH010000106.1, from coordinate 9,752 downwards.
TGATGCTGTCCATGCTGGGCGGCGTGGTGGGCGATAGCGCGGTGCAGCGCGCGCAACGCGAGTGGGCGCAAGCCTGGATGTTCCGGCATCCGTCGCCGTGGGACTACATGTTCTTCATGAACAAGGCGCTCAAGCGTGACCTCGGCTGGTTCTGGTACGCGTGGCTGTTCACGACCGAGCGTGTCGACGGATCGATCGCCGACGTGCAGACGCGTGGCTCACGCACCACCGTGACCGTCAGGCAGGACGGTCAGATGCCGTCACCAGTCGTGCTGCGCGTGCGCTTCGACGCCGCCGGCCCCGCGATCAAGTCGATGCCGAACGCCGTCATGCAGGATAGTGTGACAGCGATCGTGACCTGGCCGGCCGAGGTCTGGTTTTCGGGACGCCGGAGCTTCGATGCGGTACTGACCTTTGGCAAGCGACGCATAGCGCAGGTGCTCTTCGATCCGGCATGCCGATTCCCGGACCGCGATCCGGCGGATAATGTCTGGCCAAGGGAGAGCGCTCCCGCAGGCGCCACTCCGACCGCCTCACTCACATCACTCTGCAGCCGATGACGCAAATGCTCCGTCGCACTCGTGCGTGCGCAATTCAGTTCGTCGCCTGCGGTGCCAGTCTGACGTTTGCCTCGACCGGCGCCATCTCGCAGGTATCGGCGCAGGTATCGGCGCCGGCATCGGTGCAGACATCGGTCCTGCTGCGCCCAGCGCGTGTCTTCGACGGCACCGGCCAGGCGGCGCAAAGTGGCGCTGTCGTGCTGGTGCAGAACGGCCGGGTGACCGCCATCGGTGCGCCCAGCGCGGTGAAGGCGCCATCCGATGCCACGGTGATCGATCTGCCAGGAATGACTCTGATGCCAGGCCTGATCGACCTGCACTCGCATGTGCTCCTGCATCCCTACAACGAAGCGACCTGGAACGACCAGGTCCTGAAGGAGCCGCTGGGACTTCGTGTAGCGCGTGCCACCGTCCACATGCAGCGCACGCTGCGCGCCGGCTTCACCACGCTGCGCGACTTGGGCACCGAGGGCGCGGCCGACGCGGATGTCGGACTGAAGAAGGCGGCGGAGCAGGGGATCATCGACGGGCCGCGCATGATCGTGACGACTCGCGCCATCGTGATGCGTGGGAGCTATGGTCCCGGCGGCTTTGCGCCGGAAGTCGACGTGCCGCAGGGCGCCGAGGAAGCCGCGGGTCCCGAAGAACTCTCGCGGGTCGTGCGCGATCAGATCCGTCGCGGCGCCGACTGGATCAAGATCTACGCCGACTACCGATGGGGCGCGGGCGGCACGGCGCGTCCTGCGTTCACGCAATCGGAACTGAATCTGGTGGTGGAGATTGCCGAGTCGAGCGGTCGGCATGTGGTAGCACATGCGACGACGCCGGAAGGGATGCGCCGCGCAATCCTCGCCGGCGTCAGGACGATCGATCACGGTGACGACGGCACGCCGGAGATCTTCCGGCTGATGAAGGAACGCGGTGTTGCACTGGTGCCCACCGTCGCGGCCGGAGACGCCGTGTCGCAGTACGGCGGCTGGAAGAAAGGCGCGGGGCCAGAGCCCGCGCGGATCACGAGCAAGCGCGCCAGCGTCAAGGCCGCCATCGAGGCAGGCGTGACCATCGCCAACGGCAGCGATGTGGGCGTCTTCACGCATGGAACGAATGCGCGTGAACTAGTCCTGATGGTCGAGTACGGGTTGACGCCCGTGCAGGCGCTGGTATCGGCCACGTCGACCGCCGCCAGGGTGCTTGACATGTCCGATCGGATCGGGACGGTCGCACCGGGCATGCTGGCCGATCTGGTGGCCGTGGAAGGCGATCCGACGCGCGACATCGCCGCCGTGGAGCGGGTGCGATGGGTGATGAAGGAGGGCAAGGTGATCCCCGGTGCCGGTCCGGTGTCGCCGGCGGGTCGGTAAAGGGCGGATGAGACCGGTCATGTGGCGGAACGCAAATCGGGCGGGTTTGTATCGTGTCGTGCTTCCGCTGCCGCAGCGAGTTCCGACGAATGCCACGATGCGTCCCGGTGGAGCGTTTTGTGCGTTTCGTTGCCCGACAGCTGCGCGTCTTGCTGCCGATAGCCGTAACCCCCGCCCCATTCGATGCCGCTCCCTGTTCCGCACCCAGACGTGATCGCGCGCACGCTGCCTGACGGCAGTGTGCTCTTTCATCCGCAGACCGAGGTGTATTTCGGCCTCAACGAGACCGGCACGGTGATCTGGCAGGCTTTGGCCGCTGGCGCCTCGTGCGAGGAGGCATTGATCGGTGCCGTCCGAGGCCGCTGGCCCGAGGCACCGGCCACGGACGTGGTCTGCCACGTGCGCGAGCTGCTGGCTGATCTGTCGGTCGAAGGCCTCGTGGTCGATACCGTCGCCCTGGTGCGGTGAGTCGGGTGCTGGTGCGGAAAGTCCGCGCCGCGTTGGACGTGGTCCGTGCCATCCAGCTGGTGTCGCGCGCCCGACGGACAGTCGCAGTCCGGCCCATCGGAGCCCTGATTTCGCGTGACGAGGCACGCCGCGAGCCGCCCGCTCTCGGACCGGAGGGAGCACTGACTTCCCTCGCGCCGGCCGAATGGCGGCGTGGCGAGCGGTGGGGCGCGGCGGTCGATCGGGCGCTCCGATGGCTCCCGGGCGACTCGGCATGTCTGGTCAGGGCAACGGCACTTCGCGATCTGCTGGTAGCCGACGGCGCCGCTGGCGCGGCGGTCCGGATCGGTGTGCGTCGCGGAGGTGCCGGATTCGAGGCCCATGCCTGGGTGGAACTGGACGGCACACCAATTGCCGAACCTGAAGCCCTGCGAGGGGCATTTTCCGCTCTCGAAGGCGTGACCCTGCGTTGATGCAGGCGTCTGGTAAGCGGACAGCTGTGACACAGCCCTTGTCTCTGTGGCGCGCGTCCGACACTATTTGTCAGATGAAGGAGACCTTTCTCATGTACGAGCGACCGCGCCTCGAGCGCTACGGCACCTTTCGCGAGCTGACCCAGTTCTCGTTGAACCTCGGCGCGTTTGCCATGAGCTCCAACGTGATCAGCGGGGCCACCGCGTCGTGCGACTGCATCCCTGGCGACGTCATCGTCGAGCCCCCGCGTCGTTCCTGATGTGACTCGCTCCGCTCCAGCGACGCTCGATGCGCCGGGGCGGTTCCGTGTCTTTGGCGAAGTACTCGCCTCCGATCGCCCACTGCCAGGCCTGCCTGTCGCCCCCATCGGTGACGGGCAGTTCTCTTTTTGGGCGCTGCAGACCACTGAATGTGGTGACGGGCCCGTTCGGCACTCGGACGGCGCCGTGCTCACCGGCCGACAGCCGTACGCCAATGGGGTCGAGGTGACGCTGGCGGCGGGAACCGCCGGTCCTGAGATCGCGATATCCGACACCGGCCGGTTTGCATTCGCTGCCGCCGGACGCCGTGTAATACACGCCGCCCCGGCAGGCGTCGATCGTAACGCAGTGGCACTCGATGTGATCGGCGTGGTGCTCCCGTTCATGCTGCACCGTGACGGCGCCTGGTGCCTTCACGCGAGTGCCGTGCAGACACAACAAGGCGTGATCGTGTTCATCGCCAGCCCGGGCACCGGCAAATCGACGCTGGCGCTGGCGCTGGTGCAGCGCGGGTGCGCACTGGTCGCAGATGACGTAGTCGTACTGCGCGCGACCGCCACCGGCATCGCGGTGATTCCGAGTGGTCTGCCATTGCGCCTCCATGCCGAGACCGCCCGGGCTGTCGGAGCTGCAGTGCACGCCGTTGACGCGTGGGGAAAGGTGCGCATCGACAGCCCCACCGCGCGAGACGCGCTGCCGCTCGCGGCCATCTATGTGCTGTCACCCGTTGCCGGCACCGCCGCCGTCGATCGCGCCGAGCGTGGTGCACGCGCCGCGGCGCTGGCCCTGCTCTCGAATGGCAAGATCACAGAGCTACTCGGTGCTGCTGCCGGCGGTGACGCGCTCACCCGATGCGTCGACATTGCGCAGCGTAGCAGCGTGTACGATCTGGCCGTCCCGCGCGATCTGGCACGCCTGGATGCCGTGACCGACGCATTGCTCGACTGGCACGACGGTACTGCCACGACATGACTACTCCTGCAACCGATGCGATCGTGCTCAGCGGCGTGACCAAGTCGTTCCGTGCCGACCGCGGACTCGTCCGACGACTGCGACGTCTGCCGGGGACGGAGCCGCGGGCGGTGCTCGACGCCGTCGATGTGCGTGTCAGGCGCGGCGAGATCTTTGGACTGGTCGGCGCCAATGGTGCGGGGAAGACCACGCTGCTCAAAATCCTGTCGACCGTGCTGTTGCCAGATGCGGGTCAGGTGATCGTCGACGGGATCGATGCACTGGCGGACCCGGCGACGGTGCGAACCAGGCTGGCCGTCGTGCCGGCTGACGAGCGTGCACTCTTCTGGCGTGTCAGTGCGAAGGAGAATGTCCGCCTGTTCGCGTCGTTGTACGGGCTTCGCGGGATCGAGCGTGATGTGGCAGTGGATCGCGCGCTGGATCTGGTCGGTCTCGATCACGTCGGGCAGCAACAGGTGGGCAGCTTTTCGTCCGGCATGAGACAACGCACACTGATCGCGCGTGCACTCGTGACGCAGCCTCCGATTCTCGTGCTGGATGAACCGACGCGCAGCCTCGATCCGGTGACCGCACGCGAGTTGCGACAGTTCATTCGCGACACCCTCTGCCACGCGCTCGGATCGACGGTAATTCTGGCCACGCACAGCACCGAGGAGGCGCTGCAGCTCTGCGATCGCGCCGCACTGCTGGTGCAAGGCCGCATCGTCGCCACCGACACGCTGCAACAGTTGTGCGCCGCCGTTGGTGGCGCGCGCGTTCGCGTCCGCGTGAGCGCCGCGCATGAAGCGCGGGCGCGCGTGCTGCTGCATCTCCCGACGGATGTGATTTCGCCAGCCGTGGACGATTTCGTCACACTGGTGGCGACACTGCCCGATCTGGCGCAGGCCCCGATCGTGATCGAGGCGCTGGTGCGGGCCGGCGTGCGTGTGGCGGAGTTTGCGCCGGTGCCGTTGTCACTGGCCGATCTGCTGGAATCCGCCGCCGCGCGCCGACAGCGCGATGAGGCGCAGCGCCATGCATAGACTGCTCGCTGTCGCTCGTGCGTACTCACTTGGCATGCTCACCTATCGCACGCGGACGCTGGTCAGCCTGCTGTCGGTACTGGTTGCCGTGCTGCCCGTGTATTTCGTCGCCGCTGCGTTGCAACCGCTGGCGGCGAAGGCGATCGCGTCCGAATCGAGCGAGTACTTCACCTATCTGATCGTCGGATCGGTGGCATCGTTTTTTATCGCCGAAGCCGTGTCGGCAATCCCGTCGCTGATCAGTGGATACATCACCTCGGGTACACTGGAGCAGTTGCTCACCACGCCAGTGCGTTGGCCCTCGCTGATCGGCGGACTGCTGACCTATGGTTTTGGGTGGGTCGCACTACGCGCGCTGGTTTTGCTGGTGACGGCCTGGATCTGGGCAACGAGCACCATCGCCTGGTTCCGGATCGTGGAGTTCAGCGCGATCATGGCGTTGCTGGCGGTGGCGTACGTGGGGGTTGGCCTGGTGGCGGGCGCGCTGGTCCTGCTGGTGCGTTCGTCGATGTTCGTGCCGCAGGCAGTACTGACGGTCTCCACGCTGCTTGGCACCGTCTATTTCCCCGTCACCGTCCTGCCGTCGAGTGTTGCACCACTGGCGCCGCTGGTGCCGATGACGCCGGCGCTGCGGATTGCTCGTCAGCTGTTGCTGAAGGACCAATCGCTGATGACCGTGATTCCTGAAGTGCTGCAGCTCATTGGGTGGGCAATCGCCGGTGTCGCGGTCGGCGGGCTCTGCTTCCACCTGTCACTGCAGCACGCGCGTCGCGCCGGCACGCTGACGCAGTACTGACGACGGATGCTCGCACCACTCACGTCTGCTGACGCCGTGGCACTGCTCTCGCCGTCGGCGCGCGTGCTCGCGGCCTCCGCTGTGGCCGATGGTGGCGCGAGTGTGGCCGCACGATTGCCATGGCACGACGTCCACTGGCCGACGCTGCTGTCGCTGGCGTCGTTCGAACGGGCGGAGGCGCAGCTCTTTCGACTGCTGCGGAATGCGCCACAGGGCGCCGTGCCGGACGACGCACTGCAGGCAATGCAGCGTGCCTATCGCGTGGCGATCTTCAGGGCAGCGGAGTTGGCCGACGCAGCGGCAGCAGCTGTCGACGCGCTCGAGGTGCGCGGCATCAACGCGCTCTGGTTGAAGGGTGCGGCATTGGCGATGCAGCACGCCGATGGATTTTCGGTGCGCGGCATGGGCGATCTCGATCTGCTGGTCGATCCGGCCCAGCATGCTGCTGCACGCGCGGCACTACGAGGCGCCGGGTGGTCTGATGGAGCGATACCCGAGACCTACCTGTCGCACCATCACGATGCACCGATGCACTGGCGAGGCGGACTCCGCTTGGAGCTTCACTCGGCTCTCTTCCCTCCGGGTCACCCGTTTGCTGCCGAGCAGGCAGCGGTCTGGCTCGGCAGGGCACACCCGGTCAGCTGGGGCGCTCGAACGGTCCACGTGCTACCGGCGAGCTGGCATGTCGTGCACGCCTCGATCCATTGGGCGTGGAGTCACGAGGGGGAGGTCGGCAGCTGGCAGTATCTCCACGACATCCATCTGCTGAGCTCGGATTGGCAGCCGAGAGGGGAGGAGTGGGAAGCGGTCGCGCAGCATGCCTTGCACCTCGGTGCGTCTCGACCCGTCGGCTGGGCACTCTGGGCGGCGGCTCGGCTGACGGCGCTCCGCATTGACGGCGCCACACTCGATCGTCTTCGGGGGCGGCCGGAGCGTGGGCGCGGGCTGACGGAGCGCGAGTGGATCGTGCGCGCGTTCTTCTCGCCTGCATCGAGTCCATCCGTCTTGTGGTCACGGTTCTGGTGGCGTCGCGCAATGGCAGGGCTCGGCAGCGCCGAAGGGGCTTGGCCGTGGGCGCTCGGGCACGGAAGGGAAGCGTTGGCGGCCGAAGAGCCCGCCGGACCGCCGTCAGGACCGCTGGTCCGTCAAAAGGCGGCGCGCTGGCGGCGTCACCTCGCCCGGGTACTCGGCGGCTAGTCGCGCCACGGTGCTGGGTGACGCCTTGGGTCTGGCCGGAACTTCCGGTTTCTGGCCGGTCGGCGGAGCCGCCGCCGTCAATGCCGCTGATGCTCGTTCATGTGACTGTCAGGCATTGACTTGAGGCCTCTCACCACTAATTTCCGCGTTCTGTCTCGCACAACGGGTTCGCTGGCGCCGGGTGGCTGCCGCAGTACTCGACAAATGAGACGTCGCCTCTGGCGGCGCGCCTTGGGTCCCCACGCCGTTGCGTGTACCCGGCGGCAGCGAATGGATATCGGCCCCACCGGGGTGCCTGGATCCATTCGGTTTTTTGTTGGACTCAACTGGTTTTCCAGCTTCATCTGAGACGGGTTTCCGCGCATGGCTCGCACGACACCGCTGACGTACTACCGCAACATCGGCATCATGGCGCATATCGATGCCGGGAAGACCACGACGACCGAGCGCGTGCTCTATTACACGGGCAAGAGCTACAAGATCGGCGAAGTGCATGATGGCGCCGCCACCATGGACTGGATGGAGCAGGAGCAGGAGCGCGGCATTACCATCACGTCCGCCGCCACGACCTGTTTCTGGATGCGTCACGGCCAGAGCCATGAAAAGGGTGAAGGGCCGGAATACCGCATCAACATCATCGACACGCCTGGTCACGTGGACTTCACCGTCGAAGTCGAGCGCTCGCTGCGCGTGCTCGACGGCGCCGTCACGCTGCTCGATTCCGTCGCCGGCGTGGAGCCGCAGACGGAGACGGTGTGGCGTCAGGCGGACCGTTACGGCGTGCCGCGTCTGATTTTCTCGAACAAGATGGACCGCGTCGGTGCCAACTTCGAGCGCTGCGTTGCGATGATTCGCGACCGCCTCACCAAGGCCGCCTACCCGCTCCAGCTGCCCGTTGGTTCCGGCGAACTGTTCACAGGTCACATCGACGTCATCGAGCGCAAGCAGTACGTGTTCGACGACTCCACGATGGGCAAGACCTTCGCGGTGGTTGAGCCGGCGACGGAGTACGTCGAGGCAATGGAGAAGGCCCGCGCCGAAGTGCTGGATGCCGTGGTCGACCAGGATGAGGCGCTGATGGAGCGCTATCTCGGTGGCGAGGAGCTGTCGGTCGACGAGATTCGCAGCTGCATCCGCAAGGCCACCATCGCCAACGCGATCGTGCCGATTCTGTGTGGCGCCAGCTTCAAGAACAAGGGTGTGCAGGCGTTGCTCGATGCCGTCATCGACTACCTCCCGGCACCGACTGAAGTCGCCGCCATCAAGGGGCATCTGCCGGGTCAGGACGAGCAGCAGGAAGAGCGTTTCGTCACCGACGAAGCGCCGTTTGCCGCGCTCGCGTTCAAGATTGCCACCGACCCATTCGTCGGAAAGCTGACGTTCTTCCGCGTGTATTCCGGCGTGCTGAACGCCGGCTCGTACGTCTACAACAGCACCAAGGACAAGCGCGAGCGTGTCGGTCGCCTGCTGCAGATGCACGCCAACAAGCGCGAGGAAATCGAGGAGGTTCGTGCCGGCGACATCGCCGCCGCGATCGGCCTCAAGGACACGCGCACGGGTGACACGCTCTGCTTCGAGGAGAATCCGATCATTCTCGAAGCGATGAAGTTCCCGAATCCCGTCATCGACGTCGCCATCGAGCCGAAGACCAAGGCCGACCAGGACAAGCTGGCGATCGCGCTGCAGAAGCTGGCCGAGGAAGATCCGACGTTCCGTGTTGCGACCAATCCCGAAACCAGCCAGACGATCATCTCCGGCATGGGCGAGCTGCACCTCGAGATTCTGGTCGACCGTATGCGTCGCGAGTTCAAGGTCGAGGCCAACGTCGGTGCACCGCAGGTGGCGTATCGCGAGACGATCAAGAAGCGCGTCGACAAGGTCGAAGGAAAGTTCGTCCGCCAGTCGGGTGGTAAGGGACAGTTCGGTCACGTGGTGATCAACGTCATGCCAGCCGAACAGGGTCAGGGCTTCGTCTTCGAGGACAAGATCGTCGGCGGTGTGATTCCGCGTGAGTACATCAAGCCGGTCGAGGCAGGCATTCGTGAGGCATTGGAAGGCGGCATTCTGGCCGGCTATCCGATGGTGGACGTCAAGGTCGAGCTGGTGTACGGCTCATATCATGAAGTCGACTCGAGCGAAATGGCGTTCAAGATCGCCGGCTCGATGGCCATCAAGGACGGGGCGCGCTCGGCGGGCGCCATCATCCTCGAGCCGATCATGAAGGTCGAGGTGGTGAGCCCGGAGAACTACATGGGCGACGTGCTGGGTGATCTCAGCTCGCGTCGTGGCCGGATCGGCGGGATGACGCAGCGCGGTGAGGCGCAGGTGATCGACGCCACCGTGCCGCTCTCCGAGATGTTCGGCTACTCCACGCGCCTTCGCAGCATGTCGCAGGGTCGTGCGGTGTACTCGATGGAGTTCTCGCACTACGAAGAAGTGCCGAAGTCGAAGTCCGAAGAAATCATCAACAAGAACAAGGCGTAAGCCTGCACTGATTCACTAAACGGACACGAGGAACGCAGCATGGGCAAGGCAAAGTTCGAGCGGAACAAGCCGCATCTGAACGTGGGCACGATTGGGCACGTCGACCACGGGAAGACGACGTTGACGGCGGCGATCACGGCGATTCAGGCGAAGAAGGGCTTGGCGCAGGTGATGGCGTT
>JBBQRH010000105.1:0-12435 GCA_038215035.1 Gemmatimonadales bacterium | reverse complement strand
GGCGGAGGCCGCTCGTCAGCCGGACTGGGCGGAAATGGGCAATCGCTGGAGCGAACAGGTCAGGCAGGCTGGCTGGTGGCGAAACCCAGACCTGACTGCCCCGCTGCTCGCCAGGCACCTGGCCACCAACGGCACCTACCTCTCCCGCGCCCTCAACGAAGGGCTCGGCCAGAACTTCAACGAGTTCATCAATCGACTTCGCGTCGAGGCCGTGCAGGTCGAATTGGCCCGGCCTGAGTTCAATCGCGATGTGCTGGCGGTTGCCCTGGACGCTGGCTTCAACTCAAAAGCGTCATTCAACCGCGTCTTCAAACGCCTCACAGGCGCGACTCCGACCGACTTTCGCCGCCAAAAAGGCCTCGGGACGTCTCAACTTCCGTAATTGCGGGAGGTTCGCGGGATCTGCGACGCAGCGGGACCCTGAAAACACGACTCTGCTCTTGTCACTCTCACAGGAGCAGGAACGTGTCGTCAGTCCGCTTTGCCATTGTCTCAATTCTGGCCGCCATTCTGGCAGTCGCCATCCCGGCGCCAACTGCCGGCGCCCAGGCGGCCGCCGCCAGCTACCCAGCGCACACACTCAGCCCGTCACAGATATCCGCTGACGTGACGCTCATGCGCCAGGCGCTGGAGCAGGTGCACGCTGGCTACGATCGCTACGTGCCACGCCGCGTCATGGACACCGCATTCGCCCGGCTTGGCCGCCGCGCCGCCACACCGATGACCGACCTCGAACTGTATCGTGAGGTTGCCCTGCTGCTGGCCAGGATCCGGTGCAACCACACCAAGGCCGAGTACCCGGCGGCGCTGGAGTCCTTTCGGACGAAGACGGCGACACACCTGCCGGTCCGGGTGCGGGTGTTCGAGAAGCGACTGTTCGTCGACACCAGCGCCGGGAACGCGATCGCTCACGGCACCGAAATCGTGAGCATCAATGGCACGCCGACCAAGGACATCGTAGAGAAGCTGTCTCGCTTTGTCGCGATCGACGGCTTCACCGACTTTGCACGCGCCGCCTTGCTGGAGCGCGACAACGATCTGATGGGATCGGATCTGGACCACTACTGGCCGGTGGAGTTCGGGTTTGCGCGTGAGTGGACCTTCGAACTCAACGATGCAGCCGGCGCAAGGCGCACGACGACGTTGGCACCGATTTCATTTGCGGCGTGGAGCGCGCTCAGCGGCGACGGCCGGAACATCGACTTCCGCACCGGCACGACGCTGGCGATGGTGAACGCGACAACCGCGCGGTTGACCATCCGCAGCTTTGTGAACTATCGCACACCGGTCAACGCCGACTCGCTCTACGCCTCGATCTTCGCTCAGCTCAGCCGTCGCGGTGTGAAGCACCTGATTCTCGATCTTCGCGACAATGGCGGCGGTTCCGATGACGCGTCGAATGGTCTGGTGACGTATCTGATCGACCGCCCGCTGCAGCCCACCACGACTGTGCGTCGTCGCACGATTCTGATCGACTCCACGCTCAGTGCCGCGTTTGACACCTGGGGCAATCGCGCTGAGATCTTCGCACCGGCGGAATCACTGTTCACCAAGCGCGCTGACGGCTGGTTTGCAGAACGCAGCTCGCTCGGGACGATCCAACCCTCGCGTGATGCGTTCACCGGTCGCGTCTCGGTGCTGGTGGGGCGTCACAACGGCTCGGGCGCGACCATGCTGCTGGCCGTGTTGCAGGAGATGGGCGCGCGCACGGGCAAGCTGCGCCTGATCGGTGAAGAAACCGGCGGCAGTGCCGAAGGACCCACCGCGGGCCAGATTCTCTTTCTGAAGCTGCCGAACAGCGGCATGGGTATTCGAATTCCGCTCAAGCGCACCGACGTCAATGTGCGTAAGGCGTTGTTCGGCATGGGCGTCTTCCCCGATGTCGATGGCACACAAACGATCGGAGACTTCCGGGCTCGGATCGACCGTGCACTCGTGGCAGCCCTCGCCACACCGTGGACACCAGTGCGGTCGCCACTCGCGCCGCTGATTGGCCTGATGCAGGGCGAGTTGGAGTACCGCGACTACTCTGACGGCAGTCATCGCACCATTCCCTCGTGGTCGCACATTTCACCCATCGGCACCAGTGGTGCCTTTCGCCAGCGTACGGTCTATGACGATGGTCCCGGCAACACGATCTACTCCACCGACGTGCTGCGAATGGACGGAAATCGCTGGCTTGAAGGTGAGGGCGTCGAGTCGGGTGAAGTCGGCACGCCCGAGTCCACCTATCGCATCGCCTCACGCCGCCGGGTGCCATCGGGTGAAGAACTGGTGCTGCTGGGCACCGGTATGGACGACAACAAGTCCGTCGATTTTCGTTTCACGGTGACGCTGGGTGACACGATCTTCAATCGTGTGAAGGAGTTCAGGCTGCCGGGCCAGGACTACGTGTGGCGTCACGAGTATCGGTATCGGCGCACCGCGACCAGGTGACTCGAGGCGCGAAACGCGCGATCATCGGCACTCGCCGTCCGTAATCCAGCCTCCTCCTTCCACCGTTCGTCACGGCAATCCTGCCATTGGCTGCACCATGGGCGCGAGGTCAGGTGGCGTGAGGTTACCCTCGGTCGGAAGGATCCGGAGCAGTCGGAAGCGACCCGCCGTGGTCGTGGCGCCGACTGCATCCCGGGACCTCCGCTGCCCGGGGCCGTAGCCGCGGTTGCCGAATTGTCGGACACCCTGTTTTGGAGTTGGTATGTCTCTGCGCACGACGCTGCTCGTTCTGCTGCTGCCCACCACACCGCTCGTTGCACAGACCTGCGAAGCGACCTTTGCGAAGAACGGAAACCCGATCACCGGTCTCAAGTTCACGGCAACGCAGAGTGTTGCCGAGTTATCGACGCCCGATGCGATCAATCAACTGCGCGGCATCGTGCTCGCGCGCGGGTACGACGTATTGGCGACCGAGCCGGAGGCGGGCAACTTGCTGCTCGAAAGTCCGCAGAACGCGAATCAGCGCTCCTTCCCGCTCGTCGCACAGGCAACCACTGAGGCGCAGGTCACCACGGTGCAGCTGCGCGCGAACCTGCGCGGCGGCGTGCGCGCGAAGATGGAGGACGTGCGCACCGAAATGTGTGGCATTCTCGCGGACCTGAAGGGTGGTCGTGCCGGACTGGCGGCGGCAAGTAAGGGCAAGAGCGCCACCGCCGCCGCGGCGCCGCCGACGGTACTGACGGCCCAGATGCTGTCGGATCGCGTCTCGAAGGAGCGCGACCGAAATGCCAACGAAATTCCGTTGCGCTACCCCGGTCGCTCCTTCACGCTGAGCGGAACGGTGGCGAGCGTGGACCGGGATGGCGACACGTATCGGGTGCAGTTCGACATCTTGTCGTGGGAAGAGAAGGCGGTCCGACTGCCGGGCGAGTCGCAGTTCAAGACCGAAATCATCTGCGTGCTGGCACCGGGGCAGTCGGTGTATGCACTGACGTTGAAGAAGCGGACAAGTGTGCGGCTGACGGGCACGTACTCGGACTATCGCCAGTCGCCGGTACCGTCGGTGCTGTGGCTTGACGGGTGCAAACCGGAGAAGTAGGCGACGAGGGTGTGCGGCCACCGACGTGCGGTGATGCATGTGACCACATCAGTCGAGTTCACCTGTCATCGAGAAGGACGACCACAACCAGTATCGTGTGTGAGCTGTCGGGTGTCCGCCGACAGCCGGGCGACGAGCGGCAGGGTATTTTGTCAGCGGGTGTTCGCGGCGGTTGGCGCGGCGGATGCCATGTCGGGCTACGTGACGGTGGTTCCATCGCGGGCGCTGTGCCGTAACTGACATCAAAGCCCGCTGGTGCCTGAGCCCTGCCGTGCGGCAGGAATCAGACCACCGCCGCACGGCCAATCCGACCCGGAGACCTGATGACATACGCTCGCGCAGCATCCCTGCTGGCCACTTTCGCCGTCGTCGGCACCACGGTGCCAGCGCAGGCCCAGCCGCCGGGCGGCATGCGCATGGGGGGTATGATGGCCGGCGGCGGTGATTCATCGTCGATGGCCATGATGCGCCTCGTGCACGAGATGATGGTGAACCACGACAAGCTTCGTCGAACGGTGACCAACCTGCCCAACGGTGTCCGGACCGTCACCGAATCGGATGATCCCGCCCTCCGGCAGGTGCTGCGCGAACACGTCACCACCACCGGTGAACTCGTTCGGAGGGCACACGATCCGAACATGCCGATGGAGACGCTGGCGTTGCGTGGCGTGCTGCGCAATGGCGCCAACATCACCCGCCGCGTCAAGCAGACGAAAACCGGTGTGATCGTCACCGAGACCTCCGCCGACTCGGCCACGGTGGCGCTGGTGCAGCGACACGCCGCCGAAGTGACGGATCTGGTGAATCGCGGCATGGCCGCCATGCATGAAGCGATGCTGCAGAGCGGCGGCATGGGTGGCATGGGCGCTGGACCGCCAGCGCCATCGTCGCCCGCTACGCCCGCCGCCGCGCCCGCCGCTGCAGGTCACGAGCAGATGCATGCGCAAATGCACGGAACCGCTGCCGGGACCATGACGCATGCCAACACCGACAGTGCCTTCGCTGCCGTGCAGGCGCGCGGCAAGGTGGCCATGGGCGTGGACCAGTACACCTCCACCCACCAGTTCGACGTCCTGCCCGACGGCGGGCGCATCGAGCTCCAGCGCAATACGGACGATCCCGCCGGCATCGCCGCCATCCGCGCGCATCTGCAGGACATCGCGAAGGCGTTTGGCAGCGGGGACTTCAGCACCCCCGCGTTCGTTCACATGCAGACGGTGCCAGGCGCACCGGTCATGGCCGCCAGGCGGCGTCTGATCACTTACACATTCACGCCGCTCCCCCGCGGCGGGGCGTTACGGATCACCACCACCGATCCGGAGGCGCTGGCCGCCGTGGCCCAGTTCATGGCGTTTCAGAAAATGGATCACCGAACGCAGTGACGGTGGCGGCGGCTGTTTGCCGCGTACTCCGCCACTCCGGCAGAGCCGAGGGGAGCTTGTCACTACAGGGCGCGCCCGCATGCCACGAGCCTGGTGGTGCATGATTTTCCCCGCGCAGCTCCTACGGCTTCACGCGTCGAGCATACGAGCGGAGCTCACCCCAATCAAACTCGAATCGGTCGTGCGAGCCGTCTGCCGGCAGTCGAATGCGAAACGTGGCCGGATACGTCTCGGCCACGTATTCTCGCGGCCCCGCAGGAATGAACCGGAGTGTGTCGATCAGGTCGATGTGCACCCGCAGCGCGGCGCCATCGGGCGTTACTTCAAAGCGGAACAGCCCGTCTTCGAATTGCCCCGACAGTGACGGCGCCGTTGCCGTCGTGCGCGCGGCGGGCGCATCTCCGAGCAGTGCCGGCATCAACTCGGTCAGCCAGAGGAATCCCTTGTTGGTCAGGATGACGACGCCGAGGTCCTCGTCTGGCGCGAACGCAATCATCGTGGTGTGGCTGTCGACATTGCCGCCGTGCCACACCATCCTGTGATTGCCGAACTCACGAATCGAGAGGCCAAATCCATACGGCACTTGCGTCCCGTCCGCGAGCTGACTCGGCCGCGCGAGTTGGGTGGCGCTGCCTTCGCGCGAAGCGAGCACACGCCGGATCCAGCGCGACAGTGGCACGGCACTGGCGCACAGTCCGCCGTCGCCGATGTACGCGGCAGCACGGGCGTCGAGTGGCGTCGGCTGTCCCCCTGGTACGAACTGGTCGGGTCGCAAGCTGTGACACGGCACGATGCCTTCGATTCCGGCCGGACTGAGCACCAAGTCGGCGAGCAGGCGGTCGAATCGCTGACGTGTGACGCGTTCGGCGATGAGCGCCAGCGCCTTGTAATTGCTGTTGCTGTAGGACCAGCGCGTGCCGGGGGGAAAACGACGCGGCGCGGCCGCCGCCAGCGCGACGTAGGCCTCGATCGGCGTTCCTGGATCGCTGGCGAGCGGCCGATAGCCTTCAAGCCACAGGAAATCCTGCACCCCTGAGGTCTGTGAAAGCAGGTGGGCGACGCGGAGATCGGGTTCGTTGGCGAACCACGCTGGCAGATACTCGCCAACGCGCGCATCAAGCCGAATCTTGCCCGCGTTGGCGAGTGCCAGGATCGTGGCGGCGGTGAACTGCTTCGAGATCGAACCGAGCGGAAAGATCGTCGACGCATCGGGCACTCGTCCGTTCGCTCCTGCCGAGCCGTATCCACGCTGCAAAATCACCGTGTCGCCACGGAGGATCGTGACGTGCGCCGCCGGGATGCTTTCCTTGTCCATGAACGCACGAATGGCTGCATCAGCCCTGGCGATGTCGGTTTGCGCCGTCGCCGTCTGGGTGATGCAGATTCCCAGCACGGTGGACAGGGCAATCGCCGTTCTCACGCAGCCTCCATCGGGATGCAGATACGAGTACGCTGCAGAGTGGGCGCAGGTGTCGCGATCGTTGCGTCGTCATGGGGCCCTGACCCAAGGTTGTGGAAGTATGCGGCGGGGTGTCCCAAGGCGCCACGATGGGTGGGCAGGCGGCGGTGGATATTCCTCCCGTCGTTTATGCCTCCCGGCCTTGCGCCGGGACTGTCCGAACCACCGAACAGGCCGCACTTTGGTAGCAGGTCGATGTCATTCCCAAACCGCGCTTCCGGATGCCTACGCGACTTCTGCTTGCCGCACTTACCCTCTGCGTCGCCTCCGCGCTGCAGGCGCAGGCCACCGACACCACGACGCGTTCGGCGACGCCCGAGCCGCGCAAGACGATCGTGTCGATGAATCCGTTCGCCGTGTTCGCCCTGTACTTCGCGGGCGACGTGGAGACCGTCATCTCCCCGACGGCAACCGTCGGCGCGGGCTTCAGCTACACCGGGATCGATGACTACAACAACTACGGCGCGCTCGAAGTGAAGGCGCGGTATTATCCGCTGGAGAAGGCGCTGGAAGGGTTTTCCATCGCTGGTACAGCTGGATTCGTAACCGCCAGCGCCGCAGACTGCAGGAACGGCTGCTTCATCGGGCCCGACACCAGGCTGCCGTTGACGCGCGTTGTCCGCGGCACCATCGGCACGGAGCTCAGCTACCAGTGGCTGCTCGGCCCGAAGCAGCGTTTCGTCACGGTACTCGGATTCGGCGTGAAGCGGTTGCTTGGCAGTGCGGCTGGTTTTGATCCGCTGGACGTCCCGATCCTGCCCACGGCGCGCGTCAACATCGGTATCGCATTCTGACGGTTCGATGTCGGGATTGCACACGCGCTTGGGTGGCGAGTGGCTGTCGTGATCACCGAGTGAATTCACTCGATTCGCTAGGCGCGGGGCCGGGGTCGGAATTTTGATCGCAGTGTGGACGTTGCTGGCGTGTGCGACGAGCACGTCTGGCGCGGCACATGGGCGAGTTCTCGGCGCGGAAGCCGAAGCTGCGCCACGAGCGGGTGCTCGACCCCGAGGCGTGGACCAGCCTGCGACTGGTCGGCCAAGTCGAGCCCGACCACCGTCCGAGGGTGCAACAGACCTCCCGGCCGGGCTTTTACATGGCGCGACACGTAGGAGCGGGACCCGGATCAGCTGAAGTCATGCCGTGACCGGTGCCGGCGCAGGTCGCGCCGCAGCCGCGGCAATGCCCGCCGCATAGGTTGCAACGGTCATGACGTGCCGTGGTCACTTCAAGTCGCCATCCATGCTCCTCGAGCCTGCGCACTCTGCGGCCGCGCGCCGCGTCCGCCGTCACCGCCGTGGTCACTGGCCACGATGCGCACCGTGACAGGGCGCCTTGGCGATGCGCTCGCCGATCGCTACCTCATCGAGCGCGAGATCGGCGCCGGCGGCATGGCGACGGTGTTCGTGGCGCGCGATATCCGCCACGATCGCCGCGTCGCAATCAAGGTGCTGCGCGACGACGTCGCGAAACGCACCGGCGCCGAGCGATTTCTGCGCGAGATTCGCACGACCGCGAACCTGCAGCATCCGCATATCGTGCCGCTGTTTGACTCGGGCGAGGCGGACGGCCGCGTGTACTACGTGATGCCGTTCATCGAGGGCGAGACGCTCCGCGATCGCCTCGAGCGCGAGGGGCAACTGCCGGTGAACGATGCCGTGCGCATTGCGCAGGAAGTAGCCGACGCGCTCGACTACGCACACCGGCATGGCGTGGTGCATCGCGACGTGAAGCCGGAGAACGTGCTGCTGCACGACAATCGCGTGATGGTAGCGGACTTCGGGATTGCGCTGGCGCTCGCGCGCAGCACGGTCGATCCGAGACTCACCGACACCGGCATGAGCGTCGGCACACCGCACTACATGAGCCCCGAGCAGGCGATGGGGGAAAAACACATCACCGCCCGCACGGACATCTTCGCGCTCGGCGCCATGCTGTACGAAATGCTGGCTGGTGAACCTCCGTTCACCGGCGAGACGGCACAGCTGATCGTGGCGAAAATGATGAGTACCGCGCCAACGCCGATCGTCAGGCTGCGGCCGACGGTGCCCGAGTACGTGGCGGTGGCGATCGATGGCGCCTTGCAGCGCGTGGCGGCGGATCGGTTTGCGACTGCCGCGCAGTTTGCCGACGCGCTGTCGCCGGATGGCACGGCGTCAATGACAGCAGCGAAGACCTTGGTAACCTCGGTGCCGCAATCACGCGTGCGGAACCCGCTACTGGTCGGTGTTCTTGCGCTGGCCGGCGGTGCCATGATCGGCGCGCTCGTGATGCGCGGTGTATCGGCCAGCGGCACTGCTTCCGCACCGGTTGCGCGCGCCGTGATTCCGCTGGAGCGCGATCAGTTGCTGGCGATTGACGGATACCCGCTCGCCATTTCGCACAACGGCAAGTACATCGTGTATGCGGGTGACGATAGCGGGAAGGCGCGCCTCTTCCTCCGACCGCTCGGCGATACGATCTCTCATGTGTTGCCGGAGACGGACGGTGCGATCACGCCATTCTTTTCGCCCGACGATGCATGGATTGGTTTCTTTTTGCTCGGCTCGCTGAAAAAGATACCGTTGGCCGGTGGTGCGCCCATCGTCATTGCTCCTCTGCCCGCGAGCAACTTTGGTGCCGATTGGGGCACGGATGGCACGATCCTGGCGGCCCGAGGCGATGGTTCTCTGTTTCGGGTCAGCGCTGACGGTGGCTCGCCTCGCGAGATCGTTTCCGTGCCGACGGATGGCGTGCGCCGTGCCTCGCTCGGTCTGCTGAAGTTCCCGTCGTTCTTGCCCGGGACCGACCGCGCGTTGATCAGCACGGATTCCGGTATCGGCGTGATGGACCTTGGCACTGGCGCGATCCGTATCGTGACACCCGGCCGGCAAGGTCGATACCTACCGACGGGGCAGCTGCTTTTCGACGACAATGAAGGTCGGATGCGTGTGGTGCCCTTCGATGCAAAGCGAGGCGAAGTCGTTGGTACCTCGGTTCCCGTGTTTGAAGCCTTTCGCGGTCCCGGTGGTGGCCCTGGCTACTTCACCGTCTCGCGGAACGGCACGCTGGTGTACATGCCCGGCGGCTTTCAGCGTACGCTGGTGCGCGTGGATCGCTACGGTCGTGAGACGCCTATCAACGTGCCACCGCGCGGCTACCGTTTTCCATCGGTGTCACCCGATGGACGCCGCATCGCGGTGACCGTCGATCCGCGGCCGTCCCGGATCTGGCTCATCGACCCGGCGCTCGGCCAGGCGGCGCCCCTGAGCTCCGACGGCGTTCACTCGATCCTTCCGATCTGGTCGTGGGACGGGACGCGCGTTGCGTTCGCGCGGTTCCCTGCCGGCGTCGCGGCAATGACGTGGATGCTCGCACAACCCGGAGCCGGCGGCCACGCCGTGCTCAGCGCCGCAGCAGCAAGCAGCGGCGATGATTTCAGCGCACGTGTCTGGACGCGAGACAATACAATGATCGGCGACCTGATTGCCGCTCGGCCGGGAGTGGTGGGCAGCGATGTCGGACGCATCCGTCTTGCGGACAGCACGCTCAGCGTCATCGTCAGCTCGCCGTCCGACGACCGGGAGCCCTCGCTGTCACCGGACGGACAGTGGCTCGCATACACCTCCGACATCTCTGGCGCAAACGAAATCTACGTGCGGCCATACGCCGACAGTGGAGCCGCAGTACTGGTGTCGGCGCGCGGCGGCGTGGAGGCGCACTGGTCGGCCGACGGCACTGAACTGGTGTATCGTGCCGGCACGCGGCTGATGGCCGTGTCGGTGCGTACGCGGCCGAGCTTTGGAGTGGTGCGTGCGCCGCAGGTGCTGTTCAGCGGACCGTTCGACTTCAGTCAGTCCCGCAACTGGTCGCCGAGCCCGGACGGCAGCTTCATCATGATCAAGGCCGATCCGGCGCTGGGGCGCCAGTTGCGCGTGGTGTTCAACTGGTTCGATGAGCTGAGGGCCATCGGTCAGAAGTGATGCGAGGACGACAGAAGACGTTTCGCCCGCCCGGCGCACGAGCGTGATGGTGTCAGCCGCGCCGGCGGTCGGCCGAGTCAGACGATGGCGATGCTGGCGCAGATTCCGCTGGACCAGTATCCGAACCTGACATCTCCCTCACGTCCGTCTGAACCGGACAGTGTACGTTTTTATGCTCATACGCTGTCAGGTGTCCGTCCGGACACTGTGATCGCGAATCGAGGGACGTATATGATGTCTTTCGGAATCATGAAACGTCGACAGACGCCGGATCGTCATCACGGGATCCTTTGCGGAGACGGCCTCGCTGTCGGTGTCATCGCTGGTCACGCAAGCGACCACTGCTCACCCCGCAGGTGCGAGCACTGATCCCGCATTCCGGCGACTCATCGTCGGCTCCTCGACGTTCGTCCCGCGCCGTCTCTTCTCGGGCAGGCCGTCGCTCTATCAGCTGAACCTCGGCTATCGGCTGACGCGAACGGACGCTATCTCCTTGGAAGCGATCACTTGGACGTACCCCGAACCGCTGGGCATTCCGCGGGGTCCGAAGAAATATTCGAAGCTCGAGGAGTATCCTGGACGCGTCCGTGGAAGCGGAGTCGGTGTTGCGTACCAGCGCCTGCTCTGGAAAGGATTGTATTCCCTGGCCCATGCCGCCCAATTGTGGCAGCGCTATTCGGACACCAGCGGGCGGAAGATTCCGGACGGCTTTCAGCTCTTCACGACGCTGCGCGTCCTGATATCAGGTGCCGATGTTCTCGGATCACTGGTTCGTTGAGCCGTCCGTCGCTGCCACGGCGTGGCCGCTCAACACCAACGTTCCGCCCGCGTTCGCCCCTGCCGACAAGGAATGGAACCGCTACTTCCTGTTCGAGCCCGGACTGCACTTCGGGCGCCGGTTCTGATCGGGAGTGATTGAAGTTCTGCTGGCGCTCCCCAAGAGGAGTCGCCCGCGTGGCGCGATCGACAGCCAGAAAACAGCCACTCGGCAGTGTTGTGCCGCCGCTCGTCCCTGAACGCTGGTCGTCTCGTGTATGGCGACCGATCGTTCGGCATGCACTCAACCGGTGACTTGGCCGGCGTCGACTGATTCTGGTCTTTCTCGGTTCGCAGCGATTGTCGATAGTCGCTGAGCGGCGCCTGGCCGTGCCGGAGCGTCGGCCCAGCAGTCGGCGCGAACTGCGTGGACCACCACAACCTCACCAACCCCGCCTGCGAATACCTGCCCCGAATTCGCGGCGCATTCACGTCACAGCCAACACCCCGAACGGGTGAACGGCTTCCACTCACTGACCGATCCAATGAAGCGCTCTCAGTTCCTCTATCTCGGCGCGGCACTCACCGCGTCATTTCTGCTGGTGGCATGCGGCGGCAAGGATTCACCGACCACACCGCCGGCGTCCAACGCGCGCACGGTGAAGTACGAGATCACCGGCACCTATACCGGTGGGCTTGTGATCGTGTACACGGGAGCGTCCGGCGCGCCAGTCACCACCGAAACATTTACGTTGCCGTGGACGCGGGACATTACGATCGCAAGCGGCGTTGGCGGGATCGGCTTCACCGGCAGCACGCTCGTCGGACGGAATGGCGTCGTAGGACAGACAGCAACGATCAGGATCTATTCCGGTGGGACTGTCGTCAAGTCGGAAGTCGGCACCGTGCTCTCGAGCGGACTGTTGCAACTTCCGACACTGGCGCACGTCTTTCCCTGAGAGCAGCGGACGCTAAATTTGTACAGTGGCACGCTATGCGGGCCGCGTTGCGCAGGCGTGATCATTCACCGGGAATCCCGGAGTGCTTCGCGGCGCACCCAGGCACGACTCCGATCCAGATTCCTTTTCCCAGTCGCCCACATATGCACCGGCCCGCGTTGGTCACACTCGTCTGTGTTCTTGCCGTCCTCACTGGCTGTCAGGCACCGGCGCCGCCTGCTGCCCCGCCGTTGCGCGCTGCGAGCGACAACCCGGTGCTGACGGAGCTGGGGCGCGAAGATCAGGACTATCAGATGGGCAAGAAGGTGACGCGTAGCGATTACGACCGCGTCGTACTGGTGCTCGAGCAGATTGGCGCCGGCAACGTCGTGACCGCGGCCGA